>ONBR01000040.1 GCA_900316105.1 uncultured Olsenella sp.
CCCGGACGCCACCATCCCGAGGGCCCTCTCCCTCGTCTCCCTGTCATACATCGTGCGAACTCCTCTCGGACCATGCTCCAAGATTCTGTCCGCACCCCCACGGCGTCCCAATGACTACAGGTTGATTTTTCTACAACACCTTTCGTTCAAAAACCTTGTGTACCATGAAAATCGTCCAACGACAACGAAAGGACCCTCATGAACGACTTCGTCTTTCAGTCACCCACCCGTTTCGTATTTGGTCGCGGCTTCCTGGATCGCACCGGTGAGGAAGCGGCACACCTCGGCGCAAAGCATGCCCTCATCGTCTATGGCGGTGGCTCAGTCAAGCGCACTGGCGTCCTCGACCGTGTGGAGAAGTCCCTGAAGGCAAGCGGCTTGACCTTTACCGAGCTGGGCGGGGTGCGCCCCAACCCTGAGGTGGGCCTGGTCCGCCAGGGCATCGAGCTCGCCCGCAAGGAGAAGGTGGATCTGGTCCTTCCCGTGGGCGGAGGCTCAGTGATCGACTGCTCCAAGGCAATCGCCTTTGGCACGCCTGCGACTGCGATGTCTGGGACTTCTTCTCTGGCAAGGCAAGCATCGGCGAGTGCCTGCCCCTTCTGGCCGTCCTGACCCTGCCCGCAGCAGGCTCCGAGGCATCCTCTTCCTGCGTGATCAGCAACGACGAGCTCTGTCTGAAGAAGGGCGTCAATGGCAACGCCTTCCGCCCCCGCGTGGCAATCATGGACCCAGAGCTGACCTTTACCCTGCCTCCCTACCAGACCGCGGCAGGCGTAACCGACATGATCTGCCACATCTGCGAACGCTACTTCAGCGGCGTCGGTGATGTCCCCGTCACCGACAACATCAGCGCTGGCCTCATCCGCGCCGTGATAGACGCCGCCCCCAAGGCCCTGGAGAATCCCGACGACTACGACGCCCGCGCCACCATCATGTGGGTGGGCACCCTGGCCCACAACGACCTCTGTAGCTGTGGTAGGAGCACCAATCCCGACAAGCGCGCCGGCGGCTGGGAGAGCCATGGCCTCGAGCACGAGATCTCGGCCCACGACCCCAAGGTCACCCACGGTGCAGGCCTGGCCGTGATTCTGCCTGCCTGGATGCGCTATGTATGGCAGGAGCACCCCGCCCGCTTCCTCGCCTTTGCCAGGGAAGTCTTTGGCATCGTGCCGACGGATGACTCGGCTGAGGCGACCCGTAAAGCAGTAACCTGCGCCATAGACAAACTGCAGGCCTTCTTTGCCGGCATGGGTATGCCCAAGACCCTGTCCGACCTGGGCCAGACCAGCCAGGACATCGACGGCTGGATAGATACCCTCCAGCAGAACAAGGGGACAGAGTTTGGCGAGTTCAAACGCCTGACTATGGATGACGCACGAGCCATCTACGAGTCTGCCTTCTAGGACCAAGGCGATTTTTTCCCGTAAGCCGGAAATCAGCTCGGCCACCAGAAATCGAATGAAGGCGCCTGGGGCGTGCCGTTGCAGGGAGCTACGGCACGCCCTTATTGATGTGGCATGCATCGTCGAGTGCCCAAATGGGACCTCCTAACAGGCTCAGGACTCAAATGGCCAAGTCCAGATATGCTGCCGATCCCCCTCCCATCACATTCTGAGACCCAAACGCCACCTGATCCTGCCACCAGGCATTCTGCTCCCTACCACAGCACCTGCAGTAATCCAGGTAAGCACTCCAAGCGTCGTACTCCCTCTGGGCCGCCTCTGGGTCTTCGTCCCAGGAGGCCTCCACCTGAGCCTCGTCCAAGGGCTCGAAGTGGTCGTAGTAGTTCTTCATCGTGAGGCCCTCGACGGCATCAAGAAAATGCCAGCGGCCAAAGCTCATCTGGTAGGGATAACGGTCCCCACCAACCATCACAAAAGTCGTACCCGCAGGAATGTGCTCACGGCAATCAATGTCATCATCCGAAGTAACTAGGGGATTGCCGATTGTCAGATCCTTGAGCGCCTTCTCGGTGGAAAAATAGCCAAACCAATGCTCCCAGCCCTTGTCCATCAGGGCACGACGAATGCCCGCGGCCTCCGCAAGACTAGAGATCTGGACCATGCTTTCCTGGTAACTCATAACTGCCCCCTATCAGCTCTGCAACGAAACGAACTGCAAACGTTTGCGCTTTGAACGAGCTAGTGAGCTGACGTGCTCAAAGCCGTCTGCTCCTGCTGCCACGTACCATTGGGGGCCTCCGTGGTAGCTCTGCCTCGTCTATGACTAGTATATCACAGTACAAGTACAGCTGTTCTTAAAATTTTATTTGTACGAACTTTCGTTCGTCCTAGCTAGTGCGGGATCATGCCTCGAGGACGATGCCGTGCGGAACGGGCCTACCGTCCTTGTCCACGTTGACAAAGGTCACCGAGCCCTCGGAGATCTGCCGCTGACCCACGATGGCACGGGTCTGTATGGTCAGGCTCGTCCTGCCTGCGCGCACGCAGGCGGACTCGAATCGCACAACCTCACCCAGGTGCACCGGCGAGGTAAAGTCCATCCCGTTGAGCTTCACCAGAACGATCTCGGGACCCAGGAGGTCCGAGGCACACATGAAGGACGCCTCCACGAACCACTGGGCCATAGTGGCCGCAAAGAGCGTCCCATGGTGGTTGAGCTGGGCGGACGCAACGAGGTGGTGCGTCACGAAGGGTTGGTCTGGCATGGCAGTGTCTCCCGGCAAGTAGGGCTAGTCTTCCCTTACTATCTTAGCCTGCCAGCCCTCCAGATTTGCCAAGGCAGCCTTGAGGACCTCGTCGCTCTTTGCAAAGTGGAAGCGAATGAAGCGGTTTTCGGGAGCCTTGAAGAAGCAGGAGCCGGGCACGCCTCCCACGCCCACGCGCTCCGCCAGCTTGTAGGCAAACTCCTCGTCGTTGGCAAAGCCAGCCTCGGAGATGTCGCACATCACGTAGTAGGCACCCTGGGGTTCGACGAACTTCATGCCAATCTGGCACAGACCGTCGCAGAAGAGCTGACGCTTGTGGGTGTAGAGGGCTTGGAGGTCGTCGTAGTAGCTCTGGGGCAGCTCCAGTCCCACGACGGCAGCTTCCATGAGGGGCGCAGCGGCGCCAACGGTCAGGAAGTCATGGACCTTCTTTATGCGGTCGGTGACCTCGGGAGTCGCAATGGTGTAGCCCAGACGCCAGCCAGTCATGGAGTAGGTCTTTGACAGAGAGCTGCAAGAGATGGTGCGCTCGGCCATGCCCGGCAGGCTGGCAAAGTATATGTGCTGGTAGGGGGCGTAAACGATGTGCTCGTAGACCTCGTCAGTGATCACGTAGAGGTCGTACTTGTCCGCCAGGTCGGCAATCTTCGTGAGCTCCTCGCGGGAGAAGACATGGCCCGAGGGATTGGAGGGGTTGCAGAGGATGAGGGCCTTTGTGTTGGGCTTTGCGCAGGCCGCCTCCAGCTCGGCATCGTCAAAGGTGAACTCGGGGGCATGCAGCTCCACATAGGAGGGCTCGGCCCCACAGAGGATGGCGTCGGCGCTGTAGTTCTCGTAGAAGGGCGAGAAGACCACCACGCGGTCCCCAGGATTGCAGACGGTCATGACCGAGCACATCATGGCCTCGGTGGAGCCGCAGGTGACGACAATCTGGCCATTGGGGTCGATCTCGCCGATGCCCATACGGGGTGACTGCTTGCGCGAGAGGGCCTCGCGGAAGTTCTGGGCGCCCCAGGTAATGGCGTACTGGTGGGGACCCTCATAGGCCACCTGAGACAGACGGTCCAGAATCTGCTTGGGCGGATCGAAGTCAGGGAAGCCCTGGGAGAGGTTGATTGCGCCGTACTTATTTGACACGCGCGTCATGCGCCTGATGACCGAATCGGTAAAGACCGAGGTCCTGCTGCTGAGTTCCTGCAAAGCATCCTCCTTGTGTCGATCGCTTTTGCGCCACACATTGTGGCAGTCCAGCATTTCAGGATTGTGACAAAGCCGAAGAGGTCGCGGGGCGGGGGTCGAGCTGTCGCGAGGACGGGCTGCCGCAGAGCTGGCGGCCGCGGGGCGGCTCCAGAAGTCAATCCCACGCGGGGCAGGTCACCCCAGAGGCGATTCCCACGGTCGGGCGACTCCGGGGGCGATTCCCACAGGGGTAATCTAATAAACCGCAGGTCAGGAGGGGTGTCGGTTCTCCGGCGCCGTGGGATTTGCCTCCGCTGCGGGCCAGA
>ONBR01000039.1 GCA_900316105.1 uncultured Olsenella sp.
CCATGCGAGAACGAATGCGCGGGCACCGTGACGAAGGCCATGCGCAGGGGAGCATCGTATCGCCCTCTTCGTAAGGGCAGCGATAGGGCCTAACGGCGTCGTCGAGCCGACTGAGTTGAACGACCCTGCCATTTGGCAGGGTCGTTCAACCATTGCAATTTCGTGTTGCTGCACGTATCAATTCTCTTCGATTCGCTCAGCCACTTCCACACAGAATCCATGATATCCGCATGCTGTGCAGGTAAGTTTTCTTGCGGCAGGTGTATGCTTCGCAAAGAACATTTCCTTAAGCGATGGGCGGAATATGCTGTGGCACTTCGGACAAATATAGGAAACATTATCGTAGTAATATCTGACCATGAAAATTGTTACTGGAATTGCGACCGCTGCCCAGATCACAAACGGGATCCAGATTCCTTTGGCGATCCACAGGATAATCGTTACCCACTGCAGGATATTCATCGGAATCCCCATCGCCAGCATCGTCTGGTGAACCTTCTTTAAGCTCTTCTTATTTCTCATCGTTATGGCTATGTCACCGATGGATTCAACCGAGAAATCCGTCATCTCTTTCAGGTCTGCCTTCATCTGCTGCAGTTTATCCAGCTTTTCTTTCCTTTCTCCGATCTCGCTTTGAAGCTGCTTCTCCTGCTGATCAAGAAGCAGATGAATGACACTCCCTGGATCCTCTTCAGAAAGAAGCTGGGCAATGGAATCGATTGACAGCCCCAGTTCTCTCAGGAAGCAGATAACCTTCATCCGCTTCAGACTGTCTTCCGAATAGAGACGTCTGCCTCCTTGAGAAAGCTGATCAGGGACAAGGAGCTTCCTCGTGTCATAGTACTGGACTGTTCTGACAGTCACCCCGCAAAGTTTTGCAATCTCACCGGTCGTGTATGTTGACATAGCTTTTTCGCCTCCTTGACCCTGAAGTTAGCTCATTACGCTGCGTAATGAGCAATACCTGACGCAAGAGGATTTTTATTTTTTTCTCATTTCCTATCAAATGGATCAGTCTCGGACGATGGTTGAACGACCCTGCCAAACGGCAGGGTCGTTCAACCGGGGTCGTCGGATGCGACCTTCCCGCGGCCGTCGGGGCAGACCTCGAAGGAGACAACGCCGAGACGGCGCGAGAGCTCGCCCACCATGTCGGCGGTCGAGAGGTCGCTGAGCGCGGAGTCATAGCTGGTGAGGATCGTCCCTTCCGGTTTCACGAGCTTGCCGTTGCCGATGCTCATCATGGCCGCCTCCACATGAAAGAGGCCACCCTCGCGGATGGCCAAATATCAATGAAATTCAGTTGCGAACGTTGGCTATATGACGGTGCAAGGCTGCCACCTGTACTCTTCTGGGAGGACGTATGGCTCGCCTCCGCCGAGACATGACTTCATCGTTTCGTGGCACTTTTCGTCTGAGCCGAGCGGCGACTCCATGCTTAGGCTAGGGACACAGCCTCGCTACCGAATCGGGCTCGGTACTTGTCACGCATGTCCGAGTACTGCTTCCAAGCTATTGCCATGCGAACCTCCTAACCTATTGAGTCGAGTTTAGCGTCAAACCGAGAAGCCGCGCCGACCGAGGCAATGGGGGAGTCTGAGGGCACGCACGAGTAGCCCCAGCCGCGCTATGGCAGAATTCACCTACACGCTGAGGGCCCTCTCATACCCGAAATGGGGTCAAGAATGGCCCTGAGCGTGTACTCAGAATCTCTATCCCCACAAGAAAGGGCCCACCCCTGCCCACACCTACGTTTGGCAGGGTCGCCAAACGATGGGCGAACGCAATAGCAAGCGTTGAGCGTCAGTCCCCAACCCCTGGGTTGGGGACTGACTGCAGGGAGCTAAGAAAAAGGGAAACCCCTTCTGAACTGGTGTTTTATGAAACTGGCCCCAAGCTCTCAGTCCCCAGAGTGGGGGTTGGGGACTGGGCGAGGAGGACTGCACGGGGCCAGACCTTTCACGACAAAAGAGTGGCACCCCGCAGAGCAGTCCGCGGGGTGCCTTCGTGCAGCTTGAGCGTAGTGCGGGGCGCAACAGCCAGCCCGTGCCGCTACCGGTCTTCTCGGAAGTAGGGAAGGCCAAGGCTTGCGGGCGGTTGGCTCTCGCGTTTGTTGCGCATGGACGTGGCGATCAGCACGATGATCGTCACGACGTACGGCAGCATCTTGTACAGCTCCTTGATGGAGAGGTTGGTGCCGGTGGGGATGAAGAGGTACAGGATGTACAGGCCGCCGAAGAGGATGGACGAGGGGATGCCACGGGCCGGGCGCCACAGGGTGAAGATGACCAGCGCAAGGGCGAGCCAGCCGCGGTCGCCGAAGGCGTCGTTGGACCAGATGCCCTTGGAGTAGTCCATCACATAGTACAGGCCGCCCAGGCCGGCAATGACGCAGCCGATGCAGGTTGCCACGTACTTGTAGCGCGTGATGTTGATGCCGGCGGCGTCGGCGGTGGCGGGATCCTCGCCCACAGCGCGCAGCTGCAGGCCCACACGGGTCTTGTTGAGCACGTAGGAGGCGATGATGGCAATGACGATCGCGGCGTAGGCAAGGAACCCGTACGAGAAGAGAACCTTGCCAAAGCCACCCAGACTACCCGCGAAGGGAAGGGTGTGGCCGATGATGCCCGAGCTGGCGGAAAGCGAGATCGACGGCACGGGGCTGCCCGTCAGGCTGATGAGGGAGCCGCCAAAGAAGTTGCCCACGCCCACGCCGAAGGTGGTCATGGCGAGGCCGGTGACGTTCTGGTTGGCACGCAGCGTGACCGTGAGGAAGCAGTACAGCAGGCCCATGAGCAGCGACCCCAGGATGCAGCAGAGCAGGGGAATCAGTACGGCGAGCACGGCGTTGATCTGCGACGGGTCGGACAGGGACTGCTCGTAGAAGAAGGAGCCGATGACTGCCGAGATGGCGCCGATGTACATGACACCCGGCAGGCCCAGGTTGAGGTTGCCGGACTTCTCCGTGATGGTCTCGCCCGTGCAGCCAAACAGCAGGGGAATGCTCTGGACGATGGCGCGCTGGATGAAGGAGGTGATGTCAAACATGGTCTATGCCTCCTCTTTTGCGGTGGCTTCCCGGGCGGCCTTGTCGTGCCCGCGGAAGTGCACCTGGTAGGTGATGAAGAACTCGCTGCCGATGATGAAGAACAGGATGATGCCGGTCAGGATGTCCGAGAAGGACTGGTTGAGCGAGAAGGCGGTTGAGATCTCGCCCGCGCCGCACTCCATGAAGACGATCAGGAAGGAGCTGGCAATCATGCCGAAGGGGTTGAACTTGGCCAGCCACGCCACCATGACGCCCGTGAAGCCCAGCCCGCCGGAGACCGTGGTCGTGAGCGTGTGGTTGGTGCCCGCGACTAGCAGGAAGCCCGCGATGCCGCACACCGCGCCCGAGAGCAGCATGGTGCGCACGATGACGCGGCCGGTGTTGATGCCGGCGTAGCGCGCGGTGTCCAGGCTCTCGCCAACCACGGCCAGTTCGTAGCCGTGCTTGCTGTAACGCATGTATATGTACATGAGCACGGTGATGACGGCCACCACGATGATGTTGAGCAGATACTTTGAGCCGGCGACGGTAGGCAGCCAGCCCGCCTGCGTGGCCTGGTTGATCATGCCGATCTTGCCGGAGCCCTTGGGGTTCTCCCACACGATGACGAAGTAGGCAACGATCTGCGTGGCCACGTAGTTCATCATCAGCGTGAACAGGGTCTCGTTGGTGTTGAAGCGCGCCTTGAAGAAGGCGGGGATGATGCCCCACACGGCGCCCGCCGCGACGGAGGCGACCAGGCTCACGAGGATGAGCAGGCCACTTGGGAGCGTGCTGCCCAGCAGAAGCATGCAACTGGCGCAGGCGAAGCAGCCCATCAGCACCTGGCCCTCTCCGCCCAGGTTCCAGAACTTCATGCGGAAGGCGGGGGCAAGCGCCAGAGACACGCACAGCAGCATGGCCAGGTCCTGCAGCATGACCCAAATCCTGCGCTTGGTGCCAAAGGCTCCGCCGATCATGGTGGTGTACACGGCTATGGGGTTCAGGCCCGTCAGGAACGTGGTGATAAGGCCGCACACCACAAGCGCCAGCAGGATGGCGACGGCGTAGACGAGGATCTTTGTCTGCACTGGCACGTCCGGACGCTTGCTGATGCGAATCAGCGGTGTCTTAGAGCTCTGCGCCATCTTTCGCGCCCCCTTCCTCATGGAGTTCCGTCATCATCATGCCAAGCTCGTTCTTGTCGGCCGTGCGGCCGTCAACGATGCCGCTGACCTTGCCGTCGCACAGCACCAGGATGCGGTCGGAAAGCGCGATGAGCACGTCCAGGTCCTCGCCGACGTATATGACGGCGACGCCCTGCTCCTTCTGCTTGTTAATGAGGTCGTAGATGGTGTACGAGGAGTTGATGTCCAGGCCTCGCACGGCGTAGGCGGTCAGCAGGACGGTGGGGTGGGACGAGATCTCTCGGCCCACCAGAACCTTCTGCACGTTGCCGCCAGACATGCGGCGCACGGGCGCGCCCAGGCCGCTGGTCTGGACCTCCAGCCCGTCAACGACCTGCTCCGCCAGGTTGCGCGGGGCCTTGCGGTCTGTGAAGGGGCTGCCGCCCTGGCGGTAGGACCTGAGCATCA
>ONBR01000037.1 GCA_900316105.1 uncultured Olsenella sp.
CCGACGGCTACTGGCACGGCGAGGACTACCAGGCCCTCTTCGTCGAGAACGACCCGGCAATCCTCCACTACAACAAGAACGCCGACGACGCCACCGGCACCATCGCCGACGTGACCAAGCCTTACGGCACCCTGATAACTCTGGACTCCGGCACCGAGGACGCCACGGCCACCAAGGCCGACGGCTTCCGCCGCGCCCACTGGAAGCTGACCGGCTGGAACACCGAGGCTGACGGCTCCGGCACCACCTACGCCCTGTCCGAGTCCGGCTGGGTCATGCCCGAGGGCGAGACCACCCTCTACGCCATGTGGGAGAAGGTCATGGGTCGCCTGATCTATGACAAGAACGCCAAGGACGCAACCGGCACCATCGCCGACGTGGTCAAGCAGGGCGGCACCGTTATCACCCTGGACTCCGGCACCGAGGACACCACAGCCGACACGACCGACGGCTTCCACCGTGCCCACTACGTCCTGGTCGGCTGGAACACCAAGGCCGACTACACCGGCACCCACTATGACCTGTCCGAGTCCGGCTGGGTCATGCCTGACGGCACCACCACCCTCTACGCCGAGTGGCAGAAGATGAAGTACGAGATCTCCGGCCCCGAGGGCACCAAGGTGACCATCCCCGAGGGCGGCGAGGGCACCAAGACCACGGGCGGCACCACCGGTGGCACCACCGGCACCAAGATCGACGGTGGCTACGTGACCGGCGGTGACGTGACCAAGATCGAGTACGGCGAGCCCATCCCGCACGGCTGGATCGACGCCATCCCCGAGAAGGGCAAGCACGTGGACCACTGGACCTACGTGTGGACCGACGAGGACGGCAAGAAGCACACCGAGACGGCCGACGATCCCACCAAGTTCACGGTCAAGGGCAAGGGCATCATCACCCCGGTCTTCGTGGACGACCCCGTGGAGGAGCCCAAGAAGTCCAACACCACCGAGGGCGGCAAGACCGACAAGGGCTCCAAGGCTCAGTCCGCCAGCCGCCAGCCCGGCAACCGTCAGGCAGCCTACAAGGGCAACCGGTCCGACAAGCTGCCTCAGACCAGCGACGAGACCAACCTGGCCCTGCCGTTCGGCCTGATGGGTCTGGGCGCTCTCCTGATCATCCTGGCGGCCAAGCGTCGCAAGGACGAGGAGGAGGCCGAGGCCTAGGGTAGGGGAGTAGGCTCAGGGGGAGCGGGTTCCGACGCTCCAACATAGCTTCCAAGATGGGACGGCCCGAGCAATCGAGCCGTCCCATTGCTTTGCAGGTTCCAGCGCACGAGAACATCAACATAGGCCCATTCAACACGCAACCTCATATTCCGAAGTTATGTCAAGTCAAATGTTTCCTACAAAGGAGGCACTCTAAGTCGGCAGGGGAGGATGCTACACCCATGATTACCAGGCCTTCTTCTCTGCGCTAGCACCTGTGGGTCACGCGAGCCTATACGAGTCTGTCATCTTCTTTACCAAATAGCCAGTCAAAGTCACCTACGACAATCACGATGACGGTTTCCAGTCCCAGACCGTCATCGTCTCTTGGAGATGGGCCCCCAAGGGCGGTTTGCCCAATCACGATGACGGTTTCCGGTCCCAGACCGTCATCGTGTTTGCCCAATCCTAGGCTCAGGCTCTCCTGTTCAATCACGATGACGGCTCCCAGCTCCAGACCGTCATCGTGATTGACTGACCGCCGCTTGGGTGCCTCTCCCTCGAAGACGATGACGCCTACCACAACCCCTTCTGTCATCGTCTGAGGCTCATGGTGATCTCACGCCTACTCTGCAATACACGATGACATGTCTCCGCACTCGGTCTGTCATCATAATCAGCCCACCGATCCCAGTTGGCATTTGCCCTGGACATGATGACGTCAACTTTCACCTTGGCTGCACGAGGCACCTTCGCCTTGGCTGTCCGTGGCCCCACGGCCTCATTAGGCAATGTCTAAATACGCAACCCAATATGCACCTCAGTGACCGACACGCCCACACCAGCGAGTCCAGCAAAATCGTCTTATGCATTACTGCGAGCGTGAAAGCAATTCACAATAAGACATCTACCTGCAAAAGTATGAAATATGAACCTCGTAAAATATGCAATAGCCCTCTATTCTGCGACTTTCGCTTCTGGACCACCAAACGGTAGGCGCTGGCTCTTGACAAAGCGCTGGCCATCCGTCCTGTCCTGGGACGCTTTCGTGCGCATCCCTAGTGACCTGCGATAACTCTGCTCCCGTGTGGCGTTCAGATTCGTGCCAGCAAGGTGCTAGGTACCTGCAGGCGAAATTGAAGTATCCGCAGGTAAATGGTCTAATTTGCCTGACAATAGTAGCAAGTTTCCAGTTCGCGCGGGGAGGCGATATTCACCAGATGACATTGGCACCAAGACCCGTCGGGGGAGCGGGCAGGCGTCGGGGAGGCCAGCATGGGTCCCAGCGCTCTTGGCCCCGAAAGCCGCCGGCAAGTTCCCTCGGCAGATTCAGTCAGTTGCCGACCCCCCCACATGACCCAATCGCTGGAAGCCGCCGGAAACGCAAGCCGGCGTAAACGGAAGCCGCCGGAAACGCCACAGACGTTCAGGAGGATTGCTTTGCGCTACATTATCAGCGGCCAAGATGCCTACTGGTTCTGGTATCACGCTGGCGTCGAAGCTCGCGCCCGATATCGGGCTGCGAATGTTACCAGCCTGGATGGCGTGGCCCACACGGCTCACCAGTTGGAGGCCTTCGACCTCTCGCAGTTGGAGGGCCTTCTTGATCCTCCGGCGAAGCTCGTGGAGGACGCGTTTTACGGGGCGTCCGGCTTTTCGACCCCTGGCGGTCGGGCGCGGACCCCACCTCCAGGCAGGAGCACGCCAGCGGCCCGCCGCCACGTCCTTGTGCCGGGCACCACCGACGGCAGAATCCTGCAGGACTACGACCGCTTCCGCTGGCATGGGCCTGTGCCCCCAGGCGCCCTGGTCGTGATCCTGCCGGGCATTGCGGTCTGCTCGCCCGAGTTCTGCCTCCTGCAACTTGTTCTGGTGCTTCAACCCATCGAGTTCATACGATGGACGTCCGCCCTCTGCGCCAGCTACCGGATAGGGAAGCGGGGCATCGAGGAGTGCGAACCCGTCACCTCGGTGGCACGCATAGAGGCCTTTCTGACCCTTTGCCCTGGTCATAGGGGAGTTGCCAGTTGTCGGAGGCTCCTGGCCCACGTGCGCGACGGGGCTCGCTCCCCCAAGGAGATCGAGCTTCACCTCCTGATGGCGCTGCCGCCGGGGATGGGCGGCTATGGCTTGGGTGGCGACGTGCTCAACTGGTGCCTTGACCTGGGGGAGCGGCGTGGATAAACTGCTGGACCGCCCCGACAGGCGACGGGCGGAGGTGGACCTTGCCTGGCCAGCAAAGAAGGTTGGCCTCGAGTACATGGGGCGCAACCATGACGACAAGGTTCCCGCGGACCGCAGGCGCCTCAACATGCTGACGGCTCTGGGCATGCAGGTCCTTCAGGTTGACGCCGCCCAGGTCACAGACCCGTCCCTGCTGGACCGGACTGCCCGGCAGCTGGCACACCTCCTGGGACGCGAGGTTCCGGCCCTTACGGAATCATGGCTTTCTGCTCGGGGCGACCTGCGCCAGACCCTCTTGGGAACGGGTCACCTGCGCATGTGAGGGAGTAGGAGAAAACCTGCGCATGTGAGGGCGCAAATGGGGGGATCCGAATAATGTCCTCACCCCCGTACCCGCTCCGCTGGCCTCAGTAATCAATCCTCCGAAAAGTCGAACTATCCCATCTCGCACGAGACGACCTGCTCGACTTCAGAACGGGGTCGAAGAACCATCCAGGTCTTTGGTCGCCCTCGCATTGGGAATCCGGGCCAGCATCCTACTGCCGCCCTTGAGGACGAAGCTCTCATTTCCTTCGGAGAAAACCCTGTACAGAAACCTGTCGTGCAAAGCATGGCGATAAGCCTCGCCGGGGTCAGCCCTAGAGGCTCTCGCGGCCTTATTCACGGCACGGTCGAATGCAGCGGATGTGGGGTGTCGGGTAGAACTCGTCTGCCATTTATTGTTCCCTCAGATAGCCGTAGAGGTCAAAGCCGTCGGGGAAGCCACACCTCGCGACGCGAGCGTTTACGTCCGCAGGCGGGACCATACCAGCGCCGGCGGCCTCGAAATCGCGCAGGACTGCCGCCACCAAGCTCAAATCCTCCCCATAGCCGACCAGGTCGAGCACTGTGCGCCCCGAGACTGTCACGGGTATTCCGCCAGCAATAGTGATGTCCGACGCGACCAACTCCCGCCGAATGAACTTGAGGCTGTCATCTCACGACATTACTGTGATTTCGAAGTCTGAGAGCAATGAAATACTTAGGACCCATCTGGGGGCGGGCCAACTGCACATTTGAGGAAAGACGGATAACCTGCACGCGTGAGCTGAGGTCCAAGCCGACCATCACAGTTCCATACCTTCCACCCCCCACCCATTCGAGGCTTCGTAGGTAGCCGGCAACGGCGTCGTTGTAGTCGTTGTCATGGGCACCCTCGACATAGGCAGCGGCTCGCATCTCTTTCAGCCGAGAGCTACGAGACTTCCTTTGAGCGCGATCGAAAGCGATGAGGCCGGAAAGAATAACGTAGCGCCTTCTGGTGCCAGTTCGCGTGCCATTAAGCTTACCAGACCCAACTTCCTTAATGATACTAACCGTAAACATTTGCGCAGGTGGATACGGATATGTGTCTTAAACTTACCGTAGGGTGACATATCGATTCGGTCTCTGAAGTGCTACTTCGATTCAGTGGACACAAGCAGAAAAGCATTTCGATAGGGGAGAGGGGACGGGCACCATCCCCAATCGATGCTCCTCGACGCCTCCTCCGTCCTCGAAATAATGTAGATTGTGTGAATAATACATCCATAATAACAATTAAAATATGCCACAAAAATAGTAGTATATATCCATAAATTTGCCCGATAATCGAAGGCGAATCAGGATTGAGACTTGCTATCAATGGCTTTAAATGGGAATGCTAGTTAGCCTTGAAAACGTGCTATCAGACGCTAGCAATCTGATATATTCCCGCAGGTTAAAGCGGTAAATTGACCGAAAATCAGCCCCGAAATGCTGTCTTCGATGTAGGAATTTCTCGGGTAAGATGCTGAGCAAGTATCGGCATTGCTTTGCACATCACACCATCAAACCGAAGCCGCGCAAGGCCTCGGGTTCCTAGACGCATCCAAAGAGCCTTGCTTTTTTGGATCTATTAAGGACGGGTCGGTTTCATGGGCACTGGTCGAATTTCACACTGGGTTTCTGTCTCTACGCGCTCGGCGAGCCTTGCCGGGGCGGAGACGGCTGCCTCTGTCTCGATGCCCTACCAGTATGCCGAGGCTAACAATTCCAATCTGACTTCCAATTCCTACCCGAACTCCAACTCCAATTCCAATCCGACTTCCCCAAGGCGCCGCTCCTTCCGCTCCGGCATCGCCCGGTGCGCCATCGCGGCTTCGCTCGTCCTCGGCGTTGCCTTCGTCCCCACGGTCGCTCTGGCGGCGGGGAACCCCACTGGCGCGAGCGAGACATCCATCACGTCCACCACAGCGAGAACGGACACGACTCATGAAGACAAGAACTCAACTGCAGACTCCCGCACCCACACTTCTGGTTCGCAGGGCTCCTCTGCCGCTGCGGCCTCTTCTCAGACCCAGTCCCTAGCCTCAAAGTCTGGTTCCTCAAAGGGTTCTGGCGCGACGGTTTCCTCGTCCGCCTCTAGCACTTCCGATCCTTCCTCCACCGCTAACAAAACTGCAGGTCAGACAGGCAATACCTCAGACAAGACCGCGGGGCAGGCAGGCAATGCCTCTGGCTCGGAGGATTCCGCAAAGAAGACCTCCGACTCACAGGACGACGCCAAGTCCGCGGATTCCTCAGATGCTGCCAAGAAGGACAAAACCGCAGGTCAGACCCCTGACGACCCCGTCAAGCCCGCAGTCGACGCAACCAAGCCCGCCGACGCGGCTTCCAATCCCTCGAACACCCCCACAACCACTGACCCCTCTTCCGCAACTACCCCCTCTACCAGCGAAAACGCCGCAGAGGCAGCGAAGGCCACCAAGCTCTCCCAGGCATCCGAGTCCACTCTGACGTCCTCAAACCAGTCAACCGACGCCGCTCAGACCATCGGGCAGGGGACTGCCCCTGCCGCGGGCTCCACGACCCTCGAGCAGATGGCAAAAGCCCAGCGCAGCGCCCGTGCGCCTGCCAAGGCACCCCGTCGCGCCCCCTCCAACGTGAACTATTTCTCCGACAACCCCAATGTCACCTGGACCTGGACCCAGCAGACGGCGACCATCGAGGTAAACGTCCTCACCTCCACTCCCCAGTACACCGAGCTCACGGCCGCGACCCTGCCCTGGCTCACCGCCGCGGGATCCAAGGCCGTCCCCGCCGCCCTGATCAAGAAGATCTACTTCAACCAGAACGGCGCAAACGGCAAGCTGGTCCCCCTGACCATGGAGGGCTGGTTCGAGAACTACAATGCCCTGACCTACTTCAATGGGTCGGGCATTGACGTCTCTCGGGCCATCAGCCTTGCCCGCCTCTTCAAGGGCGACGCCAAGCTTGAGCACGTCGTGGGCATGGACGCCTGGGACACCTCGGCGGCCACTACCTATGACGAGGCCTTCTCGGGCGACCAGTCCGTCACCTCCCTCAACCTCAAGGGCTGGAAGTCCGCGGATGGCGAGCTCTACACCTACACCTACACCCGTGATCCCGACACCAACGCGATTACGGGCGATTCGCGCACCCGCAGCTCCACCGCCACCAAGTCCCGCACGGACATGCTCAAGGGCCTCCTCTCCATTACCCAGATCGAGATCGGCGATATGACCACCATTGCCGGGACGGAGCTCAACTCCATCAACTCCCGCACGGCAGACGTGGGCGAGTGGCAGGCCTCTGGCGCTGGCGCCGGCGAGTCGGGCGAGTCCTACGAGGGCAACGTCCGCTACTGGCACGGGTCCGGCGATGCCCTCGCCGTTCGTTATCCCACCACGGGCACCTCCTTCCAGTACTCCCTGGGCTACACCTTTGTGCCTGGCGGTTACTTCAACTCCAACCACGCGGTCCGCTGGGGCTTCGAGTGGGAGAAGACCGAGGAGGGCGTCGTCACGGGCGTGGGCACCCTCACCATCTATCCCGACATGGACTATGCGGGCGCCACCGACGACTACAAGATATATGAGACCTTTGACGGGACCAGCGGCACCTACCGGGTGCCCTGGCTCAAGGCCATCGACCGCCAGGCCATCAAGGCGGTCGTATTCAAGGAGGGGTCAAAGACCAACGCGGGCACCTCGGTCACCACCACGGCCAAGGTGCGTCCCCAGAACCTGGAGTCCTGGTTCGCCAACTACTCCAAGCTCCTGACCTTCGACGGCTCTGGTGCGGACGTGCAGGACACCACGTCCATGGCCCACCTCTTCGAGCATGACGAGAACCTGACCACCGTATCCATGGCCGGTTGGGACAACACGACGGCTGCCGCCGCCGGCAATCTTGACGACATGTTCCTGGGTATCGCCCACCTGACCACCATCACCCTGGGCAACAAGATGGTGCTGGCCACGAACGACCTTTCGGCTCAGTCGGGCTACGACAGCGCCTCGGGCATCTGGACCAGGGTTGACAACGGCAATGCCACCGACCCCTGGTTTGGCACCTCCGCCAACTTGGAGCACCGCTATCGCTATCCCTCCTATGCCCACGACGACCATGGCAATGCTACCTATACATGGGGCACGAGCTTCCGCGGTGGCCGCTTCGACAACGACAACGCCTGGTGGAAATTCATTAGCGGGACCCTCTATCTGGGTGCCGACAAGGATTCCCTCCTGGGCAAGGTGGTTACCGAGACCGCTGCGAACCAGCCCTGGCGTGCCTGGGTCTCCGGTGCCTACCTGGTGGACTGGTCCAACGACGTGGTGGGTGTGGTCACCTCGGGCGACATCGCCCCTGCCGACCTCACCAGTTGGTTTGCCGGTTACCTGGCCCTGACCACCTTCAACGGCTCTGGCATGGACGTGTCGGGCACCACGGCCTTCGACATGATGTTCCAGGGCGATACAAAGTTGACCGACGTCGACCTGTCCACCTGGGACATGACGGTCACGCCCAACACCCGCACCAAGCTCTTCGACGCCTGCGAGGCCCTGAACACCCTTACTGTGGGTCCCAAGGTCCTCCTGGACGGAACGGACCTTCCCTCCATCATCAAGCACTCTCCTGACGACGGCTCCTGGACCCGCACCGACGCCACCGATACCGACCCC
>ONBR01000036.1 GCA_900316105.1 uncultured Olsenella sp.
CTCTGTGGCGGACTCGTGCTTGGCGGCATGCTCATGGCCGGCTACGCCTTCTTCGCAGCAGCTGCCTGTATCGCCTTGGGTCTCCTGGTCTCGGCGGTACTGGGAGCCTTGCTGGGACCGATTGCCGCGGGAGCCGTCATGCGGGTCGTGCTCTGGTATGCGTGGGGCAACCTCGTAGCCGCTCTGGGGATCATCATGACGGGCGAGGGTGACGAGAAGGTCCTCGCGCTCTTTGGCTGGCTGGGCTTTGCCATCGTGGGGCTCTTCCTGCCCTTGGCTGACTGGAACGAGGACCTCGACGGAGCCCCCTTCGTGCTCAACGCCATCCTCACCGTGGCCATGTACGCGGCCCTTATCGTCACCTGGTTCTGCGTGTTCACAGACGACCCCCGCGATGGCTTCGAGCTGGCCCTCCGCATCATGCTGTTGCAGCTGGGCCTGGGCATCCTCGGGGGCCTCGTGGCACGGGCCTTCGGAGCGGCGAAGGCAATCGGCAGCCGCGCCGACAACAAGAGCGGCAACAAGCGCAGCGAGAAGGGCGGTGATAAGGGCTCAGACAAGGGCGCGTGGCTTGCCGGGGCCGTCGTGCTTGTTGCCGCCGGGTACGGCCTCATGCTCATAAGCTCCCAGGTCCCCATGGGCTTTGTGGTCATGCTGCTGGGGCTTGCGGCAATCACGGCCTTCTCCCCCGAGGCGCTCACGCGAGGCAAGGCGTCGCCAGCCCTCATGCTGGTGGCCTTTGACGCCTTTGCCCTGGATTTCTCTGGCCTCGTGCGTGGATCCATGGCGCTCCTGAGCATGAACCCTGTGGCGGGTGCGCTCGCGGGGCCGGCGACGCAGGTGTGGCTGAGCTTTGGGGCGCTCACGGAGCTGGTCCTCGAGCTGCTGAGTCGCCTTCTCTCCTTCATCGCTGGCGAGCACCTGGACCTTGTTGAGGCCACCTATGCGCTGGAGGGCCCCGGGCGCGCCATCTTCGACACGTTCACCTCCGGCGTGCTGGCCCTTGTCCTCATGCCCCTTGCCGTGAGCGCGGGCCTCGCCCTGCGCCGGAGGCTCGCCAAGGCGTAGAAGTAAGGGTGCAAGGGGGATGGCCCCCTATTGCGCAAAGGGGGGTAGCCCCCTATTGCACGGCGTCGTGTAATAGGGGGCCACCCCTTCCTGCACGTTGTCTTTCCTGCACGTTGTCTTACATGAAGCTCCGCTTCTGGTAGAAGTCCTCCCAGGGCTTGCCGTTGATGCAGATGTCCGCGTGGGCGCTGCCGCCGCCCAAGGCAAGCATGGCTTGGAAGGCCTGCTTGAGGGCCTCCCGCACCTGATCGGGCGAGGCGCCCTTCTTCTCGTTGTGCTCCACGTTGATGCGGAAGGAGCCAAACTGGGTAATCTGCGAGGTGTCGTAAATGTTCACGTTGGCCGTGACGCCCGGGAGGTTGAACCGCGTGGCCTCCCACATGATGGACGCTGGCCCCTCGTAGTACTCAGGTTCTGCCGCCAGCGTCAGGCCGGCCTTCTTGCACGCGGCAAAGAAGGTGGCCGGGATGTCCTCCAGGTCCCCGACGGGCAGGCCATCGTTCCACTGGATGTAGTACGTCGTCTTCTTTGAGAAAAGCCCCATCTTGATTCGCTCCCCACTAAAGTACTTGCATCAATTTCTCAATGTCACAAAAGTGACTGTCACTTTTGTGACATCAGTAGTCCTTGGGCCGGCCGCAGCTGGAGCAGGTCTTGCGGAGAAGCCCCTTGAAGTTGCCGCCGCAATAGACGCACTTGCCCTGCTTCATGCGCTGGATGCGCACGCGCTGCTGCTCCGCCTGGCGCTTGCGCTCGTCCTCCTCGCGCTCCCGCTGGTCGGCCGCGGCCTTTGCGGCACGCTCTTGGCACACCACCTGGTACTGCCCTGCAACCAGCTGGCGGTAGCCGCCATAGTCGGCAAACCAGAGCATGGCGCCAAGCAGGCAGTTCTCGAAGAGACCCATCACCTCGCCACCCGCCAGCACGCGCTCGAGCAGGTTGTTGAGCACGTTGCGGGTCCCCTCGTCCTCGTCGTCCCTATAGAGGCCCCACCCCAACACCGCGATGAGCAGGTTGAACCGGTAGTCGCCCGAGTACTCCGGATCGTTCCAGAGCGGGGCCATGGCGTTGAAGGCGTTGGTGACGTTTTCACGGTAGGCACTGGGCTCGCTGTAGGCCGCCTGGATAAAGGCATGTACCTGCGCAAACCCGGGATGCACCTTGAGGACGCTCTGCGATACCTCCGAGAGCGCACCGCCCATCAGCCCGATGATGCATGGCTCGGGGTCCTGGGCAAACCTCGCGGCGGGCTCCCCGATCAATGCCTCCATGCTAGCCAGGTTGGCCGTGGCCTTTGCGCTCGAATCCGCCTTGTACCAGCTCTGGGGTACGAACATGGCCTTCTCCCCTCTCCTGTCTTCCGTCAGCCCTAGTAGAGCCGGTCGAACTCGGCCAGGATCGTGTACAGGTCGTCCGAGTAGCTCTTGAGCTGTCCTGCCACGTAGAGCCGGTAGCGCGGCGACGTGGCCCCCGCGTCGCGCACCTCTACCAGCCCGTAGCTGAGCATCTTGCACTTGATGACAGATTCCATGCGACTGCCTCCTGCTGCCCGATTGCGGATGTTGGGCCGCATTCAAGCACGGCATGGCGCGCCAGACCCCACCCGTACGGGTGGCCTGCCACGACCGGCCCTGATATATCTTGTAAGCAGCTAGGCGAGGCGGGCCAACGCCCCTCTTGCTGGACGCACAAGAAGACCGGGAGGCGCCGAGGTGGGGACGACGCAACGCAGACGCATGGCATGGGCCTGCGCCGCCGTGGCACTGCTCCTGGTAGTCTCGGCATGGCGTCGGTGGATGCTGGAATCCGGCAGCTCCGGATGGCTCGTCCCCCTCGTCATGTACGTCATCTACGTGCTGCTTGTGTGCCTATGGATAAGATCCATCCGCAGGTGCATGACGCAGCAGGTCATGAGGCGCTGCGTCTGCGCCGAGGGCATCCTCATGTTTGCCGGTGCCACCATGCGGTTCGTGCAGGACACCGTCCTTGTTTCTAACATCTATCTCATGCGAGAGAGCGGCTACTTGGCCCTCATCCCCCTTATGGCCATCCCCCCGCTGGGCTGGCTGGGCACGCTGGGACTGGGGCACAGCAGCACCTACCGGCCCAACCCCCGCTGGCACTGGCTGGCGGTCCCGGTGCTGGCCCTGGTCTTTCTGGCCCTCAGCGACTCGCAGCTCCACCTCATGTGCGTGGTGGACCCAGCGGACCCCCAGCCCAACCTGCTCTTTCACCCCGGCTTTGGCGCCTACCTGCTCGCAGCCTGGTACATAGGGCTCACGCTCGCACGCATAGGCCTCATGACCGCACGCAATAGGTCCCTGGGGGCCAGCCGCAGCCCATGGCCCACCCTGCTCGTGGGGGCATGCATGGCGGCGGCCGCGGCGCCCTACATGCTGAGCTCCTTTGCGCCGGACCCAGACTTCGTGGAGTTCTTCGCCCGCGTCTTTCTCTTTGAGGCCCTGCTGTGGGAGAGCTGCATCGCCACCGGGCTCGTTCCCGTCAACACCGGCTACGAGGACGTGCTGCACGCCTCCACGATTGCCCTCCAGCTCTTGGATGCGAGCGGCGCCCGCCTGACCGGGTCCGCGGACGCACCCGCCATAGGGCGGGACGACTTCCTGGCCCTGACGCGCGGCGAGTGCGTGGAGACCAGCCCAGGCCTGGAGCTGCGCGCCTTTGGCGTGCGAGACGCCTGGTGCGCCTGGAGCCAGGACGTGCGAGAGCAGCGGCGCGCCCTCGCCCAGCTCCAAGACGTGCGCGAAGAGCTCTCCCAGCGTGGCGACGCGCTGGCCCAGGAGCTCCGCGTGCGCGGGGAGGCCGAGGGCGTGCACAGCCGCGCCCTTATCTACCAGGCCCTGGAGGAGCGGATACGCCCGCAGCGAGAGGGGCTTGAGCGCCAGGTGCGGGAGCTGGGGCAGCGGCTGCAAGATAGCGACCGCCCCCTTGGCCAGGACCAGTGCCTGCGGATGCTCGGCCAGATCCTCCAGGAAGGCTCGGAGCTCAAGACCACCTGCATGAGCGTCCTTCTGGCACCTGGCGACGGGGCTGGGGAAGACGGAAGCTCCGGCCGGCCCGCCGGGCGCTCAAGCCAGCCCGCAGAGCGCGGAGGCACATGATGGCCGTGCTTGTCTGCATGCTCTGCCTTGCCCTGGCATGCGCCCTCATGATCTGGACCTGCGCGCACCCGGCCCGCGTGGTGGGCCTCGCATCCCTCACCCGCGCCGCCGTGGACACGCTCCCAAGCGGCATCTGCCTAGGCAGCGCTAGCGGGGTCCCCATCCTGGTAAACCACCGCATGGACCAACTTGCCTGCGAGCTGACCGGCCATTCCATCCTTGATGCGCGGGCCTTCTGGCGGGACCTTTCGGAGCTGAGCTGCGCCAGGCTGCTCGACGGGGACCAGCTGGGCGCGCGTGCCCTGGAGGTGGCCGCCCCGGATGGAAGCGTCTGGCAGTTCGTGCGCTGCAAGACCATGGGCAGGCCAAGCTACCTGCAGATCCAGGCGATTGACGTGACCGCTATAGCCCGGGCCAGGGCGGAGACCTCCGCAGCCAACGAGCTCCTGCGCGAGCAGAACGCCCGCCAGCAGCTGCTCCTGCAAGACGTCGAGAAGATCAACCTCAAGCGGGAGACGCTCTCCGCCCGCATGCAGGCCCACCGCAGCCTGGGGGAATGCCTGCTCATGACCCAGAAGGCGCAGGAGCAGGTCAAAGCCGGTTTGGATGAGCAGGCTCGGGACGCCCTTCTCCTTAAGCTGGTCGGCCGGTGGGACGCAGTACTCCGGGGGCTTGGCCACGCGGAGCCCACGGAGAAGACTGGCGGCTCCGACCTCGCGGAGCTTGAGGGCGTGGCGGCGCTCATAGGATGCCGTGTCGTCTGGTCCGGCGAGCTTCCTGCAGAGAAGGTCGCGAGGTCGCTGGTGCTCAGCGCCGTGCGCGAGGCCCTGAGCAACGCAGCGCGGCACGCCCATGCCACGGCCTTGAACGTGTGCTGCGAGCAGCAGGATGGCTGGACCGTCGCGCACATCTGGGACAATGGCCAGGACGCCCAGGCGGGAGGCGCCCCCGCCAGCCTGACCGAGGGCGCGGGTCTGGCCGACCTGCGGGCTAGGATCGAGGAGGAGGGCGGCGTGCTCCGGCTGGACCTCAGCAGGGGCGTGTCCCTGACCGTGCGAGTGCCGGAGGCGAGGTGACGGCCATGGTGAGGACCATAGTGGTGGAGGACTCGCTCTTGGCGCGGGAGGCGGTGGTGGACCGCCTGGCGCAGCTGCCGAACGTCACAATCGTGGCCACACTGGAGAACGCTGCCAACGCGGTGGTGGCCTGCGCCAGGCGCAGCATCGGCCTCGTCCTCATGGACGTGTGCACCCGCGACGACGAGTCCGGGCTTGCGGCTGCCGCCCGCATCAAGCGGGAAAGTCCCTCCACCAGGGTGATCATCATGACCTCCATGCCGGAGCACACCTTCCTGGCCAAGGCGCAGGCCGCCGGATGCGACAGCTTCTGGTACAAGGACCTGCAGGCGGTAGGGCTTGTCGACGTGGTCGAGCGCACACTGCGGGGCGAGCGGGTGTGGCCCAGCGAGGCCCCGGTGGTGTGGCTTGGCCTGGCTAGGAGCTCGGAGCTTACGGCGCGCGAGTTCGACGTGCTGCACCAGCTGGCACGCGGCCTCAGCTACGAGCAGATAGCCTCGGAGCTGGGCATATCCCTCAACACCGTGAAGTACCACGTGAAGAACCTCCTGGCCAAGACGGGCTTCGAGAGCACGTTGGCGCTTGTGGTGGAGGCCGTGGACAAGCGTCTGGTCCTGCCAAAGTACTGAGGGCACACCGCACAGCAGCGCGTCGAGAGAACCGTCCCCATAGCACGTCCCCATAGCATGGTTCAATGCCGGTAATCCCCACCCAATCGCCCTGCACCTAGCCCTCCACCACCTCGCAGCTGAGCGCACCGATGCGGCAGAAGCGGGGATTCGCCTCAAAGGGCTTTCCCGCAGGAGAAAACCAATAGGCATGGCCCTTTGGCCCAAGACGACCCGCCCGTTTATGGATGAGCGGGGCGTCCAGCAAGAGTGACCTCACCAGAAGGCGCAGAACGGCCGTTCCGAGAGGCAATGGACTCTAGGGCCATCGGCCACCAAGACGGGGCTTAAAACGCCTCTGACGCGTTTGCCAAGGTAGACGGCTCACGTCATGCCTCAGTAGGCGCTTCCGGATGTGCCTCGTACCCGCGGTGGAGCACGAGCATCCACAAAACAGCAGCTAGGAGGCCCTGCCTCGAGGTGCCATCTAGCCACCGAGCTAAAGACACGAGCAAATCCATGGGTATCTATCTGCACTTTCACAGGGCGCCTTACTGCCCATACGCACCTGCGGCATCCAATAATCCGTCCCTATAAATCTACTCTTGCTTGTAAAAGCGCAGTTTCATTAAGTTTCACTAACGAAGACATATGCTTATAGGGACGGTTTTTTGGATGCCGCAGGTGCGTATGGGCACAGGAAGACCCCTTGTCCATGCGATGCGGTTGTCCCCAAGCGTAGGTATGAAAACGGCCGCCTCCCCGTCACGCAGGCGTGGGTATCGCAACACGTGGCTTTCGCGTGGGATAGGTTTCTGTAGATGGTTAGACTTTGTTGGCAGAATATAACTTATGTAATCACACATGGGGAGCGAACTCGTGAATGGGACCCTGAGGCGCCTACAGCCCCTGATGCTTGACGTCCTTTACCTACGCTACGACGACGATGATGAGGTCATGCGACGTTGGCTGCATATGGAGGGGCTCTGCGAGCAATGGGCAACGGAGGAGGGCCTGGTTGGCGGAGCGACAAACCCCATGTCGTCTACCATGATGCTCTGCTATGCAATGTGCGCGCCGCACAAGACGCTGGGACGCACGCTAACGCACGAGGATTTCATGCACATGGACCAAGGCGCCATGGACGACTCGCTGGAGTCGTTGGGCTTCACCAACTGGAACAGGCTCGAAGGCGTCCGTCCTCTCATGGGTGGCATCCACCTGATCATACGAGGCTACCAAGCGCTCTGCGACCGCCTGCGTGACGGAGCCTGGGGGCACACTTGGCACCTCCGCACCAACCCGCTGCATCGGGTGCATGGTGTAGCGTACGCGATCGGCTTCTGCCCCATGTACGACTTCACCTGCGGATACGGCTACTTTGAGGCGGTCCGTTGGATGTGCGCCCGCGACCAGCTCATGCCACCTGTCTTCCATGCGCATCTCGTCCGGCACAAGACCCCCCGACGGCGACGGTGCATGCGAGTACTGATACGTGGGAAACCGCACACCCGAGGCTCTAGCCGACGTCGAGTCCAGGTGGGGGAGGTTGGCGAGCTGGCCAATCGCGAGAAGCACGATAGGGGTTTCTCGCAGTCTCTCCGCAGAGAGGAAGGCCCGATGCGATCATCGTACGATCGATGTACGGAAGCCCGAGCCTCCACGGACCTCGTCCGCTAGATAAGCTCTGCCAACACCTTGACGAAGAAGAGTGTGACCACCACGAGGATCATCGGCTGGGTCACCTTGGCCCCGCCTTGGCTGAAGCTGCGGGCGCCAAGATAGCTTCCCAGCACCAGAAAGACGCCCGAAAGCAGGCCCAGCGGCACATCGACGGCCCCGCCCGCAAGCATCACGACAAGACCTGCGAAGTTTGATGCGAGCGTCACCACCTTGCAGATGCCATTGGACTCCTCGAGCGTCAGACGTGCGAGCCCCGTGAGCAAAAGCAGCATGAAGGTACCCGACCCCGGTCCGTAGAACCCGTCGTAGAAGCCCATGAGGGCGGCCACGAGCGCAACCAGAAGCATCGTCTTGCGAGAGGAGCGGCGCACGCCGTCCGCAGCGGGCGCAGGACCTTCCCCTGCGACGACCCCCACGGCCTGGCCTGTCGCGTCCTCCGGGGACGTGGACTCGTCGCCTGCAGCGTCCGCCTTGCCAAAGCCATGGCGGAGCACGTAGACCGCCGTCAGAGGCAGGACGACCAGCAGCGCAACCATGAGGACCTGCGGATCAACCAGCAGGACGGCACGGGCACCCAGCGCCGAGGCAACCAGCGACACAACCACGCACACAACGGCCTCGCGCCAGGGGACAAAGCCATTCCTGGCGTACTTCCACGTGACCACAGAGACTCCCAGCATGGAGCTCAGCTTGCCCGTACCGAGGGCCACGTGCACCGGTAAGCCGGCAATGAGGTAGGCAGGCAGCGAGATAAGCCCGCCGCCGCCCGCGACGGCATCCACGAAGCCAGCGGCGGCACAGAGGCCGCAGACGATGACGAGCGTGGGCAGATCAGGCATGAGGTCCTCCTTGTGCGACAGGCGCCACATCAAGATAGCAAACCAAAGGGGGCCACGGCCCGAAAGGTCTGAGCCGCAGTCGGGTCTCCCGTTCCGCGGCCAAGCAAGCCTGTACCGGGCAGACCACGGCGCAGCGGATGGATGGGGCACTGTCCGGCATCCCGGACGGGTTCGCGGGGAGGCTGCTGGAGGTTCCCGTGGGCACCGGCGTCCTCACCATACCCCTCTACCGCAGGCTCCCCCACGCCCAGGTCACCTGCCCAGACCAGTTCTCTATGTACATTCCGCCCATGGACTTCACCATCCACCAGTATCTGCTTGCCACTGACCCCGCGATCCTCTTCGCGGCGGGCACCGCACAGCAGGTGGCCGCGGTGTTACCCGAGATACGGGAGATCCTGGGCGAGAAGCCCCTCAAGTACATGTTTAGGTCCGGGCGGGGCTCACCTGCGCGACCTTGCCTTTACGCCCAGGCCCGGCGAGCTTGCGGCGAGTGTTGCCGAGGCCGGTATCAGAGATTGCGAAGTGGCCGCCCAGCACCTTGACGCCTTGTGTCAGGCCCCCATTGCGCCAGCTCCGCTGGGTCGTCGAGGTAGAAGCTCCTGAGACAGGAAGGTAGGCCATCGTGGCGGACGGAAGCGGCGACATCGAGGTCATCGGCGCCTCGGAGCACAACCTCAAGCATGTGAGCGTGACCATACCCAAGGGCAAGCTCGTCGTGTTCGCGGGGGTCTCGGGGTCGGGCAAGAGCTCGCTGGCCTTCGACACCATAGCCCGCGAGAGCCAGCGGGCCTGGCAGGACTCCTACCCCCTCTTCCTGCGCAACAAGATGCCCCACTACGAGCGGACCCGGAGTCCCTAGCACTTTGTCGCGCTAAAACTGGACCTTCACGATGCGCATGCCCATGCCGCGGTCGCAGGCCTTGACCATGGCCCTGAGGACCAGGCCCAGCTGCGGGCAGATGTCCTGGTAGCCCCGCATGTAGCTGCGCGAGGAGACGCGGCTGAACTCCGGCCCCCACTGCGCGAGCTCCGTGGGGTCATCAAGGTAGAAACCAATGCTCACATCGCCGATGCCCGTCTGCTTCTGCCAGGTCTTGGCAAACATGCGGGCACCGAGCTTGTTGAAGGCGTCGAACACCACCACGGAGCCGGGGAACCGGCGGCCGATCTCGGTCAGCAGCGCGCGTGCCTGGTCGAGCAAGAAGTAGCAG
>ONBR01000031.1 GCA_900316105.1 uncultured Olsenella sp.
CGGTAACGCTTGCCGTCTGGCCGGCCCCCTTTCCGCCCATGCCCCTACAATCGAAGTGACGCCCGCTTGACCTTTTCACCTGCGCTGATGGGAGGCCGCCATGTCATTCGTCGAGCTCGTGGACGTGCACAAGACCTACCAGATGGGCGACGTGGAGGTCCGTGCCGTTGACGGCATGACCTTCTCCATCGAGAAGGGCGAGCTTGTGGTGATCGTGGGCCCCTCTGGCTCGGGAAAGACCACCGTCCTCAACATGCTGGGTGGCATGGACTCCTGCACGTCGGGCACCATCACCCTGGATGGCGCCCTGGTGAGCGACATGGGAGAGCGGGAGCTCACCCAGTACCGCCGCCACGACATCGGCTTCGTCTTTCAGTTCTACAACCTGGTGCAGAACCTGACGGCCAGGGAAAACGTGGAGCTGGCCAGCCAGATCTGTGACAACCCCCTGCCAGCAGACCAGGTTCTGGGCCTGGTGGGGCTCTCTGCCCGCATGGACAACTTTCCCGCACAGCTCTCGGGCGGCGAGCAGCAGCGCGTGGCCATAGCCCGCGCGCTGGCAAAGAACCCCAAGCTCCTCCTGTGCGACGAGCCCACCGGAGCCCTGGACTACCGGACGGGCAAGCAGGTCCTGGGCATCCTCCAGGACACCTGCCGCAGCATGGGCACCACCGTGGCCATCGTCACCCACAACCAGGCCTTCACCCAGATAGCCGATCGCGTGATTCACATCCGCGAGGGTCGCGCCCAATCCATAGAGACCAACGTCCGTCCCGCCGACGCCGCGACGGTCGAGTGGTAGGGGCTGTCATGGGTGCGCGGCGGCGGAAAGAGGAAAGAGGGGCCTCGCGCTCCGGGCGGCCTCTGGCGACCTCGGCCTCCGGGCAGCCTCTGGCGACCTCGGCCTCCGGGCAGCCTCTGGCGACCTCGGCCTCCGGGCAGCCTCTGGCGACCTCGGCCATGGCGGCTTCGAGTCCGGCGGCGGCCCCGGCCTCCAGGCGGCCCGCGGCGCCCGCATCCTCTGCCTTTGGCACGAGCCTGCTCAGGAGCATCCGCGGCTCCCTGGGCCGCTTCCTGGCCATCATGGGCATCGTCGCCTTGGGCTGTGGCTTCTTTGCCGGGCTAAAGATGACCGGTCCCGACATGCGCTCCGCGGCAGACGCCTTCTACGACGGGACGGCACTCTGGGACCTGCGCGTCATATCCACCCTGGGCTTCGAGGATGCCGACGTCGACCGCCTGGTCTCGACCGACGGGGTCTCTGCCGCCATGCCCTCCCGGACCGTGGACGCCATGGCCCGCATGGGCAAGGAACAGGTGGCCGTGCGCATCTCCAGCCTGGATGTGGACGCGGCCCAGGCTTCCAGGAGTGAAAAGAGGGCCGTGAGCTCGGACGATGCGGACTACCTGAACCGCCCGATCCTGTGTGAGGGTCGTTGGCCACAGGCGGCCGACGAGTGCGTGGTCAGCGCGGACCTGACTACTGGCCCTGCCCTGGGCGATGCCGTGGAGGTCCTCTATGGCACGGACGCCCTGGACGACGAGCTCCAGACGAGGACCTTCACCGTGGTGGGCAGGGTCACGGCCCCCGACTACGTGTACACGGGGAGCTTTGGCTCCACGAACCTGGGCTCGGGCCAGGTGGATGACTACCTGAACGTGCCAGCGGCTGCCTTCAAGGAGGACGCCCCCTACACCGAGGTCTACCTGAAGGTCGCTGGTGCAGACGAGCTCCAGAGCGGCTCGGACGCCTACAAGTCCCAGGTGGCCGAGGTCAAGGACCGCATAGAGGACAATTCTGGCGCCCTGGCCCAGAGTAGGCAAGACGAGCTCAAGGCCGCGGCCCAGGAGAAGCTGGACCAGAAGGTCAGTGACTACTGGCAGCAGCACGGCGACGCCTACGCCCAGCTGGACCAGGCAAAGGCCCAGCTGGATGACGCGGCGGCGCAGATCGCGGACGGCCGGGCAAAGCTGGCCCAGGGTCAGAGGGACTATCAGAACGGCGTGGGCCAGCTGGCCCAGCAGAGGGCTACCGCCCAGAGGAAGCTGACGGACGGTCAGGCGCAGATCGACTCCGGTCGCAAGCAGTTGGAGGAAAAGAAGGCCCAGCTGGACCAGGGGGAGCGTGACTGGCAGAAGGGTTACGGTCAGCTGTCGGCAGCCTTGGAGGGACAGGGGATTCACGCGAGCTCGGCCCAGGGCTACGTGGACGCCATGGACGGGCGCCTGCAGCAGATAGCCTCCGCGCGTTCGAAGCTGTCCCAGCTGAAGGGCCAGCGCGACCAGGCCCAGAAGGCCGTGGCCGCAAAGGACCAGGTGGAGCAGGGCATAGCCCAGACTCAGGCTGCCCTGGCCCAGCTGGACCCGGAGTCGCAGGAGTACGCCCAGGCCCAGGGCCAGCTGACGACCCTGCAGGGACAGCTCAAGGAGATCGAGCAGGCCCAGGCGTCCCTGCCCCAGCTGGAGGCAGGCATCCAGAAGGTCGAGTCCCAGCTGCCGCCCGCGCAGACGGAGGCGCAGCTCAAAACTGCCCGTGACAATGCACAGAAGCTCGCTGACACCCGCGCCCAGCTGGACTCAGGTAGGGCCCAGACCTCCCAGGCTGCCGGCCAGCTGGACTCCGCCCAGACCCAGCTGGACCAGCGGCGGACGTCGGCCCAGACCCAGCTGGCCCAGGGCCAGGCCCGGCTGGATGCTGCAAAGTCCCAGCTACAGGCTTCGAGGGACCAGCTCGACCAGGCCCAGCGCGACTACGACCAGGGCAGGGCCAGCTACGAGGCCAATCGCGCCGACGCCGACCAGAAGTTTACCGACGCCTGGACGCAGATTCAGGACGCCCAGAGGCAGATAGACGACATGGACCTGCCGGACATCTACACCCTGGACCGGACCAAGAGCGAGGGGGCCGCCACCTACCAGGCGGACACCGAGCGCATGGACCACATAGGGAACGTCTTTCCCTTTATCTTCTTCCTGGTGGCGGCCCTGGTGGCCCTGACCACGATGACGCGCCTGGTGGACGATGACCGCGTGCAGATAGGCACCTTCAAAGCCCTGGGCTACGGCAAGGCCCGCATTGCCAGCCGCTACCTCCTCTATGCGCTGCTGGCCGCGGGAATCGGCGCGGTCTTTGGCATCGCGGTCCTCTCGCAGGTCTTGCCCCTGATCATCTCGTCTTCCTACTCGATCATCTACACGGTGCCTCTCTGGGGCCTGCCCCTGCCCTTCAACTTGCCCATCGCCCTGGGGGCTGGTGGACTGGGTGTGGGCGTGACCCTCCTGGCCACCTGGGCGGCCGTCGCCTCGAGCCTCAGGGAGACCCCCGCAACCCTCATGCTGCCCCGCGCACCAAAGGCTGGCAAGCGCATCCTGCTGGAGCGCATCGGTCCCCTGTGGCGGCGCTTCTCCTTCTCCTGGAAGGTGACGGCCCGCAACCTCTTTCGCTACAAGAGGCGCCTGCTCATGACCGTCATCGGCATCTCGGGCTGCACGGCCCTCCTTTTGGTGGGCTTTGGTCTGCATGACTCCATCTGGGACATCATCGACCTGCAGTTTGGGCCCATCGTCCACTACGACACGACCATCGGCCTGGCCGACGGGTCCACCGAGCTGGACGTGCGCCAGGTCATGGACTACCTGGACTCCACGGGCAAGGCCTCGGACCTGGTGCGGGTGGACCTCCACAACATGCAGGCGGAAGGCACGGGCGCCTCGTCCAGCGCCACGGAAAAGACCCGAGTCAGCGTGGTGGTGCCCCAGGACTCGGAGCAGGTAGAGAGGGCCCTGAGCTTCCGCGACCGCCTGACCCAGCAGGAGCTGCCCTTCGACGACGACGCGGTGATCGTGACGGAGAAGCTGGCCAGCCTCCATGGCATCAGGGCGGGGGACACCATAGTCCTCTACGACCAGGACGACGTAGGCAACCCGACGGGGGAGGGACATGCCCTCACGGTGACGGGCGTCTCGGAGAACTACGTGGGCAACCTCGTCTATGTGGGCAAGGACGCCTGGCGTGGTGTGGACAAGGACGAGCCTGTCTTTTCCACCATCTGGTGTAACGTGCCTGACCAGGGGTCCGACCGCACCCAGATATCCGACAAGCTCCACCAGATGCCCAGCGTGTCCACGGTGGTCTTTTCAGACGAGATGATCAACATGTACCGAAACATGCTCAACGTGGTCAACCTGGTGGTCGTGGTTCTGATCGTGTCCGCGGCGGCCCTGGCGGCGGTCGTCCTCTACAACCTGACCAACATCAACGTGGAGGAGCGCGTGCGCGAGATCGCCACCCTCAAGGTCCTGGGCTTCACGCGGCGCGAGGTCTATGCCTACGTCTTTCGCGAGATTGCCATCCTGGCCGTGCTTGGGGATTTGCTGGGGTTGATTCTGGGCATCTGGCTGGAGAACTTCGTGATCACCACGGCCGAGGTGGACTACGTGATGTTCGGCAGGCTGATCCACCCCATGAGCTTCGTATATTCCTTTGCCCTGACGCTGGGATTCTCCGCCCTGGTCATGATCCTGATGAGGCACAAGCTAGACCGAATCAACATGGTGGAGAGCCTCAAGAGCGTCGACTGATGGGCGGGGCCGCGGCATGTGACAATAGTGCCAGGCACTATTGTCACATTTTGGGACAGAGGTGCCTGGCACTATTGTCACATTTCGGGTTAGGCGAGCTCCAGGACCAGGGGGCAGTGGTCCTTGCGCTCGCCGGAGTCCAGCATCTCGGAACGGGTCACTCGGTCGGCGATGCGGTCGCTCACGATGAAGTAGTCGATCCTCCAGCCCGAGTTGTTGATCTTGCTGGTGCGGACGCGCTGGGCCCACCAGGAGTAGACGCCCTCGACGTCGCCGTGGACGTGGCGGAAGGAGTCGGTGAAGCCCTTTGCCAAGAGCTTGGTGAAGCCCTGGCGCTCCTCGTCGGTGAAGCCGGCGGACATGTGGTTGCTCTCGGGGTGGGCCAGGTCGATCTCCTCGTGGGCCACGTTGTAGTCGCCACAGGCGATGACGGGCTTTTGCGCGTCAAGCTCGGCCAGGTAGTCGGCGTAGCGGGCGTCCCAGAGCTGGCGCTCGTCCAGGCGGCGCAGGCCGTCTCCGGAGTTGGGAGTGTAGACCAGGTTGAAGTAGAGCTCGCCCAGGTCCAGGGTGATCAGGCGGCCCTCATCGTCCATGGGCTCCGGCGCGCCGATTGAGGGGAAGTCCGCGGAGACCTCTATGCCCTTCTTGTAGAGGGCCATAGTGCCGGCGTAGCCCTTGCGGGCGGGCTCGTGCGAGCTCACCCAGACGTTCTCGTAGTCGGGGAAGAGCTCGGCCAGGGCGGCGGTCTGCTTCTTGTTCATGCCCGTGGCGGGAAGCTTGGTCTCCTGGATGGCAATGACGTCGGCGTCCTCGGAGGCGATGGTGTCCAGGACCTGACGAGTCAGCTCGGCGCGGGCACTGGTGCCGGTGAGGGCGGCGTTGAGGGAGTCGATGTTCCAAGAGATGAACTTCACGGGTCGTTTCCTTTCGTCGGGGCCAAGGCAAACTCTAGCACGCTTTGTCGCGTGCGGGCGCGACGGTGTGTCGCGGAGGTTGTGTCGCGGGGGGTAGCCCCTCAAGTGGCACTTTGCCACGCAGGTGGCAGGGACTACCTCCAAGTGGGGCTAAGGGATCGACTAGCCAAATTACACTCTCAGCTAAAGACGGATGCAGCGCGTCCATATAAACTCTTTTGGAAAGCAATCGCAGAACAAGCTAATAAACGGTCGCAGCTTCTCGTGTTACCTGGTGTTAGAGTCATTACTGATGCCTGTCGCTGTAGGCCCCTTGTCTGCAGTGTGGATTGAAACATATTGGTTGTATGGGTAGCTAGGCATCAGGATGGCCCCGTGGCATCGCTGATGTTCACGGGGCCTTTCCGTCTAAACAGAATTATAGACCTTTCGCATAGAATATTTACCCAAACCACAAATATGAACTAAATTAATAGTCGTCAGGCAAACCTCTATTGGGAGGTAACTGTATGACTCTGTATGCTCACTCGGGATCAAAAGAAGACAAGAGTGATTGGCAGACCCTGGAGGAACATCTGCGTGAAGTTGGGCGGATGGCGGGTGACTTTGCCAAGCCGTTCAATGCGAGTCCTTGGGCAGAAGCGGCGGGCGTACTTCATGATGCAGGAAAGTCATACCCGGAGTTTCAGCTGAGGCTTGAGGGGAAACATCCTGCCTTTGACCATTCGAGCCCAGGCGCTCGACTCGCTAGAATGGCTTACCCAAAAGACAGGGCTAATGAGGGAAACCCTCTGGTGCCCGTAATTGCAGGCCACCATACGGGTCTTCAGGATGGCTCTGCTATTGCCGACAGGATCAAGTCTGACGCGACGGAACATCCTCAAGTGCAGCTTCGACGAGACTTCGCCCCATTCGAAAGTCTGCTTCCTGCAGAAGACGTCACGACGAGGACGACACTGCTGAGGACAAAATGTCCTAATGGATGCGACGCAAAAGAATTTGCGACCTTCAATATGTACGTCCTCGAGCGTCTACTGTTCAGCTCTCTTGTCGATGCGGATTGGCTGGATACCGAACGCGTGATGAGCCCCGATGACTACCGGATGCGCCTTGCTGCGAAGTCCGACCAGGCGAGTGTAGGCGAGTTGCTTGAGAGGCTTGTGGATTATCGCCAAAAGAAGTTTGCTGGAGTCAAGGACACTCCTGTGAACCGCGCCAGAGAAGAGATGCTTGATCGAGCATGCAAGATGGCGGATGCGCCGACGGGGATCTTTTCGCTCAACATGCCGACTGGCGGTGGTAAGACGCTTACCTCCCTTGAGTTTGCGCTGAGGCACGCCTTGAGGAATCACCAGGCGCGAGTCGTCTACGCGATTCCATTCATGAGTATCGTCGAGCAGAATGCGGCGGTGTTCAAAGATGCCATTGGGAGCGAAAACGTTCTTGAGCATTTCTCTAGCTATGACTACGGATTCTCGAAGGCCGTGAACGAGGCAGATGACGACGCCAGCGAGTCAGGCCTGAGGGAACGCATGCTAGTCCAGAACTGGGATGCCCCTGTCGTCGTCACCACGAACGTTCAACTCTTCGAATCGCTCTTTTCAAAAAAGACAACGCGCTCTCGCAAGGTTCACAACATAGCAAATAGCGTGATAGTACTGGACGAGGCACAAAGCCTGCCTGACGGGCTTCTAAAGCCAACGCTTGCAATGCTCGAATCATTGACGAGGATTGCGAACGTCAGTGTGGTGATATGCACTGCCACTCAGCCGGGGCTTGAGCGGTGTATGCCCTTTAAATCGCAGGTAAAGCCCATCATCGATGAGGAGACACGCCATTCTGAGCTATTCTCGGGGCGTACGGACTTCGATATCTCGCATATCTCCGAGGAGGCTGGTGGAGAGGGGCCGATTGACCTTGACGAGTTGGTAGATGAGGCGCTTTCGCAGAAACAGTCCCTTTGCATCGTCAGCTCTCGACGAGCTGCGGTCCAGGTCTTCGATGCAATCAAGGATAGGGCTGAAGAGCCAGATGCCGTCTTTCACCTAAGTGCGTTGATGATTCCCGTACACAGGACGAAGGTGCTTGAAGAAGTACGGAATCGACTGAAGACGGGCAGACCCTGCCATCTGATCTCCACACAGCTCATCGAGGCGGGAGTGGATGTCGATTTCCCACTTGTTCTGAGGGAACTGACGGGAATCGATTCGGTACTGCAGGCGGCAGGCAGGTGCAACCGGGAAGGAGCGCTCTCTGGGCGAGGCCGTGTGGTCGTATTTGAGTGCAGGGATTTCGAGAGTCAGCAGAAGCCTTCTCAAAGTTGGCTTACTAAGGTGAAGGCATTGGGCAAGGAGACGCTCAAGTTTGCGGCTCAGAGGCAATGGGAGCCCTTTGGAGACAATGCCGTCAGCTATTACTTTGACAGACGCCATCAAACCGGTGAACTTGATGGAGCGGCAGGGAAGCCAATCTACGGCTGCATCACCAATTCGGACAAGTGGAGTTTGTACTGCTCGGACGGAAGCTACCCTTTCGAGACCATCTCGGACAGGTACCGCTTTATAGACAACGCGGACGTCGGCATCTTTGTTCCCTGGGGCGAGGGCGGGGAGCGTCTGCTGAATCGTATCCAGTCCAAAGATCCGTGGGGTCCGGACCTCTTTCCCCAGGTACAGCGTCATTCAATTAATGTCGCACCTTGGATGTATCAGAAATATCAGAGCGCGGGTCTAATTAGACGCATCGATGGCTTTCCCGTGCCAGTCTTGGAGACACGTGATGGAATCAACGATGTATATGACGACGAGAGGGGGCTGCTTGATCCAGAAGCTGGTGGTATCGAGACGCTAGTCATCTAGCGCCTATCACATTTGGAAGAACTGAGAGGAGGAACTAAATGGGATATGGCATTAAGGTCCGAATCAAGGGCCCAAGGGCGTGCTTCACAAGGCCCGAGATGCATGTCGAGCGAACGAGTTACGACGTCATCACTCCCTCGGCTGCAAGGGGAGTCCTTGAGGCAGTGTATTGGAAGCCGGCCATTCGGTGGGTCATTGATCGAATAGAGGTCCTGAACCCAATAGTCTTCGACACGATTCGCCGAAACGAAGTGGCGTCGAAGGCGTCATACAGGTCTGCAAAGAAGGTGTATGACACTGGTGCGGGGGCGATTGGAATCGATGTGACTGCCGACCGGCAGCAGAGGAACACCCTTTACCTGAAGGATGTCGACTACGTAGTGGATGCCCACTTCGAACTGGTACCCGAAAAAGTGGGGGAGACCGATACCGAGGCAAAGCACTACAACATCGCCCTCAGACGCCTGCGCTCAGGTCAGTGTTTCAACCAGCCTTATCTGGGGTGCAGGGAATTTCCCGCCGACGTATCTCTGATTGAGGAGGATAGCATCCCACGGTCATTTTACGAGGTGGAGGAGACCCATGACCTCGGCTTCATGCTCTATGACCTTGACTACGCTTCGGGGAAGGACCCAATTCCGCAGTTCTATAGGGCCGTTATGCACCGTGGAATCATTGACGTTGCATCGGCCCGCTCAGAGGTGGTCTCATGATGCTCCGAGACCTCTGCGATCTCTTTGACCTCAAACAGCAGAGTGACCCGAACGCAATCCCACCCCGTTACTGGTGTCGCATGAGCGTTGGCTTTGAAGTGACTGTCGACCTGGACGGAACGGTGGTGTCGTGCATACCTCTGGCAGCGGATGGGGCGAAGCGACTGCCGAAGTTCGTTGTGCCCATGGCCTATGTCACAAGATCTGGCCAGAAGCCCGCACCTGGCTTCCTCTGCGATGATGCACAGCATGTTTTTGGCGTCGGGAAAAACAAGTTTCGCGATGAGCTGCGCCAGATGCACCTGAGCCTTGCAGAGGAGGTGCTGTCGGGAGTCGATGACGATGGGGCACGCGCGTATCTGAGGATGCTGCACCACTATGGCTCTGGCGTGCTGCCCAGATCATGCGTCGAAGCAATGGGCGAGGATGCTCCTCCTGGGTCGGCTGGGAAGGATAATCCAAACCTAAAGTCCAACATTGTCTTTCGTCTACTGGCCGACGACACCTTATTGCATGACCGTCCGGCAATCGCCAACGCTTGGAATGACCATGCAAGGTCCCAGGAGTGGCAGTCTGACCCCGGCGCTTGCCTCGTGCTCGGTAAGGTTGCCCCAAAGGCTAAGCTATTTCCCCAGGTCAGCGGTCTCGCAGGAGCACAAAGCGCCGGCGCCGCGCTGATTTCTTGCAACGCGGACGCGTTCAGCTCCTATGGGCAAAAGATCGCAACGGTCGGGTCAATCTCCCAGGAAGCGGCAGAGAAGGCGGGCGGTGCCCTTAATTACGTACTCAAAGACGACGAGCATCACATGCGGGTGGGTGATGACCATGTCTGCTATTGGGCGGATTCCAGCGACCCTGCCATTGACGAATGCCTTGTGCTCTTCTTTGACCCTGACGGTATCCAGGAAGACGTAAAGACGAGAGACGCGGTACAGGACGCACTGGTAAAGATGTCACGTGGTTTGCCACCCGCACAGGTGCCTCCTGACACGAGGTACTTCGTGATGGGGATTGCTCCCTATCAGGCGAGGCTTGCAGTTCGGTTCTATCAGGTGGGCAGTTTTGGCGACCTTGAGCGAAACGTGACTCAGTTCTTGCGTGACACGCAGATGGATGGTGTGAAGTTCTGCTCGCTCAAGAGGTATCTGGAACAGACAGCAGTCCAAGGTGACTCAAAGAACCTACCGAAATCGCTTACGACCTCATGTGTGCGAGCGCTCTTCAACGGCTCCGCTTTTCCGGATGCGCTCGAGAGGGAAATCATTCTGCGCATGCGGGCCGATCATGGGACGAAGAACCTGTGGGATATGGGAAGGCGAGCCGCGATTTTGAAGGCGTATCTCTTGCGTAAATATCGCAGCGGAGACACCGGGTGTGGCGAGGACACTGAAAGGAGATTGACCGTGGCACTTAACGAGGAAAACGAGAACCAGGGATACCTGCTTGGCAGGCTTTTCGCCCTTCTTGACAAGGTACAGGCGGACGCCATCGGAGATGTGAACGCTGGCGTTCGAGAGCGCTACATGGGGGCTGCGTCAACGACTCCCGCGCGCGTGTTTCCCCAACTGCTGAGAATGGCTCAGCACCATATCAGCAAGAGCGAATGGGGCGGAAGGATTGACACTCTGGTGCAGAGGGTCCTCTCGAAGGTTGATGACGGCGGATTCCCCAGGACCCTTTCCTACGACGACCAGGGAGAGTTCTACATAGGCTTCTACCAGCAAAGAGAGGCACTGTACAAGAAGTCTGACAAGAGCGACAAGACGACCGATACCAATACGGCAGAGGGGAACGAGTAACCATGGAAGCTATCAAGAATCGCTACGATTTCGTCTTTTACTTTGATGTTGAGAATGGCAACCCCAATGGAGACCCAGACGCAGGAAACATGCCGCGTATCGATGCCGAGACTGGCATTGGCATAGTCTCTGACGTGTGCCTCAAGCGCAAGGTTCGCAATTATGTGGACCTAACACGCGAAGGTGCGGAAGGCTACCGTATCTACGTGCAAAATGGCGCTATTCTTAACAAGCGCAACGAGGAGGCATATACCAAGAACAACATAAAGCAGGAGTCCAAGAAGCTTCCAAAGAAGCTCGAGGACCAGCTCAAGGTCACGCAGTTCATGTGCGACAACTTCTATGATATCCGTACCTTTGGTGCAGTCATGACCACCGAGGTCAACTGCGGACAGGTACGCGGTCCCGTCCAGTTCTGCTTCTCCCAGTCCGTAGAGCCGGTCATGCCCGCTGAAATGAGCATTACCCGTATGGCCGTTACCAACGAGAAGGATGCCGACAAGGGTAAGACCATGGGTCGCAAGGAGTACGTGCCTTACGGACTGTACCGACTCGAGGGTTTTGTCTCTGCCTCCCTTGCGGAAAAGAGTGGGTTCTCCGAGGAAGACTTGGATCTCCTTTGGGAATCCCTCATGAACATGTTTGAGAACGACAGGAGCGCTTCGCGTGGTCTCATGACCTCTCGTGAGCTCGTCGTATTCAAGCATGAGAGCAAGCTCGGCAATGCCCCCGCACATCGTCTCTTTGACCTTGTCAAGGCAGTAAGGGTTGATGGAAGTAGCTCGCAGCCTGCACGCCATTTCTCGGACTACAAGATCTCTATCGACGAGGGCGACCTGCCCCAGGGAGTGACGGTTGAGACCTTCGACTACATTCCTCCAAAGGCGTAACGCAGGGAACAGTGATGGAATCCCACGCCAACTCATACGAGGATGATGACCTACTGGCATTGTCGGGCTTGCAGCACCTTGCCTTTTGCGAACGCCAATGGGCTCTTATCCATGTGGAGCAGATTTGGGCGGATAGCGTCGATACCCTAAGGGGTGACTACTTTCACGAGCGCGTGGACACCGCTGGCTATTCTTGCCGAGACGGTGTCCGCGCCGTCCGTGGAGCGAGGCTTGTGAGCCGGCATCTCGGTATCTATGGAATCGCGGATGTAGTCGAATTCTGCGAAGACGGCGATTGGTCCATCAGACCAGTCGAATACAAGGTTGGCCGGCCAAAGGCCGAAGACTGGGACAGGATTCAGCTTGCGGCTCAGGCAATGTGTCTCGAAGAGATGCACGAGGTCGGCATCGATGAGGGCGACATCTTTTATGGCCAGACGCGGAGAAGGGAAACGGTTCCGCTAAACGAAGATTTGCGATCGAAAGTGCGGGAACTTTCTTTCAGGGCGCACGAGCTGTTCGAAGGCGGCATAACGCCAACTGCCGAATACAAGCCACGTTGCAAGCGCTGCTCCCTGGTAAACGAGTGTCTTCCCGATGGCTGTGCAAAGGGCGCGGAAGACTACTGGGGCTCTTTTGGGATTGAATGGAGGCCTAGCGATGAGGCATCTTCTTAACGTCCTGTATGTGACTAACCCCGACGCATATCTGCACAAGCATGATGACGCTATTGAGGTAAAGGTAAATAACAAGCGGGTGATGAGCGTGCCCTTCCACCTTCTGGAAGGTGTGGTCCTTTTCGGCCATGTGGGCTGTAGCGCTTCGCTTATGGCAGCGTGTGCCGTGAGGGGAGTTCGAGTTGTGATTCTGGATGAGCGGGCGCGCTTCCAGGCAAGGGTCGAGGGGCCGATATCAGGAAATGTCCTTTTGAGGAGAGAACAGTACCGGCGTGCCATGTCGCCAGATGCATGCCTGGATATTGCAAAAAGGTTTGTGATTGCAAAGATTCATAACTCGCGTGTGGTGCTCCAACACTTCGGTCGTGACTATCCAGAAATCAAGAGTGCGGGCATCGATGATGCGATCGACATGCTCTTTGAGGCAATCGGTTCTGCTAAGTCAGCGTCATCGCTTGACGAGCTCAGGGGTATCGAGGGCGACGCAGCGCGTATGTATTTCAGCGTCTTCAACCTGCTCCTGCGTGTGCACGAAGATGGACTGGAATTCCCAGGAAGAACGCGCAGACCTCCGACTGACCCAGTAAACGCTGCTTTATCGTTCTTCTATACCTTGGCTAGTCGCGATTTGGCTAGTGGCTGTGAGACAGTTGGTTTGGATCCTCAGATGGGATACCTCCATGCGTGTAGGCCAGGGCGGTCAAGTTTAGCGCTTGATTTGGTAGAGGAGCTGCGAGCTCCGTATGTAGACAGGTTCGTGCTCTCCCTGTTCAACAGGAAGCAGCTTGGAGCTGCGGATTTCGTCCGGCAGGATCAGGGCGTCTTCTTTAACAAGCAGGCACTGAAGAAGTCGATTGGATTGTGGCAAGAGAAAAAGCGAGAAACCATGCGGCATCCTTTTCTGGACGAGAAGGTCGAGCTGGGTCTTTTGCCGTTCATTCAGGCTCAACTATTCGCCAGGTATCTCAGGGGTGATCTGGATGATTACCCGGCGATTCTCTGGAGGTAGAGATGTACGTTTTGGTTACGTATGACGTATCCACGGAGGATAAGGCTGGCGCTGGTCGGCTGCGGCGTGTGGCAAAGATTTGCACGCGTTATGGCCAGCGAGTCCAGTTCTCGGTATTCGAATGTCTTGTCGATCCTGCTCAATACGAATCAATGAAACACGAGCTCAGGAGCGTTATCGATGAGGAGTCAGATAGTCTCCGCTTCTATAACCTCGGGAAGCGATGGCAGGGGAGAGTTGACCACATTGGCGCGAAAGCTCCCTATAACCCCGAGGGAACATTATTGGTATAGCTGCTGATGCGCGAACCTCAAGTGGTGGAAGGCCGACGAGAGGTTCGCGCGCTTGGTCTACCGTCCACGAGGACTGATGGCCCGTTCGCGGTTTGCGATCATACGAAGCACCCTGTCAATTGGATACAAGGTTTCAATTTATTAGCCAGGACGTATAATTAGACCGTCGCGCCCCGCACGGGGCGCGTGGATTGAAACTCCTAGGACCTGACCACGTCGATGCGGTACTCGTGGTCGCGCCCCGCACGGGGCGCGTGGATTGAAACGTGTGAAGGATGTCCAGCCACGAGTCGCGGTCGTGTCGCGCCCCGCACGGGGCGCGTGGATTGAAACATGGCTCTTCCTCTCATTCGCTGTTTTCTCGTCAGGTCGCGCCCCGCACGGGGCGCGTGGATTGAAACCTGGTATGGGTCTGCCTGGTCGCTCTGGGCTGAGGTCGCGCCCCGCACGGGGCGCGTGGATTGAAACGACCTCGACGGCATATTCGACGCCGCATTCGACTGGTCGCGCCCCGCACGGGGCGCGTGGATTGAAACTCGTCCGCCATGCCTATTCCCCTTCCTCGACCGTCGTCGCGCCCCGCACGGGGCGCGTGGATTGAAACTC
>ONBR01000034.1 GCA_900316105.1 uncultured Olsenella sp.
AGAACATTAAGGGAGCGGTGAACGCCGTGCTCTCAGATGATAGGCGAAGGAGGGAGTTCGTCATGTTCGAGCTTAAGCTGATGGATGCCCGTGAAGAAGGCCGCAAGGAAGGCCGCAAGGAAGGCCGTGAAGAGGGAGAGAATTCCCTTCGCACAAAAGTTGCCCGTCTTGCCGAGGAGCTCGATAAAACGGGACGCTCGAGTGAGCTGATTCCTTCCTTGTCGGATAAAACTCGTTTTGAACAACTTCTGAAGGAGTTTGGCATCGAGTAGCCGAGGGGATTTGGCATCGGGCGTTTTCGCAGGCAGATATCGTGAATTTGGATGAGCCCGTGTCCCAGGCGCTGCTGGATGACATCCGACGTTTCGGGAAAGCCTTGTATCAAGAGGGGGGTGCGATTGCCGCGACCAGCTTGCCGCGCGATATCGCCAAGGTTGTCTACAAGACGTTCGACTTCGTGGATGAGGAACTGTGGCTGAAGATGCTTCGAGACCGTAATGCTATTTCGCACACCTATAATGCCGATGCTGTCTTGCGCTTGATTCATATGATTCTGCCTGACTACATCCTGGCATTCGTGGCTTTGCGTGAGGCTGTCCTGCAACGCTACGGCGACGAGCTTGAACAGTTTCGGTAGCAAAAAGCCCTCATTAGGTTATTTCCTAATGAGGGCCACAAGTCTGCACAGCGTAGAGAAGCTGAAATCAGCATAGGCATGCAGCCAATCGCCGCGCAGCGTCGTGGGCTTGATTGACCGTGAGTGAGGCGAAGCTTACCGGGAACCAATGCTGGACGTTGACGCGGGTGGCTCCGTCTTCACGCGTGCAGAGGATACTGTAGGCGGCGAGTGGCTTTAGGCGAATACCTGCATCGGCGGCACGTTGGATGACCTCCTCATCGGAGGACCCCTCAATGCGCATCATGAAGTGCAGACCAGCGTCGTCCCCATAGAACTCGGTCACTTGGGGGCAGTCGGTCTGGAGTGTGTCGATGAAGGAGTCGCGGACCTTGCGCGAAGCGCTGCGTACGCGGGCGATGTGCCTGCTTAGGCTGCCGTCCATTATGAACCGCGCGAGTGCCAGCTGGGTGATGTTTGGCACCGTGCAGGAATAAAAGTCCAGTTCACGACGGTAGCGGTCCATCAGTTGCGGAGGCAGGACCATGTAAGCAATGCGGAGCCCAGGGGCCAGACTGCGAGTGAAGGTATTGGCATAAATCACACGACCAAGAGCATCGATGCTCTTTAGTGCGGGCACGGGCCTGCCCTGCAGGCGGAGCTCGGAATCGTAGTCGTCTTCGATGATGTAACGGTTTCGGCCTTGCGCATCAGGTGTCTCACTCGCCCAGGCAAGAAGGTCGTAGCGCTCGCTCACGGGCATGACGCGTCCCGTGGGGAACTGGTGCGATGGCATCACGTGTGCGACGCTGGCCTTGCCTGTGGTGAGGGCGTCCATGTGTATGCCGCCCGGCTCCACGGGCAGGTATTCGACGTGCGCTCCGTTGACCTGATAGACGCGGGAGAGTGTGGGATAACCAGGATCCTCGACTGCGTAAGCGCGGTCGCGACCCAAGAGTTGAACGAGGAGGTTATAGAGTGTCTGAGCGCCAGCGCCGACGACGATGCGGTCAGGGTCTACGAACAGGTCGCGTGTGTCTTGTAGATGGCTGGCAATTGCCTGGCGGAGTAGGGGACTTCCGCAGGGGTCTCCCGCCTCTATGAGCTCATCCTCGGGTTCTTGGGCCATCACGGCTCGGACTGTCCGTGTCCACTGCTTCAGGGGAAATGTCTCTGCGGAAACCTTGTTTGCGGCTAGGTCATAGGTGAATAGCTGGGGAAATGCAGCTTGCTTGCTCACGGCGGCGGGCTGAGGCCTAGTGTAGTGACTCAATGCCTGCGCATCCGCCTCTCCTGCCCCAGGCATATTCGCTGTCTCGATCCTGCAGACGTAATAGCCACTTCGTGGTTTTGCCTTGACCCAACCCTCCGCAGCCAGCTGGCCCAGGGCAGTTTCCACTGTGACGACGCTAATGCCCAGGTCAGCTGACAGTCGCCGCTTTGACGGGAGACGCTGTCCTGTGGCGAGCCTGCCCGAGCTGATGTCCTCCCGCAGATGCCGATAGAGCTGCTGATAGAGAGCTTCATTTGCATGCGGATTGAGCGAGTAGGCTGGCATGGCTTCTTCTTCCAAACGAAACATTTCGATAGAGCCAGTTTTGATCTGACCTTATATTTGACCTTGAAATAATTTTAAGAATTGGAACTTTTGATAGAGCCAGTGTACTCATAGACTGTCGTGCAAGCAATCGAGGAGGCCATCGACGCAGGAGGCAACACAATGAGTGCACCAGACCAAAAACAGGCAGTCATCGACGAGGACGACGACCAGCGCATCAAGCTCAACCGTGAGCTCGCCCAGATGCTCAAGGGCGGCGTCATCATGGACGTCACCACCCCCGAGCAGGCTCGCATCGCCCAGGGCGCCGGAGCAGTTGCCGTGATGGCGCTCGAGCGCATCCCTGCCGACATTCGCGCCGCGGGCGGCGTCTCCCGCATGAGCGATCCCGCCATGATCAAGGGCATCCAGGATGCCGTCACCATTCCGGTCATGGCCAAGTGCCGAATCGGTCACTTTGCGGAGGCCCAGGTACTGCAGGCAATCGGCATCGACTACATAGATGAGTCCGAGGTTCTCTCGCCTGCTGACGACGTCTATCACATCAACAAGCGCACCTTCAAGGTGCCCTTCGTCTGCGGGGCCAAAGATCTGGGCGAGGCGCTCCGCCGTATCGCTGAAGGTGCGACGATGATTCGCACCAAGGGGGAGCCGGGTACGGGCGACGTCGTTCAGGCGGTTCACCACATGCGGCTGATTCAGGGACAGATTCGTGCCATCACCGCCCTTTCTGCCGACGAGCTCTACGAGCAAGCAAAGAATCTGGCAGTACCCGTTGAACTGGTCAGATACGTGCACGATAACGGCAAGCTGCCAGTTGTGAACTTTGCTGCAGGAGGCATTGCAACGCCCGCCGATGCCGCGCTCATGATGCAGCTGGGCGCCGAGGGTGTCTTTGTCGGGTCGGGAATCTTCAAGTCCGGCAACCCTGCGCAGCGCGCTCGCGCCATCGTGCAGGCGACGACCAACTTTGCCGACGCGGAGCTTGTTGCCAAGGTTTCGGAGAACCTGGGTGAGGCGATGGTCGGCATCAACAAGGACGAGATCGAACTTTTGATGGCAGAGAGGGGCAAGTAGTGGCTGGCAAGAGAACCGCGCCACTGGCTGTGACGGGAGCTGGCACGGTTCTGACAGGTGCGGAGCCTGACGATGCGGTGCGGGAAGACGGTCGGGGGCTGACGATTGGGGTTCTTGCCGTGCAGGGCGCCTTCGTCGAGCACGAGCGAGTCCTGCGCGAGCTGGGTGCCAACACTGTTGAGCTTCGTCAGCTGGCGGATGTGGATGCGGGCCTGGATGGGCTTGTCTTGCCTGGCGGCGAGAGCACTGCACAGCATCTGCTGCTCGAGGAGCTTGGGATGTTGGAGCCTCTGCGTGAGCGAATCAGGGCGGGGCTGCCGGTGCTTGCCACCTGCGCGGGGATGATACTTCTTGCCAGTCAGGTGCGAGGTGGGGGAGAGCCCTGCTTCGCCACGATTCCTATGACCGTCCTGCGCAACGCTTACGGGCGGCAGATCGACAGCTTTCACGCAACTGGTGAGCTTGCGGGTATCGGACAGGTGCCGATGACCTTCATTCGTGCGCCTTACGTGCAAGAGGTTGGCGAGGGAGTCGAGATTTTGTCGCGCGTGGACGGGAACGTCGTGGCTGTTCGATATGGTCGGCAACTGGCGTTGTCCTTCCATCCCGAACTGGATGGATCGCGGGAGATACATCGGGCGTTCCTGCGGCTGGTGCGGCGGGGTTGACGGCAGCGGGGTTGTTTCGGACAGGCTGCCTGCGGCGGAGCTGACAGCAGCGGGGTTGTTTCGGACAGGCTGCCTGCGGCGGAGGTCATCTCAGACAGGATTTGGCGTTTTTCCTGTCCGAGAAGACCTCCGTAAGTGGAGGCTGTCTGAGATGGCCTCCGATTCTCTTGCTCGACAAGCTCCAGGGGCGATTCCCACGGAGGGCGGCTCTGGGGGCGGATTCCACGCGCTCCAGGGGCGATTCCCACGGTCGGGCGGCTCCAGAGGCGATTCCCACAGGGGCGGGCAACTCCAGAGGCGAATCCCACGCGCTCCGGGGGTTATTCCCACGGTTGGGAGACTCCAGAGGCGAATCCCACAGGGGCGGTTTAAGAAACCGCAGGTCAGGTGGGGTGCCAGATTCCCGGTGCCGTGGGATTTGCCTCCGCTGCAGGCTGGGAACCAAACAGAGGCGATTCCCACGCGCCTAAGAGGCAAATCCCACGGTCTCCAGGGGTGATTCCTACGGAGGACCGCTCCAGGGGTCAATCCCACGCGCCCAAGAGGCAAATCCCACGGCCTCCAGAGGCGATTCCCACGGTCGGAAGACTCCAGGGGTCATTCCCACGGTCCCCCAGAGACGATTCCCACGCATTCCAGGGACATATCCAACGGAGGGTAGCTCCGGGGGCGAATCCCACGCGCTCCAGGCCGCTCCAGGAACAAATCCCACGATGTCGTCGAGGCCCTTGTTTGAGACTCCCAGAAAGGACCACCCGCATGACCCTGCCCGCCACTGCACCCGCACCCACCGCCAACGTCGACGTCTTCGCCCCCTTCACCATGGCAGGCGTCAACTTCCGCAACCGCATCATTCGCTCCGCGACCGACGAGGCCGCGGGCGACGCCCAGGGCTATCCCACCGACAGGCTCTCCAAGACCTACTCCCGCCTGGCCAAGGGCGGCGTCGGCGGCATCATCACCGGCTATATGAGCGTCTCCGCCGACGGCGAGACCGCCATTCCTGGCATGGTCATGTTCGAGTCCGACGCCCGCATCCCCAAGCTCGCCCAGGTAGTGGAGGAGGTTCACGCCACGGGTACGCCGATCGTCGCCCAGATTGCCCACTGCGGCGCTGAGGGCGTCGCGGGCAAGGCCTTCAAGATCGACCGTCTTTCCTCGGACACGATCGAGCGCGTGATCGACGACTACGTTGCCGCCGCGATCCGTGCGAAGAAGACTGGCTACGACGCCGTCGAGCTCCACCTGGCCCACGGCTACTTCCTGAGCCAGATGCTCTCTCCCCATACCAACCACCGTCGCGACCAGTGGGGCGGATCCACGGAGAAGCGCTTCCACATCGTGGAGGAGATCATGCGCGGCATCCGCAAGGCTCTGCCCGACTATCCCGTCTTTGCAAAGGTCAACGGCGACGAGTCTCCCAAGGACGGCATCCACGCGGAGGAGGCGGTCCGCATCGCGCGGCTCCTGGAGCAGACTGGCGTCAACGCCATCGAGGTCTCCTGCGCCATCGACTTCAAGGCGATGGGGCCTGGCAAGGGCAACGTTCCCGCCGACATGGTCCTCTGGGGCTATCCCGGCATGAAAGACTTGCCTGCCTTTGCAAAGAAGCTTGCCCGTCCCATGATCCCAAAGTTCATGCAGTCCACCGAGGCCAAGCCCAAGTTCAACGTCCCCGCGGCAAAGAAGATCAAGGCCGCCGTGGACGTGCCCGTCTTTGTCGTCGGTGGGATTCACGATCTGGCAGACGTACGCTCGACCATCTGCGAGGACGGGCTGGATGCGGTCTCCATGTCTCGGCCGCTGATCGTCGAGCCTGGCCTGGTAAACAAGTTCAAATCCGGCAAGGGCGAGACTTCGCGCTGCCTGTCTTGCAATCACTGCTTCATCGGCCTCTACGCGGGCCAGATGCGCTGTTACTACGGGAAGGTCCCCCAGAACTAGTGTGTCGCGGGGGGGTGTCGCAAGGTGTGTGTCGCGGGGTTTGTTGCATCGGGCTACCCCTTGAGACGCACTTTGTGTCGCAAGGGGCTACCCCCCCGCGACACCCCCTGCGACACAACCCCCCCCGCGACACCCCCTGCGGCACACGCTAGACCCGGCGGGTGTGCCTGCGGAAGCGCTCCATGGCCTCCTCGTAGTCCAGCAGGATCACGTAGAAGATGTCCCCGTAGAAGTCGTTTTGGATGAGCTTGCCCGTGTCCAGGACCTTCTTTACCGTACCGTCGCGCGTGATAATCCTGTAGACCACGTAGTCGCTGTGGTCGTAGTTGTCCTTGCTCTCGATCTGCTCCCAGATCTCGTGCTCGGCCCAGTCGATGTCGTCGGGGTGGACCAGGCTGTGGAAGCTTCCGCCCACGTGGTCGATGAACTCCTCGTAGGACCTGCAACCAAAGAGGTGCCAGCAGTACTCGTTGGCAAAGAGGATCTTCTCTGGGTCACCCGCCTGGTAGGCAAAGACCGCCGAGGGAATGCCTGCCGAGAGGTCGCGCAGGCTGAAGCCCAGGGAGTCGCGGATGTCTCGGTCAAAGGACGGCTGGTACTGGCAGAACTCCCCGCTGTTCATGAGCTTCTCGTGGTAGAGGGCCTTGTCCGCCTGCTTTGCCGCCATGTGCAGGGTCGTGTGAGAGGTGATGGTCCATCCTGCCGCCATCGTGTAGGTGCGCCTCACGCTGTCGTAGCCAAAGGACTGCAGTCCCTCAAAGAACTCCCTTGCCCGGGCGACGTGGCTCTGGTCCGCGGGGCTGACCACGATCTGGAACTCGTCACCGCCCGTGCGGGCCACGACCCAGCCGTCGAAGGTCTGGTTGAGCTTGTCTGCCAGGTCGCGCAGGAGGGCGTCTCCCGCCGCGTGGCCCCAACGGTCGTTGAAGAGCTTGAAGTCGTTGATGTCCGCGGTGATCATCAGGGTCTTGTTGGGTCCCTCAAAGAGGGGCTTTGCGATTTCCTCGAAACCCGACCTGTTCAGGAGACCCGTGAGCGAATCCAGGCGTGCCTCGCTGCGCAGGCGGTCGTTCTCGCGCTCCAGCCTTGCGACGCGATCCTCCAGCAGGCTCGTGTCGGCGTCGCTCAGACTGCCGACCTTCCCGTCCAGGAGGAGGTCCTTCTCCAGCACCTGGGGTCGGCCGTCCAGCACGACCATCTGGGTCACGACGTAGTAGGTCTGATCTTCCAGGGCAATGAACTTCCGCAGGCTCCTGCCGGACTCGATTGTCTTTAGGCCAATGCAGCCGGGACAGCGGCCATTGTGACCCATGAGCATGCAGCAGCGACCAGGCAGGGAGACCAGCCGACCGTCGTCCGAGAGGATCCTGGCCTCCATGGACTCCGGTTCGATGATGCGCACGTGGTCCCAGGCGGGTTGGCAGTCACGCATGATCTTGATGATCTCCGCGTGGCTGAAGCGGGCAGTGTTGCTCTTGGCCGCGAATCCGACCATCATGCCGAAGTCCGCTGCGGCGGTCATCATGCCAAAGTCGTTGTGGGCGGAGTAGAGGGCCGAGCCCGAGGCGTAATAGACCGTGCAGGGGATGCCGTCCACCTCATGGATACCGTCCAGGGCCTGCACCACCATTTTCTCCAGAGTCTCCAGCTCGACGGTAGCGTGGACCCTCGCGATGATGGCAAAGCGCCCGTCATAGAGCCTGCCCACCACGTCCTGGTCCGAGACGACCCTCTGCAGGGTGTCGCCGATGAGACGAAAGAGGTCATCGCGGGCAACAACGCCGTAGGTCTCTCCAAAGCGATGCATGCCCATGATTTGGATGGAGATGTAGCCAAAGTCAGTGTCGGGACCGTCGTACCTGCGCTCCAGCTCCTCACAGAGGTCACGCAGGCCGTTGGCGTCGGGCATGCCCGTGACGGGGTCCGCATAAATCTCCTTGCGCAACTGCTGGAAGGCGTTCACGCGCAGGTTGTCCAGGCGGGTACCCACCTCGGTGACGTCTATGAAGTAGCCCAGGAGGCCGACGATCTGACCGCCCTCGTAGATGGGCATCTTTGTGGCGGCGATGTCGCGGACGCGGCCGCGCACCATGCACTTGCCCAGGGCGTCGTGGACGGTGGCTCCCTGACTGAGGACGCGCAGCTCGTCGGCCTTGAAGGGCTCTGGATCGGGGTGCCAGCCAATGTCCTCGTCGTTCTTTCCCAGGATGTCCGAGAGCTCCAGGCCGTAGTAGTCCAGGAACATGCGGTTTGCGCCCAGGAAGCGGCGGTCGGCATCCTTCCAAAAGATTCCCAGGGTTCCGCCGTCCATCACGGTGCGCCAGAGCTGCTCCTCGCGAAGAACCCTGCTCCAGTCGTCCCAGGACGAGACCTCCTCCTGGGGCATGGCCGCCTCGGTGCGGACTCTGTTCAAGAGCTCTCGGGTCCATCCGGAGCGGTTCCTGGCGATGCAGACGAGGTAGCGGGGATGGCTGGTACTCTGGACCCGGGCAACCACCATGCGCTTGAGCTCGTAGGCGTTTGCGCTGGCGCGCAGGTCAAAGAAGCTTTCGATTACGCCGGTGGGCGAGGCTTGGGTGCGTTCATCCAGGGTGTCGGAGTCCAGGAAGTCCAGGAAGCGTGCGCTCTCGCTGGGGTAGACCATGTGCTCGGCATACCATTGCCGCATGGTCGCAAAGCCCTGGTCCTTGCCCAGGGTCGCTTCCTGGCCATAGAAGAGGGACCCGTGCACGCCGACGACCTCGTCCGTCTTGGGGCAGATGACCGCCACAGTGTCAAAGAGGGTGCAGATGTCGTTGAGCTCGCGGCGGTAGGGGACGTCGTCCTCCAGCCCCTTGTCGGCGGTGACCAGGTAGGCGCGGGAGGACCCGTGGACGGAAATCAGCTGCAGGTGGACGACGCCCGTCCAGCCGGCGTTGGAGACGCTCACCTCGTGGGACTCGCCGATGTCCCTGATCGGACGGATGCCGGAGCGTACTAGGTCAGCGACCCAGTTCATTTCGTTCAGGTGGGAACCGTGGTCCGGGGCATAGTCCGTGAAGCCGATGCTGTGGGCAAAGTCGATGGCCGCGGCGTTGGCGTAGACCGTGCGGAGGTCGCCGTTGTCGTCGACGATGATGCAGAAGGGGTCGTCGTACTCGGTGGAGAGGCTGCCCTGCTCAAAGGGGTAGGAGCCGTCCCTCACGTCGGTCATGCCCAGGTCGTCGAAGAGGAGCTTCTCTTCCCTGGTGATGGTGCCGTAGCCGCGCTCGGTGAGTCTCTTTACGCATTCCAGGATGGGCGCAGGCTTGGAGTAGAGGTAGCCCTGGGTCAGCATGCAGCCGACGCGCTTGAGCATCTGGAACTGCTCGGCGGTCTCCACGCCCTCGGCCAGGGTCTTTAGCCCCAGGTGCTTTGCGGTGGTGACGATGTCGCCGATGAAGCGCTCCTGCTCTTGGATGTCGCCGTGGCGCAGGAAGGCCATGTCCAGCTTTGCGCAGTCAAAGCCAAAACCGCGCAGGGTGTTGAGGGAGGAGTAGCCCGAGCCAAAGTCGTCCAGCCAGACCTCGTAGCCTTGGTCGTGGAAGATTCGGATGTGCTCGCGAACCAGCTCATCGCTCTGGGCCAGGGCGGTCTCGGTAATCTCGATGTGGATGTCCTGGCGGGGGACCATGTAGGACTTGAGGATGCCGTTGATCCGTTCGTGGATGTCCTCCAGCTCCAGGTCGTGGCGGGAGATGTTCACGGAGACGGGCACGTAGGCCTTGCCCTCTGCGCGCTGGGCTCCGATCATCTGGCAGACCTGGCGCAGGACCTCCATGTCTATCTTGTAGATCAGGCGGCCGCGCTCCAGGGTGTCGATGAACTGGGAGGGCGTGAGAATGCCATAGATCGGGTCGTCCCAGCGGGCCAGGGCCTCGACGCCCTCCACCTTGCCCGAGAAGGTGCCCACGATGGGCTGGTAGAGGACCTTGATCCAGCCCTTTGTTACTGCCTCGTTCACCTCGCGGACCAGGTAGGAACGGAGGGAGAGGGCCTCTTCCATGCTGGTGTCGTAGTGGCGCCAGTACTTGGAGAAGTCGCCGGCTGCTGCGTCGCCGGCTATCTTTGCGCAGTCTAGGGCCTGGCCGATGCTGGTTTCCTTGCCGGTCAGGCGGTAAATGCCCGCGCAGACCTGCATGTGGGACAGGGAGTCGAGGGCCATGGAGTCGTGGACGGTACGGATGATCTCCCAGGTGCGGCTGGACTCGACGACCGCGTAGAAGTGATCGGCGTCGTAGCGGGCGGCGGTGTCCGTGCCTAGGGCGGCGCGGAGAGTGTCGGCCATGCGGCGAAGGAGCTCGTCGCCCTTTGCGAAGCCGTACTTGATGTTGTAGCTCTTGAAGCCCGAGATGTTGAAGTAGACCAGGTCGAGGTGGTTCTTTATCTGGCCGGATGCGATCTGCTGGATGACCGGGTCGATGGCGCGCGACATGGACTGGACCGAGTAGAGGCCGGTCACGGGGTCGCGCGGCGCGGCGGCGGCGGGGACGGGCTGGGGCGCGGGGGCGCCGGCGGGGGCGGGGATGGGCTGCGGCGCGGGG
>ONBR01000029.1 GCA_900316105.1 uncultured Olsenella sp.
CTTACGCATCGAGAAGCGCCTCCACTCCGGGAAGGGCCTTGCCCTCGACGAGCTCCATGGAAGCGCCACCACCGGTGGAGATCCAGCTCATCTTGTCGGCCAGGCCGAACTTGTTGATTGCTGCGACAGAGTCTCCGCCGCCGATGATGGACGTGCCGCCCGCGGCCTTGACCTCGGCGACGGCCTCAGCCACGGCCTTGGTGCCGTGCTGGAAGTTGTCGAACTCGAAGACGCCAGTCGGGCCGTTCCAGAAGACGGTCTTGGCGCCCTTGATGGCCTCGGCGTAGAGGGCCTCGGTCTTGGGGCCGATGTCCATGCCCATCTGGTCGTCGGGGATCTTGTCGGAATCGACCACGGTGCCCGGCTCGTCCTTGAACTCGGGAGCCACGACGTTGTCGACCGGCAGCAGGATCTTGACGCCCTTGGCCTCGGCCTTCTTGAGCATCTCGCCCGCGCGCTCGACCCAGTCCTCCTCCTTGAGGGAGGTGCCGACGGTGTAGCCCTTGGCCAGGAAGAAGGTGTAGGCCATGCCGCCACCGATGATCAGGGTGTCAGCGGAGTCGATCAGGTGATCGAGGACACCGATCTTTGAGGAGACCTTGGAGCCACCGACGATGGCGACGAAGGGACGCTCGGGCTCGGCGAAGATCGAGGTCAGGGTGTCGACCTCCTTCTCCAGCAGGAAGCCTGCGTAGGCAGGAATGTAGGCAGCGGGGCCAACGACGGAGCCCTGGGCACGGTGAGCAGTGCCGAAGGCGTCGAGGACAAAGATGTCGCCGTAGGAGGCCAGCTTCTTTGCGACCTCGGGATCGTTCTTCTTCTCGGCCTTGAGGAAGCGGACGTTCTCCAGAACCAGGATCTCGCCGGGCTTGAGGGCCTTGACGGCAGCCTCGGCCTTCTCGCCATAGGTGTCGTCGACGAACTTTACGTCGTAGCCGGTGAGCTCTGCCAGCTTGTCAGCGGCAGGCTTGAGGGACAGGGCGGGCTCGGGGCCGTCGCCCTTGGGGCGACCAAGGTGGCTCATCAGGATGATGGCCGCGTTGTGTTCCTTGAGGTACTTGATGGTGGGGATGGCCGCACGGACGCGGGTGTCATCGGTGACAACGCCGTCCTGCAGGGGCACGTTGAAGTCAACACGCACCAGAACGCGCTTGCCGTCGACGTCAGCGTCGCGAACGGTCTTCTTGGTAAAAGCCATGCTTGCAACCTTTCTTTGTCGTTGCCTGCAATAAAAAGAGGCGCGGCCGCGGCCCCGTGAGCTGCAAACCGCGCCTCTCGCTACCTACGAAGCGTCACTTAGGCGACGAACTTCTCGAAGTACTTGATGGTGCGGACCATCTGAGAGGTGAAGGAGTTCTCGTTGTCGTACCAAGAGGTGACCTGAACCAGGCTCTGGCCGTTGCCCAGGGGGTTGACCATGGTCTGGGTGGCGTCGAAGAGGGAGCCGTAGGTCATGCCGACGATGTCGTGGGAGACGATCTGGTCCTCGTTGTAGCCGAAGGTCTCGGGGATCTTCTCGGAGTAAGCCTTCATTGCGGCGTTGACCTCCTCGACCGTGACCTCCTTGTCAACAACAGCGTAGAGGTTGGTGAGGGAGCCGGTGGGCGTAGGAACGCGCTGGGCAGCACCGATGAGCTTGCCGTTGAGCTCGGGAAGGACCAGGCCGATGGCCTTGGCGGCACCAGTGGTGTTGGGGACGATGTTCTCTGCGCCAGCACGGGAACGACGGAAGTTGCCCTTGCGCTGGGGGCCGTCGAGGATCATCTGATCGCCAGTGTAGGCGTGGATGGTGGTCATGATGCCGGAGACGATGGGGGCGAAGTCGTTCAGGCCCTTGGCCATAGGAGCCAGGCAGTTGGTGGTGCAGGAGGCGGCGGAGATGATGTCGTCGTCAGCGGTCAGCGTCTCGTGGTTGACGTTGTAGACAATGGTCTTGAGGTCGTTGCCTGCGGGAGCAGAGATGACGACCTTCTTTGCGCCAGCGTTCAGGTGAGCCTGAGCCTTGGCCTTGGAGGTATAGAAGCCGGTGCACTCGAGGACGACGTCGACGCCGAGCTCGCCCCAAGGCAGGTTGTTGGCGTCTGCCTCCTTGTAGATCTTGATGGTCTTGCCGTCGACGGTGATGGAGTCCTCGCCGAAGGTGACCTCATGGTCGCGGGAGTAGTTACCCTGAGTGGAGTCGTACTTCAGAAGGTATGCAAGCATCTCGGGGGAGGTCAGGTCGTTGATAGCGACGATCTCAGAACCCTCGTGACCGAACATCTGACGGAAAGCCAGACGACCAATGCGGCCGAAGCCGTTAATAGCAACCTTGACTGCCATTCTATCTCCTTTCGCGAGGCCCTCCGGGGCCGTTCCCCAGACAGACCAAATGCACGAACTGTTTATATTTTACTCCAAATTGCCCGTGAGTATTCATTCGATGGCCTATCAAAGTGAAAGCTAGGTACAAAAAACTAAAAGATTGAAGCCTCTGAAGCCATATTTTTATGCCAAGTGTCGAGGACTGCCAGCATGCAAGGGGGCAGCGATGGCGACGATGGGTCCCTATTTGGATTCCCGGGTCTCCTCAATGAGCTTCTGCAGCCTGAGCAGTCGGTGGTACATGGCAGACTTCGAGGCGGGAGGGTTGGCAAGCTTGCCCAGCTGTGCCAGGGAGGTCTCAGGGTGTTCCCTGCGCAGACGGCAGAATTCGCGAAGGGCGGGCGGCATGTTCCTCAAACCGATGGTGGCCTCCGCCTCGTCGATGAGGGCAAGCTGGCTGGCCGCCGCACCCAGGGACCTGGCTTGATTGGCCAACTCCGCATTCACGCGGCGATTGACGTCGTTCTTCAGGGACTTGACCTGGCGGACGCTCTCGATGGCACGAGCCGAACGCTGGGCACCCATCAGGCGCAGAAGTCCCACGATGTCGTCAAAGCTCTTTAGGTAGAGAACGGTGGAGCCCCTGCGGTGGTTGACGCGGGCGGCAATGCCCAGGTCACCCAGGATTCGCAGGAGACCCTGGGCAAAGGGATCCGACGAGACGGCAATCTCCAAGTGGAAGTCCCCTCGGGGATCGGCGATGAAGCCGCCAGCCATGAAGGCCCCCCTTACGAAGGATTCCTTGCAGCAGCGCCTTTCCAGAAGTTGGTCCGGAATGCCGGACACCAGCCCCCTCCCCTGTCCGACGATGCCCAACCGTTCCAGGGCATCCTGCAGGCGAGGCTGGGCGGGCATCTCGATCAGGTAGTTGCGAGCCTTGTGGAGGTTGGACCGACGCACGGTCAGAGGCGTCTCCAAATCAAAGAGCTCGTGGGTGAGCTTGATCATGACGCGGGCGACCGAACCTGTCTCTGTGGAGACGCGAATGGAGTAGGAACCGTTTCCATGGAAGGAGAGGGTGCCGCAGATGCGGGTGATGGCCGACAGCTCGGCGTAGCGACACTGGCCACAGGATCCCTCCAGTCGGGAGAGCTCGTCCTTTACGCGGGCGGTGAAGGACATCCTACCTCCTCGTGGCCAGCGCCAGGTCGCGATGGGTCAGTGTCACGTGATAGCCCTGCTCCTTGAGGTAGGCTGCGGTCGCGCAGGCGATGGCGACGGACCGGTGTTGCCCTCCCGTGCAGCCGATGGCTATGGAGAGCTGGGACTTTCCCTCGGCGATGTATCCAGGCATCGTCACGTCCAGCAGGCTCCGCCATGCCTCAAGGAACTTCCGCGTCGTGTCGTTGCCCAGGACGAAGTCCTTTACCTTTTGGTCCAGACCGGTGAGCTTTCGCATCTGGGGATCGTAGAAGGGGTTGGGCAGGAAGCGGACGTCCATCATCAGGTCGGCCTCCGCGGGCATTCCATGCTTGTATCCAAAGGAGAAGACCTGCACGTCCAGGAGCTGCTGGTCCGTGAGCTCCGAGAAAGAGCGACGAATCCGGGTCCTCAGGGCCGAGGTGCGCAGGTGGCTCGTGTCAATGACCAAGTCGGCACGGTCACGGATGTCCTTGAGCTGCTTGCGCTCGCGGCGGATGGCAGCCAGGGTAGTGGTGCCGACACCAGCCAGGGGATGACGACGACGGGTCTCGTCGTAGCGTCGCATGAGAACCTCATCGGAGGCGTCCAGAAAGACGACCTTGTAGCTGAGCTCAAGCTCATGAAGGTCATGAAGTGCGTCGGGCATCTCGTCAAAGAGCCCCTGGCTCCTCAGGTCGCAGATGACGGCCAGGTGACGGCCGATGCCTTGGTTGATACCCACGATCTTTGCCAGGTCCGGAATGAACCGAGGCGGCAGGTTGTCTATGCAGTAGTAGCCCATGTCCTCGAAGGCGTGCATGGCCTGGGTACGACCACTGCCGGACATGCCCGTGATGATGACGATGTCGGGCACTCGATCATCCTGAGCGGCACTGCGCATACGCTCGTCCGCGGTCATGGGAGCCCGGGCGTTTGTGCCGTCTGTGCTTGTAGGTTCGGACATTGCTACTCCTTCAAAGAGGGGCGGATCCACGTCGCCAATTTCTAGTATAGGTCCAGGCGCTCCTTGAAAGCCTCCCAGAGCTTGTCGGAGCCCTTCGTAGTGGGATGCAGCTGGTCGGGGTTGAAGTCGTCCGTTCCCACCTGGAGCACATCCAGGAGGGAGATGTGCTCGTAGCCATGCTCCTGGCAGACCTGGTTGATCACCTGGTCCACCTGCCCCATGTCATAGCGCGTCGTGGCATCCGTCCTTTGGTTGTCGGGCGGAGAGACCACCACCAAGTGCTTGCAGCGGGATGCCGCAGCCGCCAGTCCGGTCTCGGTTGCTGCCTTGAAGTCATCAAAGGGGACGCGGGCTGCATCATTGGTCCCTAGCATGACCACGATCACGTCTGCTCCATCGCCTAGCCAGGAATCTGGCGAATCGGCCAGATACTTCATCTTGAAACCGCTAACCGCGGCGTTCACGAAGTCGTCGACGCCCTGCTCGCCAGCCCAGGAGCGAAAGTCATTTGCCCAGCAGCGCACGCTCGCGGGGGTCTCGGTGTAGATGCCCTGCGGTCCAGAGTAGAGATGGAGTCCCCGATCAGGCGGATGGAGTGGACCTCCCCTGTCTCAACCATCTGCCCGAACTCCGACGAAGAACCATGGGCTGGTTCCTCAGGGGTAGGCTCGACATCCTCATTCCGTACCTGAGTGACGGTCTCCTCATGCGGGGTGGAAGGATGCAGAAAGGACATTGGGCCGATTCCCACCAGATAGCCCCCGGCAAGGCAGACCACCAGAGCAAGCGCTGCCAACAGGAGCACCAGGGGCCAGACGCGGCGGGGAGTCGATGCCCGTGCATGTCTGGCCGTGCGTCTAGAGCCGCCCATCAGTCAACGAACCCCCTCTGAGGAAGCTGACGCCTATGTGCCAGCACAAGGATGGCGATGCCCACGGCGATGAGGGGCAGTGACAGGCACTGTCCCATCGTGAGCCAGCCAGTGTCCAGTAGATAGCCCAGCTGCTTGTCCGGAAGGCGAACGAACTCGATGAGGAAGCGAGAGCAGCCATAGATCGTGAGGAAGGCTCCCAGAAAGGTGCCCTGTGGACGAGGTGGATTGCGTCTCGAGAGAGCATAGAGGATGACAAACATCAGGAGCCCCTCGAGCAGGGCCTCGTAAAGCTGGGAGGGGTGACGATAGACCATGCCCCCACCCGTATCCGAGAACATGACGCCCCAGGGTAGGCTGGTCTCCTTGCCCCAAAGCTCGCCGTTCACGAAATTGGCGCAACGCCCAAAGAAGATGCCCCAAGGTGCGCCAATGACGGCCAGGTCGCACATGGTGGCAATGGAGATACCCATCTGCCTGCAGGCTATCGAGCCGCCGACGATGGCGCCGACGAGCCCTCCGTGGAAACTCATGCCGCCCTCATTGACCGCCAGGATCTTGAGCGGGTTCTCCAGATAGTAGCCCGCCCCATAGAAGAGCACGAAGCCCAGTCGAGCTCCTATGATGACACCAAGGGCGATGCCGACGACGACGTTGAGAATGTCATCGGAAGAAATGCCCAACCCCCAACGCTTGGAGGTACGCCAAATCATGAAGCCTGCCATTACGAATCCGGCCAGGTAGGCCAGGCCGTACCAGCGGATGGCGATAGGCCCAATCTGGAGGGCTATGGGATTCAGGGAATGATACAGGTCATTGAGCCACATGGGCAGCTTCCTCCTGATGCGAATCGGCCCCGACGCACGCATCCATGCATCGGGGCCTCTTTGCTCCACACATCGTGCTCCCTCGCCCAATCACTCAGGAAGAGGAAGAATTGCGCGTTTGCTAAAGCCTACCACGCCATAGCGGGCTGGACCTTGGTCACGCCAGGGACGTGTTCCTTGAGGATGCGCTCGATACCCTCGCTCATGTCGTAGGTGGACATGGGGCATCCAGCGCAGGCGCCCTGCATCTCCAGGGTCACGACGCCGTCCTTGTCGCAGTTCACGAGTACGACGTCGCCGCCGTCTGCCTGGAGGCTCTGACGGATGACATCGATGGTCGCCTGGAGCAGCTCAAGATTGACCGGGGTCTTGCCCTTAGTCGTCTGGTTCTCTGCCATGATACTTCCTCACTCTCCCGCGGGCTGATGCGCAGATGCTTCCATGCCCGCTTCAATTCCCATCTGGCCACTTTGCATTTGAGGCAAGTGTACCCAAAGCCAGCCACATGATACGTTGCAAAAATGACGCTTACGCAATGGGCTCATACAGATGACCCGACGTAGCCCGCTCCAGGCGCTTTGGCGGACGCCTTCCCGCGGCCGCAGAGGTCACCGCACGAACCATGCGTTCAACCTGGAAGGAGGCCTCCTTTGCGGAGAGCAAGGTGCAGTCCACCATGAGGCGCGTGACCCCAGCCCCCAGAAGCTCCCCTACCTCAGGTGCGGCATCCAGAGGATGAGCGGCATAGATGTGACCTCTCCCCTCCAGGTCCGTGCGGACCGGCAAGAGCTGACCATTCCTATCACGCAGGGAGAATCTCCTCTTGCGCAGCTGGCAGTGGGCGCAGTCGTGGATGCAGCGGTCTGCCGTCTGGAGGACGCAGTGTTCGCTGGTCATGGCACGGGTTCGTCCGCTGACCACAAGGCCGCAGGGCACGGATGCGACGCGAGAGAGGGCGCAAACCTCCTCCAAGGTAAGCTCGGGCGAGAACCAGAGGCCTTGAGCTCCCGCCTCCTCCAGGGCGACCAAGCAGGACTCGTTGTGGATGGGGACGCAAGGTCGAATCTCGGCCAGTGCCCCACGCTCCACAGAAAGGACGAGCTCGCTCATATTGCCTACCGCACAGGGACTGTCCTTCTTCACCAGGGGGTCCAGGCGAGCGTGATCGATTTCGCGGCAGACCTCGTCCATCCAGGGCACCACCGTAGCGCCGGCAGGCCATGCAAGACCAGACGCAGCGACCTCCCCAAAGACGTCAGGGGTCGCATAGAGGCGAGTCGCACCCGCAGCCACAGCGGCACGGGCAATCTGAACGGAGGGGACGAGGGCACATACCTGGGCAGACTCGGCCGCCTCAGCCACGGACGGACGCTCGCCCACGGGAGCGATGCCTGCCCTGTCACGGACGAAACGGAGGTTGCGCGTCAGGTCGTCGGCATCCGGTACGCGCGCCAGGTCCTTCTCGCGTTCTGCCTGGGAGCTAGGACGTAGAATCTCCTCCTCCAGAAGCCCGCAGGCCTTTGCGCGCACCTTGTGGACCGCCGAGAAGCCCATGCCGCAACCCTCGTCGATCTCCACCTGGAAGGAGACGGGCTCAAAGGGACTCTGGCCCATACGTCCCACGTGCTCCACCAGGTCCTCCCTGGTAACGGCCTTGGTGCGCGCTGGCTCGACCACAAAGCCCTCGGCTCGTGCCGTGGCAGCCCCATCCGTGCAGGTCAGCTCCACGACAAAGGGTTCGCCCAGCCGAGCAAGCACCCGCACTTGAACGGGGCGCCAACGCAAGAGGTCGCCCGATGCGGCGCGTGCAGCCTCGTCCATTGCCCTCTGGGATCGAATGACCCTGACGGGACTACCCACCCGCATGGGCCTCACGGTACGGCAGCTGATGGTATCGCCCGCATCGGCGTCGGCAGAAGCGTGGGAGGTCAGGAACTGGGTGGGATCATCCGCGGGCCGAATCTCCAGTAGGTCGCCCTCGCCCACATGCTTGTCCAGGAGGATGTCCACCTCCGCGAAGGTCTTTGACCGGAAGCGCTCGCGACCGCCGTTGGATCCCCCACGCCTCACCTTGCCCGAGCCCAAGTCGCGGGAGGCGACGACGGAGCCCACGAGCTCGCCCCTGTTGTTGGAGCGCTCGTAGCTCATCATGTCGTCGTTGGAGCGCCCGTCCAGATAGCTATTGGTAAAATCCCTGTTGAAGGCCCTATGCAGTCGCTCGTGCCTTGCGTCTTCCTCCACCTTTGAGGGCGTGCGACCAGCGGCAAGGTCATCCAGCTGGGCACGGTAGGCAGATATGACCGAGTACACGTAGTCAGGCGCCTTCATGCGGCCCTCTACCTTGAGCGAGCCCAGGCCCGCCGCAGAGATGCGACCCAGATCATCAATGGTGCAATAGTCCTTGGGACAAAGGGGCAGTCGGCGGCCAGGAGCCGAGACCACCTCTCCCCTCTCGTCCACCAGATCATAGGGCAAGCGGCAGGGTTGGGCGCAGAGGCCACGATTGGCCGAGCGGCCACCGGCCAGCACGCTCATCCTGCAGACACCCGAATAGCAGAAGCAGAGGGCACCGTGGCCGAAGCTCTCCAGCTCAACTCCCTCCTCCGCGATGCGGGCTATCTCCCTCACCGAGAGTTCTCGGGACAGGGTGACGCGGGCTACGCCCAGGTCACGGCACCAGGCAGTGGCACGGGCATCGTGGATGTTCGCCTGCGTGGAGATGTGACACTCCATCTGGGGAAAGCGCCTGCGGACCTCTGCCAAGAGACCCCAGTCCTGGATGATGAAGGCGTCGGCACCCAGAAGCCAGGCCATACGGACAAGGGCCAGGGCACGCGGCATCTCCTCGGTCTTTATCACCACGTTGACCGTCACATATACCCTCACACCCGCAGGGTGTGCGGCACGACAGGCGGCGCGGAAGGTCTCGTAGGTGAAGTTGTGGGCGCTTCTTCTGGCGTTGAAGTCGTTTCCCACCGCGCAGTAGATGGCATCGGCACCAGCAGCAAGAGCCGCATTGAAGGGTTCGGGACCACCGGCAGGCGCCAGAAGCTCGGGAACGGGATGGGTATCACGAAAGGACATAGGACTCCTCGAAGACAGGGCGAGCAAAGGGCCCCAGATATTGCAACGGGGTTTGAAAAGCCAAGCAAACACCTTAGCAGATGGACGAGGGGGAGCACCCTCGCAAGGCGCTCCCCCTCAATCTTTGAAAATCAATTCCCAGAAACGTCAAGTCGCCAGAGGCGATGGCACGAGGATCCTAGGCCAGGTGGCGGTTGTCGACCCAGCCCCAGCGAGCATTGCCAAGCACGCCGTACCAAGAGACCCAGTGGCTCACGGTATCGGTCGTGATCTTGCCGACATTCTGCATGATCTTTCCGTCGCCGATGTAGATACCGACATGTCCGTAGATGCTACCAGCGCGCGTATGGGGATGAGTGTCCACGGCGATGATCATACCGACCTTGAGGTCCGCAAGGTTGTTGGAATGACACCAGGCACGATACATGTCGCAAGCATTGCCCCCAGGACGACGGAAGCCCGCCCTCTGGAAGACGTTGGAAACCCATGCCGCACACCAACCGGCACCAGGGGAAGGCGTGGTCCTGCAGGCATTGAGTATGCGCCTCTGGGCGGCAGTGAGCTCATCGGTCGTGGCAGTAAAGGAGAACTTGGCGGAGTTGCCCTCGCCTATGACGATGTTGCTGCCACTCAGCTTGATGGCATAGGAGGGATTCGCAGCATAGACGAGTTTGAAGGTGCCGGCACCACCATCGTAGTCCAGGCGCCAGCGCTGGGTCTTCGAGCCGTTGGAGGCATACTGCCAGACGTTATTGCCCTCGGCAATCCTGCCATTAGATATGTCCAGAGCCTTGCCGCTGTGGGCGTTGACCACGCTGTAGGTGCCGTCGCCGTTGCGGGTGAGACGCCACTTCTGGGCGCCCGTGCCGTTGGACCTGTAGGACTGGACGTAGGCGCCGTCGCCCATCGAGGCGCCCGCGACGTCCAAAGCATTGCCTCCGCCCAGGTTGAGGACATAGAGGCCGTTGGCTATGGGTGCCGTGGAATAGAGCTTGAAGCGCTGGGCCGCAGTGCCATTGGACGTGTATGTCTGGACGTTGCCCCCGTTGGCACGGGAGGCGCCAGCGATATCGAGGACATTTCCAGAGCCGGTGTTCCTGAGGGTCACCATGCCGCCCGAGACCGAAGCCAGCCAGCGCGAAGAGTCAGAGAGCGACGCCCTCTGGGAGACGTTACCCGACGCGTCGGCAGTCAGCCAATGGCCAGAGACGACGGACCTCAGGCCGTAGGTGTTGTCGCCACCGGACCTGACGAGCTGCCACTTCTGGGCAAGGGTGCCATTGGCGGCCCACTGCTGGACGTTTGCGCCCTCTGCGGTAGAGCCATCCGAGACATCGAGCCTCTTTGACGATGCACTAGCAGGAGCCAGCTCGTAGAGGCCCTGAGAGAGGATCGAGGTGAGCCTGGTCAGGAAGAAGCGCTGGGCGCCAGATCCGTTGGGCTTCCAAATCTCAAGGTTCGCCCCCGAGCGATTGGAGCCACCCGAAATGGAAAGCATCATGCCCGTCGAGACGCTCCTGAAGGAGACCGAACCATCAGAGTTCCTGCTGGCGGCAAAGAGGGTGTTCCTGTCAGAGGGGTTGGCGTCCCACTGGTGGATGTTGGTACCAGGGAGAACGGAGCTGCCCGACACCGAGAGAGCCTTGCCCGACTCGTCAGAGACCACCTGGTAGTAGCCACCATGCTTAACGAGCTTGAATCCCTGGGCAAAGCTACCGTTTGCAGAGTACTGCTGCACATTGGCGCCGTTGGCGTGGGAGGCACCGGAGACATCCAGGACAGCGCCTTCCGTGGAGCTCGCTGCCCTGATGGAGTAGTCGCCGGAACCCAGACCCAGGTCCTCACCAGCGGCAACGTTCGGCCTCGCGTCATAGAAGAAGAAGCGCTGTGCGGCAGAGCCGTTGGAGGTCCAAACCTGAACGTTCGCACCATTTGCACGGGAACCGCTGGAGACGTCCAGGACAAGGTTGTCGCCCAAGGCGGAGCGAAGCTCGAAGCCGCCACCGGAGAGCGCACGGGGAATCCACCTTTGGGCCAGGGTCCCATTGGACTGGTACTGCTGAACATTGGTGCCGCTGCGCCTGGAGCCCCCATAGACGTCGAGGACCTTCCCGGAGCCCTCGTCCGTGAGGACGATGCCCTTCGAGTCGTGCGTAACGCGCCAGATCTGGGCACCGGTCATGTTGGAGGAGTACTGCTGGACATTGGCGCCAGACTTCTTTGAGGCACCCGAGACGTCGAGGACTCCCCTGCCTCCGGTGCCAGTGGCAACCACATAGGTACCATCCGCGACAGCATAGGTCGGTTCGGGTTGCTGCGCCTGGGCCTGGGTCTGGGCCTCCTGAGAGCCAGCCGGCTGCCGCTGGGCCTGGGACGCCTGATTTTGAGAGCCAGCCTGGGTGGAGGAGGCAGCAGCTACCTGCGACGCCACGGAAGCGGTGCCCTGGGTCTGAGACACAGAGGCCTTTGCGCCCTGGTCCTGGGAAGCAGCTGCTCCCCGAGCCTGAGAGGCGACCGCCTGCTCCGCGGGAGCCCCGACGGCGGGCGCCTCGGAGGCAATTGCCGCACCTGGCGCGATGGCAAGACCGAGGCCGAGGCCGGCGACGACTGCAAATACTGATTTGGGGATGCGCATGGGAAACCTAACTATTTGGTCCGAAACGTATTCAAACGCCCATTATTTTAAACCCGTATTCAACTTATCCAGATAGTATCGAGATTTATCTCCAAACGGAAACGGGGAGCGGCTGGCACCAGACCAGCCGCCCCTCACCTTGCATCAAGGCAAGCCTCTCCAAATGTTATCGTGCCAGGGCATCCCAACTTGCACGCGTACCGTAGAAGATGTCCAGGTCGAGGTTCCCACTGTAGCCATTGAGCTTGCCCGTGGACTTGTACTGGTAGATAAGGGGCTTACCCCAGGAGCCAAAGCTCCTGTTGCCCAGGCTGGGATCGCTCTCAAAGCCAGTCGCCCCGTTATACTCGTAGCGATACAGATACTGAGCACCCCAAAGCTTGTACCCGGCATTGGAAACCGAAGACCAGTCATAATAGTTAGAGACTGTATGGTTCGTATAAATCAGGGGCTTCACGCCAGTCTTTGCGTAGACCCTATCCAGGAATCGCTTTGCGAAGGAGGGTCCAAGCTTCTCGACCTTCGAGTATTTGGTGTCCTCCCAGTCAAGGAAGAGGACCGCCTTGCCCAGATACTTCTTTACGGCATTGACAAAGTAGTCGGCCTGGGCCTCGGCGGAGGCGTAGCTGCTGTCCCTCATGAAGTGGTAGAGACCAAGCCCACGTCCAAGCGCCAGGGTCTGATTCGCAAACCTCGTAAAGCAAGAATCGATGTAGCTGACGCCCTCAGTTGCCTTTGCAATCACAAAGTCCGTAGCTACATTGGCAAGGATGATGTCTTGCTGCCAGTGAGAGACATCGATGCCATTGAGCTTGCTGGCAGTATTCACTGCTGCAGAGGCCACTTTGAATACAAAGCCCTGGGAGCGATTGCCGGAGGCTGTGTCACCCATGGTCAGGGCAGACCCAGACGAACTGCCACCCAGGGTGATGGACTGACCGGTCTGCGTGGAGGTAATGCGCAGCGCGTTGATGCTGGAGTCAAAGGACACACGCCAACGTGCCGCAGCATAACCCTGAGCAGACTGGGTAGGCCAAGTGCCGATCTGGTTTATGTACTTCATCGAGTTGGCATTCACGATGTAGACGGAACCGTCCCCGACGCTCTTTAGCATGAAGGTCTGGGCAGCCGTACCGTTGTTGCTATACATCTGCAGATGTGTACCATCGGCGATTGATGCGCTGGGAACGTCCATGCTCAGGCCAAGATTGGACGCGCTGCGGATGGAGTATGGCACGTCGGTTTCATAGAGGGACGCGCCAACCAAGCTGTAGCGCTGGGCGTTGGTGCCGTTGTCGCGATAGAGCTGGGCCTTTGCGCCACGAGCCGTCGATGCTCCATTGATGTCAACCACATAGGAGTTGTCCAGCATCGACGCGAGTTTGATGCCAGTGCTAGTCATCACGACCTTGAAGAGCTGAGATGCACTGCCCGTGTAATCCGAGGCGGTGAGGGCAGACCCGTTCCTTGCACCGGCGGATGCCGTCATGGCTCGTCCCGTACCCAGGTCGATCAGGCGCCAGTAGCCGTTGCCAGAAGAGACAAGCTGCCACTTGTTGAAGGGATCCTTTGCGTTTCGGGCATAGGTCCTCACCGCCGCGCCGTTTCCGCTCCCCGTGGAGAGGGCGATGGCGTTATTGGTATTCAAGGCAGAAATGAGCTGGTAGGTACCATCGCTCAGCCATGAGTCCCGCCTCGTGAAGATCCACTTCTGGGCACCAGTGCCGTTGCTCTGATAGGTCTGGACGTTTGCCGAGTTGCTTTTTGAGCCCCCGGAGACATCCAGCACACGACCATCAATGGCGGTTGCCAACGTATAGGAACCGTTACCAGCAGAGCGGATGGTCCACAGCTGGGCCTTCGTGTTGTTGCTCGTGTACTGCTGGACGTTCGCGCCATTGTAGCTACCCGCGCCGTAGACGTCCAGGGCCTTGCCACTCTGGACGTTGGTAACTGTGTAATAGCCTGTCGAGTTTTTGTAGTGCAGGTAATAGCGCTGGGCCTGAGAGTCATTGGACTGGTACTGCTGGATGTTTCCACCACTGGCAAGCGAGGCGCCAGAGACATCCAGGACCTTGCCCGACCCGACATTCGTGAGCGAATACACGCCATCGCTCACCAGGGGTGTGAGCAGGTTGAACCTGAAGCTCTGGGCAGCCGTGCCATTGGCGGTATAGAGCTGGGCCCTCGCGCCATTTCCCCTGGAAGCTCCATTAATGTCCAGAACCAGCCTGTCATTCAGGCGCGAGTGCAGGGTGTAGTAACCCGAGCGCTTGGGATCTGCAACGATGCGCCACTGCTGGGACTTGGTGCCATTGCCAGAGTATTGCTGCAGGCTTGCACCCTGATAGGCAGACGCTCCAGGTACGTCCAGGAACTTGCCAGAGTTGACGTTCTGCAGGGTGTAGTAGTCACCTGACGAGCGCAGGCGCCAACGCTGGGCGCCAGTGGTGTTGTCACTCCAGGTCTGGACCTTGGCCCCGTTGGAACCAGAGCCAGCGGAGACCTCCAGCCTCTTGTCCGTGGAAACCGCATACTGGAGCTCGTAGACTCCTTCTTGCAAAGCAGAGTCCTTCTTGCTTGTCGCTGCCTCGCCGGTCGAACCCGCGGCGGCAGGCGTGGCGGTCGCTCCCGATGAGGAGCCCGAGCCTTCAGAATTAGCCGCACTGGTGGCGCCTGCGGCGCTAGCGGAGGAAGCATTGGCAGCGCCAGAAGTCTGGGCAGCAGAGCCTGCGGCTCCAGAGGAAGCAGCAGCACCGGCCTTTCCAGACGTCTGGACCGACTCGACGGCAGCGCCGGAATCGGCCGCAGTTGCATTGACTTCATTTGCATAGGAAACATTTGGGGCAAGAAGGCAAAGACTCAATCCAGCGACAACGGCAAAGGTTGGTTTTGTCATACGCATCAGTTGACCACTCCAAAAAAATAGTCCTGAAAATGCATGTATTTTCAGGACTATATCAAGAACTGCTATGTCTCTAAGCTTGCATGGGGCCAATCGTAACCAAACACATACGAAAAACCGTCAAAGCTTACACGAGCTTTGCCCAGCGACGCTTGCCGGCCTGCACGTAGGTACCCGCCTTGAGTAGGGCGGGGTCGACGTTGTACTCCTTGGCGGGCACAGCCTGGCCATCGATCTTTACGCCACCACCGTCGACGAGCCTGCGAGCCTCGCCGAAGGACTTGGCAATGCCCAGGTCCACAAGGAGCTTGCCCAGGTAGACCTTGCCCTCGTCGTTCGTCGTTACCACAGAGACGGGGAACTCCGGCGTATCCTCGGGAGCCTCGTTCTTCTTGAAGGTGGCGTCAAAGGCAGCCTCTGCCTTTGCGCCCTCGCCCTCGCCGTGATAGAGGTCGACGATGTTTGCAGCCAGAGCGCGCTTGAGCTTGTAGGGGTCTGCGGTGCCGTCCTTGAAGGCCTGGTCCACTGCCTCGATCTGGTCGATGGAGTAGGTGGAGCAGAGTCGGTAGTACATGGGCACCAGCTCGTCAGTGATGGACATGACCTTTCCGAACATGTCCGCGGGGGCATCCGTCAGGCCCACGTAGTTCTTGTAGGACTTGGACATCTTCTTGACGCCATCGGTGCCAACGAGCAGGGGCATGGTCAGGGCCACCTGGGGCTCCATGCCCATGGCACGCATGAGGTCGCGACCTGCCAGGAGGTTGAAGATCTGGTCGTTACCGCCCATCTCCACGTCTGCCTTGACGACGACGGAATCGTAAGCCTGCAGGACCGGGTAGATGAACTCGTGCAGGGCGATGGACTGACCGTTGGTATAGCGGTTGTGGAAGTCCTCGCGCTCCAGAATGCGGGCCACGTTGAACTGGCTCATCAGTTCCAGCATCTTTGCCAGGTTGAGGGGCTTGAGCCAGTCACCGTTGTGGACGATCTTGGTCTTCTCGGGGTCCAAGACCTTCATGGCCTGGGCAACGTAAGTCTGTGCGTTGGCCTCCACCTGCTCCTCGGTGAGGGGCGGACGGGTGGAGTCGCGACCAGAGGGATCGCCGATGAGGGCGGTACCGTTGCCGATGATGAGGGTGACGTTGTGGCCGAGGTCCTGGAACTGGCGCATCTTGCGCAGGGGAACGACATGGCCCAGGTGCAGGTCTGGACTCGTGGGATCAACGCCCAGCTTGATGGTGAGGGGGCGACCCTCGGCCAGCTTCTTCCTCAGCTCGTCCTCGGGAACGATCTGCATCGTGCCAGAGGAAATGACCTTCATCTGCTCATCAACGGAAAGCACTTTCTTACCTCCATACCTGCACGTCGGCTCGGCCAACCTGCGATCCATCCTTCGTCGACGCGTCAAAGATCCCTGCGTCACGTCATGACATACGGAGATGAGTATAGCAATCTTCCCAGAGGCGCCCCGCGTCGTAGGGCAGCTTCACCGCTTTGACGGCCTGGATTGCCCTGCGACAAATCTCTGATGTACTCATATAAGGGAAGCGCTTGAACAGCGGAGTGACAGGCATAAGCTCATCTATAATAGATTGGTCTATGACTATCTAGGAGGCATCAATGGGCATTCGCACTCGTCGTGCGCGCAGGCGTTCCCGCACCCACATCGTGGGATTCGGCATTGCCGGCATATTTGGCTTCATTGCCCTGTTCATCATCGCGCTGAGCTTCTCCATGGGGGCCCTGGTCGCTGACTGGCTTTCCGACCTGCCGGACTATTCGTCCGCAGATGCCTACCTGACCTCCGAGCGCACGACCGTATACGCCGCGGACAACTCGGTCATAGGCGAGTACTACATCCAGAACCGCCAGTCGGTCGACAACGACGAGATTTCCGACTACGTGCTCAAGGGCATCGTCGACACGGAGGACATCCGCTTCTACCAGCACAACGGCGTCGACCCCCAGGGCATCCTGCGTGCCGTCTACGTGCAGATCTCCGGCGGTTCCGAGGGCGCGTCCACCATCACCCAGCAGCTCGTCAGGAACACCGTCCTCTCGGACGAGCAGTTTGACATGACCATCAGGCGCAAGGTCCGCGAGGCCTACATCGCCATCCAGATGGAAAAGATGTACACCAAGGACCAGATCCTGACCATGTACCTCAACACCATCTACTTTGGTCATAACGCCTACGGCATCGAGGCGGCCTCCATCACCTACTTCAACAAGCACGCAAAGGACCTCACCCTTGCCGAGGCGGCCGTTCTCTGCGGCCTCCCCCAGTCCCCCTCCGGCTATGACCCCCTCCAGAACCCCGAGGCCGCCGTCGCTCGCCGCAACATCGTCCTTCAGCGCATGCTCACTGCCGGCGACATCAGCCAGGAGGACTACGACAAGGCAGTCAGCGAGCCACTCGTGACCAACGAGGGTGTGCTGTCCGACACCACAGACCGTTATCCCTTCTTCTCGGACTACGTAAAGAGCCTGCTCACCAGCAGCATCGACCAAAAGACCATCTCGAAGGGCGGATTGAAGGTCTACACCACCCTGGACCCAAAGATGCAGGACGCCGCCGAGGAGGCCGTCACCGATCAGCTCAAGTCCCTGAAGAACGACAAGCTCCAGGCCGCCATGGTTGCCATTGATCCCAACACCGGATACGTGAAGGCCATGGTGGGCGGCAAGGACTACAGTCAGAGCCAGTACAACCTTGCCACCCAGGCAAAGCGTCAGGTGGGCTCGAGCTTCAAGACCTTCACCCTCGTTGACGCGATCTCGCAGGGCATGAATCCCGGCATCTACATCAACTGCAATTCCCCCATGCAGTTCACGTCCACCTGGAAGGTGCAGAACTTCGCCAACGAGAGCATGGGCACCATCACGATGGCCCGCGCCTTCGCCAGGTCATCCAACACGGGCTTCGTCCAGATTGCCCAGGCAGTTGGCACCGACACGATCATCTCGACGGCCCAGTCCATGGGCATCTCCCAGCCCATGGAGAACTATGACTCCCTGACCCTGGGCACCACGGGCATACCCGTCATCGAGATGGCGGACGCCTATTCGACCATCGCGGCCAACGGCGTCCACCGGAACCAGGTAGCCATCACAAAGATCGAAGACCGCAATGGCAACACCGTCTACGAGCACCAGGACTCGCCCTCCCAGGTCATCAGCCCTGCGGTGGCTCAGGCCTCTCGCGAGGTCATGGAAGGGGTCTGCCAGGGCGACGGCACGGCCGGCGTACTACAGAGGCTCATGACCGTCAACCAGCCGGTCGCCGGAAAGACGGGCACCTCCGAGAACTACCGTGACCTCTGGTTCTGCGGCTTCACCCCCCAGATCGCGGTAGCCGTCTGGTGCGGAAACGACTCCGAGTCCCCCGTAAAGATCGGCGGCTCTTACGGGCATCCCTACAACACCTCGGTGCCCATCTTTGCAAAGTTCGTCAACACCGCCCTGAAAGACGAGGAGAAGGGCAGCTTCCCCACTACCGAGGACAAGGTCAACTACAAGGCCAACAGCGAGTGGACCTTCTCCAAGACGGACAAGTCCACATCCAGCACAAAGCACAACTTCACACCCGGTGAGAGCGGCACCAGCTCTTCTAGCAACAGCTCAAAGAAGCGCACGACCAGCTCGAAGAAGACGAACACGACACAGAACACCAACGGCACTGACGCGAGTACGGAAAGTACGGGGACGGGCACGAGCAACGGAAACTCCACTGGCACAACGGGCGGTACCAGCTCTAGCAACAAGTCCACGGGCGGCAGTAGTGCATCCAAGAGCACTGGCTCCACGTCCGCACGGTCTACGACCAACACGGGATCCCAATAGCCCACGACGGTATGATTGACACACCGTAGAAAAGGCAAGAACGGGGCCGGGACTGCAAATCCAGTTCCGGCCCCTCTGCTGTCACACATATATATTGGTTGCTTGTCGCCCAGGGAGATATCCCTACCGGTGGGTGCTACGCAGCTTGGAAATGAGGTTCACGATTTCCAGGGCAGCCTCATCCGTTCCCGAGATGACCAGAACGGTGTCATTGCCAGCAACCGAACCCTTGACATCGGGCAGCATGGCCGCATCGACCGCAGCTGCAACCCCAGGGGCAGTGCCCGCCTGGGTCTTTATCACAATGAGGTTGTTTGCCTGCTCCACGTCCACTACAAACTCTGACACCATACGCTGCAGGTGCAGGTCCTCAGCCAGCACGTAAATACCCTCGCTGAGCTTGCGCAGACCCATGTCCGCAATGTCACGCGAAACCGTAGCCTGCGTGCAGTTGAAGCCCACGGCCTGGAGCTCATCCACCAGGGCACGCTGGGTCTTGATGGACTTGCCCCTGACAATATCTCGGATGGCATCCTGCCGATTGTTGCGTCGTTTGACCATTTCGAGTTCCCATCCAATAGTCAAGAAAATCCTGAACAAAGAAAAAAGCTATCAAAGCAGTCTGATTATGCACGATTTTCCCGACGAAAAGCAATATACATACAGCATCAGGTGAATTTCATCAAAGCTATAGCCATGCAAGCACGCAAGGCCATGCAGCATTGTGAATGTTCCATCCTGTCAGAGGAGCCTATTTGCCCGCGTCAAGCCACTTCTTTCGACTGAAGAAGTTCCACACCATCACGATGGCAGTGGCAGCTACCTTGGTGACAGTGATGCTGAATGGGCTGGTACCGAGGGCGTTTGTGCCGATGACCATGACAAGCTCGTTTATGCCAAGCCCAATGACGGAGAGGATGACAAAGATAACGAATTCTCTCCTCTTGCTCAGATCATCCCTATGCGTAAAGACGAAGCGCATGGAGGCGAGGTAGTTGAAAATCAGCGAGACGGTAAAGGATATGGCCGCAGCAAATACGGGGTCGACACCAAAACCGACCGAGAGGAGCATGAGAACGCCGTAATCGATGAAGAAGGCAATAGTGCCGACAACGCCGAATTTCAAAAACTGCTCTATGAGCTTTCGCATTCCCGACTCCCATAAATCGTGTCACGCATTTGTTAGTTCCCTGCCATTATCCCAATCAGTCGCAGCACGATCGGATACTCCACTAGTTTTCTACCGCACGACTACCGTTTGGCCGCTTCGATAAGGACTGTCGCTTCAACGAATGACTTACGTTGACTACTATTTAAGTGCATAATTGCTGCAAGACTAGGCAAATGTCCAGCATGCCCAACGATAGACAAGAAGGTACCAATGAGTGGCCATGACTTAGACAGAGACAGGTCCGGACGTCGCCCGCCCCGGGGCAGGTCGAGCTATGTCCCCAGCACCCGCGTCGGCCGCGACGAGCCTCGTCGCACCAGCATTGGGTCCCAGTCACGCGGTGGCAGTCGACCCGTGCCGAGGCAGGGCCGCAACTCCCGCTACAAGAGCGAACAGAACTACCGCACCCTCTCTGGGCGTGACACGGGCTACTCGCTCAAAGGTCACAAGCAAAAGCAGCTCAACTTCGAGAAGCGACACGGCGGTCTGCTGTCGCGTTATGGCATCTCCAACCGCATGCTGGCCCTCATTGCCGCGCTTGTCGTGATCATCCTCATCATCGTCCTCGGCATCTCCAGTTGCGTACGAGGTGCCAACGAGAAGGCCAAGCAGGAGGAGGAGGAAGTTACCTCCACCAACCAGTGGGATTCTCGCGTTGCAGATGGTATTGACCAGGACCTTACAGGCAAGTTCTCCTCCGAACTTGACCGCAACGAGAAGCTGGCCAACATCGCAAAGAACGCAAACAGGTATTCTGACACCCGTATGCTCGAGCTTGCCCTTGCCGAACCCGAGGCCATTGACTTCGTCGCGGCCTATCCCGACGCCGAGCACCAGGCTTCTGACTACGGTAGCGAAAACAAGGAGGGTGACTATCCCCTCCTCTACGACTGGGACTCCCGCTGGGGCAGCGCAGATTACGCTGGCAGTGCCATCGCCGTGACTGGCTCTGGTCCCACCGCATTTGCCATGGCCTACATGGGACTGACTGGAGACACGGGAAAGACCCCCGCCACCTTTGCCTCCGACGCAACGGACAAGAACTACACCACCACCGATACCATCGGAACGACCGGAGACCTCTTTACCTACGAGGCAGAGCAGAATGGTCTGAGCTGCAAGCAGTACTCGACTCCCTCCTCAAAGACCCTGGAGGCAATCCTGGAGACCAAGGGCACCGTGGTCATCGTCCAGCTCAAGAAGGGCCTGGGGAACCCTGACGCGCCCGCCCATTGGGCCTTGGTCGTCTCCCAAAACGAGGACGGCTCCGTAACCCTCTATGATCCCACCTCGTCCCAGAACTCCAATCACACCTGGAGCGTGGGGTCAATCGCAAAGAGCTCGAACTCCTTCTATGCCCTCAGCAAGGCCAGTTCCGACGAGTCTGGCGAGTCCGAAGGCTCTGACTCGTCTGGCGACTCCTCAAAGAGCTCCGACTCGTCTGATTCTGGAAGCTCCTCCAACAAGACCTCGGGGAACTCATCCAGCAAGGCTTCCGACAGCTCCTCGAGCAGCAGCTCCTCGAGCAGCAGCTACGACTAGCCTCCATCCCCGATAGAAGTCAGTGCCCCGCCGGTACGAACCAGCGGGGCACTTTTTTGCATGCGTTGGCTCCCTCAAGACACGCAAGGAGGCCTTTGCCTCATACGAAAAGAGCTGGCGCATGACGTCTCCGTCACGCGCCAGCCAAACAATTCCCTAATCGAGGGGAACTACTTCAGAATCTGCTCGGAAGCCTCCTGCAGCTTCGCACGCACGGCCTCGGACTCCTCGCGCGTAGCACCGTGGCTAAAGAGGTAGGCCTTGACCTTGGGCTCGGTGCCAGAAGGACGGAAGATGACCTTGTTGTTGCCCTCGAGGCGGAACTCCACGACGTTGGCGGTGGGCAGCTTCTGGGGGGCCTCCTTCTGCAGGCCAGAGACGCGAGGCATCTCCACGCCCTCGGCAAAGTCGGTGGTCCCGATGACCTTGTAGCCGGCAATCTCCGCGGGGGGATTGCTGCGCAGGCCGTCCATGATCTCCTTCATGCGGACGGCACCAGATGCGCCGGGGAACTGGGCGTTGACGGTGCCGTTCAGGTAGTAGCCGTACTTCTTGTACAGCTCCTCCATGGCCTCATAGAGGTCCATGCCCTTCTCGGCATAGTAGGCTGCCATCTCGACGACCATCTCCAGGGCCACGATGGCGTCCTTGTCACGAGCATGGGTGCCGACCAGATAGCCATAGGACTCCTCGAAGCCCATGAGGTAGCGGTCCTCCTCGCCCTCGGCCTTGAGCTGGTCGATCTGGTCGCCGATGTACTTGAAGCCCGTAAGGACGCGGCGCATCTCGAAGCCGTGATCCTTTGCCAGGGCGTCGGGCATGGCGGAAGAGACGATGGTGGACACGGCAACCTTGTCCATCATGAGGACGCCCACCTCATTGCCGGAAAGCAGGACGTACTCACCGCCGTGGGGAATCGCGGTGCCGAGACGGTCGGCATCGGGGTCGGTGGCAACGACCAGATTGGGCTTGACCTTGTCAGCAAGCTTCAGTGCCAGCTCCAGGGCCTCGCGGAACTCGGGGTTGGGGTACTTGCAGGTGGGGAAGTTTCCGTCAGGATCCTTCTG
>ONBR01000028.1 GCA_900316105.1 uncultured Olsenella sp.
TTCAGGTCCGTCAAACTACCGCCGCACCCGTCGCCGCCGCACCCGCCGCCGCCGTCGCACCCGTCGCCGTCGCACCCACTCGGTGCAGCGCCAGGAGCCGCCCTGCCCCGCTGGTCTGGCCCAACACTCCCCAGGCCGGCGAGAAGAATATCGCCTCGACGTCGAGCCCCTCGCCCGCCCGCTGTCGCAGCCTCTGCTCCAACGCCACGGCAAGAGACCCCATCGTCTCCTCCAGGATTCCCGCCTCGTCCAGCCAGGGCAGGACCTCGTCCGTCGTCACCGCGCCCATGATCCTTGCAACCAGCTGACGGTCAGCTCCAGCCAACGCAGCATGAGCCGCAAGGGTCTCTTTCCTTCCGTCAGCTACGCGCGAGTGGGTGTTCATGATGCCAGCCGCGACCTTGACCAGCTTGCCCAGGGCGCCAACGACCAGCATGGACCGGAAGTCCAACCGCACCGCCGCGTCGATGGTCGCGCCCAGGTAGTTGGAGCACTGGACGCAGGGCTCCACGTCGAGGCCCAGTGCGTCCTCCGCAAAGTCGCGACCGTAGTTGCCGGGCGCCACCAGGAGGTCTCGTCTGCCGGCCTCTCGCTGGACCCGCATCTCCAGCTCCAGGGACGCCACCAGGGCGTCTTCGCTCATGGGCCTAACGATGCCCGAAGTGCCCAGGACCGAGATGCCACCCTGGATACCCAGGCGGGGATTGAAGGTCCGCGCCGCCAGCTCCACGCCAGCGGGTATGGAAATGACCACGTCGAGCCCGCCCTCGTAACCCGCCGCCTCACAGGCGTCGCGTGCCGCTCGCTCGATCATCTGCCGAGGCACGTGGTTGATCGCCGCCGCACCGACGGGCTGGTCCAGGCCGGGACGGGTCACGCGACCAACCCCAAGCCCGCCGTCGATCCGAACAGTGTGACAATGGTGCCAGGCGCTATTGTCACATTTTGGGACAGTAGTGCCTGGCACCATTGTCACACGGGCGTAGACCAGGATGCCGTCAGTCACGTCGGGGTCGTCACCCGCGTCCTTGCGGACGGCGCACTGGACCCAGCCCTCGCCCTGCGAGAAGTCCTCCAGGTCTGCCACGACATCGATGCCCGCAGGCGTGTGCACGGTCACCGCCGGCAGGAATTCGCCTGACAGGAGCAGGGTCGCCGCGCCAAGGGTGGCCGCCGCGGCGCAGGTGCCCGTGGTATAGCCACAGCGGAGGCGCTTCTGCCCAACACTTATGTAGTGCTCGAGCTTGGCCACGTCACTCCCCTTCCACACGACTGTGACAATTACCCCCGGGGCATTCGTCCCGTTTTGTGACAGTTACCCCTGGGGTAATTGCCACACTGCCGGAGAGGGCGTCGTAGGTTCCGGGCCTCAAGTCAAAGAGCTCGTCGATGACCTCGGGCACAAAGACCTCCTCCGGCCTCCCCTGGGCAAAGACCCTCTTTCCTCGCACGCATATGACCCAGTCTGACACGACGCGGGCCAGGTTAAGCTCGTGAAGCGACATCAGCACGGCCATTCCCTGCTCTCGGGCCAAAGCTCGCAGGATTTCAAGGAGTTCTATCTGATAGTGGATGTCGAGGAAGGACGTGGGCTCGTCTAGCAAGAGAACCCGCGGTTCCTGGCACAGAGCTCGCGCCAACATGACACGCTGCCGCTGGCCGTCACTGATCCGCATGAAGTCCCGGTCCCGCAGCTCCCAGGTGTGAGTGACTTCCATGACGCGTTGCACGACGGCGCGGTCCTCCGGCCCCAGGATGCCCAGGCGACCGGTATGGGGGTAGCGCCCTACCTCGACGATGTCTTGGCAGGTCAGGAGCTCCGTGCGCGGCCGCTCGGTGAGAACCTGGGCCAGGCTTGCCGCAAGCTCCTGGGCCGAGAGTTCTGAAAGGTCACGTTCTCGCAGGTAGACGGTACCTTCTACAGGTGCGAGCTGTCCCGCGACCGTACGCAGGATGGTAGACTTGCCCGCGCCGTTGGGGCCGACGAGGGTGACGATGCGCCCGGGCTCGAGTCGAAGCCCAATGCCGCTGATGATGGGCTGGCCATCGTAGCCCACGGTCAGGTCGCGCGCCAAGAGGACCGGGCCGTCCGCACCCCCGCAGTCAGCCGCCAGCTTGCCGTCAGTATCGTCCGCACCCCCGCAGTCAGCCGCCAGCCAGCCGTCAGTCGCGCCAGCGCGCGGGTCTCTTTTCTTCGCATTCATCAGCCTCGCCTCCCCCGACGCTCCAGCAGGACCCAGATGACCACCGGCGCACCAAAGAGGGCCGTCACCGTGCTCAGTGAGAGCTCCGTCGGCGCAAAGGCCGAGCGTGCGATGAGGTCGCAGAGGAGGCAGAAGCAGGACCCGCCCAGGAAGGAAGCGGGCACCACCAGCAGGGGCTTCGAGGTTCCCAGTAGGCGTTTCACCAGATGAGGCACCGCGATTCCCACGAAGGAGATCGGCCCCGCAAAGGCCGTGACCGTAGCAGAGAGCAGGCTGGACAGGACCACCAGCTGCGTGCGAAAACGGCGGACGTCCACGCCCATGCTCTGCGCGTAGGCCTCACCCAGCTGAAAGGCCCCCATGGGCTTTGCCAAGAGGAAGGAGCAAATGGCAGCCACGGCCACCACCAGCGTCATCACGCGAACGTCTTTCCAGGCGATGCCCGAGAAGCTGCCCATGGACCAGTTGCGGAGGTTGACGATGTTCTGGTCGGAGGCAAAGGTCACCAGAAAGTCGGTTGCCGCCGAGCAGATGTAGCCCACCATCACGCCGGCCACGATGAGGACCGCGCCGGAGCGGACCCGTCGCGCGACCAAGAGGACGAAGCCCATCACCACGAGGGAGCCAAGGAAGGCGGCCAATACCAGCATCCAAGAGGTCATGACCCCCAACGAGCCCACGACCACGATCATCGCCAGGGCCACAGCGAGCTTTGCGCCGGAAGAGACGCCCAGGACGAAGGGGCTGGCGATGGGGTTGTTAAAGAAGGTCTGGAGGAGGAAGCCCGAGAGGGCCAGGGCCCCGCCCAGGATGATCGCCGCGCAGAGGCGGGGCAGGCGGATGCTCCAAATAACCTGGTAGAGGGTCTTTTCTGCAGCGCCCAGCCGGACGGGGTCGGCGGAGAGAATCCGCGGAATCTGCCCTGCGGGCACGGGAACCGTGCCGATGCAGAGGTTGGCCAGGACCAGGGCAACGAGGGCCGCAGTCAGGAGAGCGAATGCCAGGACGATGCGGCGCTTGGCGCGGTCGGCGGGCGCCGAGGGCGCGCCTGGTCTGGCAGCCCAGCGTGTTGTCCCGGCAGACGCGGTAGCGCGGGTGCGGCCCGTCGCAGGGTCCGTCGTTTTGCTCGCACCCCGTTCCCCTCTCTTCACCATGCCCACTCCTAGCTCAGTTTCCGCAGGTAAGACAGGCCATCGTGCTCCACGGCAGGGTCGCTCAGCACCGTGTGGAAGTCAGCGATGATGTCGCCGGTGTTGATCATCTGCTGGTACATGTCCTGGCTGGTGCACCAGACCTTACCCTCCCTGACGGCCTTGAAGTCGGCCAGAAGGGGGTTCTTCGCCAGGAGCTCGTCCAGGGAGTCGACTCCCCCGTCAATCGAGGCGTTGTAGACTATCACGTCCGCGTCCTTGGCCTGGACGTAGAACTGCTCCATCTCCAGGGTCACCGTGGAGCGCGCGGAGTCGTCTCCCAGGTCGCCAAAGACGTAGCTTCCGCCCGCGTCCTCGATCATCTTCGTCACGTAGTCGCCAGGCTTGCGGACCACGGCCGAACCGTTCGAGTTGATGTAAAAGAACGCGACGGTCTGGCCGGTTGGCTGGCCCTTGGCTGACTGGGCGCGTGCCAGCTGACCGTCAAAGATCTCCCTCGCCTGATCCTCCCGGTCAAAGACCGCGCCATAAAGCTTGATCCACTCGGTGCGTCCCAGGGGATCGGACTCGTAGGACGAGAGCTCGGTGAGAACGGGAATGCCCAGCTCGATGAGCTTTTCGCGCACGTCGGGCGTGTGGTTGATCATGGTGGACTCGATTGCCAGGGAGACGTGCTTGGACAGGAGGAGGTCATAGTCGGGGGCGTTGTACTTTCCTCCGTAAACCATGGCACCCGACTGCATTGCCTGGCTGGCAGCGTCGACAGACCAGTCTTCCTTGCGGATGCCTGACACCGTTATCGCGTCAGTCTGACCCAGTGCGTCAATCAGGCACATGGCATCGGAAGCCGCCAGGTAGACGTCACACACGGGCTGCTGGATGCAGACGATATCAGCCGCAAGTCCCTGGGGCTCTGGAGCGCCCTGGGGAATCAGCAGGTAGCGGCCACCATCGGCCAGGCAGAGCAGCTTGTAGCCACCTTCGTAGTAGTCGACGGAAAAACAGGTCGCATAGTCCAGCTTCATGCTAGACGTGGGAGCCATGTCGTTTCCCAGGTCAGGATTGTGGAAGTCAGCCGTCAGCTGGGTGCCAGCTTGGGATCCGGACTGGCCGCCGGCGGCGTCCGCGGAGGCGCCCGCGTCGACCTCGTCGGAACCCGAGCCCGCGCCGGGAGCCCGCGGGTTCGAGAAGCGCAAGGTGTAGTCAATCAGGTGGGGCTTGCTCATGGCCGTCGTCTCGGCCTGGACGGCCAGGTCCTCGTCTAGGGCCTTGACGGGTATCTTGAACTGGGAATTTCCCTGGCTGTTGACAGGCTGGTAGTCTTTGCCGTCCACGACCATGCGGTCGTAGTGGGAGCTGGACCAGGTAATGGTCACCTCCATGGAGTCGCCCTTGACCTCCAGGGTCGCGGGCGATGCCACGGTCGCGCGACCCGATCCACCCGAGAGGGACACATCCACCTCGTAGGTCCCGTCAACCAGGTCCGTGCCAGAGCCAGGCAGATTGCCGCAAGCCGTCAAGATGACCAGGGTCACTGTCGCAAAGACGGTCACGACCAGGGCCGCTAGCGGCAAGTGGGCAGGAAGCTGCAGGCAGGCAGGAAGCTGCAGGCAGGCAGTTCCGCGCAGACTCGCGCGAGTTTTTCTGTTCTTGCCAGAGGATTGCAAGTCGGAGGTCACTCGCCCGCCCCCTCGCTGGAATCGGAGCCCCCACGTCGGGCCAGCTCAGCCAGGTGCGGGTAGTGAAGCTTCACGAGCTTGGTCCCCGCGTCGCCGCGGTGGGGCATGGCGCAGGCAGTGCAGTCCTTGTAGCCGTGCTCGTTGTAGGAGTAGTTGCCGCCACAGTCGGGGCCTAGGGCGTAGAGGGGGCAGTAGCAAAAGAGGCAGTTGAAGTCCTGGTCGGGCACGCCCTCGTGGCAGGGAAAATAGGGACAGTCCCGGTGGGTGACGAAGGGGTATTCGTGTGCGACCTGGGCGCGTGCCGTGTCGGCGGGGGTGGACTTGCCGGCGGGGGTCGGCTCGGAGACGCGTGTGGGCTCGAGCCCGGGGCCGGACCCGGGCTTGGGCTCGCCACCGGCACCGGCAGGCGGCTCAGTCGTGCCTGCGGACCCGGGCTCCGACCCGCTGTCGGCACCCACCTCAGGCCGACCCACGGGCTCGCAACCGGCACCCGCCTCAGGCCGACCCGCGCGGTCCTCTTCCCCGCCAACACCCCGCGAGAGTACCAGCGAAAAGTAGCCTGTGGAATTGTCCACCTGCGAGAGGTCGCGCTCCAGCCGCTGGCTGGGAAGGCCCAGGTCAACGGCCAGACTGGCACCGTCGAGCTGACCGTGACGCCCCAAGGCGGACTTGAGCTCGGACAGGCGGCGGCCACACTTCATGAAGACCTTGTTCCCCGGCAAGGCGACGGCGGCGTCCAACTCGTCGGACGAGCTCGTCGCCACGGGAACCACCAGGAGGCTCTCCCCACCCAGGCAGAGGGGCTGGGCCAGGGCCGCCGAGGCCGCGCTGAAGGAGGACACGCCGGGGACTATTTCCACCTGATAGCCCCTGTCGCGCAGGCGGTCTACCAGGTAATACAGGCTGGAATAGATGCCTGCATCGCCCAGGGTGACCAGGGCCACGTCCAGGCCGGCATCCAGCTTTGCGGCAATCTGATCGGCAACGCGTTTGTGGGCCGCGTCCAAGGCGGCCTTGTCCCTGGTCATGGGAACGGAACAGTCCAGGATCTCCTGGCGAGTCGCGTCGACGTGGTCCGCGATGATGTCCAGGGCGGACCGGCGGCCCTTGCCTCGACCGACGTCGGGCACGGCCAAGACATCCGCAGCCTCGATCAGACGGGCTGCTTTGAGGGTCAGGAGCTCCGGGTCGCCCGGGCCGACGCTCACACCGTAGAGCTTGCCCTGCTGGGCGGCAGCGTTGGTTTTGGCTTCGGTTTCGCTCATCGGAGCTCCTTTCTTTGCGTTGCGGGACGGGGTGAGGGACAGGGTTGGGTCGTTCCTAGCACGGGAGTCGGTCGAGGGCAAAGAGGCCCAGCCGCTCGGGTCGGGTTTGACAATCCAGCAGTCCAGTCATCCCAGCCCGCCGACCGCGGCACGGCATACCGACCGCGCTCCGTCCCTTTTGTCTCTGAGACAAAGTACTCCGTCCCTTTTGTCTCTCCGTCCCTAATGTCTCAGAGACAAAGTGCTCCGTCCCCATTGTCTCCTAGTCCCCATTGTCTCCTAGAGGGCGGCCTTGGTGTGGGCGACGTAGATCTGCTGGACGGCGGGAATCTCGCCCAGACCCTTGATCTGGGGCGTCACCTCCAGGCCGGCTGCCTCCATCTGACTCTTCCAGGAATCATCGTCGTCGCCCGCCATGTCGTTGTTGGCGTGGTCGCCGGCAACAACCATCAGGGGACGAATCTGCACCTTCTTGTAGCCCGCGTCCTTGACCTTCTGGATCACGGCCTCACAAGAGGTGTCCTCGGGCTTGCCCTCGACGGTTCCCACAAAGACGTTCTTGTAGCCCAGCCGCTCCATCTGGGTCTGCATCTGGTCGTAGGTAATGTTTGCCTCATGAGAGGTGCCATGACCCAAATAGACGAATGCGGTTCCGTCGGCAGCGGCGGCGTCCAGGCTGTCGTAACCGGCATCCTTGACAGCAGCGGCGGTCACGGCCTCGGCAACTGCCTTCTTGTCAGCGTTAATCTCAGAGATGTCGGAGCCCACCTGGCCAAGCAGAGGCTCGGCGATGGTGATCTTCATCTTTGACTGATAGGGCTCCAGGGCGGCCTTCAGGTCGTCGTACTCCTTGCCGTGCATCAGGTGGGTAGGCTGGACGACCAGCTCCTTCACGCCGTTGGATACGGCACGGTCCAGAGCCTGCTGCATGTTGTCAATCTTCTCGCCATCGCGGGCCTGGACGTGGTTGATGATGATCTGCGAGGTAAAGGCACGGCGGACCGACCAGTCGGGATAGGCCTGCTGAATGGCCTTTTCGATGCCGCCGATCGTTGCCACGCGGGAGTCATTGAAGGAGGTGCCAAAGGAGACGACCAGAATCTCCCTCTCGCCGATGTTGTCGGCGTTCAGGGGGTCGTCCTTGGAGGCATCTCCCGTGTCGCGGCCAAAGTAGTCGGGGTCGGCGTACTGGCCCTGGACCAGGGCCTTCTGTTCGTCGGTCAGCGCGTCCCAGGCGGCCTTTGCGTCGGCGCATTGCTGGTCGGTCTGGTCAGTGCGTTCCTGCACGTAGATGTCGTCAATCTTCTTCGCTACCACGTCTGCCGCCTCCTGGTCGGACGATGCTGACTGGGACTGCTCGGTCTGACCTGAGTTGGCCTGGGAGCCAGAGCCGCTGGTCGTCGCGGCGCCGCAGCCCGCCAGCGAGAATACCATGGCGCCGGTCAAGAGGGCCGATGCTATCTTTGTGCTGGTCGTGACCCTAGGTTTGATTTCCTTCATTTCGATCTTCCTTCCTTCGCCGCCGCGTGTGCCGAAAGGGGTAGCCCCCGCGGCACACCCCGCGACACACGCGGCACTGTGCTGGATTACTTCTGGCTATCCGCGTCCGTCGCGGGCACGGGGTTCGAGACCTTGACCTTGTGGTCGTACCACTTGTTCTTCTTGCCAACGAGAGCAACGTCGAATTCCTGGTCGATGGCGGGAACGGGCACGTCGTAGCCGTAGACCTCCTCGGTCGTGCCGTCGTCGTACTTGACGGTGTCGGTCGTGGGATCCAGAAGCTGGGCGCCGTCCTTCTGCGCGTCCTCGGCCGTACCGGGGAAGAGGTGCACGATGCCCGTGGAGGCCAGGGTCATGTGGACGGTCATCTTTCCGTCCTTGACCGTTAGCTTGCCCTTGCCGTTCAGGGTCTCGTTGATGTGGAACATGTCGGAGTCGGTGGTCACGTCGGCGGTGTAGATGCCGTCCTCCAGCTTGGTCGCGGGCTTGCTGGCTTCCGCGGCAGAACCAGAGCCGGCGTCTGCCGTGGCGGCAGGCTGGCCGGAGGTGTCGGTGCCCTGGGACTGGCCGCCAGTGGCGGCGCCGGAGCAGCCTGCCAGGACGAGTGCCAGGGCGGCACCCGCGGCGGTGAGTCTGATCCTTGCGGACGTGGGCGTAGACCCGGTCGTGAGCGTGCGCGTCATTTCTTCCTCCTCGATCCGCCCGGGACACGAGAGGCCACAGCATACAAACGCGCAGGTAAATATGGGTGTCAGCTGACCTGCGACACCACGCCGGACGACGGCGGGCGCGCGGGACACCCCAGTGTTTGCGTTCGTACAGCCAAGAACTCGTGGCTCGGGACCATTGCGTCGCCAGCCAGGCCGGCGACCCTCCCTTGTACCTGACAGGCAGGTCTCCCGGCTGATCGCTCTGACGCGACGCCCTCCTTCCCAGTCTCCCAGTGGCTTGGACGCTGCTCGCGAATCACGGTGACGAGTTCGTGCGGGATTCCCACCCGCTTCTCTTTTCACCAGGCGCGACGCGACCGCGGCCGCCCGTGCCCGGCACCTGTCAGCTTCTTCAGTTGTCCTTACGATTCTAGCCCTTGTGTGACGATTACCCCAGGGGCATCCGTCCCAAAATGGAACACTCGCCCCAGGGTTATCCGTCGCACCGCCCGCCTAGTTTGACCGACCTCTTACACTGGAGCGACAGGCAGCTGATACCATTGAGCCGAGCAAGAGACTCGGTCCGCGATGTGAGGAGCGGTCATGTTTTGTCCCAGGTGCGGGAAAGAGAATCCGGCAAGCCTAAAGTTCTGCAAGCGCTGCGGCGCTCCTCTTCCCCAACTGGAGCCGAAGCCTGCTCGGCCATCCGCCCCAGACGACGATGGCTGGTCGGACGGACCCCAGTACGTTCCCGAGCCAGCCTCGCACCAGGAGCCCGCCTACCCGCAGTCGCACCAGGAACCCGCCCGGCCCCAGTCGCACCAGGAGTCTGCCCAGCCCCAGTCTCACCAGGAGCCCGGCACAAACGGCAAGGGCGGTAACGCCAGCCCGAACGCGCCAGACGGCTCCTACGTTCCACCCGTCCCCACGGGTTCCGACGTGGCGCCCACCCAGAAGTCAAAGTGGCCCACGCTCCTAAAGGTCCTGGCACCGCTCATCGTCTTTGGCATCATCGTGAGCGTTGTCTCTTCCTGCATCGACGCCGTGGGTGAGATATTCGACGACTCCGACGAGACCACGACGACCTCCAGCGACACGAACTACAGCTCTGGCGACGAGGACGACGGCAGCACCGGATTCTTTGGCAGCTCGGACAAGAAAGACACGCGCGACAGCCGCACCAGGGCCCTTGACCAGGCAAAAGGCTACGTAGACAGCGCTGGCGTCTCGCGCGATGACCTGAAGAGTTGGATGAAGGACGAATACAGCGACGACGACATCCAGTACGCCATCGACAACTGCGGCGCCGATTGGAAGGAAGAGGCCCTCCAATTCGCCCAGAACGTCGTCGGCATCGAGGGCGCAGGATATTCCGAGCAGAGGCTGACAAAGCTCATCCAGGGCAAGGGTTACACGGACGACGAGGTCTCCTACGCCATGGCCAACGTGGACGTGGACTGGAACGAAGAGGCCCTAAAGTGCGCAAGGAGCTACCGTGACAACGTCGACCTGGAGGGCGACGAGCTGCGGGACCAGCTGAAGTACGAGAAGTTCTCGGACGACCAGATCTCGTACGCGATGAGCCACCTGTAATGTGACAATTACCCCAGGGGTATCCGTCCCAAAATGGGACGCTCACCCCTGGGGCATCTGTCACACCTACTCGTCTGCCGGGAAGCTCACACCCAGCTGGCGGCGCATCTCGTCCTGGAGCTCCAGCGAGCCCAGGGTGATGTCGCGGTAGCGCGTGGCCAGCGGGCCCTTGGCGCCCTCCCCCGCCGCGGCGATGAAGTCTTGCAGCTCGTAGACCATGTCATTCTCCACGACCTCGACGGGAATGGGGTCGCCCAGGCTGGAATCGGCCTTGTAGACCATCTTGTTGCTCTTGTGGGTGTGCAGGTGCAGGTCCTCGGGGCCGCTGATCCCCCTGAAGGAAAGGGTGCCGCCTTCGCCCTGCACCTGGCAAAGGGCCAGGTCATCGGCTATCTTTCCGTAGGACAGCTGGACCGTGTGGGTCCCGTAGTCCAAAAGCGCCGCCCCAGCCAGGTCAATCTTCGAGAAGGGCGCGCCATCCTCCTCGCCCGGCACCGTCGTGGTCACGCCATAGCAGGTCACGCGCTGGGGACGACCCCACAGGGCCACCGTGGGCTCGACGGTGTAGACGCCCATGTCCATGAGGGCGCCGCTGGCCATCTGCGGGTCAAAGACGTTCAGGCGCTCCCCCGCGCGCAGGCGCTCGATGCGAGAGGTTATCTTTGCAAAGCCAAAGGACGCTGCGCGTACCTGACCCAGGTCCTCCGAGACGACCTGGGCGATCTTCTTGAAGCCAGGGGCGTGGATGTTGCGCATGGCCTCCATGGCCACCAGGCCCTGGCTCTCCGCCAGGTCAAAGACCTCGCGAGCCAGACGGGCATTTGCCGCAAAGGACTTCTCCACAAAGACGTGCTTTCCGTGAGAGAGCATGAGCTTTGCCTGGTCGGTGTGGAGGGCGTTGGGCGAGGCGATGTAGACCGCATCGACATCGGGGTCCGCGGCCAGGTCCTCCAAAGAGGAGCACGAACGCTCGGCACCCTGCTCCTGGGCGTAGGCCTGGGCGCGCTCGGGGGTGCGGGAGTAGGCCAGCTCGTAGCTCGCCCCATCCACCTGTTTGAGAGCGTCAATGAAGCGACGGCAGATGTCGGACGTACCGATGGTTGCAAAGCGCATGGTGTTCCTCTCTCTCGATGTGACAAATAGCCCAGGGGATTTTGTCCCATTTTAGGACAGCTACCCCTGGGGTGATTGACACACTAGATGTAGACGTCGGGCTTCTCGACGCCAAGCTTGGTCAGGAGCTCGTGGGTCGGGCGGCAGGCGGCGCAGTCGCACCAGACGGCACCCTTTGCCTTGCGCTCCTTCTCGTGGGCCAGCTGCTGGGCGGCACCCTCCTCGCCGTAGATCTGCTTGGCCACGTCGGTCTGCATGAAGCCGATGACACCGTCGATGGTGGTGTGGTGCTCGTTGATGGCGTCAACGAACTTCTTGGCGGCCTCGTCCTGGTCGGCACCTGCGGCGATGGCGTCCTGGAAGTCCTTGACGGCCTTCTTCGTTGCCTCGGATGCGGACGGCGCGGCGCCGATCTCCTCGGCCTTTGCAGCCACAAAATCAAAAAGCTCCTTGTCCATGGGACTCCCTTCGTTGGGTTTGCAAGTTATCTAGAGTATGCCACTTGGGGGTAGCCGTTGTATCCATGGGTATCCACAGGGGGTACTCCCTTTTGGCATTATCCATGGGGGGTACTCCCTTTTGGCTTTAAGCCAAAAGGGAGTACCCCCCATGGATACATCAGGCGGAAAAATTTCGGTTGACATCGGTGGGGGTACGCTCTACTATTTCAACTCGCGTTGGGCCCGTAGCTCAGTTGGTCAGAGCGTCCGGCTGATAACCGGGAGGTCACAAGTTCGAACCTTGTCGGGCCCACCACTCCTTTTGATGATAAGCACCCCAGCGCAGCCGAGTCGCCGCTGGGGTGCTTATTGCATTTCCGGGAAGAAACACCTTCGGCCCCACCATGCCGGTCGGCCGCACCCCCTACTCCGCCCCCCTGCTCCAGGCAAGCAAGGATCTCCTGCCCAGCTTATCCACCCAAAGAGTCAAATTCCTTCGCTCACAGCTAAAGCCCCAGCTCAGGCAAGCATCCGCGAAGGCTTTGTTACACTTGCCTTGCAGCATCGCGAAGACCCCGTAGTCACGCTCCGCCAGGTCCTCACGCATCCACAAGGTCCCCCCAAAAGCCCCCAACCGAACGGAAGCGATAACCACCATGACCGCCGGACAGGACAAGAACCTGCACGAACAAGGGCAGGAGCCCGACCACACGAGCGTCGACGCGAACGCGTCGCAGCACGACGCCACGCCTCCCACCCAGCGAAAGCTGGACGAGTACGGCCTCCCCTACCCAGACATCACGGGCAAGGAGAGCTTCAAGGCCTTCGACCACTACGCCAACATCGTCCCCGGCTTCAAGAGCCGTGCGATATCCGTCGCCCTCCGCGGGGCAAAGGCCTTCTCCGAGAACGTCACGCCCGAGGACTTCGCGGACGACGACCGCCCCAACTCAAAGAGTGTCGGCATCGCCGAGCTCTGGTTTCTTTCCAACTGGACAAAGAAGGACTGGGCCTCGCGCGACGTGGGCGCCGAGAAGGCCGTGACCGGCGTCAGCAAGGGTGACGTGCTCTTCGTGGAGACCGCGCCCAAGGACCTCCCCCTCAACAACAGTTGGGAAGAGGTCATCGACCTGGGCATCGGCTTTAGCAACGGCTTCGACTATCTGCCCTACACCCCCTACCACGACTACGACGAGAAGCTCATCGTCAGCTCGCTCAACAGCCTACGGCGCGGGGAGCACCTGGAGTGCGTGGTCCGCGAGGCCCTGATCCGAGGATGCGACGGGGTGCCCGTCGACCCGAACTTTTGCTGGCGCCTGTATTCCTGCAAGGTGACGGTCTACAAGGTGCAGGGAGACTAGCTGGCGGCAAGCTGCACGCGGACAGCCGTACGTCAGCGTTTGTGTCGCAGGAGCTAGCCCCCCGCGACACACCCCGCGACACACTGGCACGAAGCGTTGCAAATGCAACGCAAACCACGCCCTCTCCCCTATATCCTATCTACAAGCTAGGATATTCACGCGCAGAGAGGAGCACCCATGTCAGACACCACAGCCTCCGCGTCAGCGGCGACCTCCGCATCCCGTGGCACCTTCTATGTGGCCGCGGACCACGCGCCCATTGCCGGTCTGACGATCTCGTCACGCACGCCCCTGGGCGAGGCCGTCACCTATTTCTCGCTGGGCGCGCACACCGACATCAGCCCCGAGACCTACCCGCAGTCGGTCCTCTACGTGGCCAACGGCGGGTCGGGCACCTTCCTCCTGGGCAGCGAAGGCACAGCAGCACCCATAACTCCAGGTCAGGCCCTCATCACCCACGGAGGCACCCGAGCCGGCGTCCTGACGGACGCGGGCCTTGTATACACGGAAGTCCAGACGAAAGGAGACATCATCATGAACGAGGCAATCAAGGCAGGAGAGGTTTTCGCGCTCAAGGATCTGGTCCCCTACCAGGAGGGTTCCATCGTAAACATGGACGTGGCCCACAACGAGCACATGAAGTTCGTGGTCATGGCCTTCGACGAGGGGACGGGCCTGTCCGAGCACGCAGCGCCAGGAAACGCCCTGGTCTTTGCCCTGGAGGGCAAGGCGACCATCGGCTACGAGGGCAAGGAGTACCCCATCTCCGCGGGCGAGAACTTCCACTTTGCCCCTGGCGGCCGCCACAGCGTGAAGGCCAACGGCCGCTTCAAGATGGCCCTGCTCCTCATGCTAGACTAGCCGAATCGCAAGGGCTGTGTCGTAGGGGGTAACCCCCTGCGACACATTTTGTGACGAAAGGGATAGCCCCCTGCGACACATTTACTGCGACTCAATGCTTCTCCGGATTCCGAAGAAGATAATCGCAAAAAGGGACCCTCCCCCATCTTCAACCCCTACGTGCGACCTACCACAGCAGCACCAGCCAGAAGGCCATCGGGACAAGAAGTCCAATGACAAAGATCGTCGAGACCACCGTGGCGACGAACTACGTCGTCACCCAGATGGCTCGCACGGTCGCCCCGATGATCCAGTAGAGCAACCAGCACGAAATGACGGTCAGCAATATCACCGTCAGTCCCCGACTTCACGTGAGCGACAGGGCGCACGCCCCAGCCGGGCGATTGCCGCAGGTAATCTTGCACTACACGGTAGTCCAGGAAGAATTGCCGTTCATTAGCCAGCAGCTAGCGTCTGGCTCTGCCACGCCTCGCTCACACGAACCTGATCTCCAACTGCCGCCCCAGCCCACGCGCAATCCTGGCAAGAGTAGCCACAGAGGGATTCCCGTTGCCATTCTCCAACCGACAGAGATTCGCAGGCTTCATGCCGCAAGCCTTGGCAAGCTCCGCCTGGGACATGCCCTCGGCCAAGCGCGCCTCCACGATACTTCGCGTTACGTCACGCTCCGCCGCCTGAGCGTCCCACTCCTCACGAAAGGCAGGGTCGTGCAGCGACTCCTCCAGATGCTCTCTGAAGTCACTCATTTCGTTGCCTCCAATCGGCACGGAACCTTTTCGCACGTTCTATTTCTCTGACAGGTGTTTTCTGAGTTTACTTAACAAACCCATTTGTGAGGATAATTCGCTTCCCCACAACAAAGAAATAAAGGACTCGTGCAATGTCTCCCCCTTGCGTAACTCTGAGTTCAAATAATCCATCTTCTAAATGTCGCGAAAAAGGCATTGTAAGTTCGGGACCAAACTCTTCGAGTAGCTCAATCCTTCCAAAAGCTTTCGCCTTCATTTTTGGATTAAGTGAGTTCAGGAAAGAACGTACTGGTTGGTCTCCGCTTTCACTGGTGTAGTAGTCAACTTCGTACATAATTCCTACTCTCAAATTATGATATATGATAATTTTGAAATTGCAAGTATATGTTTATCCACCGTCCCTTGTTTGATATGGCTATCCGATAAATCTAAGCTGATGACTATAATACACTTGTTCGTAATTAATTATACTACATTAGAACTATTGTACGTTCATTTTTCCTTATGAAACTCAGCCCCCGGCTAAGGCCCCACGCCGCCCCGCTCAGCCGTCAGCTAAAGACGCCGCCTCGTCCCAGGGCGTACGCTCGCCTCAACCAAAGGCCGCAACCCATTGAGGCCAGCATGCCCACCTCCACCCGCAACAAAGGCGAACACGACACGGACGAGTTCGGCCTGCCCATACCCGAGGAACCCCAGCCCGTGAGCCTCTCCGAGCTGGACTACATGAACCACGAGTACGCGACGGCCCACGTAGTCCCGAGGAAGACAACTGGCTGGAGATTCGCGACCCGGGCTTCGGATTTTGGCACGGCAGGCTCCTGCTGGCGGGTCTAGTCCCGCAAGTTCACGGTCTACCAGGTGCGGAAGTAGGCGAAGAAGGGCGACGCCAGGGGCTAGCGTGACATAGTGAAGGATGTCTACTCGTCCCTCCCCTTCAACGAGAGCACTTTCCACGCCTACGGCACGTTGACGAATGACCACTTCATCCCTTGGGGCTTTGTCCTGCACGATGAGGCATGGGACCTCGCCCCCATGTTCCGAAACGAGAACAGCTCAAAAAGCGACAAGCTCCCGAAACTGGAGAAGTACTTCGATTCCTTCTGCGCACAGCACTTCAACGCAATCATGACCATCAAGGAAGCCGAACTCGTCTCAAGGCACCGCAAGCAGTTCGACTCCTACCGCACGATCGCACCCGAACTCGACCAGTACACCAGAAGCGACGCCAACAGGGGCTCTTTCTACAAGAGGATGAAGGATACGATTTATCCCCTGTACCAAATTGCCCTAAACCAAGGCTTCAGCGTCTGGGAATGCGTGTAGCGGGCAAGAGAGCCTGAGTTTCAGCTATCTACGGTCATTGCAGATATTGAAGTCAGGCAGTCTCCGCTCAAAAGAGTATGGTTCCCGTCCCTGGGAACGACAATTAATGTCGCATCAGTGGCGTATACAATCTTTCAGTGTTTTTCTATCCAACTTCATACAAGGAGGCAGTTTTGGCGCTCATAAAATGTCCTGAATGCGGGCATGACCTCTCTGACAAGGCCATTTCCTGCCCCCATTGTGGTTATGTGCTTCAAACTGAGGACATCGCCTCGTCCTCTGTAGTGGATACCACACCTAGCGCTGATCCTACCCCGAAGGACAGTCCTACCGTAGTAACGCCTGCAGCGGAAAGCACAGTGCAAAAGAACAGTGCTGAAATATCTTCCGACTCTTCGACGGATAGCACGGAGACGAAGTCTCCCACACCTCAGCTGACACCTGAAACGAATGCTCCCGAAACGAGCACTGCCAATCCCACATCGGTCGTCGCAAACGCCCCACAGGCATCAAAGCGTAAGTTAAGCAAGAGGGCCATCGCGATAATCGTCGCAATCGTCGTAGCAATTGTTGGAATCGGAGGGTACGAAGCCTACCAGGCCGAACAGGCTAGACAAGCCGAGGAAGCCCGCCAGGCAGAAATCCAGCGACACAACAGCTATATAGACAATCTCAACAAGGCAAGCTATTACATGCTCGCAGGCATGGCAGACTCTGAGAGTGCCTGTAACTTGATTCAGTCGGTCTGGCACGACGCTATTTTCGAAAAGGATATTAACAAGTGGGGGGAGGATACTAGGCCTTACTACTCCACTGACTTTAATGAAGCGCTCGGGAAAGTCATGCAGAGCGAAACCTATCAGGGCTATGTTTCGAGCATCAATAACAGCAAAAACCAAGTAAGCGACCTTATGAAGCAGCTTTCCAATCCGCCGGAGGATTGCCAGAGCGCCTACAGCACGCTCCAGGACCTGTATTCCACGTACACGCAGTTCACGAATCTGGCTACGAATCCTACAGGCAGCCTGCAGTCCTTCTCGCAGGACTTCAGCAACTACGATAGTGGCGGAATGTCAAAATACAACCTGCTTGAAACACAGATACCTGACCCCATCGGTGAGTAGAAGATATCGAATTATTACGGCCTCACTTCAAACGAGGCCGTTCTTTGATAGACATTTCCACTAATAATCGAGTCCATCGCAATGTTTGGCCAGCCTTAACGATCTAAAACGCCCGATTAAAAAGTTGTCTACCGACCACCAATATTGGCCTGACGGACGAGCTGCCAGCTAGCATGCGGTTGCGGTCAGATGGACGAGATGATGGCAAGAGGAACAGAGAAGGAAAGCGGCGATTGCACCTGAACTACAACACCTACATTTCTTAGCGAATTGATGTGGCTGGCCTGATCAGGACACGGCTTGACCGGCAATCCGAATCCCGCGACGATGTGCCCATACGGGGCACGGATTGCGAGGTTCAGGTGTCGAAGACCACGAAGAGGACCTACGCGACCGAGTCCAAGATGGCCGTGGCGCTCGAGGTGGTCAGGGGCGAGAAGACGATCTCCCAGGTCGCAAGCGAGCGCGACGACTCCCCGTCGCTCGTGTGCGAGTGGAGGGACCAGCTTGTAGGCTCCGCCGACGACGTGTTCGGGAGGACCCGGCAGGACCGCGAGAGGAGGAGGTCGGAGGAGGCCGCGCGAAGGCAGTACGATGACGCCCTGAGGACCATCGGGCAGCCCGCCGTCGAGCGTGACTTCCT
>ONBR01000026.1 GCA_900316105.1 uncultured Olsenella sp.
GTCCCCCGATCCTCCGGATGCATCAGCCGTTCATCCATATGATGCAGCGGAGCGGCGACAGGAATTCCTGCGGTTATGCCGGAGGTCCTCAGCCATTTTGAGGTTTTGCCGCCAAAGACGGTTTGCAGCGAGACGTATCTTGTGGTTGACGCTTTTGACAGCCGCGAGCAGGCCGAGAATCTTGCCACCTACATCCGCACCAAGTTCGTGAGATACCTCATTTGGCAGGCAACGCCGACGCAGAACATTTCAAAGGGCTGCTTCGCTTTCGTGCCCGACGTTGACTTGACTGTCGCTCCCACTGATGAGGCTCTATACGAGTATTTCGGCCTCGATGAGGATGCCATTGCTGAAATAGAGACGAAGATCAAGCCGATGCCGCAGGCTGGTGACGGTAATGCCAAGTAAAGACTTCTTCCCTGCACGCCCAGACGACCAGCCGATCATCTACGCCTATCGTGAGCCGAACAACCCGGACCTCAAAGGTCTGCTCAAGGTCGGCTTCACTGCCCGCACCATAGACGAGCGCATGCACGAGCACTACCCAACACTCAAGCCGGGGCCCAAACCCTACGAAGTCGTTTTCATTCAGCCTGCCATGCGCTCTGACGGCACGACGTTCATGGACCATGAGATACACGCCAACCTGATCGCCAACGGCTTCAAGCGGCTGCGGGACGAGAAGGGCAAGCCTACCGAGTGGTTCCGCTGCACAGTCAAAGACGTGAAGGCCTCCTACATCGCCGTGCGCGACCGAACTAAGAACGTGGAGCGGCGCACCCGCGACTTCGACATGAGGCCCGAACAGGAGGCCGCCGTATCCAAGACGAGGCAGTACTTCGAGTCGGTGGCCAGCGAGGGCGGCGCCCGCACTCCGAAGTTTCTGTGGAACGCGAAGATGCGCTTCGGCAAGACCTTCGCAGCCTACGAGCTTGCGAAATCCATGGGGTTCAAACGCGTGCTGGTACTCACCTTCAAGCCGGCGGTGCTGGCAGCCTGGGAAGAGGACCTGAACACGCACGTGGACTTCGAGGGCTGGCAGTTCATCAGCAGACCCAAGGTGCTTGGCATGCCGGACATCGCCCAGCAGTACGCCAAGGCCGACAAGAGCAAGCCGATCGTGTGCTTCGGTTCCTTCCAGGACTTCCTGGGGCGAGAGGCCCGCACCGGTCGCATCAAGGCGCACCACGAGTGGGTGCGCGAGGAGCACTGGGACCTGGTCATATTCGACGAGTACCACTTCGGCGCGTGGAACGAGAACTCGAAGAAGCTTTTCGAGCAGGAAGAAGAGGACGAGGCCAACACGCACGAGGCCGAGGACACCGGGCTCGGCAAGGCCAACACCGGCAACGAGGTGAACGAAGGCGACCTGCCCATCGAGACGAGCTACTACCTTTTCCTGTCGGGCACGCCCTTCCGTGCGCTCAACAGCGGCGAGTTCATCGAGGAGCAGATTTTCAACTGGACCTATTCGGACGAGCAGGCCGCCAAGGAGGCGTGGCCCAAGGAGCACCCCGGCACGAGGAACCCCTACGAGTCGCTGCCGCGCATGGTGATGATGACCTACCAGATGCCCGAGGACATCCAGAAGATAGCGCGGGGCGGTGAATACAACACCTTCGACCTGAACGTGTTCTTCGAGGCGAAGGGCGAGGGCGACGAGGCACAGTTCGTTCTCAAGGACTACGTGCAGAAGTGGCTTGACCTGATACGCGGCGCCTACAAGCCCACGCTGGTGGACGACCTCAAACTGGGCGCCGACAAGCCTCCCATGCCCTACAGCCACGACCGGCTGCTGCGTGCGCTCAACCACACCGTGTGGTACCTCCCCCGCGTGAACGCCTGCTACGCGATGCGCAATCTTTTGCGCGAGCCGCAGAACGTCTTCTTCCACGACTACACGGTGAACGTGTGCGCGGGCGTGGATGCCGGCATCGGCATGGCAGCGCTCGACAAGGTGCGCGACACGATGGAGGACCCGCTGCACTCGCAAACGATTACCCTGACCTGCGGCAAGCTTACGACCGGCGTGACTGTGAAGCCGTGGTGCGGCATCTTCATGCTGACCAACATGAAGAGCCCCGAGACCTACTTCCAGGCGGCCTTCCGCGTTCAGTCGCCCTGGACCGTTGAGGAAGAGGACGGCAAGAGCGTCGTGGTGAAGCAGGAGTGCTACGTCTTCGACTTCGCGCTCGACCGTGCGCTGCGCATGGTGAGTGACTACTCGTGCCGGCTCAAGGTGGACGAGAACGTGGGTCCCGAGCAGAAGGTTGGCGAGTTCATCGACTTCCTGCCCGTGCTTGCCTACGACGGAAGCACCATGCACCAGGTGAGCGCCGCCGAGATCCTTGACATGGCGATGGCCGGCACGTCGGCGACGCTTCTAGCACGGCGCTGGGAGTCGGCGCTGCTGGTGAACGTGGACAATGACACCCTGCGCCGCATCCTGGACAACGAGGCTGCCTTCAACGCGATCATGAAGATCGAGGGATTCCGCGCTCTGGGCAATGACATCATCGAGATGATCGTGAACAAGTCCGAGGGCGTGAAGAAGGCCAAGCGCGAGAAGGAGGACATGACCCCCAAGGAGAAGCGGGAGCTTTCCGAGGAGGAGAAGGAGCTCAAGAGCAAGCGCAAGCAGGTGCAGGAGAAGCTCATCAAGTTCGCCACGCGCATCCCAGTGTTCATGTACCTGACGGACTACCGCGAGGAGACCTTGAAGGACGTGATCACGCAGCTGGAACCGGGCTTGTTCCGCAAGGTGACTGGCCTGGAAGTTGCCGACTTCGAGCTGCTGGTGTCGCTCGGCGTGTTCAACGACGCGCTGATGAACGATGCTGTGTACAAGTTCCGACGCTACGAGGACTCCTCCCTTGTCTACACCGGCATCAACCGGCACGAGGGCGAACGCGTTGGCCTGTTCGACACGTCACTCAGCGAGTTCGACTACTTGGAGGCAAAGCAGCACGAGTCGACTATCACGCCCGAGGGCTTCGCAAAGACCATCTCTGGTGCCGTGGGCGTGGACCGCGATGGGAAATTTGTTGCGCATTCTGATGTCACAAATCGGGGTAACCGCGACCGTGCGGCCTCTCCTGCTTCGAATGGCATTGGCTCGTTCACTCCCGCGAAGCCTAATCAGCAGGGCAAGCGCGATTGGCTGGATGACGAGCTGGACGATGCCAGCGTCACCTACTACGACCTTCGCAACAAGGGCGGTTGCCTCTGGGTTCTGGACGAGGGCGGCGCTCGCAAAATCGTCGACAGGCTCAACGGGTTTGGCGCAGGATTTGTCCTGAGCGAGCGCGGCGGCAAAGCCACCAGTCATCGGCCTTCCTGGTGGATCAAGAACTGGCCTGAGGACAAGCGAGATGGTTCTGTGTCGTCTACGCCAGCAGTTACGCAATCCGAGCTTGATGCGCTGGAAATCGGGGACTCCGTCTTCCACAAGGCGTTTGGTTTCGGAATCGTCACGAGCCTCGACTCGGAGTACATCGAAGTCAAGTTTGAATCCGATGGCAAAAGGAAGGGCTCACGCAAGTTCATGTTCCCTGGAGCCTTCTACCAGGGGTTGCTGAGTATCGAATGAGAAATGTCCTATTTGATAGTTTCGCGTAATCGGAAGGAACTCGGATGGACGGGCATAAACAATACTTGACAGACCTCATTGAGGGTAAGTTGACTCGATTTGTGATACCGGTCTATCAGCGAAACTATGACTGGAAACCTGAGCAGTGCGGTAGGCTCTTCGATGATCTCGTCGAAGTGGCAAAGACCGGGCGTGAAGAGCACTTCTTTGGAAGCGTGGTTTCCCAAACTCCTCGTGGTGAGCGCGTCATCATTGATGGGCAACAGCGCATAACGACTGTCTTTCTTTTACTAGCAGCAATTAGAAATCAGCTCAATGCCGGAGTAGTGTCGTCCGAGGACGAAGACCTTGCAGATGATATTGATGATTACTATCTCATAGACAAGAAGCACAAGAAGGATCAGAAGTTACGTTTGAAGCTCGTGAAGAGCGATAGCGAAGCGTTTGCTGCCATCCTAGACGCCAAAGAGGACCAGTACATCCAGGGCTCAAACGTGACGCAGAACTTTCTTTATTTTCTTGACCGGATTGCACGTATGGACATTACGGTCGATGAACTTTATGAAGCGATTAAGTCGCTTTGCATCATTGATATCACGCTCGACCCTCCCGATGATGCTCAACTAATTTTTGAGAGCCTAAATTCAACTGGACTCGATTTGTCAGAGGCAGACAAGGTACGTAATTTCGTTCTGATGAACTTGGACCAGGCTAAGCAGGAAGATTATTACGAGAACTATTGGAATGTCATAGAGCGTAATACCGATTACCAGGTGAGCGATTTTATCCGCTATTACCTGGCGGCACGTGAGGCGAAGACCCCTGCGATTAAGAAGGTCTATCTGGCCTTTCGAAAGTATGCCTTCAAGCATTTCCATAATCAAACTGGGAAAGCGCTGGATATTGTTACAGAGAGTCTCCTAAAGGAGATGCTGCAGTATTCAAAGCATTTTCTCACTTGTATCCATCCCAATACGGGTGTAAAGGACATTGATTCTCCACTGCGTTCCATAGCTCTTTTCGATGCAAGCGTTACCCATCCTTATCTATTGAACCTCCTTGAGTACCGTTCGGAGGGAAACATCAACGACGATGCTGTTTCAACTGTGCTATGGGTATTGGACTCTTATCTCTTCCGCCGATGGGTATGCCATGTACCTGCCAATGCTCTGAACAAGATTTTTGAAACACTACATGGTGATGTTCTTCGTGGCATGAAAGACGGCGCAAACTATGCAGAGGTTGTTAAGTATCTTCTCACTCACAAGGGCAGCACTGGACGGTTCCCCGATGACGCCGAATTCGTAGGCTACATTCGCAGCCGTGACTTTTATCGAATCGGGAATCGCAAATATTACCTCTATGATCACCTCGAGAACGGAAAGAGTAGTGAGCGTGTTGAAGTGGTCAAGAGGTTGGAGGACGGAACGTATTCTATCGAGCACATTATGCCGCAGACGCTAAACGACGAGTGGAAGATGTCCCTTGGGGACAATTGGGAAAGAATTCATGAAAATTGGTGCCATCGGATGGCTAATCTTACGCTGACTGCTTACAACAGCGATTACAGCAATCGTTCCTTCTCGCAAAAGCGTGATATGAAGGACGGGTTCAAGGCAAGCGGTTTCCGTATGAACCAATGGATCGCCCAGCAGGAAACATGGGGAGAAGAACAGCTTAAGCAGCGTGAAGCCATGCTTGAGAAGCAGTTCCTTGAGACTTGGCCATTACCGACAAGTAATTACGTTCCCGTGAAGACTTTGCCAGAGGAAGCGGCGCTCGATTCCGGAACAGAGTTCACGGGTCGAAGGATTGCGGCGTTTTCTTTCATGGGAGTTCGCTATGTGGCTACCCAGTGGAATGACATGGAGGTAAAAGTTCTCCAACTCCTTCTTGAACTTGAGCCTGCAAAAATTCATTCCCTCGTAGACCAGACGGCATATCCTGGGAGTTCTTTCCATAGTAGTGAGGCTTCTAATCTGTCAAAAATTGCTGATGGTATTTACGTAAGGACTTCATCGAATACCGCCTCAAAGATTGATTTGTTGAAGAGTGTCTTTGAGGTTTGTGAGATAGATTCGAGTGAACTTTCATTTGAGATGCCCGTTGAGACGCAAGAAAGGTTTTCAGTCTAGGGTTGCCACATCGACGCGGATGATTGAGCTGAAGCAAACATATGACTCGCTGGATATTTCCGATTAAACGCAATCGGTGTAAGCGATCCACTGGAAATGACTAGTCACTAACGCTGGGTACATGCATCATGCTCAGCAGAGCGTTCAGGCGTATGACGTAAGTATTGGTCCAACCATGACGTCTGCCGAGTACCAGAATGACCGGGCTTTTCAGCTTGGTCCCTTCTGTACCTTGGAACCCTTGGAGGAATGCCAGGAAGGCGATCTGTTGGACTATTCCGTGCTGACGAAGCATGGCCTGATCACGTTGCAAATGGGGGGTGCCCTTATTCGAGGCTTTGGGTGGCGCTGCGCTTATGGCGGCGCGTCCCTGGCGAACGACGGCGATAGGGGTCCGATGGATGAGGAGCGGTCGACGTTCTTTGGGCTTGTGTCGCGGGGATAGCCCCCTGCGACACGCTATGTGTCGCAAGGGATAGCCCCCTGCGACACCCCGCGACACACACTGGGCGGCAATTAATGTCGCACCCCCTTGGTAGCCTGTGGGCAACGAAAGCAAGAGGGAAGGGACGGCCATGTACCAGCCAAGCAGACAGATCAGTTCTTTCAACATCGCGGGGTTCCAGTATCACGACGGCCCGTCCGTCTTTTCCAAGCTCACGGTGGGCACAATGCTCCGCCTGGTGCCCGAGCCGGACAATCCGCACGACCCCGAGGCAATCGCCATCTATTTCGAGGACACGATGATCGGCTACGTCCCTAGCTCTGAGAATTCGCTGCTGGCCCTCTTGGCCTTCTATGGTCACGAGGGGATCTTTGAGTGCCAGGTGCTGAAGGCCGATTCCACGGCAGAGCCCTGGGAGCAGGTCCGCGTGCGCGTGAACGTGGTGGACGCCCGCAAGTAGCGCGGCTGCTGTGTCGCCGTACCGCGCAGGGGTAGCCCCCCAGGTGGCACGACACGTACCGCGCAGGGGGCAGCCCCCAGGTGGCACGGCGGATTTAGCTGCCAGCTAATTACTTTTCCCTGTTCAGGACTATCATTAAAGGTACCTGCACCAGAGTTGAAAGGACGAGACATGACCACGATGCTAAACAGAAGACAGTTCCTCATGGGCGCCGCCGCTTTGGGAGGGAGTTTGGTCCTTTCCGGCTGTGGCGGTGGGTCCTCTTCCTCCGAGGCGGACTCCGATCCCTCGAAGCGCGAGTACATCCCGGATGACCAGATCGAGCAGTTCTTCACGAAGCCCGATGACTTCAAGGGCAAGTGGGTCAAGCTTCCCGGCGTGGTGTTGAAAGGCTCAGAGACGGACGGCGACCAGACCGTTGTCCAGGCCTTCTACGACGTAGTCAAGCACGAAAAGAGCTACATGGTCTACAGCAAGACGACCGATTCCTTTGCATCGGACGACTACATCCTCGTCGAAGGCAAGGTCGATGGCACCTTCACGGGAAAGAATTACTTTGGAACCGACCTTACGGTGCCAAAGATCGTGGATGCCACTATCACCAAGTCCACCTACATGGACGTTGCCGCGCCGACCGTTGCTCAGGTTGAGCCTGCGGTGAGCGCCTCTGAGTACGGGGTCACCTTCTCCTGCGACAAGGTGGAGTATGCAAAGGCCGAGACGCGCGTCTACATGACGGTCAAGAACGACAGCCAGAACACCATTAACTTTGGTGAGTACTCGATTCGCCTCATCGTCAACGGTAGCCAGGTCGAGCAGGACCAGGCCAGCGAGTCCAGGTACCTCGGCAAGTATCCCCAGCTCAGCTATGACGTGACGGCCGGTGCTTCTACCAGCGGCATCCTGATCTTCCCGCCCATCGAGCAGAACACGTCCTTCCAGATTCTGATTCCCGACATCTACAGCGATGATTTCATGCAGGAGTTCAAGGACGTCCAGCTGAACATCAACTTCTAGTCCGTCCGCGCTGGCGGGGCCGCGCTGGCGGGGCCGCGCTGGCTGGGTCGCGCTGGCTGGGCCGCGCTGGCTGGGCCGCGCTGGCGGGGCCGCGCCGCATGTGTGTCGCAAGGGGCTACCCCTTGCGACACATTTTGTGATGAAGGGGGCTGACGAAGGGGGTTGACGAAGGGGGTGGCCCCTTGCGGCACGGCCGCGACAGGCCTGCGACATGGCCTGCGACACAGCCGCGACGCTGCCTGCGACACAGCCGCGACGCTGCCCGCGACATGGCTAGGACGAGCCTCGGCGTTTCCGACGGGCACGTTGAAGAGCACGCGGCCGCCGCGGTCGACGGCGCACGCCCTGTGCGAGAGCTTGCCCACGTCGAAGCCGAGGCACACGTCGTATCCCGACCAGTCCTCCATGCTGCATCCTCCATCTTGGTCGGCCGTCCGGGGGCGCGCATCACCGACACCCACATTACCGAGCCGTCGGTGCGGCAGGTTCCTATCAGTCGTCTTGGCGCGCCGCCCTCCCTCCGGTGGCAACACCCCCTGGGCCTTCGCGAGAGGCAGTGGCAGACGGCCATCCGGGGGAGGCCGGTCGGCGGCCCCGCAGGGCCGACAAAAAGATAGCCCCGGCCGTCGCCGGAGCTAAGAGGATCGCAGCCCTGGGAACCGATTCAGACTGTAATGTGGCGCCGCTAGGGGGTGTGGCGCCGCTTGGGGGGTGGCGCCCAAGTGGCACGACCCCAAATTGGCACGACCCCCAAGTGGCACGACGCCCAAGTGGCGCGACGCTCTGGAGGCGATTTCCACGGATAGCAAAGACGATTTCCACTGATGGCCGCTCTGGGGGCGAATCCCACGGCCTCCGGGGGTGATTCCCACGGAGTGCCGCTCCGGGGGCGGATCCCACGCACGCAAGGGGCGAATCCCACGCACTCAAGAGAAGATTCCCACGGTCGGACGGCTCCAGAGGCAAATCCCACAGGGGCGATTTAAGAAACCGCAGGTCAGGATGGGTGCCAGATTCTCGGCGCCGTGGGTTTTGTCTCCGCTGCGAGCCAGGCACCCAAAAGGGGCAAATCCCACGCACTTCAGGGGCGATTCCCACGGTCTTCAGAGTCGATTCCCACGGTCGGGCAGCCCCAGAGGCAAATCCCACAGGGGCGATTTAAGAAACCGCAGGTCAGGATGGGTGTCAGATTCCCGCACCGTGGGATTTGCCTCCGCTGCGGGCCGGGCACCCAAAAGGGGCGAATCCCACGCGCCCCGGGGGTCATTCCCACGGTCTCCAGAGGCATATCCCACGGGGGTCGGCTCCAGGGGTCAATCCCACGCGTCCAAGAGGTCATTCCCACGCAATCCAGAGGCGATTCCCATGGAGGGCAGCTCCAGGGGTCAATCCCACGCGCTACAGAGGCGAATCCCACGGTCTCCAGAGGCGAATCCCACGGCGGGCCGCCCCAGAGACGATTCCCACGCAGCCGAAGCTACTCCAGAGGTAATTCCCACGCAGCCGAAGCTACTCCAGAGACGAATCCCACGCACGCAAGACGTATGTGTGACAATATCCCCTGAGGAAATCGTCACGCTTTGGGAGGATGCCATGCTCAGGGCCAACTACCACACCCACACGAAGTTCTGCGACGGCGACAACACTGCCGAGGAGATGGTCCAGCGCGCCCTGGACCTGGGCTTCGAGCACCTGGGCTTCTCGGGCCACATGGACCCGGACATCCATATGGATTGGCCCTCCTACGTGGCGGAGATCGATCGCCTGAAGAAGAAATATGCCGCCCAGCTGGACATCATCATGGGCGTCGAACTGGACAACGTCTACGACCCCGCATCCTGCCCTGGCGCCGAGTACATCATCGGCTCCACGCACTTCCTGCCCGTGGAGACGCCCGTCCCCATGAGCGTGGACAACACCGCCGAGATGCTTGAGGAGCTCTGCCGAGACTATTACGGCGGCGACTGGTATCGGTTGACGCGGGCCTACTATGACCTGGAGGCCCAGGTGTTTGACCGGACCCGTTGTACCTTCGTCGGCCACTTTGACCTGGTTACCCGCTTCAACGACCAGATGCATGCCTTCGACGAGGGCGACTCCCGCTATACGGGACCTGCCCTGGAGGCCATGGAGCACCTGGTGGAACAGGGCGTTCCCTTTGAGATCAACTGTGGCGCCATCAATCGCGGCCGCAAGGCGGAGCCATATCCCCGTCAGGAGCTGCTGGTGGCCCTGCGGGAGTTTGGCGGAGAGATCCTGATCAACTCCGATGCCCACCAGGCCGAGCGCCTGAACGGCGGCTTCGACGTGGCAGTGGAGCGGGCCATTGCCGCCGGCTTCACGCACGTGAACATCTTGGCCCACGACGCGACCGACAGCCTGGAGTTCCGCCAGCTACCCCTGGACATGCTCTAGCCGCCGTGCCACCTGGGGCTACCCCCAGGTGGCGCATGTCTTCGCCGCTTGTTCACCAGCCCAACACGCAACAACCACAAGGTCTACCGCCGCGGCGCCAAGGGGCGCCGCTTGCCTGTTTGCGCAAGCTGAAAATCTGCCGTCCAACTGTCACGAAACTTGCTCGACACTGGCATCTAGCTGCGCGTTTTTAAGGTGCCGTTTGTGTCAATCGATATCCGTAGGCTCTTTTTCGGCGAAGCGAATCTCGGTTTAGTGCCCCTGCAATTGGGCCACACTAGTCATGTAAGGACATAGTCTTTGAAGGAGGCAGCTCGTTGACGACTGCTTTTATGGATACTGGTAGCGCTCGCTCGAACGGCGCCGCGACGCATGGCCCTGCGCCCATACCCGGCGCCGCGACGCCTGGCCCTGCGCCCACGCCCGGCGCCGCGCCTTGGTCCGATACTCCTGGTACGGCCTTCCATGCCGTCGCGGAGGACCCCATCTACGGCGGTCGCCTGGAGGATCTGACGGCTCTGAAGGACCGACTCCTTTCGGAGGTGGACGCCATCCGCGCCGAGCTCAAGGCCCAGCGAGGAGAGGATCCCGTCGAGCACTGCCTGGGCAGGATCAAGTCCCCGGACAGCTTGCGCGAGAAGTGCGAGCGCAAGGCCATACCCCAGACGGGTGAGGTGGCCCTGGAGTACATCCACGATATCGTGGGCATCCGCGTCGTGTGCACCTTCCTGGACGACGTCTACGTGATGCGCGACCGCATCGCTGCCCTTCCTGGGGTCGAGGTCGTGGAAGAGAAGGACTACATCCGCCATGTGAAGCCCAACGGCTATCGCAGCTTCCACATGATTCTGCGCTTCGACAAGGACCTCTACGCCGAGGTGCAGATTCGCACGATCTCGCAGGACACCTGGGCCGCGCTCGAGCACCAGATCAAGTACAAGCACAACGTGATCGGCAACATCGACCTCATCACCAAGGAGCTGAAGCGCTGCGCAGACGAGCTGGCCTCCACTGACCTATCCATGCAGACGATTCGCGAGATGATCTGTCCCGCGCCGTCAGTCCCAGCGACACAGGAAAAGGAGCTCAAATGAAGATTCTGATCGCAGAGGACACCCGTGACCTCAACCGTGCCCTTCAGGCCATCCTGGAGCGCAGCGGCTACGACGTCACCTGCACCTTTGACGGGCAGGAGGCGTTGGATCACGCCATGAACGAGTCCTTTGACGGTATCATCCTGGACGTGATGATGCCAAAGATGGACGGCATCGAGGCCCTGCGCCAGATGCGCAGTCGCGGGGTGACCACACCAGTGCTGATTCTGAGCGCAAAGTCCCAGGTGGACGACCGTGTCTCGGGCCTGGATGCCGGTGCCGACGACTACCTACCAAAGCCCTTTGCCATGAAGGAGCTGCTGGCCCGCGTCCGTGCCATGTGCAAGAGACGCAACGACTACTCCGACGGCGTCCTGCGTATGAAGGATCTCTCCCTGCGCGCGGACACCTTCGAGCTCTCGTCCGAGAACACGGTTCGCCTGTCCGTCAAGGAGCTGGAGCTCATGCAGCTTCTGATGAAGAACGTCGACAGGCCGCTGACGCCGAACTTCATCATCGAGCACGTCTGGTACGACGACCCCTCCGCTACGGAGGAGACCCTTGTGCTCTACCTGTCCTACCTGCGGGCAAAGCTCCGCTCGGTGGGCTCTGCCATCGGCGTGAAGATTACCAGCAAGGGTTCTGTGGTCCTGGTGGATACGGCTGAGTCGGCCGTCGCGTAGAAGTAGAAGGGTGACGCATGGGCGAGCGTTCCATAAAGAGACTGCGACTGAAGTTCATCATCACCATGCTGGCGGCCTTCTTTGCCACGATGGCGCTCATCGCCATTATGGTGAACATGGCCTACAGTTCCGTGATCCAGTCTCGCATGGACGGCATCCTCGACTCCATCATCCAGAACGACGGCGAGCTTTCCACGGCCGCCGAGGAGAACATGAGCGTCACCAACAAGCGCGACTTCGCCTACTTCACGGTCTACCTGGACAAGGACGGGAAGATGATCCGGACCTCCATCCAGAACGACCCCCAGCTCAGGGAGGACCAGGCCTACGAGGTGGCAAGGAAGGTCCTGGCCCTTCCGACCCTGAGCCTATGGCAGTCGGGCTCGGTGGACGACTTCTACTACAAGGTCGCCGAGGGAGACAACGGCGGGCGGGTCATCGCCTTCGCGGACGGTGCCGTGGAACTGGGGGAGAGCCGACGCGTGTCCGGTTTGAGCCTGTGCTTCCTGGGGGCGGGGCTTCTCTTTGCCTTCGTCCTGGTCCTCTCCATATCCAAGCGAGCCATCAAGCCCGAGATCGAGGCCGCCCGCCGGCAGAGCGAGTTCATCACCAACGCCAGCCACGAGCTCAAGACGCCTCTGGCCGTGATACGTGCGAACACCGAGGTGGAGGAGGCAATCCAGGGCGAGTCGGAGTGGAGTCAGTCCACCCTGCGTCAGGTGGACTACCTGGATGGCCTGGTAAAGAACCTCGTCGAGTTTGCTCGTGCGGACGAGGGGGACGAGCGTGAGCCGCCCACGGACGTGAACGTCTCGGAGGTGGTGGGCTCGGTGGTCCATACCTTCCAATCTGTGGCCGCCCAGCATGGAGTGACCCTGACGGACAAGTCCGATTCCGACGTGATCATAGAGGCCAACAAGGACAAGGTCAGTCAGCTCGTCCGCCTGCTGGTGGACAATGCGACCAAGTATTGCGACGAGGGTGGTCAGATCGTGGCCACCGCCAGCCCGCTTCGGAGGTCAAAGGCCCTGGGCTTCTGGCGCCGTGGCGCTCGCATCGTGGTCTCCAACACCTACGCGAACGGCGAGGGTGTGGACTATGACCGGATGTTCGAACGCTTCTATCGCGGTGACAAGGCTCACAGCAACCAGACCGGATACGGGGTCGGCCTTTCCATCGCCCAGCGCATCTGCGAAGAAAACAACGGTTCCATCAAGGCCTCCTGGAAGGATGGCGTGGTGTATTTCACCTGCGTCCTGTACTAGGATGCGGGACTCGATGCCAAGGCAAAGGTAGTCAAGGGCACCTACGTATTTCACCTGCATCCTGTACTAGGGATGCGGGACCCTGCGTATCCTCGATTGCAGTCCGAATGTAATCGAATGGTCAGCTTCGGGTAAACTAATGGTTATGCATCCAGGCGCTACTACCGCACAGTGCGGAGAAGGGGCACCGAATGATAACCTTTGCCTCGTTTTTGGAAATCCTTGCTGGAAATCCCTTCCTGGCTGTGGTGATGGTCCTCATCCTGGGGTCGATCTTTGTCAACGGATCCACCGATGCGGCAAACGCCATCGCCGAGCCGGTGGGCACGCGTTCCATTGGGGTCACCCAAGCCATCGTCATGTCCGTCATCTGCAACTTCGTGGGCCTGGTGGGCATGACCCTCATCTCTACCGCCGTTGCCGACACCATGAGCGGGATGGTCGACTTTGGCGGAGACACCCATGCGGCACTGATCGCCCTGGCCGCGGCGACTGTCGCCATCGTGGGTTGGGGCTTGGGTGCCTGGGTCTTTGGTATCCCCACGTCCGAGAGCCACGCCCTCATTGCTGGTCTGACCGGCGCAGCCCTGGCGGTGCACGGTGGGCTTCAGGGCGTGAACCTAGAAGAGTGGCTCAAGGTGGTCTACGGCCTGGTTCTCTCCACGGTTCTGGGCTTTGCGATGGGTTGGGCCATCAGCAAGGTCATACCCTATCTCTGCCGACATTCGGACAGGCGACGGACGAATGACTTCTTTGGTCGCATGCAAGTCCTGGGCGCAGCGGGCGTTGCCCTCATGCACGGTGCCCAGGATGGTCAGAAGTTCATGTCCACGGCAATGATGGCCATCCTTCTGGCGGCGGGCCAGTCCAGCATGGCGGGGGTCAAGTTTCCCCTGTGGATCATGGTCCTCTGCGCCGGCGTGATGGCCATCGGCACTGCCGTGGGAGGAAAGAAGATCATCAAGACCGTCGGCATGAACATGGTCCAGTTGGACAAGTACCAGGGCTTCGCCGCCTCGGTCAGCGCTACGGTCTCCCTGCTCATCGCCACGCTGACAGGTCTGCCCGTCTCAACCACCCACACAAAGACGGCGGCGATCATGGGCGCTGGCGCTGCGGAGAATGTCCGGTCCGTCAACTGGGGCATCGCCAAGGACATGGTCTACACCTGGGTCTTTACCTTCCCAGGCTGCGGGCTTATCGGCTATGTCCTGGCGCGGCTTTTCCTGATCTGGTTCTGATGTGACAAAGGGGCCAGGCACTTTTGTCACATTTTGGGACGCAGGGGCCTGGCCCCCCTGTCACACTTTCGTAGAGAGGTTACCCATCATGGCATTCAAGAAGAGCGAAGACCCCTTCTACCAGCTCTTTCGCGATTTTGCAGAGGAGATTGTCGAGACCTGCGACGACTACGTGAAGCTGGTCGACGGCTATCCCGAGACCATTACGATGATTCCCGGCATGAAGCTGCACGAGTCTCGCGGTGATGCCCACGTGAGAAAGATAATGAAGGAGCTCTACACCTCCTTCATCACGCCCTTTGATCGCGACGACATCTCCAACCTAGCCCTGCGCATGGATGACATCATCGACTACATGGAGAGCGCCTCGGTGGGACTGGACCTCTTCAATATGAGCGCCTCGCGCGTGGAGGCCTGTCAGCTGGCACGTCTGACTAGGGCGGCGGTCGAGGACCTGCGCATCATGGTCGATCACCTGCCTGACTACAAGAAGGATTTGATTGTGCGCGAGAAGGCAATCGCTGTGGGCGAGATCGAGGACCAGGCGACTGACGTCTACGAGCAGGGCCTGAGGCTCCTGTACCACGACGAGGCGCTGGATGAGATCAGGCGTGGGCACATCGTGGGCTGGATGCGCGTGTTCGACCGGATGATGGATTCCATTGCAGCTTGCGATGCAGCGGCCGGCGTGGTGAGGTCAGTCATCATGAAGAGCGCGTAAGAGAATCGTTGCAGGGGCAGGGCGGGCTTTGCCCCGTGCTCAAACATTCTCACGGCGCGCTTCGCGCGACCGCTGCGAAACTGCGCGCGGGACAAAGCCCGCCCTGCCGCGACGGCCCCCTTGCTGCGCGGAACGCGGGGGATGCTGGCGGGCCGCCTGGCTTTGCCGGGCGGCCCCTCTTGCGAAGAGCTGCGCGCGAGGCAAAGCCCGACCTGCCGCGACGGCCCCCTTGCTGCGCGGAACGTGGAAGGGCGGATGGTGCGGCGCGCTTCGCGCGACCGCTGCGAAACTGCGCGCGAGGCAATTGCCTGGCCTGGCCGCGACCGCCCCCTTGCTGCGCGGAATGGGGAAGGACGGATGGTGCGGCGCGCTTCGCGCGACCGCTGCGAAACTGCGCGCGAGGCAATTGCCTGGCCTGGCCGCGGCCGTCACGCCTCCGGCGCGGAACGGGGAAGGCGCTGACTTGACTTTGCCAAGCAGAGATTTTTTTATCACAAAATTTGAGTACACGTGTTCTTTGTACGTGCTATAATAACCTTGCTATACGGTATAGCAAGGAAGGAAAATCATGGGCGCTGTGCAGCTCAATGTGCGGATGGACCGAAAGCTTCGGGACGCGGGGAATGCTGCCTTGGCTCAGTATGGACTGACCCCCTCGGAGATGGTGCGAGCCGTTTGGGAGGTTGCGGCTCAGCGTGGGGAGGGGCTGAGGGTATTGGTGTCAGACGCTCTGGGCCAATCTGCGGAAAGCACGGAAGCCACGATGGACACGGAGGATTCAAACGCCCTGGAGCAAGGCTGGACGATGGCGGATGCCGCACTTCGGGGACTTGGAATTGATAGCTCTATGGCTCTTGATCTTTCCGATGACGAGGAGCTTTACGCCCAGATGATGGAGGAACGTGCTGCGGAGAGGGGACTCTTGTGAGTGAAGCCCTTTTGACCCCGAAGCCGCTCAAGCTCCTCATAGATACGAACGTCTGGCTGGATAACTACTTGGGTTTCCGGCAGGGGCATGATGACGCGCGACAAATGCTCTTGCTTGCTTATAAGAAGGGTTGCACTCTGCTTTATCCCACTGCATGCGCGAAGGATGTCTACTACCTCATCGTGCAGAGTTTGAAGCACTTGGAGAGAAAGGAGCATGGAGAGCTGACCGATAGCGAGTCGAAAGCCATCGATGAGCTGGCTTGGGGTTGTGTCACAAACATGCGTGAGGTTGCGACTGCTGTTGGTATGGACCAGTCCGACCTTTGGATGGCGGCGAAGCTCCGTCCTCTGATAGGCGATTTGGAGGATGCTCTTGTGCTCGCCTCCGGCATGCGAGTGGATGCAGACTATCTTGTGACCTCGGACAAGAAGCTTCTGTCAAAGGCGGCCGTTGCAACGTTGACAGTGGAGGACATGACAAGACTACTTCAGGCCCTCAGTCTATAAGCGCGACAGGGCGGACTGGTCCATTAGCTGCGACTAGGCGAGCATCTTGGCAAAGTCCAGGAGCTCGTCGACGTCCTCGGGCTTCGTTGCCCAGGAGCAGACGAAGCGAATGGCTCGCTTGCCGTCGGGCAGGACCGCGAAGGTTTCCGTACCAACTGCCTTCTCGAAGGCGTCGGCCACCGCGGGCTCTACGACGAAGAACTGCTGGTTGGACGTAGAGGGTAGGTAGACGGGGAAGCCCAGCTTGACCATGCCGTCGCGCAGGCGGATGGCACAAGCGTTGGCCTGGCGGGCGAGCTTCCAGTAGAGGACCTCGCTACCGTCAGCGGGCTGCTCGAAAGCGGCTTCGAACTGGACTCCCAGGAGGCGTCCCTTTGCCATCAGTCCGCCGCGCTCCTTCTGCAGGAAGGGGAAGGACTCCTTGAGCCTGGGGTCGGCGATGACCATGGCCTCTCCAAAGAGCATGCCGTTCTTTGTGCCGCCCAGGTAGAAGGCATCGACGCGCTCGGCGATGTGCCGGAGACTGAGGTCGTTTCCCTCGGAGGTGAGGGCGCTGGCCAGGCGGGCACCATCCAGGAAGATACGCAGCTCGTGCGAACGAGCCCAGTCGCAGATGGCGTCAAACTTCGCCTTGGTCCAGACACCGCCAAACTCGGTTGCATTGGTGATGTAAATCATCGCAGGGCGGGTCATGTGGCGGCCAGTGGACATCTGAAACTGGTAGACCTTCTCGGCCTCATCGGGGGAGAGGAAACCGTCCGCGTCCTGCGTGGGCAGGACAGTGCGACCAGTCGCGGCAATGGCACCAGTCTCGTGCACGTTGATGTGGCCGTCCTTGGTGCAAATGACGCCCTCCCAGTCGCGCAACATGCCAGTGACGCCGATTACGTTGGTGGAAGTACCGCCGATGCAGAACTCGACGTCCACGTCGTCACGGCCGACCGCTTGACGGATGAGCTCACGGGCGTGCTCGCAATGGGGGTCACCATCGGTGTAACCGACGGTCTGCTCGTAGTTGGTGTCGACGAGTGCCTGGAGGATCTGGGGGGCTGCGCCCTCGGAATAGTCGTTGCGGAACTGGCGCATGGGGCTTCCTTTGTTGATTTGGGGATGGGCGTTTGTTGTTGCAGTAACGATAGCATTTATGGGGTGGGGCGGTGTGGGTGTCAGAGGCAAATCCTACGTTTAGAAATATATGGCACCTATTCTGACCTGCTGGTTTGTAAATCCCTTCTGTGGGATTTGCCTCTAGAGCGAGTATGAACAGATGCCCGCCTTTATCATCTGGCCCCCTTCATCCTTGCTAACCCTTATCTCCGGTCCACGGCGCGATGACGTGTCTGTAGTCAAAGTCCTGGCTCTCCCTTGGGCGAGGGATGCCGTACGTTTCCAGCAACGGTCCAAGCTCTGCTGGATTTGCAGCTTGCTTTGGCGAGAACCTCATGACCTTTCCCTCCAATGTCAGCTGAGACTCCCGAAGTCGTTCATTAGAAAGTTGCTCGATGGTGTAGCTCGTTGCGAGTTTCTCGTCTGGGGACCAGACTTCTTCTCCGTAGTATTTCGTTCTTCCGTCGAGCTCGCCGATAACGACATTGCCGGCGGGAAGTTGCCAATAAAAGTCAACGCGGTTTACCCCACCCGTTACCTCATTGGCCAGCTCTACCTGCAGGTCGGGAAGCTCATAGCCGAGCTTGATTATCGTTGCGCGTGCAATTGACTCGCCACCGTTTTCTGCCCTTCCGTCTGCGAACTTTGCGACTTCCAAAGCGTGACGAGCATTGGCACGTCCATGGCTCAGCGGCAGTAGCGTCTCGCTGAGCCAATTTGGGCCAGCCTGATTGATGCGAAGGGCGGAATCCGCGATAGCGAGGGCATGCGAAAAGTTCAGGTACCGCATGCAATCGAAGGTCGTCTTGGCAAAGGAGGTCACTGCCACTCCGTTAACCTGGGTGGTTTCCAAGTGTGCGTCGGTGTGCCAGCAGATTCTAGGACTGCTCCTTCGATGGGTTGGACCCGCAGATACGTGTAAGACATCCAGATATCGGTTCGAAATCGCCAGCCCATGTACAACCGCGGCGGATGGCCCCCAAAATATCCAATTCGGATGTATGCCCGCTAGTGTCCGTATCAGCTGGTATGTCCTGATTCTCTTGCTATCCCTATTCCAGACTTGAGCAAGAGCATAAATGCCAGGGTGCGCCCGGACGACCAATCCTGTGGACGCCAGGCGGTCAAGATGGACACGGAGCCGTTCCGATTGGGGATGGACGTATTTTCCTGACGCGTACGACGCGCGAAAGGATTCTTGATCTGCCTCTGGCAAGAGATTCAAGTTTGCCTGGATGAGCTCGTTTCGGCTCGGAGCTTTCGTGAGCTGATTTCTATTGTTGGACTCGACCTGATTTTCGCTCATGGATCTCGCTTCCGCTGAACTCGGGTTGATTGCGCGATACAAGGGTCTACGAGTTAGGTGATAGTTTCGGCCCGGTCCATCGACACCTGCAGCGTGCTACCATGGCCCTGCCAAGCAAAGCCGCCTGAGAGGCC
>ONBR01000035.1 GCA_900316105.1 uncultured Olsenella sp.
GGTGGCGCGCGGGCTGCGGGATGCGGGCGGCGCGTGGGCCGCGGGATGCGGGCGGCGCGTGGGCCGCGGGCTGGCAGCCGGCAGCAGAGATGAATCCCACGGTCCGAAAAATCTGACAACCCGCTTGACCTGCGATTTCTCAGATCGGTCTTGTGGAAATTGTCTCTGGAGTCGCCCGACCGTGGAATCGGCCTCCGGAGCCCGTGGGATTTGCCCCTGGAGCGTGATCTCAGGCGTGGGAATTGCCCTCTGGAGTTGGCCTGCAGTGGGATTGACCTCTGGAGCCCGTGGGATTCGCCCCTGGAGGTCGTGGGATTGACCCCCGGAGTGGTCCTCCGTGGGAATCGACTCTGGAGCCCGTGGGATTTGCCCCTGGAGACCGTGGGATTTGCCTCTTATGTGGACCTGGCACACAGAAGAGACAGATCCCACGGTCAGGAAAAACTGACACCACTTCTGACCTGCGGCTTTGAGAATCGCTCTTGTGGAAATTGTCTCTGGAGTGCCTGTTTCGTGGGATTGACCTCCGGAGTCCGTGGGATTCGCCCCTGGAGCGTGACCTCGGGGGTAGGATTGACCTCTGGAGTTGACCTGCCGTGGGAATCGCCTCCGGATTACGTGGGATTTGCCCCTGGTGCCTGGACTCGGGCGTGGGATTGACCTCTGGAGCGGCACACCGTGGGAATTGCCCCCGGAGCCCGTGGGAATGGCCCCTTTGGTGCATGGGATTCGCCCCCGGAGCCGTTCTCCGTGGGAATCGCCTCTGGATTGCGTGGGATTTGCCCCTTGCGTGCGTGGGATTTGACTCTGGAACAGACATCCGTGGGAATCGCCTCTGGAGCCCGTGGGATTGACCCCTGGAGGCCGTGGGATTCGCCCCTTTTGGGTGCCCGGCCCGCAGCGGAGGCAAATCCCACGGTGCCGGAAAACTGATACCCCTTCTGACCTGCGATTCCTTAAACCGCCCCTGTGGGATTCACCTCTGGAGTCTTCCGACCGTGGGAATTGCCTCTGGAACCCGTGGGAATGACCTCTTGGACGCGTGGGTTTGACCTCCGGAGCGGCCCTCCGTGGGAATCGCCCCTGGAGGCCGTGGGAATCGCCTCTGGAGCTGCCCAACCCGCGTGGGATTGACCTCTAGAACCAGCTAGCCGTGGGAATCGTCTCTGGAGCCCGTGGGATTGACCCCTGGAGCCTTCCGACCGTGGGAATCGCCTCCGGAGCCCAGTGGGATTTGCCCTGGTGCCTGCCCTCGGACGTGGGATTTGCCTCTGGATTCTGGAGCCGTTCGTCAGCCTTCCCAGGGTGAAAAATCCCCCTTGCAAAAATGCCTGGATACCGTATAGTTAATTCTTGCATTCGCGCATTTGCGCCGTGCCTGGAGCGCCAGCATGGCTCAGTTGGTAGAGCACCGCTCTCGTAAAGCGGGGGTCATCGGTTCGAGTCCGATTGCTGGCTCCACGGAATCGCAGGTCAGTCGCTATGGCGGCTGGCCTTTTTTATTTCTTCCCCGAAAAAATGTGATACATCCCCTGGGTGTTCTGCCATATTTCGTGCAAATCCTTAAGAGGATCAATGTGGCCAAGAGGGCCAATAGCACCAAGAAGGCCAAGAGACCAAAGGGAACTTCGTCACGTCAGGGGGTGCACTTGAAAGAATCTATACGAGTGGCAGACGGCGAGGAGCGCCTGTCTGATTTTGAGCGGCTAGCTCGCCAATATCTGCAAACCGAGGTGATCGGCGGTCGCAGCTTGAACGTGGACTTTCAGCACCCGGATGAGGAGCTGGCCAGCCTACCAGGAAAATATGGCAGACCCAACGGCGCCATGTTTGTCGTACTGGTGAATGAACTTCCCGCAGGTTGTGTGGCATATCGAAGAGTGAACGAGAAGACCTGCGAGCTCAAGCGTTTGTATGTGCGTCCGGAGTTTCGTGGGCGCCATCTGGCGGATGCCCTCCTGGACGAGGCGATTGCGGCGGCTCGGCAGGCTGGTTATCGGTATATGGTGCTGGATACGCTCGACACGATGGAGAGAGCCATTTCGCTCTATATGCGCTGGGGCTTTGAGCCTTGTGCCGCCTATTACCAAAATCCTTTGCCCGGGGCGCTCTTCTATCGTCTGAAAATGTGACAATTACTCCTGGAGTAATTGTCACACGCATCGAGAGGGGACAACATGGGGGCACACCTGGAGCCGTACGAGAACTGCGAGCTTCCCCTGACGCCTGCCCTGGACGGCTACGAGACCGTGCCAGAGGGTCAGATTGCCGAGAGAATGGCTGCAGTCATCCAGCTGGAGGCCCCCATCGAACGCGACCGCCTGTGCAACTTGGTGCGAGCCAGCTTTGGCATCGCCCGTAGTGGCAGGTTGGTGCAAGAAAAGAACCTCTTTGTCCTGGGGACTGTCCCTCACACGACGACCAGCTGGAATGATCGGACCTTCATCTGGAAAGAGGGTCAGGATCCTGCATGTTACGACGCTTGCCGTGAGAACGGCGGCCGCGACGTGGACCAGATTGCGCCAGAGGAGCTGCTGGCTGCCATCGAGCTGTCTCTGCCAGCGGGTGCTGCTCAGGGTCAGAAGCTTGACCGCAGCGAGCTTGTCTCTCGCGTGGCTGCGACCTTGGGCTATTCGCGCGTGAGGTCCAGGCTGCGCGTCGTGTTGGGCGAGGCCGTGGACCTGGCTGCCAGCCGCGGGCTGCCGGTGTAGGCGGTTGCGGGGCACGGTCGAGGCGGCAGGACTGTGCCACGCAGGGCTGCTTGGGTCACGTCGCCCGCCAGGCCACGCCGTGTCGTGAAGTCGGCGTTGGCCACTCGTGCCGCCCGCTCACAAAGAATTTCTGTCGCTGTCGCTTGCTACCTTTGAGGCAAGAAAAGGCCAAGAGGGCAGGAGACAGACGTGGCGACCTTTGCTTACGAGTGGGACATGGCGATCAACGAGTTTTTGGGCCAGATGCTGGCCGAGGGACCGCGGGACCTTACGGTGCCCGAGGGCAGCAGCTATTGGGTGGATGAGCTGCCCGTTTCCGATGCGCGCGTCTTTAGCGTGGGGACCTATCTGCCCTATCGCGGCGGAGAGCTTTGCGTGTCTTTCACCCTGGTCATTGGCGTACGCATGTCGCTGGTTGGCTCCGAGCGATCAGTGCTTCCGCAGCCTCGTTGCCGGGGTAGGGAGCTTCGCTGGGTGCGTCGCGACGCCGAGGGAAGGTTCCTGGGCGAGTCTGTGTGGGACTGGGACGCCCGAGCTTGGCACCCCGACGGCGCCCGCGTCGCGTGATGTGACAGTAGTGCCAGGCACCCTTGTCCCAAAATGTGACAGTAGTGCCAGGCACCCTTGTCCCAAAATGTGACAGAGGTGCCTGGCGCTATTGTCACATCAAAAATCGGGTAGTAGAAGTTCAAAAAATCAGGTAGTATAGTTAGTGAAAATCAGGTAGTAGAGCAGGTAAATAGACAAATTACCAGCACAAATACAGACTCACAGGGAGGATGACCTATGATTCACCGAGACATAGCGAAAGTCCTCCATCAGGCGTTGGAAGAGTATCCCATGGTCTCCGTTTCGGGTCCCCGCCAGTGCGGAAAGACAACCCTGCTGAGGAGAGAACTTCCCGACTGGGAGTACGTGTCTCTGGAGGATCCTGACATCCGTAGGATGGCGCAAAACGACCCGCGTGCCTTCCTGCAATATCGTCGCGGACATGTGATCTTCGACGAGGCGCAGAGGGTTCCTGACCTGCTTTCCTATCTGCAGGGAATGGTCGACGAGACGGGCCAGGTGGGGCAGTTTGTAATCTCTGGCTCACAGAGTTACCTGCTCATGAGGAGCGTCACTCAGACCCTGGCCGGGCGTGTTGCCCTCATTGATATGGCCACGCTGACTAGGCACGAGCTCCTTTGCGCCAAGGGTGGCGACCTTTCATCGGCGGAAAAAGGCTCGGCATTACTTGAAAAGGCCCAGGCGGATCGTTGGAAATGGATAGCACAGGGCGGTTATCCGCGAATGTACGATTCCGGCATATCAGCCGGCAGATACTATTCCGATTACGTCCGAACCTACCTGGAGCGTGACGTTCGGAGCGAGATTGGCGTTCGTAAGTTGCGAGACTTCGAACTCTTCATGGGTGTTTGCGCGACTCGGACCGGTGAGCTTCTGAACTACAGCGCCCTTGCCAGAGACGTTGGGGTGGAGGTAAAGACTGCCAAGGAATGGCTTTCCGCGCTGGAGGCAAGTGGCATCCTCTTCGAGCTCAGACCCCATTTTGCGAATATCGGAAAAAGGCTGACGAAGTCGCCGAAGCTGTACTTCTACGACACGGGCCTGGCATGTTATCTGCTTGGCCTCCGCAATGGCCGAGAGGCACTCGAGTACTCAAAGAGCGGGAGTCTCTTTGAGACCGCGGTTGTTTCGGAGTATGTGAAATGCGCCCAGGCTTCAGGCCTAAGGTCCAACATCACCTATTTCCGGAAGAGTGGCTCGCGAAAGGAAATCGACCTCGTTGTGGAAAGGGGCATGCGCCCCCAGTATGCTTTCGAAGTGAAGTCGAGCTCGACCTACCGGCCAAAGTTCTTTTCGAGCATCGTAGCGCTTTCTGATGAGCTGGGTCTGGGGCCGAACACTCGCGGGGTCATATACAACGGCACGGAGAGCCTGCCTAGCTTAAGCGAGGGACTGCTGCTCACGCCAGATGACATCCCAGAGCTCGTGGACGAGAGCGTCTTCAATCGCAGGTCGTGATGTGACAGTAGTGCCTGGCACCCTTGTCCCAAAATGTGACAGTAGCGCCTGGCGCTATTGTCACACCTACATGCGGGTGGCCTTGGTCGGGTCCATGGACATGGACTGGAAGCGGTGCGCCATGAAGTCGTCGCCGTAGTGGGCGTTGCAGAACTGGTCGATGCTGGTCTGCTGCTTGGTCTCCATGGTGCCAGCCTGCCGCTGGTACCAGCAGTCAAAGCTGGACACCGTCAGCGTGCAGTCAACTAGCATCAGGGCCGCGCAGGCAGCCGTCAGCGTGTAGCGCCAGTTCCAGGGGATGCGGTTGATGACCCGCAGGAGGATGGGCAGCATGAAGCGCAGCCACACGATGCCCAGGACGCCCCAGATGATCAGGAACTGCGTGGACGTACGCCCGCCGCAGAGGACGGCCACCGGGTCGGGAATCCCGCCAAAGGGCAGGGTGTAGTTGGAATAATCCCAGGCAGTGATGCCAAAGGAGAACTCCATCCAGAAGCTAACCGCGTACTCGAAGGCAGCGCCGATCACCGCGGACGCGGCAAACTGTACGAGGGGGTTCGACTTCCACAGACGGTTGAGCAGGATGGTTATCAGCACGCCACCAAAGCCATAGATGGGGGAGAAGGGCCCGTACAAGAGGCCCGCGCGGTCCTGGTAGTGGCCGGGATCCACGACAGTCATGTGCCAGATAACCTCCAGGACCAGGCCAACCACGCAGCTGACAACAAAGATCCAAAAGATGTTAAAGAAGTCCAGCCGCAGGTAGCCCTCGCCGGTCTTGTCCCTGCCCAGGGTGCCCGCCTCCTGGTCGGACTTGTTCTGGAGCTCGGTGGCCCGGCGGGACATCTCGCGTTCCAGGCGAAGGGTCGGGTCGGCGTAGGACTCCAGGACGGACAGGAGCAGAATCGAAATCGCCGAGGAAAGGATGGACCAGGATAGGCCGCCGATCATGAACTGAAAGACGATGATGACCGCGTGCAGTGAGGCCATGGCCTTTGACGCCAGGGCGACGCCGCGGTTCTTTCCGCGGATCAGGCGGATGCCCAGGGTGATCTGGGCGATACCGTTGGCAAAGAGCAGGATCGAGGCAATGATGAAGATGATCGTCGACGTGGTGCTGAAGCGCTCGAGCATGACGCCGCGGACGGTTGCGACGCCCAGGACGACGGTCAGTAGGAGGTAGACCAGGACGTTCGAGACACCGGCGATGGTCAGGAAGGCTCCAAAGACCTTCATCACGACGCCGAAGCGGTGGGCCTTCGAGCCGGGTGCGGCGGGTTCGCCCGAGGCCTCGGCGCGTGCCTCCGCCTGGTCCTCGGCCTGCAGGTCCAGGAGGACGTCCTCCTCCGCGCGTGCCGCCGCGGCGGCGTTGACCGAGTCCGCAAAGTGCTTGCTGCGCCTGGCGGCCTTCTGGCTGTTGCGGGTCCGCATGTCCGACTCCTTGTCTGGCGGGATGAGCTTTAGACCCATGATATCAGCAGGTTAGGGGTTTCTGTGGGTCACGACGGGCGGGGAGGTCGTTTCGGATAGCCTTGGGTAGCGGAGGTCCGAAATGACCTCCTGCGCGGATTGGCCCTGTCCGAAATGACCTCCTGTGAAAACGCCTGTCTGGAATTACCCCCGATGGGATTCAGTATCGTTCGGGTGCGCCGTCGTCAGACCGAAGGACGGACTTGAATGCAACTAGTATGGTCAGAATGCATTGAGTGATAGGAGTAAATGCATTGAGTAGCGCGAATAATACTACTAGTAGTCCTAATAATGCGACTAGTAGTACGACTAGTCGCATTATGTTTTTACCGTATCAATCGATACCTACGTTTGGGACTATTAGGGATGCCAAGACCTTCGAGGATGCCCTCGTCGGCGAACGTCACCGCCATATACTATGTCTTCTGTCGGATCGTAGCGCGCAGGCGACACCGTGCACATGACCATGAAGGCGCTGCCGTTACCGTAGTCGATGTAAGCGCTCCTTGTATGTCATCCGGTCTTCGTACATGCCTATTCCTCAACCGGTGCCCAGGAATGCTCCATCTCGTATATCTCCCGCTGGACCTGTTCGCGCGTGACGTCTGGCTCCTCCACCCCGTCGTTCGCGTGACCTGCGATGGGGTCGATGTCCGATCCCTTGCTGTTGGCGATGTCTTTCCCAGATTCGCCCGTGTCGGTCTTTGCGGACGTGCAGCCGGGAAGGGCGAGCAGCGAGGCGGCGATCGCCGCGGCAGTCAGGGATGCGAGGATGCTCTTATGCATGGTTTGCTTTCCTTCAGTTGAACGGCCCTGTCAAACGGTAGGGTCGTTCAACGTTGATATGCCCGTGTGCCGCAAACGCCTTCTGAGGGCTCAGCATGAAGCATAACATAGCAAACAGGGGTAGCTTGGACATACTGCCACTTAGCTCCTGAAATAATACAACCATCGTTTACCCTAATATGGCTAAGGGGTTCCGAAATAATCAGCAGGTTCCTAGCAAGTCGAAGTCACTTCGTTGGGCCCGTAAGGGTAAAGGTAGTCCCTCTGGGATAATTGCTTTGTGGATAGCAACGAGCTCCTCATGGAAGCTCCGCCTTCTAAGGCGAAGCCGAAAGGCGGAGTAATTCACATGGCCACGATAACGGAACACACGCAAGGAGTTGACCTGCCTTGGACGCGATGAATGTCGAAGCAATGAAGCCCTCGCTCGATGCTGCAATGTCAAGTCATGGAAGCAATATTGGGCTTGATGTACGAATAGAATACGATGATGGCGACGAGACGTATCCGGTCATAGGTGCAACATCATGTGATGGCGACTTGGTCATAAGCTGCGGCGACGGATGCGCATATACGTGCCAGGGAATCCTGGACGCGATTGATTCCGGGATCGCATCAGGCGAACTGGATGAGAACTCACCGGTACTGCTGGAGTCGCCGGATGGCGCGCTCCACGACGTGCCTGATCGCGATGGATTCGATAACGGGCAGTACGGCATCCCCGTACTGCCGGTAATTGATGGCTGGGAGGCAGGGAGATCGTTCAACTACGCATATGAGGACGTCTCGGTACTAGAAGAGGACGTCCTCTATGCCATTAACAAGTTCATAACAGAACCGTTCCGGGCTCATTACCCAACGATAGGACTTGATGCGCCAAAGGGATGGGAATACGGAAATCTGCTCGAATTCGGACATGTGGCAAGGCAGCGCAGGCTTGTCGGGATTTCGGATGACGATGAGATAGTGATGCTGGACTATGTGTCTTTTATTACCATATGCCACTCTGGCGTGTATGGTAGGGAAAATAAGCTTATTTCCGCTAAGACAGCCCATTTTCCGTGGGGCAGCCACCCTGAAATAGCTTATGTGCCAGCAAACGGTTTCGTGTATATTGATGGGTTCCAGATATCTACGGGATTGTTTGGTTCTGAGTTTCCTGCCTGGATTGCTAATATGCTCAAGTTCTTATTCGACAGGTGCGTATGATATTTACTAAATATAAATTTTATTTAGTAACGCTTCTGATGCTAGGTAATTTTCTGCTCATACCACGTCTCTCGCTTGCCGCAAATATGGCAGGCAGTTGCGGTAGTACTGGGTGGGGGACGAGAAGTAACAGCAATCACGACTCGTATGGTAACTCAGTCACGATTGATGTTACGGTCAGCGAACAGCGTTCCGACACGGACCAAGCGGCCAAACTTACCGTCAATGGGACTCCACAGCCTGCCAGCGGTTGGCGATTTAAAGTGGCCGACTAAGTGAGACACGGATTTCTCAGCCATCCGAATCCCAAGCCTCAACCTCAAACCTTACGCCTTACACCTTACACCTTACACCTTACACCTTACACCTTACACCATTACGCCGCCTCCGCGACGCCGCTGAAGTACCAGTCCGAAGGCGTCTGGTAGCCGAGCGCCTGGCGGACCCTCCCGTTGTCGTGCCGCTCCACGAAGTCCCCGATTATGCCCCTGAGCTGGGCCGGGGTCTCGTACTCGCTGTTCCCCGGGCACTCGCCCTCGGGCGTCCCGGACCACCTCTCGACTATCACGTTGTCCGCTCAGCGGCGCCTGCCGTCCATCGGCTGGTGTATGCCATGGGACCTGAGCAGCGACACGTACGCCTCCGACGAGAACACGCTGCCCTGGTCGGAGTTCTGGATGGCGGGCGTGCCGTGGGCGGCCAGCTCGCACCTCCTCTCGCGCGTGAGGCCCTCCGGCAGCTCGCCCGCGCTAGCGAGCCTTCTGGGGGTCATATCCGTTCCGGTCGCAAAACCGCTGGAGGAAGTCACGCTCGACGGCGGG
>ONBR01000025.1 GCA_900316105.1 uncultured Olsenella sp.
AGGAGGAAGCTCTCCCTGGGGTGGAGGACGCCCATGGAGTACAGGAGGGCAGCGCTCACCGGCGCGGCATAGCCGCTCCAAGAAATCGTCCGCACCCCCGACAGCTGTAACTACCTGACGAAAGTCACAACGACACAGCGCTGAGGATCCTCGCCCTCAGAGTGCGTAGTCACATGCTCGTTCTCCAGCAGTGAGAGGTGCACGATACGACGCTCGTAGGCGTTCATAGGGGACATACGCACTTGACCCTCGTTCTTGATGGCACGTTCAGCGGCAGACTCAGCCAGAGAGACAAGCTTCTGCTTACGACGGGACTTATAGCCCTCAATATCAACCACGATGGGGTAGTGGAAGTGGATGAGATTGCTCATATAAGAGTTTACGAGCATCTGGACGGCATCGAGGGTACGACCGTGACGACCAATCAGGATAGCGAGATCTCCACCGCTCACATCAAGGATAAGCTCACCATCATCGCCATCATACTCATCAATGGAGATGTGCTTTTCTCCAAAGAAGCCAATGACATTCCTGATGTATGAAACAGCCGCATCAGCTATGGTGTCAACATCCTCGTCCGTCAGCTCCTCGCCAGCCTCGTAGCGAGCATGAATTTCTGCAAAGGAATCCTTGACGTCATCTTCGGAAATCTGAGCTGCCGCAGCAGCACCGGCATCCACGACGTTCTCTGAAATGCTGTTCTCTTCCGGTTCCACTTTCATTTCCTCCGACTAGGGTATCTAAACACCAAGACCAACGGCCCTAGAGCCTATGAACTACTTTGACTTCTTCTTTGGACGAGGCTTGCGCTCCTTACGAACAACCTCAACCTGTACATCCTGCTGCGCAAGTTTGGCCTCAGTCTCCGCCTTCACCTTGTCCATGACCTTCTGGGTAACAACCTTCTGCTGAACGACCTGCCAAATTGCGGAGGTGTCGTAATACAGGTTAACTGCAGCAGGAAGACTCCAACCAACCCACAGCATCATGACTGCCATGACAACACCCATGGTAAGGGTCTGGCCACGCTGCTCACTGGGTGTGTTCTTGAGGTTCATCACCATGGGCAGGAAGGTCAGGATACTAAAGGCAACAACGAGCACGATGTAGATGAGCGCTCCGCCAATGCCATCAGAGCTCAGGGCGCCAGCAGCAGACTGGGAAAGCGAGGGAATGATGTTATAGAAATGCGCATCACTGCCGATATTGCGGGCGACAGTAAAGAGCGCAAAGAAGACAGGCATCTGCAAGATGACAGGTAGGCAACCACCAAGGGGGTTGAACTTGTTCTCGCTGTAGAACTTCTGCATCTCTTCTTGCATGCGCGCCGGATCATCAGAATACTTGTCCTGAATCTCTTGCATCTTGGGCTGCAAGGCCTGCATGCGGGCAGAAGAGGCAGTTGACTTTGTCATGAGGGGCATGACCAAAAGTCGAATGATGACCGTCAGGATAATGACGGCAAGGCCCCAGTCGCCGCAGAAACCAGCGATTCCAGCCAGAATATTAGTGAGAAGGTCAACAAACCAATCCCATAATCCCATTGTTCCTCCAGGTCAGACAGTTAGGGAACCGGATCAAACCCACCTTTGTGAAAAGGATTGCATCGAAGAATCCTCTTTGCCGCGAGAAAACTACCCTTGGCTGCACCATACTTCTCAATGGTCTCAATCGCATACTGCGAACAAGTAGGGGAGTATATGCAGTGACTGCTGAACAGGGGAGAGACGTAACGCTGGTAAAAGCGAATGCCAGATAGCAGTACTCCTCTGACCATGCAGCCCACCTACTCCCGTTTGCCATTCTTCTGTAGACGGGCAATCAACCTATCCAACGCCCTGGAAACGTCAGCAGGTTTGCTGGCATAAGTGGCTCGCGTTGCAAAGAGAATCATTTGAGAGTCTCCTTGGGGAAGTCCACTCATGCGAGCCGCCTCACGGAGGACTCTCTTGCAGCGATTCCTGTACACAGCATTCCCAAGACGTTTAGGTGCAACAAAGGCGACCTTTCCCAAGTCGCCTTCATCACCAAATAGAGCTGTCACGCGAACGAGCCTGTCGTTAGCTCGTTTGCCCCTAGAGAAGACTCGCTCAAAATCACGTTTGGACTTGATGGTCCTCATAAGAGACTAGACGGTAAGACGCTTGCGGCCCTTTGCACGGCGACGCGAAAGAACTGCGCGGCCACCCTTGGTTGCCATACGTGCACGGAAGCCGTGAGTCTTTGCGCGCTTCCTCTTGTTGGGCTGATACGTACGCTTCATTTCAAACCCTCCTGGGATGTCATTTAGTGTCAACAAGCCACAAGATTGTAGGGGTCCAACGCCACGAATGTCAAATACTGTCAACGACTATCTATAAAAAATTTGCTCTTACACGCCAACCGCACAATTGAAAGCTTTCATTCCAATGAATGCCTTCTGTTCCAAAGCATGAATACATCCATTCATTTTGGCCTATGAGCAGGAGTAACATGGTACTATCTTTCAGCTACGCATCAACACGTATCACAAGGTTATCGACATTGAATAAACGATGTTGAAAACTTTCATTCGTGAAATGCAAAGGAATGAAAGTTTTCACCAATGACGAATGAGTGTTGAAAGGGGGAACACCGTGTCAGATGCACATACCTTTTATCCCTTTGTCGAGGGGTCCGCAGACGATCAGGATTCCCCCAGACAGAAGCCACCAAAGCTCGAGGTCAACTACCCGGCACGTATCGCCGTCTATGACGATCCATCCGCGGCACCTCGTGTAGTTGTCATAGAGCCAAAGGGGGTCAGGGAGTACCTAGAGGAAATCACCGCAACCGTCGTCAAGCTGGCAAAGGAACAGGGGAGCGTTATTCCCTTCATGGTCATCCGTGAGGTTGTCGAGAACTTCATCCACTCCTACTTCAGGCAGCCGACCATCAGCATCCTCGACGGAGGTAATACCATCCGCTTCAGCGACCAGGGTCCTGGCATAAAGGAAAAATCCCTGGCACTCGAATACGGCACAAGTTCCGCCACCGAGGAGATGAAGCAATATATCCGAGGGGTTGGCTCCGGACTGCCTTACGTCCAGCAGTACTTGCAGGACAAGGGAGGCTCACTGACCATCGAGGACAACATCTCGGGCGGAACCATCGTCACCATCTCCGCCGTGGCGCAGGGACAGAAACCCACTCAAATGGGAAATCAGGTCTCCTACCAGGCACAACAGCCACAACCATATGGATATGGGGCTCCTCAGACCTACCAGCCACAGACCTGGCAGATGTCCTCACAAGCAGCACCCGGCACGACAGGCCAGACATGGAGGCAGCCTCCTCAGCCAGTCTATGGCTATCCCAGCCCGGACGCCCTGAGTCAGGGCTACCCACCCGCATATCCTCCCCAGCAGGGTGGTTACCAAACGGGGGGAAACCCACCCGCTTCCTACAGCCCTTATTCACAGGGGGGATACCAGCAGCAGTCCATGCCGAACTATGCGGAACCTTCTCTGACCCCACCATTGTCACAGGTGCCGGGCGGCGGAACCCCGGCCCAGGACCTTCTACCCATCAGCGACCGTGGCAGGCTCATTCTCAGCTACCTCGTCAGCCATGACGGAGTAGGTCCGACCGAACTCACACGCCAGTTTGGTCACTCCCAGCCCACCTGGAGCAGGGAGCTGCAGGCCCTGGAAGAGATGGGACTCATAGCCAAACGTAGGGGAGAGCAAAAGCGAACGCTCACACCCGCTGGTCGCGCCGTCATAGCCGGCTGGAACCAGTCCTAGGGCATTTTTTTCTGCATCGCTTCGTCTATGGATGAGTTTTCATCATATACTGGTAGTCACTTTTCAACATTTATGACGATTTACGAGCCATCAAAGACGGCTATGCACGAGGGGGACCATGGATTCAACGCAAGACGATGCACTTCTTCTCTGGAATGACGTGCTCACCCTCCTTTCGCAAAAGAACATGCCTCCTGCCGCCCTGGCAATGCTCAAGAGCTGCGAGGTCGTCAGCTTCGACGGATCGACCTTCAGGATTTCCACTTCTCTGGGCTTTGCCCAGAGAAAAATCAAACAGCAGGCACCAGCCATCGAGGAATGTCTGAGCGAGGCGGCCTTCCAACCCGTCTCCCTCGAGGTAGAGCTGGCGACTCAGACCCGACCACGAGTGGTCGAGACGAGCTCAGAAATGTCCAGCGAGGAGGCCCAGCGCATGGCACAGGGCCAGGCCCTCACCCACGAGGCCCCTGCCACCACCCCCGTATCCAAACCTGCCCCTCAGCCAAGGTCTCAGGCCGTTTCCCCAAGCTTTGTTGACAAGCCTGCCGACCTGGCGGACTCGAAGCTCACTTTCGACCGGTTCGTCGCTGGCGAAGAGAACATGCTGGCCTTCGAGGCGGCAAAGCAAGTGGCCAACGGCGAAAACAAGGGTTACAACCCTCTCTTCATATATGGCAAGAGCGGTCTGGGAAAGACCCACCTCCTCAGGGCCATCCAAAACTATGTGGTCACAAACGACAGTTCCAGGCTCTGTGTCTACCGTACTGCCGCCGAGTTCGTCGAGGACTATCGCATCGCCTGGAACAACTCCGAGACCTCAGCCAGGAGTGCGCTCTCCAGCAACTATCAGAACGTTGACATCCTGATCATCGACGACATTCAAAACATGCGCACGGCAGCTGGCTCCATCCGCTTCTTCTTCGAGACCTTCAACGCCCTGATGGCCAGGGGCAAGCAGATTGTCCTGGCGGCAGACCGTTCCCCCTCACAGCTGGGCATGGGGGAGAGCAAGTTCGACGAGCGTGACACCTCCCGCATGGACTCGGGCGTCACGGTAAGCATCCAGGTCCCAGACTACGAGCTCAAACTCAACCTGATCAACGCCTTCTATGACCGCATGCGTCTGGATGCCCAGCAGAACCACATCGCCGGCATGTCGGGAACCATCTCAGAGGAGATGCGGCAGCTCATGGCTGAGCGCTCGGGCACGAACATCCGCGTCATCGAGGGCTTCGTACAGACCTGCATCATGAATGCAAGCCAGAAGGAGCAAAAGGGCCAGGAACTTGGCCGCGAAGACGTGATCAGGCTGGCCAACGCAAAGTGGCCCAGCGGCCAGAGGTCCGTCACGGTAGAGCAGATTCAGAAGGCAGTGGAGAGCTACTACGACGTCTCTCACAGCGACCTGGTGGGCTCAAAGCGTAACAAGGAACTCATGGAGCCCCGACACGTGGGCATCTGGCTCACCCGTGAGCTCACCGACAACACCCTAGCGGACATCGGAAAGAAGTTCGGCGGCAGGTCCCACGCCACCGTGAAGCACAGCATCTACTGGGTAGACAAGGCCATGAAGGAAAACCGCATCTTCCTCGACCACATCGAGACGCTCAAGGACAATATCGTCGACAAGAACTAGCCAAAATATCCGGATGCCCTGTCGAAAGCAGTGAAGAAATCCTTTTGACGACCTGACAAAACTGCCAACAAAATGATGAATCAGATTTGAACAATCTTTCTCATGTTGAGGCGGAAGAATTCCAAGGCCATCGCAATTGCCTTTTGACAAAGCCTTTACCTGCGCAGATGCCAGTCTTTCTACATTTCTACAGGCATTATTACTAGTAATGTCCTTTATAAATAAATAAGTACTATTACATATAGTCAGCCAACAAAACTCAAACCAAGACCAGAGAGGGTAGCCCATGAAGTTCTCAGTAAGCCAGTCATCCCTTGAGAAGGCACTAGCCATCGTGGGCAAGGGCATGGCATCCAATTCCACCTTGCCTGTCCTCTCGGGCGTCTTTATCAAAGCCGAGGCTGGCGTCATCGAACTGCAGACAACAAACCTGACCATCTCCATCAGGCATAGGATTGCAGCTAACGTCGAAGAGCCCGGAGAGACGGTTGTCTCTGGAAAGATCCTGACGAGCATAGTCAAGACCCTCGCCGACGCTGCCGTCACCTTTGACGGTGGAGACCGTGTGCTTAACATCACCTGTGAGAAGTCGAAATTCCGCCTGAATACCCTCTCTGCACAGGACTTCCCCGAGTTCCCTACCTACACGCTCGAGCGGTCCATCGACCTGCCCTGCGACCTTCTGGGTCAGATGGTGGACAAGGTCTACAAGGTCACGTCCAAGGACAGCTCCCGACCCATCCTCTCGGGTATCCTCCTGTCCGTGGAGGAAAACACCATTCGTCTGGTGGCCACTGACTCCTACCGCCTGGCGGTCTGCGATTCCAATCACGAGACCTCTAGTGCCGAGGAGGCCTTCTCGACCATCGTTGCGGGTACGACCCTGCACGACGTCATGCAGCTTGCATCCGACAGCGACCAGCTGACCATCGGCACCACTGACAGCCAGGTTGTCTTCTCCTTTGGGGACACGACCTACGTGGCTCGAAAGATCGAGGGAACCTTCCCCAACTACCAGCAGCTTCTGCCCTCTACCTGCAACACGTCCATTACCATCGACGTGCCCCAGTTCTCCGCGGCGCTCAAGCGTGTTTCCGTCATCGCCCAAGCCAACCCCTCAGTGCGCCTGGACGTTGATGTGGACGGGAAGCTCATGCAGCTCTCGGCCTCGTCTCCCGACCAGGGGGATTCGACTGAGACGATCAACGTGGAGGTGGAGGGCGAGAGCATGTCCATCGGCCTCAACTACCACTACGTCTTTGACTGCGTGAACGCAGCTGGCAACCAGAAGGAGATCACCCTGGAGCTCCAGAGCACCATGCAGCCTGGCATCTTCAAGTCCTATGGCAACATCAACTACCTGTACCTGCTGATGCCCGTCAGGATGTAGCGGTGCTGGTAGTCAAGAGCCTCGAGCTTCGGGACTGGCGCAACTTCGAACGGAGGACCATCGATTTCTCGAATGGTCTGACGGTCCTGCACGGCAGGAACGCCACGGGCAAGACGAACGCGGTGGAGGCCCTTCAGACCCTGACGGCAGGTGCCTCCTTCCGTCACCCCAAGCCGTCCCAGCTGGTACGCGAGGGAGCGGACAGTGCTCGCATCGACGCCCGCATAGAGGGGGACGGTCGCGTCATAGACGTGACCTGCAAGGTCATGAACGGCCGTCGCTCCTTCGAGCGCAACGGCAAGCATTGCGTGGCTGCCGACCTGTCCGAGACCCTGATGAGCGTCCTCTTCACCCCCGATGACCTCTCCATCATCAAGAGGGGAGCCTCCCACCGCAGAAACGAGATCGACGACTTTGGCCGTCAAGCAAACCGTGGCTATGGAAGGCTCCTTGCTGCCTATACCCGTGCTGTCGAGCAGCGAAACAGGCTTCTCAAGGAGGACTATCCCGACCTCTCCCTCCTGGCCGCCTGGGACGCTTCCGTCGCCTTGGGAGGGGCCTCGCTCCTCTCGGCCCGTGTCCGTCTTTTCAAGCGGCTTGCAACCCATATAAGGCAAATCTATGCCAGGATTGCCGACGGCGAGGAGCTTGACTGCCGATACGTGTCATCACTCGATGATGACGTGGACTTCTCCGAGATTCCAAGAGATCAGATCCGCGACCTCTTTCTGCAAAGGCTCGAGGAGCGCAGGGCGGATGAACTTCGCAGACAGCAGACCCTGGTAGGTCCGCAGCGAGATGACATCGTCTTTGAGGTGGGGGGCCGCAATGCCCGAGACTTTGCTTCCCAGGGTCAGCAACGCTCGATCATTCTGGCCTGGAAGATGGCTGAGGTGGAGCTTTCCTCGGAGATCGTGGGCACAAAGCCCCTCCTGCTGCTGGACGACGTGATGAGCGAGCTCGACGAGGTCCGTAGGGCGGCCATGACGGGCTTTGTGAAAGACAACATCCAAACCGTCATTACCACGGCAAACCTGGGATATTTTCCCCAGGAGCTCCTGGTGGGGGCGGAGGTGGTTCCCATTGGCCAGGACCTATAGGCACCGCCGCGAAGACGATGCACCCCGCACTAAGGAAGAGACCCTGAAGTTCGTGAGGGGGCAGAACTTCCGCGAGAGGACCCCCGCCAGCGTGGGGGAGCTCATGGGCACCCTCGTGGCTGGTACCGAGGGCATGCAGAGGAAGATGACCGCAAACCAGCGTGCGGCTGCCCTGTGGAGTCAGGCCAACGGTGACATCGAGCGCAAGCATACGACGGGAGTCTACCTGCGCGACGCGCGAGGAAAGGGCCTTCCTCCGGTCCTTGGCGTCTATGTGGATTCGCATGCCAGACTCTCCGACTTCAATGCAAACAAGGAGATCTACCTCTCTAGGCTTGCCGTCGCGGGCCTAGAGGTTTCCGGGATCGAGTTCAAGCTCAATAGGAGACCCAAGGTTCAGATGTCCGGTGATGGAGCCGACGGTCGACAGAGCGAGGCTCCTTCTGGTGGGATGGGGGCTCCCGGCCAGGATCAGCGCATCCTTCCGGAACTAACTCCTGGTGAGTTGGCGCATGTGGTCGAGGAGTGCTCGGACCTTCCCGAGGAGCTTCGTCCGCGGGCACAGAGGGCCATGGAGCTCTCCCTTAGGCGTGAGAAGATCGACGAGAGCGGCGCCTAGGCAAATTGCGTACATCAAGCGCATATCTGACGTGTGGACGGCTGACTCGCACCAGATGCGCTAGAAATGGAAACTTCCTCAAATCTGGCCTCTCATGCGCTCTGAGAGCAATTCGGGAAAAACGAAACCTGCATTTTGTTGGTATCCCAGAAGTTTATAGACTATTTATGCTTCATCTATGACTAAAATAAACAGGTTGCTATAACGACGCTTCTGCGTCTTTGTTCACGTAGCGAGAGAGGATACACGTGGCAAAAAACGAGCACAAATACGGCGGAAACGAAATCAAGATCCTCGAGGGTCTCGAGCCTGTGCGTAAGCGTCCCGGCATGTACATCGGCACCACCTCGGCGACTGGTCTGCACCATCTGGTGTGGGAGGTCGTCGACAACTCGGTGGATGAGGCCATGGCGGGCTTCTGCACAAAGATCAAGGTGACGGTGCACATGGATGGCTCCGTCACGGTCGAGGACAATGGTCGCGGCATCCCTGTAGAAAAGCACCCCCAGAAGAAGATCCCGACCCTTGAGGTCGTTCTGACGATCCTGCATGCCGGCGGCAAGTTCGACAACGCTGCCTACAAGGTCTCCGGCGGCCTTCACGGTGTCGGCATCTCGGTTGTCAACGCCCTGTCAAAGAAGCTCATCGCCACGGTCAAGCGTGACGGTGGCATCTACCAGATCGAGCTGGCTCGCGGCAAGGTGACCAGCAAGATGAAGAAGATCGGCACCTCAAAGGCTACGGGTACCTCCATCACCTTCTGGCCCGACGAGGAAATCTTCGAGACGACCACCTTCAACTATGACACCCTGCATGACCGTCTGCAGGAGACTGCCTTCCTGAACAAGAACCTCAAGATCATCCTTACGGACGAGCGCGAGCTCACGCCCCGCGTGGACGAGTTCTGCTATTCCGGTGGCATCATCGACTTCGTCAAGTTCCTCAACGAGGGAAAGACCATCCTGCCTGGTTGCTCCAAACCCATCTACATCGAGGGCAAGTCCGCCGAGGATGCGCCCGTCGACAAGAAGGGCGAGGTAGAGGTGGCCCTGCAGTGGAACACGAGCTTTTCCGAGACCGTGAACTCCTTTGCAAACGACATCTACACCGACGAGGGCGGTATGCACCTGGAGGGCTTCCGCACGGCCCTGACCAAGACCATCAACGACTATGCACGTAGTCACAAGCTCCTCAAGGACAAGGATGCCAATCTCACGGGTGACGACGTCCGCGAGGGTCTGACGGCTGTCATCTCCGTCAAACTTCCTGACCCCCAGTTCGAGGGTCAGACCAAGGCGAAGCTGGGTTCTTCCTACATGCGCGGACTCACCAACAAAATCGTGTCCGCCGGCCTCTCCGAATACTTTGAGGAGCACCCCAACCAGGCCAAGGAGATCTTCAAAAAGGCCTCGCAGGCCGCAAAGGGCCGCCTGGCCGCCCAAAAGGCCCGTCAGGCCACGCGCCGCAAGGGACTTCTGGAGAGTGCATCGCTTCCCGGCAAGCTGGCAGACTGCTCGGTGCGCGATCCTGCGATGACCGAGCTCTTCATCGTCGAGGGTGACTCGGCAGGTGGTTCCGCAAAGGACGGCCGTCGCCGAGACATCCAGGCAATTCTGCCCCTGCGAGGAAAGATCCTCAACGTGGAGCGCGTTGGTGACCACCGCGCCTTCTCGTCTGACACCATCCAGGCCCTCATCACGGCCATTGGCACAGGTGTCACGACCTCCGACGGCCATGGTGGTGACTTCGACATCTCCAAGGCCCGCTACCACAAGATCATCATCATGACCGATGCCGATGTCGACGGTGCCCACATCCGCATCCTGCTCATGACCTTCTTCTACAAGTACATGCGTCCCCTGATCGATGCGGGCTACATCTACAGCGCCTGTCCCCCGATCTTTGGCGTCAAGGTGGGAAAGAAGATCCACTACGTCTATCCCGACGGCAAGACGCCCGAGGACACCCTGCTGGCAAACGCCATCAAGGAGTACGTGCCCGTGGACGCAGAGGGCAAGCAGCGCAAGTACAACGTCCAGCGCTACAAGGGCCTGGGCGAGATGGACCCCCAGCAGCTTGCCGACACGACCATGGACCCCAAGTCCCGCATCCTGCAGCGCATCTCCATCGAGGACTCCGAGAAGGCCGCTATGGCCGTGTCCCGCCTGATGGGCACACAGGTCGAGTACCGCAGGAACTATATCGAGCGTCATGCCAAGGACGCCCGCTTCCTCGACATCTAGGCGAAGGGAATTAGCCAGTGGCAGACGATACCAACAACACCAACAAGGGGCAGGGAGCCGGCAACGGCGACATGATGCCCGACGACCTGCGCGAGCTCCTCAACAGGGCAGAGCGCGACCAGGAGGAGGACTCCGACGTTCCCGTCTACGACCCCGACGCAGAGGACGAGGCGGGTATGGAGGACTCCGACGAGGAGGACGACGAGGAGGAAGAGATCGACGACGCGGACGCCGAGGACATAGAGTCTGGCGCCCTCCAGGTCCACGAGTTTGGTCACGAGATGGAGCAATCCTTCATCGAGTACTCCATGTCGGTCATCACGGCCCGCGCCCTCCCTGACGTCCGCGACGGCCTGAAACCCGTTCATAGGCGCATCCTCTACGCCATGAACGAGGCGGGCATCTTCCCCAACAAGCCCCACAAGAAGTCGGCATGGACCGTCGGCGAAGTCATCGGTAAGTATCACCCCCACGGTGACGCTGCCGTCTACGATGCCATGGTCCGTCTGGCTCAGTGGTTCAGCATGCGCACGCCCCTGGTCGACGGTCACGGCAACTTCGGCAACATCGACGGCGATTCCGCAGCCGCAATGCGTTACACCGAGAGCCGCCTGGCCCGTCCCGCCATGGAGCTCCTCCGCGATCTCAACAAGGACACCGTCGATTGGCAGCCCAACTACGACGAGTCCCTGCAGGAGCCCGCGGTCCTGCCTTCGCGTTTCCCCAACCTCCTGGTCAACGGATCCCAGGGCATCGCCGTCGGCATGGCCACCAACATTCCTCCCCACAACATGGGGGAGGCCATCGACGCGGCCTGCATGATGATTGACAACCCCGATGCCACGGTAGACGACCTCATGAAGGTCATGCCTGGTCCCGACTTCCCCACGGGCGCCGTCATCATGGGCTCCGAGGGCATCAAGAAGGCATACGAGACTGGTCGCGGCATCATCACCCTGCGCGCAAAGGCTCATGTCGAATCCACCAAGGGTGGCCGCAACAAGCTGGTCTTCACCGAGATTCCCTACGGCGTCAACAAGGGCAACCTTCAGGAGAAGATCGCCGAGCTCGTCAACAACAAGCGCATCGAGGGCATCTCCGACATGCGCGACGAGTCCAACCGCAAGGGCCTGCGCCTGGTCATCGAGCTCAAGCAGGGTGCCATACCCGAGGTCGTGCTCAACAACCTCTACAAGTACTCCTCCCTGCAGACCTCCTTTGGCATCATCGACCTCGCCCTGGTCAACGGCGTGCCAAAGCTCCTCTCTTTGCGAGAGATCCTGAACTGCTACATCGACCACCAGGTGGACGTCGTCACCAGGCGCACCCAGTTCGACCTGGCAAAGGCCAAGGCCCGCGCCCACATCCTCGAGGGTCTGCTCCTGGCCCTGGACAACATCGATGAGGTCATCTCCATCATCCGCTCCAGCCGTACCGACTCCGAGGCTTCAGAGCGACTGATTGCCCGCTTCGGCTTCACCAAGGAGCAGACCACGGCAATCCTGGAGATGCGCCTGCGCCGCCTGACTGGCCTCGAGCGTGACAAGCTCCAGGAGGAATTGGACGGCCTGCACCGCGCCATCGCCTACTACGAGGAGCTCCTCGCTGACAAACAGAAGATCCTGGCGGTCATCAAGACCGAGATGCAGGAGATCAAGGGCAAGTTTGCTGACAAGCGCCGTACCACGATCTCAGATGCTCCCGTCGTTCTGGACGTGGAGGACCTCATCGCCGAGGAGGACATGGTCATCACGGTGACCCATGCCGGCTACGTGAAGCGCCTTCCCGTCTCTACCTACCGCTCCCAGAAGCGCGGTGGCAAGGGCATCCAGGGCCTCACGCTCAAGGACAACGACTTCGTCGAGGACCTCTTTGTTGCCTCGACCCACGACTACGTGCTCTTCTTTACCAACAAGGGCAAGGTCTACCGGGTCAAGGTCCACGAGCTGCCCATCGGTAGCCGCCATGCGCGCGGCTCGGCCCTGGTCAACGTCATCCCCCTGGAGGAGGGCGAGCACCCCACGGCCGTCATCACGACCCGCGAGTTCCCTGCGGATGAGTTCCTGATGTTTGCGACCAAGTCTGGCATGGTCAAGAAGACGGCCATGAGCGACTACGACCGCACCCGCCGCGACGGCATCATTGCCATCAACCTCAAGACCCAGGACGAGCTGGTGAACGTTCGTCGCGTCAAGCAGGGCGAGAAGGTCATCCTGTGTTCTACCGCGGGCAAGGCCATCCTCTTCGACGAGTCCGAGATCAGGCCCACCGGCCGTGCGACTTCCGGCGTCCGTGGCATCACCCTCAAGGGCGACGCAAGTATGCTGGGCATGGAGATCTCCAACGGCAATGGCGACCTGCTTGTGATGACCGAGAAGGGCTACGGCAAGCGTACGCCCGTCGTCGAGTATCCCGAGCACAAGCGCGGCGGTCAGGGTGTCTCGACCATCGCCATGACCGCCAAGAAGGGCGACCTGGTGGCCTGCCGCGTCATCGGACCCCAGCATGAGCTCATGGTGGTCTCTGAGGAGGGCATCGTCATCCGCGTCAAGACGGCTGACATTCCGCGTTTGGGTCGATCCACCCAGGGCGTAAAGATCATGAACATGGGTGACAACGACCGCGTGAGCGCCGTTGCCCGCATGAAGGCCCACAAGAAGAAGGCCCCCAAGGCATCCGCCGCAGCGGCAGGTCAGGCAACCCTGAACCTTGCGGCAGCAGGAGAGAAGGAGCCTGATGAGGAGGAGCCCATAGATATCGGTGGCGAAGAAGAGTTAGACGAGTCGATGATCGAAGACGACGATTAACTAAAACGGGGCCTGGCTCAATAGGAGCCAGGCCTCACTCATTTCCTCCACCTTAAAGGCAGTCTGGTGGCCTCCATGACCTGTCTGAGGTTCTTAGATTCGGGACCCGTTCCCTTAGGTGAAACTCTTCCTTACTTGAAGTCGTCGGGGGAGAGGTTCTCTACGAAGTCATGGAACTCCTGTAGCTCCTGTTCCTTCTCCTCGTGCTCGATTGCCTCGAAGTCGGGCATGCTTGCCATCTGCAGTACGCGCTCGTCGGCAAAGATGGGCACGCCCTCGCGTACGGCAAGAGCAAGCGCGTCGGAGGGGCGGGCGTCCACGTCGATGTGTCTGCCGGACTCGCAGGTGATGTTGACGTGGGCATAGAAGGTGGTGCCCTGTACGTCGACGATTTCTACGTAGTTGAGCCTGCCACCCATCTGCTTGATGCAGTTGAGCAGGAGGTCGTGAGTCAGGGGACGCTTGCTCGTCGGACCCTCGACCCCCGCAGATATGGCGGATGCCTCTACCATGCCGATGCGGATAGGGAGCTTCTCGCTTTCCAGGTTCTTGTCAGTGGCACGTGGCTTGAGCACGACGAGGGATGACACTGGCCCCATGCCGACCATGACGGTCTGAATGTCCATGCGTACCATGCTATCGCCTCCGTAGCCATGTCTTTACTTTCAAAAAAGATGTGTGCGTGCACATAGTACCCATATTGTGTCTCGATGGTCCAAGCAACACAAAAGAGCGAGACAGATGGAAACGAATCACCATTCGGAACCGAGAGCTTGCTGACGTTAAGCTGACTACCAGCAGTCAAAATTCTATAATGGAAAATTACCTGCACTTTTCTATCTGAATCATGTCGGATTCGTTGAGATGAGTCTACGCAAAATGCCTTCAAGCCACGCCAAGCCAAAGAAGAAGCCCTGTATTTTCACGGGATTCCTGCTCGTTGTCCTGATGCTTGCCAGCGCCGCCGCCATCGCTCTGCTGATGCACGGCAGACTTTTCAAGGATCAGGTGCCAGACGTTGGTTTTGATACCGTAAGCCAGGCGGTCCTGGACGCCAGCGATCTCTCCAGTGAGAAACAGGGAGACAACCAGACTATCAAGCGCTACTACGGCCTTGACCCCGCAAGCTTCGACCAATACCTGATTTACTATCCCAATGGCGTCATGGATGTGGACGAGCTTCTGCTCGTACGAGTGACGGACCCCGAGGCCGCCAAGGAGGTCGTGGATGCCGCACACTCCCGCATTGACACCCAGAAGGCAAACTTCAACGGATACGGCACAAACCAGACAGAGCTTTTGAACAAGAGCGTCATCGAACAGCGGGGCAACTATGTCCTTCTGGTTGTCGCTGACAATGCCGACCAAGTAAAGGCTGCCTTTGAAAAGACTCTTTCGTAGGGATTGGGACAATGGCGTTCAATAACCTCTTTTTCATCTTTCTCTTTGCCCCCGTCGTGGTCGCTCTTTACCATGTCGTTCCCAAACGCGCAAAGAACCTCTTTCTCTTGGCCGCAAGCTATGTTTTCTATGCCTGGGGGGACATTGCAAATCTGCCCTTCCTGTTTTTGCTCACGATCATGGACTATGCCATTGGACTTCTCCTCGACCGTTTATATGGACGGCGAAACGCCGGTGCCAGGTTGCTTCTGACCTTCGGTGTCCTCCTGAACCTTGCCTTCCTAGCCGTGTTCAAGTACACGTCCATTGGCATGCCACTCGGGGTATCCTTCTATACCTTCTCTACCTTGAGCTACCTCTTTGACGTTTACCAGGGTAGGGCTGAGGGAGAGCCCAACTTCATTGACATGGCGCTCTATGTGTCCTTCTTTCCCAAGGTCATCTCTGGCCCCATCGTGCAGTACGGTGACATGCGTGAGAGAATCGATGACCGCCAGCCCAGCTGGGGCCTATTCTGCGGTGGCCTGACCCTCTTTGTGAGTGGCCTGGTAAAGAAGGTCATCTTTGCGGATACGCTCTCGGGAGTCTTTGGCACCCTCTATGCCATGGAACAGCCGACGGTTGTCAGTAGCTGGTTGACGGTCATCGCCTACTCCCTCGAGTTATACCTGGACTTCAGTGGCTACTCCGACATGGCTATTGGCCTTGCGGCCCTCTTTGGCTTCAAGTTTGACAAGAACTTCGACCACCCCTACGAGTCGAAGAGCATGCGTGAGTTCTGGAAGAGGTGGCACATCTCCCTGGGAGCCTGGTTCCTTGACTATGTCTACATCCCCCTCGGAGGCAACCGCTGCTCGAAGTTCCGCCAGTTCCTGAACCTCATGGTCGTGTGGGTGCTAACGGGCATCTGGCACGGAGCAACGATCAACTTTGTCTTCTGGGGTCTCTACCACGGCGTCCTCGTCTGTCTGGAACACTTCGCACTCAAGGAGAAACAGAGGGAGTGGCCCACGTGGCTTCGCATCATTGTGACTGATTTGCTTGCGGGCATTGGCTGGGTCTTCTTCTTTGCTCCCACCGCGTCAGAGGCCCTGGCCTGCCTACAGCATATGGTGGGCATTGGAGTTCCCTTGGCCAGCGGGGCCACCCTCTACTATCTGCAGAGCAACTTCCTCCTCATTGCTTTGGCCGTGCTGGCGAGCAGCACCCTGCCCAGGCGAGGTATCACCAGGATGCTCCAGGCAAGAAGCTCGATCTTCTCCACCCTGGTGGCGGCCTGTTACGTTATCTGCTTCGTAATCTGCGTGGCATTCATGGTGGGAAACACCTACGTGCCATTTCTCTACTTCAAGTTCTAGGGGAACAAGATGGACAAGGACACTCCTGGTAGCAAGGCAAGGGTCACGGGCTCCAGAGTCGATGGAACCCAGTCCCCTTCGCCTGATGTGCAAAAGAAGAAGGCTGCCGTTCGTGGTCAGGCTCCCAGCGGTCATCACGGGGTGAGAAACTCCGCCATGAGGGAACACTCCCGCTCAATGGTGCGTGTGGTGGGCATCCTGGTCATGGCCTGCGTGATCGCCCTGGGTGTGGTCAACGTGCTGTTCCCGGACCTCTCGCTTTCCGAGCGAGAGAACCGAAACCTCGCACAGCTAGAGGCTCCGACCCTAGACAGCCTTGCCGACGGCTCCTGGTTCAAGGACACCAGTACCTGGTTCTCCGACCAGTTTGTCGGCAGGGACAGCTTCATGAGTATGAGAAGCACCATTCTGAGGGGTCTTGGACAGAAGGAGAACAACGGCGTCTACTTTGCCAAGGATGGCTACCTGATGCAGCAGCCCGCCACGCCGAAGGACGACGCGATAGTCCATACCCAAAAAAGCATCAATGACTTTGTGGCCGCCTATCCAGACATCAGCCATCATGTGATGATCGTCCCCGATGCTGCCACGGTTATGCCATCTTGGCTCCCCGCCAATGCTCCCGTGAGGGACCAGGGTCAGGACATTGCCGCCTTTACCGGTGGTCTCGACGGCCCCGTCATCCTGGACGCTAGGTCGCCCCTTGAGGACCATGTGAATGAGGGAGTCTATTACAAGACCGACCACCACTGGACGAGTCTGGGTGCCTATAACGTCTTCCTCTCCAATGCCGGCGCCCTGGGCATCGACAACCCTGTGGAATATACGCCCTACACTGTGTCAGCGGACTTTGAGGGGACCCTGGCTGCCAAGTCGGGCGACTATGACTCGCATGACAAAGTGGACGTGTATGCCCCCTCGAGCGACGTGGACTACTACGTCAACTACGTGAACGAGAAGTCCCAGTCCACCTCGGTCTATAACGTGGAGAAGCTCGATCACAACGACAAATACCAGGTCTTCTTTGGAGGCAACCACCCCCTGGTGACCATCAATACCACGAGTGAGTCCGGAAAGACCCTCTTGGTATTCAAGGATTCCTACGCGAACAGCTTCGTGTCCTTCCTCGTTCCCTATTACAGCACCATCATCATGGTTGACCCCCGCTACTACTACGATGACCTCAGCCAGATCATTCACAACTCTATGGTCACCGACACCCTCTTTCTGTACAGCTATGACACCATTGCGACGGACACCTCCCTCGCAGACGTGCTCGACGACGCCACTGCCAGCGTCAACGCAGCGGACGAGCCTTCGAGCAAGTCGTAGGACGTGCGGACCTCGGGAAGGACAAGAGAAGTCATGTCTCAGATAAGGAAAGACTCTTCCAGGGAAAAAGGCAGGTCCGGACAGACGGTCCAACCTGCCACGTCTCGTGCTGCGACCCCTAGGGGAGGACGGGTGGCCAGGCCCCAGCGTGGAAGCGGCACACCCACACAAAGGGCAGTTCCAAGGCGGGAAGGTGCCGGTGCGCAAGAAGTCGTGAAGTCGGTGCGTCCCAAGTCTCAAAAGGCTGTCGGGACTTCGGAAAAGAAGGCCAAGGCCAGCGCCAAGGCCAATTCGACCGTCAAGGGCAAGAAGGCCCCTGCTGGCTCGAAGAAGGGCAAGTCCGCAGGCCTTGAGCATAGGGTGTCCCAGGTCAGGCAGCTGCCCTTTCCCGCACAGCTGGTCCTCGTCGTTGCCATCGTCGTCGGCATCTTCCTCGTCGGCCATGCCATAAAGGCAGCAAGCGATGCCAACGAGGTCAAGTCAGGTGTCGAGTACCTGCAGACCCAGGAGTCCAAGGACCTTAACGCCAGCGTCGCCTCGGTCAACAAGGCTCGAACCAACCGTCTAAAGAAGAAGATGGATGATGGGGACATTGACGTGTGGAGCCTCTTTGGCAACTCCATGATCAGCGGGGACTCTCGCGCTGTGGGTTTCTGGGTCTACAAGTACCTGCCCCAATCCCAGGTTCCCAGCGGCGCCGGTGCCACCATCCGCAACATCGCGGAGTACAAGGACCAGTACAAGGCCATGAATCCCCAGTACCTCTTCCTCTGTTTTGGCCTCAATGACTCCTCTATCGGCTATTGGAATACTCCCGAGGAGTACGCTGCAGAATACGAGAAGATTCTCCTCGAGCTTCGCGACGAACTCCCCAACACGAAGATCTACGTCAACTCGATCTTGCCCGCCCAGGCCGCAGGTCTAAAGAGGGAACCTACCTGGGCGAAGATTCCCGAGTTCTCGGCTGCGGTCAAGGCAATGTGCGAGAAGGACGGCTTTGGCTATGTCGACTGTGACGAGCTTGCCGCCCAGCACGTAAACCTCTATGACGTCGATGGCGTACACGTGCAGAGGAGCTTCTATCCACTGTGGGCATCCTGCATGATGAGCACCGTACTGTCTGACGAAGGATAGTGGATTCGAAAAAAATAAAAATACTTGTTGACTTGGACTGGGACGCGGCGTAATATTACTTCTCGCGTTGGGCCCGTAGCTCAGTTGGTCAGAGCGTCCGGCTGATAACCGGGAGGTCACAAGTTCGAACCTTGTCGGGCCCACCACTCGTGAGCCGAGTCGCCGCTGGGGTGTTTATTGAGACTGGATGGCTCCCGCCATGCGCACAACGGGGACGTAGCTCAGCTGGGAGAGCGCGGGCTTTGCAAGCCTGAGGTCGTGGGTTCGATCCCCATCGTCTCCACCATAGTTTGCTCAAGCCGCCGACATAGTTTGGCGGCTTTTTTCATAGTAGAGGGATACCCCGTTTCCAGAAAATCGACCTTGTCATGCTAATTAATGTCGCACCCCTTTCCTAGGATGAAATAAAAGGAAAATCGTATAGGGGGAATGGACCATGGCAGATGCGAATGAGGAGCTGCGAGCCTTGCGGGAGCAGATTCGTGCCGCCCGGGAAAGGGTCCTGTCTCTGATTCTGGAACGCGAAGACGTCCTACTCCAGCAACTGCCGCAGGTAGAGGCCGACTATCAGCTGAAAATCGGCGTCTATGAGAAGAAACTCCTCGAGGCAGAACTGGACTGCCGCAGGCTGAAACGGAAGTGCGCCCTCGCTCAGCAGGCCATAAATCAGGGCCTGACTGCCACGAGTACCGTACTCGAGGCCCAGCTGGACCGAGAGTTTGCCTCCTGGCAGAAGAAACTCAATCAGATGACTCAGCAGTATTTGGCATCGGTGGGATATTGGTCCTTGATGGATCCTATGACTGCTCATCAAGGACGGGAACTAAAGACCCTCTATCGCACCCTCGTGAAGCGTCTCCATCCTGATACCCATCCCAGCCAGTCCCAGGAGCTCCAGGACCTCTTCATGGCTGCCTGCAATGCCTATCGGCACGGCGACATTGCCCTTCTCCGCTCCCTGGAAGTGGCTACGCAGGAGTTGGATCAGGACTCTCGTTCCTTCGAGGATTCCCTGGACTCCGTTGAGGACCCTGACGAGCTTGAAGTCATGCTTGTTGCCGCTCAGGCTCAGGTCGATGTGATGGAGGAAGAGCTCCAGAAGGCTATGGAAACACCTCCCATGCCCCTGCGCGACTATCTGGAGGATGGAGCCTGGGTAGCAAAGAAGGTCGGTGGCCTGAATCGACAAATTCGTTCCTTCGAGGAGGCACGCGACCAGTACCAGGGGAAGTTCGAAGTCATGAGAAAGGCAGGCTATGTCTGCTAATCAGAAAGAGGGCCAGAGGTCGATGACTGTAGGAAACGAACTCACCGTCTTGCCCACGGATTCGACCCACATGGCATTGTCTCTCTTGCATGGTGGCCCTGGTGGGCTTGCCGTAGAGGCGCCCTTTGCACAGAAGATTTGCCTGGTGCCCCACACTCGGGTGGCGGAGACGGGGAAGGTGACCGATATCGATCAGGGGGCTCGCTCCCTGAGGGAGGGCGATACACTTCGTCTGGTCCGTCAGAAGGGAAATCTGGCCGATGCCTGGGCCATCCAGGTCTTCTCTCCCCAGGGACACGAGCTTGGCTTTGTTCCGCGAGACGTGAACCAGATTCTGGCTAGGCTCCTGGATGGTGGGAAGCATGTCTTTGCCGAGGTAGTGGATGTGAGCCATCGGGATGGTTGGTGGCGTATAGAGATAGCCATCTACTTAGACGATTAGGAATGGGCGGAAGCCCGGCGCCTGGGCGGCGCCGAAGGGAGGAAGGTACCATGCGTGACGACCAGATATTCCTGATCGACCAGACCTATATGAGTCCTGGTGGTCTACCTGGACTTACCATCACTGCGCTGATTTACGACGTGGATGATGATGGTCATGAGTTCCCCTGCGGGCGCGTGTTGGAACGCCCATATCCGCCTACCGATGACGTCCTGGAGGAATATGGCTTTGACCCCCATGGGGATGACAATCCCGTGGATACGGGTGACTGGGCCGTTCACGAGGGCGCTCGCTTCTACAACGAGGCCATGTCCTATACCGACCCCTCGGACCACGGAAAACGCATCGACTGCTTTCGCATGGCCGAGCTCCTCTACCTTCATGGGGACGAGGCGGGAAACGTCTACGCCTACGTCGACCTTGGCTACATCTACTCCTACGACCGCTGTGAGGGACACTATTGGCGTGGCATGGACGCCCTGGACGCCGATCCCGATGATTTGGACCCTTATCCCACGAACGAGCGCGCATACAACTTCTACAGGCTTGCCGCCGATGCGGGAGAGCCCCAGTCCTGCTACCGCGTGGGTGACATGCTGCGGTCGGGCAGGGGGTGCGAGCCAGACCTCAAGGAGGCATTTGCCTGGTATCAGAAGGCCTATCAGCTCGGTCTGAAGGATTCACCCGTGGTCTGGGCTAGCGCGGCCCTCCGTCTGGCTCGCTGCTACGAGGAAGGCGAGGGTGTGACTCATAGTTTCCAGGAGGCACTGGACTGGTACGATCGAGCCGTCACGGGTCTGGAGATCGCCGTCCGCCGTGGCCAGCATTGGTACAGGAACTCCCTCCAATCTGCCCGCGATGGCCGTACCCGCTGCGAGCAGGAACTGGAATAGGTGGCAGTTTCTAAGTATCCAGACAGCTCATCGGTCGACACATGCGACTCTGTCAGAGAATGGAAGTTGCCTACTAGAGATACTGCCTACTTGAGATACGACCTTTTACGGGCTTGTCTGCAGAAAGACTGTTGAGCCAGGGCAAATTCCAACTGATGAGGAGGGAAGGGGCTAGACTTTGCGCCCGCCGCGAGTTCTTCGCCGAAGGCGAAGCTGTCTGAGCGTCGGATGCATGACCTAGCCCCTCCCCGTCCATCAGGTGGTCTTGTCTAGGCTTTCTTTCCTATTCGAACTGCATCTTGTAGTACCTGGCGTATGTCCCGCCCTTTGCCAGGAGTTCCTCGTGGGTGCCTCTCTCGGCGACTCGCCCGTCTACGATGGTTGCAATCTCGTCGGCGTCCTTGATGGTGGAGAGCCTGTGGGCAATGATAATCGTCGTGCGGTCCCTCGCCAGCTCTCCCAGGGACTCCTGGACCAGCGACTCGGATTCGTTGTCCAGGGCACTCGTTGCCTCGTCGAGTATCAGAATCTTCGGGTTCTTCAGGAAGACGCGTGCTATGGCTATGCGTTGCTTTTGACCGCCGGAAAGACGGGTGCCTCGCTCACCGACCTGGGTCTCGTAGCCATCGGGGAGCTCGCGGACGAAGTCCTCCACATGCGCCCGTCGCGCCGCCTCTTGGATCTCCCCTATGGTCGCATCAGGCTTTCCGTAGGCAATGTTGTCGGCAATGGTCCCATCAAAGAGGTAGACGTCCTGCTGGACCAGGCCTATAGCCCCCCTGAGGGACTTCTGGGTCACGTCGCGCACGTCTTGTCCGTCGATGGATATGGATCCCGAGTTCACGTCGTAGAAGCGGGGCAGGAGGGAGCAGGTGGTGGACTTGCCGCCACCAGAGGGTCCCACCAGGGCCAGGGTCTCTCCGGGCTGGATATCCAGGGTCAGGCCATCGATGACGGCACCATCCTTGCTATCGTAGGCAAAGTGGACGTCGTCGTAGACGATATGGCCCTGGTCCACCCTGATTCCTGGCGCTCCAGGCTTGTCCTCGATGTCGGGCTGGGTGTTCAGCACCTCGATGAAGCGGGAGAAGCCCGCGACGGCCTTTTGGAATGTCTCGGTGAAGTTGAGGATATTGGAGATGGGGTTCGTAAAGAGGGAGATATACAGGGCAAAGGTGGAAAGGTCGATGGCCTCCATCCTTCCCCGTGCGATGAGCCAGCCTCCCATGACCACGATGGCCACGTTGAGGAATCCCATGAGGACCGCGATGGCGGACTGGTAGATGCCCATGGCATGGTACATGCGGGTCTTTGAGTCCAGGTAGGCATCGTTGGACTTGCGGAACTTCGAGCGCTCCAGGTCCTCGGCGGCGAAGCTCTTTACCACGCGGACGCCCTCCAGGGAGTCCTCCAGGCGGCTGTTCACCCCGCTGATGCGGACGCGGTTCTCGTTGAATACCTCCCGCATGCGCATGTTGGCCAGGACGTTAAAGACAACCAACGCTGCGAGCACTAGGGCCATCACGATGGTGAGCTCGGCGTTAATGGTACCCAGAATCACGAAGGAGCCGATGATTTCGACGATGCCGATGAGCAGGAACTCCGGTCCGTGATGGGCGGTCTCGGATATGTCAAAGAGGTCGCTGACCAGGCGGCTCATGAGATCGCCCGACTTGTTCCTGTCAAAGAAGGTGAAGCTCATGCGCTCATAGGCGTCAAAGAGGTCCTCACGCATGCGACTCTCCATGCGAGCGCCCATGACATGGCCCCAATAGACCACGAAGTATCTGCTGGCAAAGCGGACCAGGTACATGGCCACCAGACCCACTAGGAGAAAGGCCAGGGCCCCCATGATGGCGTCGGTCCCCTGGGTGAAGAGCCCCTTGGTGAGCCCGCGTAGGATCTGGGGGAAGGCCAGGTCGATCCCCGCTACCAGGAGGGCGCAGATGATGTCCCCCACGAAGAGGTGGACCTGACCCTGGTAGTAGGAGAGGAAGGTGCGAAGGAGCCGGTGGGTGCCTGTCTTTTTGCCTGTCATGGGTGCCTTTGCGTCGAGGTTGTCCTGCCTCAAAGAGGATAACCCATCAGCACAGTGGGATGCCCAATCGCGCCTAGCCCTGGGTGGGGTAGGGCTTGGTCCCATCCAGCTTGGTGACGGAGAGTGCCTGTCGGGTCCGATGGAGGGACTCGTTGACGCCGGGTAGTCTGAACATCATGGCGGTGTAGAGGGAGTCGATCAGGGCCAGCATGGCAATTCGGCTAGAAAGGGTCTCGGACCTGTAGCCAATCTCCTCGGAGGTCGATACCAGGATGGCGTCGGCATAGGTTGAGATGGGTTTGATGGGATGGCTGGTTATCAGGATTACCTGGGCCCCGGCCTCCTTGGCCACCTGGGCCACCTCCACCATCCCCTCCGTGAGTCCCGAGTGGGTGATCACGAAGGCACAGTCATCGCTGGCCAGAAGGGCGGCCTGGCTCAGCTGCATGTGATAGTCGGCGATGTACTGGCAGGGCATGGGGGAGCGAAGGAACTTGTGAAAGGCGTCGTAGGCAACGGCATTGGCCGCTCCGCTCCCAAAGAAGGTGACGCGCTTGGCCGCAAGGAGGATGTCTAGGGCATGATCCAGCTGGTCGGCGTCAAAGAGGGCCATGGTGTCCTGGAGGGACTTGATGGTGGACTGGAAGACCTCGCTGGCGATGACCTTCATGGGGGCGTCGGGGGTGATGTCCTCGTGAACCGAGACCAGGGGGTCGAAGGCCTCGGAGAGAAGATCGTTGCGAAAGTCCCGGTAGCCCCTATAGCCCAGCTTACGCGTGAACTTGAAGACCGTGGAGTCGGCCACTCCCAGGCGGGCCGCAAGCTCGCTGATGGTCATCACGGAGGCCTCCTTGGTGTTCTCCGTGATGAACTTGGCGATGCGTTGCTCGGTAGTCGAGAGGGAGGGCAGGGCCTTCCTGATGGAGAGCATGGCCGAGTTGGTTGCCATGGTTAGTCCTTTCCTGGATGGGGCGACCCAAAGCGCCGCTCTCAGTAGCAGTCTGAACATATTTTCTCACTCATAGGAAAATTTTCCAAAATTCGGAAAAAATTTACGTATTCTGACTTGGCAAAAGAAAAAAATTATCTAAACTACAAGTCAAGTTAGAAAAAAATTTCTTACACACGGTAGTGTGGGAAAGGAAACAGAGCACATGGGCAGCTACGTGGGCGTGTTCGGAATGGGTGTCATGGGCCAGAGCCTGGCACTCAACATAGCCAACCACGGCTACGCCGTCTCGGTCTACAACCGGCACGACGAGGCAACCAAGGACTTCATGGCCGGGCGGGTGAGGACCGACCAGCAGAGGCAGCTGGTGACTCCCACCTACGACCTGGAAGGCTTCGTCCAGTCCCTGGACAGGCCCCGCAAGGTCATCCTGATGGTCAAGGCAGGTCCCGTGGTGGACGCCGTCACCGACTCCCTTCTTCCGTACCTTGAGAAGGGCGACATCGTTATAGACGCTGGCAACACCTTCTATCAGGACACCGAGCGTCGCATGGAGGCCTACGCCCAGAAGGGTATCAACTTCTTTGGCATGGGCGTCTCCGGTGGTGAGAAGGGCGCCCTCGAGGGTCCCTCGATCATGCCCTCAGGCGACCGTGCCCTCTATGACAACTACCTTGGAAAGCTCCTGACCGACATCTCCGCCCACACCGCGGATGGCGCCCCCTGCTGTGACTACATCGGTAAGGGAGGGTCAGGTCACTACGTCAAGATGGTCCACAACGGCATCGAGTACGGCGACATCCAGATCATCGACGAGGCCTACTTCATCATGAAGAACCTCCTCAAGATGTCCAATGCCCAGATGGCTGACGTCTTCGAGACCTGGAACAAGGGTCGCCTGGACTCCTTCCTCATCGACATCACCTACAAGATCCTCCGCGAGAAGGACGACCTCACCGAGGACGACCTGATCGACCACATCCTGGACGAGTCCGGCCAGAAGGGCACCGGCATGTGGACGGCCCAGGAGGGCCTGGAGATGCATGTGGCCATCCCCACCATGGCCGAGGCCGTCTTTGCCCGCAACCTCTCGGCAGTCAAGGGCGAGCGCGTGGCAGCCTCCCTGGTCTTTGCCGACAAGCCCGTCGTGTCCATCGAGGACCGCGACGCCTTCCTGGTGGACCTGGAGCAAGCCGTCTACGCTTCCAAGATCATGTCCTACGCCCAGGGCTTCCAGCTTCTGGACAAGGCCTCCAGGCAGCATGACTGGGGTCTCAAGCTGGGCGACATCGCCCTGCTCTGGCGCGAGGGCTGCATCATCCGGGCCAAGTTCCTGGGCCGGATCAAGTCTGCCTACGACGAGGGCGACGTGGTCAACCTCATGATGACCGACGAGTTCCGCGACGAGATCAAGGCGGCCGTCCCCGGCTGGCGCCGTGTGGTGGTCAAGGCCCTGGAGGGCGGGGTCTACGCCCCCACCCTGGCCAACTCCCTCATGTACTTCGACGGCTACACCTCCGAGAAGCTGGCGGCCAATATGTGCCAGGCCCAGCGCGATTGGTTCGGCGCCCACACCTACCACCGCGATGACCGTCCACACGAGGAGTCCTTCCACCACCAGTGGGAGCAGTTCTAGAAGGCAGTATTGCCCGCCTGCTGGCGGGTTGGCTAGACGACGACTAAGGAGTCTCGAATGTCAGAAGACATCATCCGCATGAAGGGGGAGGACATCCAGCTCCAGGCCCATGCCAAGGACTGGAAGGATGCCCTGGCCCTGGCGGCCCGCCCGCTCATCGAGCGCGGCGACATCGACGAGGGCTACATCACCTCCATGGTGGAGGCCGTGGAGAAGCTGGGTCCCTACATCGTGATCGCTCCCGGCCTGGCCCTGGGTCACGCACGGCCCAACGAGTCGGTCCACGCGCCCTGCATCGCCATCGCGACCCTCGACGAGCCCGTGGAGTTCGGTAGCAAGGACAACGATCCCGTGGACATAGTGGTGGTTCTCGCTGCGGTGGACGACAACGCCCACATCGCGCTGCTTCAGAAGATGGTCCTCTTCCTCAACGAGGAGGGTGCCTTCGAGAAGCTGCGCGCGGCACGTACGCGCCAGGAGGCGCAGGACATAGCGGACGCAATCAATAAGGAGGCGTAAGGAATGGACGTACTGAACTTTATCGTGTACCAGTTGCTCAGCAACCAGACCATCTTCATGGGCATCATCGCCCTCTTGGGTCTCATCCTGCAGAAGAAGACGGTCCCCCAGACCATCGACGGCGTGGTGAAGACGGTCGTCGGCCTGCTCGTGCTCTCCTCGGGCGCCGGCATCATCTTCTCCTCCCTCTCCCAGGTGGTTACCGCCCTCAACACCAGCATGGGCGTGGAGGGTGTCCTGCCCATCAATGACGCCGCCGGCGCCATGGTTCTCTCGCTGGAGACCTACGGCACCAACGCGGTTCTCATCTTCCTCTGCGCCTTCCTCCTTCACCTGGTCATGGTTCGCCTTGTGCCGGGCAAGGACTTCAAGAACGTCTACCTGACGGCGCACCTGGCCCTTTACCACGCCTGCTTCATGTCCGTGACCCTGCCCGTCGTCCTCAACACCGACAACTCGGTCCTGATCATCGTCGTGGCCACCATCCTGAACGCCTGCTACTACACCTTCTCCCCGGCAATCACCCGCAAGCTCTCCCGTGATTGGACCGGCGACACCATCACCCTGGGCTTCATGGACCAGGTTGGCTCCCTGATCGCCACCTGGGCCGGCAAGGTCTTCGGCTCCAAGGACCCCGAGCAGGACGCCGACAAGCTCAAGCTCCCCAAGTGGGCCTCCATGTTCCGTGACAATACCGTGGTCCTCTTCTTCCTGATGCCCATCATCTTCGTTGGCATGGGCCTGGCCGTGGGCCAGCAGGGTATCGACGAGCTCATCGGCGGCGGTGCCGAGGCCACCAACTGGATTATCTGGCTGATCATCCAGGCCTGGACCTTCACTGCCGGCATCGTGATCCTGCTCCAGGGCGTCCGCATGTTCGTCGGCTCCATCGTCCCCGCCTTCCAGGGCATCTCCGAGAAGTTCCTCCCCGGCGCCGTCCCCGCCCTGGATGCCCCGACCTTCTTCCCCTTCTCTCCCATGGGCGGCATGTTCGGCTTCATCGGCTCCTCCATCGGCGCCATCCTGGTCTGCCTGCTCACCATCGTCCTTCACTCGCCTGTCATCGTCTTTCCCAGTCCGATCATCATGTACTTTGACGGCAACGTCATGGGCGTCTTTGGCAACAAGGCCGGCGGTTGGCGCGGTGCCATCGCGGCAGGCCTCATCACCGGCATGATCACCTCTGCGGCTGCCATCCTCTTCTATCCCCTCACCGGTGTCATGTTCGGCTCTGGTATCACCTGGTCCAACATCGACTACGCCATCGTCTGGATGCCAGTCATGTACGTCCTCAAGTTCATCTTCGGCATCTTCGCCTAAGGTTTCGTCCGTCAACCATACGCAAACAAGCCTTGGGAACAAGATCCCGGGCACAGAAAGAAGGAGACAGCAATGAAGATCGTGGCAGTGTGCAGCTTTGGTGTGGGTTCTAGCGTCATCGCAAAGATGAACATCGAGAAGGTCCTCAAGGCAGAGGGTCGCGACGACATCATGGTCGAGACGGCCGATCTGGGCAGCGTGACCGGCTCCGACGGCGACCTCTTCGTGACCACCAACGAGATCTTTGAGAACTTCCCCGAGGAGCTCAAGGACAAGACCATCGTCCTCAACAACTTCATCGACCAGGCTGCCATCAAGGAGGGCATCGACCCCCGCCTCTAGGTCTGAGTCCAACTAGTAAGCATTGAGTCCGCGCCGCGGTGCATCGGATGCCTGGCATCGCATGCGCCGCGGCGTCTTATATGGCCCCGGGCGGGCCGAGGAAGAAGGGAACAGCCGTGGCTGAAAAGAACGTGACCGAGGTGACCAGGGATACCTGGATGCATGAGGTCTTTCCCGAGTGGGGCACCTGGCTCAACGAGGAGATCGACCAAACCCAAGTGGCCCAGGGGACCTTTGACCTGTGGTGGCTGGCCAACATGGGTGTCTGGCTCAAGACCGACCAGCAGACCAACATCGCGGTGGACCTCTGGTGTGGGTCGGGCAAGAGGACCCATGACGTGCCCGACATGGGTGACCGTCACCAGTGGAGCCGCCTGACGGGCGGCAGGCACATCCAGCCCAACCTTCGCGCGGTACCCATGGTGATCGACCCCTTTGCCATCAGGCACCTGGACGCCCTTCTGGTGACCCACATCCACCACGACCACATCGACCTCAACGTGGCGGCTGCCCTCCTCCAAAACGTTGAGGGCGACATGCCCTTCATCGGCCCCAAGTATGTGGTGGACCAATGGGTGGCCTGGGGCGTTCCCAAGGACCGCTGCATCGTCGTCAAGCCCGGTGACGTCCTCCACATCAAGGACGTGGAGATCGACGTCGTCGACTCCTTCGACAAGACGGTCCTGATCACCGACAGTCCCTGTGAGCCCGCTATTCCCGACGACCAGATTCCCGACATGGACGAGCGTGCCGTGAACTTCCTGATCAAGACCGATGCCGGCACCGTCTACCATGCCGGTGACTCCCACCTGGCTACCCTCATGGCCGAGCACGGAAAGAGGTTCGACATCGACGTGGCCCTCCTTGCCTATGCGGAGAACCCCATCAGCGTGACGGACAAGATGTCATCTTCCGACGTCCTGCGGGCCGCCGAGATGCTGGACTGCAAGGTGGTCATCCCCCTCCACTGGGACGTGTGGACCAACATGATGGCGGATCCCAAGGAGGTCGTGGACCTCTGGCGCTACCGCAAGGACGAGCTGGGCTACGGCTTCTATCCCTATGCCTGGCAGCCTGGTGGTAGGTTCACCTATCCTGCGGACGCACACGCCCTGCGCTACCACTACGAGCGCGGCTTCGACGACCACCACACCCATCCCATCAACGTCCCCTACCGGGCCTTCCTTTAGGATCGAGGACAGGGTAGGAGAAGAAGGACCCCATCGTGTCTGTCCCTTTGTGCCGCGTCCGTGATGATCGGGCGCGGCGCGCCTCTTTCCCAGTCAAATAACCAGCCATGGTCTTTCGGCATAACGGGCTCGATTCTGCCCGTCTGCCGAGCCCGACCCCTGCGATACAATGATTCAGATAGCCAATCAGAAGGGGTAACCATGCGCATCAGAGACATTCTTGACCGGAAGCAGACCTTCTCGCTGGAGATCTTCCCGCCCAAGGGTGACTTTTCGGTCGAGACTGCCAAGGGTCTGGCCGACCAGATTATGGCTCAGACCCAGCCCGACTGGATATCCGTGACCTTCTCGGCAGGAGGGTCGGGCAACTCCCAGAATACCATCGCCATCTCTTCCCAGATTGCCCAGTCAGAGGCACAGACGACATCCCTCGCCCACCTGACCTGCCTCGGCTCGAGCAAGAAGGATGTCGATGCCTATGCGGCTGCCTGTGAGGAGCAGGGTGTCCAGAACATCCTGGCCCTCCGTGGAGACCACGCTCCCGGGCGCGAGGTCATCGACTTTGAGTATGCCAGTGACCTCGTTGCCTACCTCAAGGAGACCCATCCTCAGATCTGTGTGGGTGGCGCCTGCTATCCCGAGGGACACGTGGAGAGTGCGGACCTGGACGAGGACATCCGAAATCTAAAGAAGAAGGTTGATGCTGGCGTCGACTTTCTTGTGACGCAGCTCTTCTTCAACAACGAGGACTTCTACCGCTTCCGTGACCGCTGCAACCGTGCCCGCATCAAGGTCCCTATTGTCGTGGGCATCATGCCCTTCACTAGCACCAAGCAGATTCAGCGCATGGCCTTCAACTGTGGCGCGAGCATCCCCGCAAAGGTCATCAAGCGCCTGGTTGCCGCTGGTGACGACCTGGATGCCCAGCGTCGGGCTGGCACCGAGTATGCCTGCGAGCAGCTGGAGGACCTGGCAAAGAATGGCGTGGACGGCTTGCACATCTACAGCATGAACAAGCCCCAGGTAGCTGCTGACACTCATGATTGTCTGGTTTCCTGCGGCTACCTCAAGGCCTAGGTTTGACTGGATCCCAGGCTATGGCTGTGCAGAGCTATGACATCTGCTCAATGGAAAAAAGCGAGGTCCTACGCTATATGGGGTACCAGGGGCAGGACTATGACTCCTCGCTGGATGACCTCATAGAGCAAGGGATGAACCGCGCCATCGAGGTGGCAAGGCCCCGTGGAGTCGTGCGGGTCTTTGATGTGGCTGGCGAGGACAGAACCCCTGAGGGAAAGTTCGTCGTCGCGCTCAAGGATACCGCCCTCACTCTCTCGGGTAGCTCCATGGAAAAGCACCTCCATGGAGCTCGCGCCGTGGGTGTCTTTGCCGTGACCCTGGGTATGGCGGACGAACGTGAGCTCCGACGCTTGTCCCTGACAGACAGACTGGGTCATGTGATCTTTGACGCGGCATCAACGACGCTCGTCGAACGGGCGGCGGATGCCGCGGAGGCAGATGTGGTTTGCCAGGCACAGGAGCGTGGGCTCTTTACGAACTTTCGCTTTTCTCCAGGTTACGGTGACCTTTCCATGCAGACCCAACCCGTGCTCCTCGCGGCTCTCGATGCACAGCGCCAATTGGGAATAACCTTGTCAAAGACGCTGCTCATGACCCCCACGAAGAGCGTTACTGCCATAGTGGGGCTCTTCGAGGAACGTCAGAGTTCCACACACGGCAGCTGCAAGGGCTGTCCCTGCTTTGACTTCTGCTTCCTCAGACGTACCGGGAGGACTTGCTTTGACAGAAGAAAAGACTGAGCGCTGGCAGCGGCCAGCTCCTCGTTTTGGCACACATGACAAACGCGTCGTTCGCGTCAAGGACGACCGGCTGCGCCGCGTCCTGGAGGGGAATGAGTTCCTCCAGTTCGATGGCGCCATGGGCACCCAGCTGCAGGCACGTGGCCTTGCAGCAGGCGAGACGCCCGAGCTTCTTTGCCTGAGCGACCCAGCAGAGATCACAGAGATTCATGGGGCCTATGTGGCTGCCGGAGCGGATGTCGTCTCCACCAACACCTTTGGCGCCAGTAGGACCAAACTGGGGGCCTCCGCGACCGTCGAGGAAATCTTCGAAGCGGCAGTTGCCTGCGCGAGGGCGGCCCATCCCCACTATGTCGCGGCCGACCTGGGCCCGACAGGTGCGCTTCTGGAGCCCATGGGCACCCTTCCTTTCGAGGATGCCTATGACCTCTTTGCCGAACAGGTCATAGCTGCTGACAAGGCAGGTGCTGACCTCTTTGTCATCGAGACCATGTCCGACCTGGCAGAAGCGAAGGCAGCGGTCCTTGCGGCAAAGGAGAACTCAGACCTGCCCATCTTTTGCACCATGACCTTTGGTGAGGATGGCCGCACCTTCCTGGGCACGACTCCCGAGGTTGCGGCGGTCGCCCTCTCCGCCCTGGGCGTGGACGTCCTGGGCATCAACTGCTCACTGGGACCGTCAGACGTTGCGCCCCTGGTGGAGCGCATGATTCCCTGGAGCCGCGTGCCTGTCATGGCCCAGGCCAACGCCGGTCTGCCGCGCGTCGTAGATGGTCAGACCATCTACGACGTGAAGCCTCTGGAGTTCTGCGAGGCCGTGTCTGGCATGGTGGACAAGGGTGTCTCTGTCATTGGCGGCTGCTGCGGCACCACTCCGGAGTACGTCGCGGGGGAGACCGACCTTCTGAAGGGACGATCAGTTGCGGCGCGACCCCAGGACGACGTATTTGTGGTCGCAAGCTCTCAGGAGCTGTGCGCCCTGCGACCCGGACAGGTCGGTGTCATCGGTGAGCGCATCAATCCCACGGGCAAGAAGAAGATGAAGGAAGCCCTGCGTACGGGCAACTATGACTATGTGATGAGCCTGGGAATCGAGCAGACCGAGGCAGGTGCCCAGATTCTGGACGTGAACGCTGGTCTTCCCGAAATCGACGAGAAGCAGACCATGAAGCTCCTGATGTCGGACCTCCAGGGAGTGACCAACCTACCTCTGCAGATGGACTCCGCTGTACCCGAGACCATCGAGGCTGCAGTTCGCTCCTATCCTGGCAAGGCCCTCATCAACTCCACCAACGGCCGCCAGGACACCCTCGATGCCGTCGTACCCATCGCTGCCCACTATGGGTGTGCCCTTGTTGGCCTGACCATCGACGAGGACGGCATTCCCGCAACTGCAGAGGGGCGTCTGGCCGTCGCGCGAAAGATAATCGCAAAGACGGACGAGTGGGGGATTCCCCGCCAGGACGTGGCAATTGACTGCCTGACCATGGCATGCTCCACCGACCAGACCGCTCCGCGTGCCATCCTGGACAGTATTGGCCTGGTAAAACGCGAACTTTCCGGCGTCCGCACCGTGCTGGGCGTCTCCAACATCAGCTTTGGACTGCCCTTCCGCCCCCTGGTCAACGCGACCTTCTTGGCAGCTGCCTTTGCGGCGGGTCTGGATCTGGCCATCATCAATCCCAAGCAGCAGCGCATGATGGACGTGGTCAACTCTTGGCGCGTCCTCTCTGGTGAGGATGAGAATGCGCAGAAGTACGTAGTGGACTACGTGGACCGTACGGACGCGAAGCCCGCAGCTGCCGTGGCGGCTCCTGCATTGCCGGCGGAGGCCAAGGACAAAACCAGCATCCAGGAGGCCACTGGTACTGGTGAATCTCCGGCGGACCAGCTGCGTGACATGGTCCTGGCTGGTCGAAAGGGCCCCGTGCCCGGTCTGACACGCGCTCTGCTGGATGGTGGCACAGGGGTGATGGACATCATCAATGGCGTGCTGATTCCCGCCCTCGACGAGGTAGGCGACCGTTTCGAGAAGGGTCGGTTCTTCCTTCCCCAGCTCATGGCCTCTGCGGAGGCTGCCAAGGCCGGCTTCAACGTCCTTAAGGAAGTCCAGAGCGCCAGCAACGACCGACCTGCCAGTAAGGGAAAAATCGCCCTGGCCACGGTGAAGGGCGACATCCATGACATCGGAAAGAACATCGTGAAGATGCTCCTGGAAAACTATGGCTTCGAGGTCATTGACCTCGGGCGCGACGTGGATCCCCAGGATTTCTGCGCTGCCGTGGTAAAGGACCACATCGAGCTCGCCGGCCTGTCTGCGCTCATGACGGCAACGGTGCCTGCCATGGCTGAGACGATCGAGCTCCTGCGACAGCAGGCGCCCTGGTGCAAGGTCATGGTGGGTGGGGCCGTCCTCAACCCCGAGTATGCCCAGATGGTCGGTGCGGACTTTTATGCAAAGGACGCCAACGAGTCGGCAAAGATTGCCAACGAGGTCCTGGGCTAGCGCGAGGATGTGACAATTACTCCTGGAGTAATTGTCACATCCCTAGAGGCGGGCGTTCAGCTTTGGGTATATGTGGTCTCTGAACCAGGACTCCCTGCTGGCCTCTATCGCTCCCTGGGGAGAGAACCAGCGGAGGGCCTTGTTCTCGTCTTCCTTTATCCGTAGGGTCTCGCCAGGTTCCGCCTCTATGAGGTAGGTTAGGTTTAGGTGAACATGGGAGGATACGTAGCGACCGTGCCTCATGTGCCCGTCGACGCCCAATATCTCCAGGGAAATGGGCTTGTCTGACACTGGTTTCAGTACGGTCAAGCCACTCTCCTCCCGAACCTCCCTAAGGGCGACGGCCAGGAGGTCACGGTCTCCGTCGGCGTGTCCTCCCAGCCAGCTCCAAGAGTCATAGATTAGGTGCCAGCACATGAGGACTTGGCTGTGATCGTGTGAGGTCACCCAGGCCGAAGCTGTCATGTGAGCTCGCGGGTTCTCGCGCGTCCAGACGTTCTCCGAGCACATGAGACCCAGCATCAGCTGCCTGTCTGTGGCCTCTTGCTCGTTTACTGGCTCATAGGCCTGGATGTCCTCCAGGATGTGACCATTGTCGATCGCCATACGATTCTCCATCTAGGCCTCGACCTTTCGGTTCACCGTCTCGGTCATGACTGTCATTATGGCCAGGGCGGCGATTACATATACGGGATAGAGCGTGGGGGAGAGAAACTGCATTATCAGGCCCAGAAGGGGAGGCATAACGAGCATGCCCGCATTCGCACAGGCCATCTGCATTCCTGTCAGGGCTAGGGAGTTCTCCTCGCCAAAGTAGCCTGGTGCGCAGTGGATGATGCAAGGGTATATGGGGGCGCATCCCAGGCCCATGAGAAGGAGCCCCGCGAGTCCCATACTTCCGGGCAGAGGGAGCAGGAGCAGGATTGCTCCCACACCAATGACCGTTTGACCGAGGCGGATGAGAGTCTTGTCCGAGAGCCTGTAGGTAAGGAAGCCCGAGATGGCGCGCCCTATGGTTACCCCTATAAATAGGGCAGCCGCCAAGCCAGCAGCGGTCTGGGCATCAATGCCGCGTGCCAGGTGAAAGTAGCTGGATGCCCAGTTTCCACAGGCGCCCTCGACGGCACTGTAAAAGAAGAACCCGACCAGTAACTCCTTCACCCCGGGGACCCTAAGCAGCTCTCGGCGGGACTGGCGAGTCGTCTTCTCCCTTTTTGTGTCAGTCGTGGTCACGACGTCCCGCTGCCAGAGGGGAAGGCTGATGAGCATGACGACCATGATGGCCATCTGTATCAGGCCAATCGTCAGATAGCCGTCACGCCAACTGCCTCCTGTCATTCGCCAGGACATGACCATGGGTCCGACGCTGGCGCCAACGCCCCACATACAGTGGAGCCAGCTCATGTGCCTAGAGGCATAGCGAATGGCAACGTAGGAGTTGAGGGCCGCATCGACGGCTCCCGCTCCCAGCCCATAGGGTATGGCCCAAAGGCAGAGTTGCCAGAATGCGGTGCAGTTGGAAAAACCAAAGAGGGCACAGGCCGAGGTTGCCACAGAAAGGGCGGTCGTCTTTCCCGTACCCAGTCTACGAACGACGTCGAGCGAGAGAACGCTGGAGGTGATGGTTCCCAGGCTGATGATGGAGAAAATGAAGCCAGCCCAGGAAACTCCTGCTCCCAGGTTTGGATACATCGCAGGCCAGGCAGAGCCCAGCGCGGAATCTGGGAGCCCCAGGCTGATGAAGGCAAGGTAGATAAAGGGGAGGAGAGGCATGGGCAATCCTATGCTCTTGGCGATGGGTCACGACAGGCTTCATGCTAGCTGATGATGCTGACGTACGTGTAGAATGGTGGCACTAAAGGGAGTTGGAGGCATGATGCCAGCTAGAAGTAATGATTCACGCGGGGGCATGTCCCCGGAGCTCGATGCGTTGGGCAGCAAACTCATGGGGGACGCCCTCGACCTGCTTGCTGAGGGCAAGGAGCCTGAGGTATTGCTGGCTGTTCAGGACGCGAACCTTGAGGTTGTCTCGTACAGCTTTGACGACGATGGACCCGAGGCCTGCCTGAACGGCGCACGCCAAAAGGTACATGAGCTCGACAGACAGGGTGGGGATCCCGACCTGGGCTTTGGCGATCCCGTTCGCTATGCCTTTGCCTACCTGGGCTTCGTAGCCGATGAGAACGGTTCCTATCTGGATGCCCTGATGCTCGAGTTTGGCGAGAAGGGTCAGCCCGCCTGGTCTGCCTACTCCCTCTATGAGGGAAGGGGCAAGGGCGACGCCTTCCGTTGGACCGATCCGGCCCCTGCGGGCGAAGTCGAAAACCTGCTCTAAGCCAGTCTCAATGGCTCAGGATGCAGCAGTTTACGTGAAGTAATGGCGCCCACTCCTCAGGGTAGGGCGCCTCTGTTATACAGTTCAAAGGTTGATTATTTGGCTACGGCATGCCGTGGTCGCGTTTCATGTGAAACTCAGAGAGATACAAGAGGAACGCATGCTTCAAGAGAAGATCCGCAACATTGCAATCATCGCCCATGTCGATCATGGCAAGACCACCCTGGTTGACCAGATGCTCAAGGCAACCAACGCCTTCCGCGAGAATCAGCAGGTGCAGGAGCGCATCCTGGACTCCAACGACCAGGAGCGCGAGCGTGGCATCACCATTCTGGCAAAGAACATCTCCATCGTGTACCAGGGCGTGAAGATCAACGTCATCGACACCCCTGGCCACGCGGACTTTGGTGGCGAGGTCGAGCGCGTGCTCAAGATGGCCGACGGCGCCCTCCTTTTGGTTGACGCTGCCGAGGGTCCCATGCCCCAGACGCGTTTCGTCCTGCGCCATGCCATCGACGCCCACCTGGCCATCATGGTCGTCATCAACAAGATTGACCGTGACGGCGCAAACCCCGAGAAGGCTCTCAACGACTGCCTGGACCTGATGATGGACCTGGGCGCCTCCGACGAGCAGCTCGAGTTTGCCATGGAGCACGTCGTGTATGCCTCTGCCGTCAACGGCTTTGCCCGTCTTGACCCCGAGGATGGCAACATGGACATGAAGCCCCTCATGGACATGATCGTCGACGCTCTGCCCGCCCCTGACGTGGACGTGGATGGCCCCCTGGCCATGCAGTGCGTGACAGTCGATCACTCCGACTATGTCGGCCGTATTGGCGTCGGCCGCATCTACTCCGGCACCATTCACGACGGTGACCAGATTCTGGTCGTAAAGAATGACGGTAGTCGCAGGATGAGCCAGGTCAAGCAGCTCTATACCTTTGACTACCTGGGTCGCAAGGAGTGCACCGAGGCACAGGCTGGCGATATCGCTGCAGTCGTGGGACTTGACTCCACCGACATCGGCGACGTCTATACCGATCCCGAAAATCCCGTCGAGCTTGACCCCATCGAGATCGACCCGCCCACCCTTGCCATTGTCTTTGAGCCTTCCACCTCGCCCCTCGTCGGTCGTGAGGGTGACATCGTTGGCGGCCGCCAGCTCAAGGAGCGCCTGGCTGCCGAGGCCGAGAGCAACGTTACGCTCAAGATCGAGGAGACCGAGGACAAGACTGGTACCGAGGTGTCCGGTCGAGGCATCCTCCAGCTCTCCGTTCTCATGGAGACCATGCGTCGTGAGGGCTTCGAATTCCAGGTTGGTCGTCCCCGCGTCCTCTTCAAGAAGGACGAGAACGGCGAGCGCCTTGAGCCTATCGAGCAGGCCGTCGTAGAGTGCCCCAACGAGTACTCCGGCAAGGTCATCGAGGTCTTTGGCAACGAGGGTGGCACCATGAGCAACATGGTGGCCGGTATTCAGCAGACACACCTGGAGTTCGAGATTCCCACTCGTGGCATCATGGGTCTGAAGACCCGCATCATGAACGTTACTCACGGTGAGGGCGTCTTCTACCACAACTTCCTGAAGTATGGTCCCTTTGCTGGCGAGATTGGTGGTCGCCAGAACGGCGCCATGATTTCCATGTCCACGGAGAAGGCAGTCGCCTATGCATTGGGTACCCTCCAGGAGCGTGGCACCCTCTTCGTCGAGCCTGGTACTGACTGTTATGAGGGCATGCTTGTGGGAGAACGTTCCAAGCCCGGCGACATGGTGGTCAACATCGCCCGTACCAAGAGCCTGGGCAACCAGCGCAGTTCTACGGCAGATATCGCAGTTCAGCTCACTCCGCCAAGGTCTTTCACGCTTGAGGAGGCCCTCGAGTACATCATGGACGACGAGCTCGTCGAAATCACTCCCAAGAGCATTCGTATGCGTAAGCGCATCCTAAACGAGACAGACCGTCGTAAGTGGCGAGTCCGCCACGGTCTGGTTGATAAGTAGGGGCCTGGCAAACAAGCAACTATATAAGTAAGGGTCATCCATGGCTGGCACCTTGTGTGCCAGCCATTTCTATGTCGCGAAGAAAAACAAAATGATTAATTATGTGTAAACTGTGAACTTGCCGAAAGTCGCCCCGACGTCGCGCCCGAGTGCGTAATATGTTTCTTCGCGCCGCGGCGGGGCAAGGCCCCGAGAGCGGCGGCGAA
>ONBR01000024.1 GCA_900316105.1 uncultured Olsenella sp.
CCGACAAGATGAGCTGGATCTCCACCGGTGGTGGCGCTTCCATGGAGCTCGTCGAGGGCAAGGCCCTTCCCGGAGTGGAGGCGCTTCTCGATGCGTAAGCGTATGATCGCAGGTAACTGGAAGATGAACGAGACCTACACCGAGGGCGTTGCCCTGGCCGAGGGCCTCGCCAAGGAGCTGGCTGATGGTACCGGCGACGTGGACGTCGTCGTCTGCCCTCCCGCAGTTGACATGAAGGGTGTTGCTGAGGTCATCGACCAGCAGAACGCCCCCTTCGCCCTGGGTGGCCAGAACGTCTATTGGGAGGAGAAGGGCGCCTACACCGGCGAGACCGCTCCCAACATGCTGACCAACATCGGCGCTACCTACTGCATCATCGGTCACTCCGAGCGTCGTGGCTACTTTGGCGAGACCGACGAGGACATCAACAAGAAGGCCAAGGCACTGATGGCCCACGACATCGTCCCCATCTCCTGCTGCGGTGAGCCCCTCGAGGTCCGTGAGGCAGGCAAGCACGTCGAGTTCGTCGTCGACCAGATCAAGAAGGACACCGAGGGTCTCCAGATCACCGATCCCTCCAAGTACGTTGTCGCTTACGAGCCCATCTGGGCTATCGGCACCGGCAAGACCGCTACCGCCGATGACGCCCAGGAGGTCTGCGGTGCCATCCGCAAGACCCTGGCAGAGATCTTTGGCCAGGAGACCGCTGACGGCATTCGCGTCCTCTATGGCGGCTCCGCAAAGCCCAACAACGTGGCTGGCTTCCTGGAGAAGGAGGACGTCGACGGCGCTCTCGTCGGCGGCGCTTCCCTCAAGGCAGACAGCTTCGCCGCTATGGTTAAGGCTGCCATGTAGTTAGTCGCCAAAACAGGCGATAGGGTAGGGGCCCGACGAGCAATCGTCGGGCCCCTTTTTGCGAGTTGTGACAAATGCCCCGGGTGAAGATGTCACATGGGGGCTCGAGTGACAAATCCCCTGGGGCATTTGTCACAATGTTTGCGAATTTTGGAGCAGGAACTCCGTCCCTCTGTTGATGTTCGTCTACATGCATCTACCATATTTTGTAGTAGAATAGAGTGTTGTGTGCTATGTCGGTTACTGCTAGGTATCGACAGGCGCTTCATTGTCACCTAACGAAGGAGTCCCACGTGGGAATTCTCAACATGATTCTGCTGGTCGTAATGTTTATCTCTGCATTTCTGACCATTATCCTGGTCCTCATGCACTCCGGTAAGGGTACGGGCGTCTCTGACATGATTGCTGCGTCCCTCTACAACGCCAGCGCTGGGTCGGGAATCCTCGAGCACAACCTTGATCGCCTGACGGTCATCACGACGGTGGTCTTTGTTGCCTGCGTCTTGATTATGGCAATTACCTTCCCCAACGGAACGATTGCCGGCCTGTAGGGGCTTGCTTTTCGCTCAAACATCCTCTTGGGGATGCCGTTTTGCAGCCACCTGAGGGTTTGGGCAAGTACATGTAATGGATTAATAAAATTCTTATGTGTATAGTGTAGAGGTCTTATAAGCTGCTGCCCGCTAGTGCATACGGGCAGTTTGACAATGGGAGGAAGTATGGCACATCAGATTTCTCGCCGTAACTTCGTAAAGGGCGGTCTTGCTACTAGCGCGCTTATGGCCCTTGCCGGTTGTGGCAAGAAGGAGTCGGCTAGCTCTAGCGCAGAGGGCGGCAACAAGGGCGGTACCTTCAAGTACTACATCAATAACCCCGTGGCTATTGATCCCTACAACACCCAGGAGGACCAGGGCACCAAGGTCGAGTACATGCTCTTTGACGCCCTGACCGACTATGACTGGGAGCAGCACAAGATCGTCCCCAAGGCAGCAGAGTCCTGGGAGGTCTCCGACGACGGCCTGAAGTACACCTTCCACCTGGTCAAGGGTGCAAAGTTCCACAACGGTGACCCCGTTGACTCCAAGGCCTTCAAGCGTGGCTGGCAGCGTCTGGTCGACCAGAAGATGGCTACCCCCGGCGAGATTGGTTACCACCTGGATCCCGTCAAGGGCGCCAAGGAAATGGGCGAGGGCAAGGCCGACGAGATCGTTGGTCTGACCTGCCCCGACGACAACACCTTCGTCGTCGAGCTCACCGCTCCCATGGCTGACTTCCCCTACGTCTGCGCTCACCCCGCACTGGTCCCCGTGCCCCAGGCTGCACTGGATGATCCCGCGAAGTTCCTGGTTGCCCCCATCGGCAACGGCCCCTTCCAGATGGACGGCGAGTGGGTTGCCGACCAGTACATCAATGTCAAGCGCTTTGATGACTACTATGGCGACAAGGCCCTGCTCGACGGCGTGAACTTCTCCATCCAGAAGGACTCCGACACCGCCTACCGCGAGTTCGAGGCTGGCAACATGGACTTTGCCCAGATTCCCACCGGCCGTCTCGAGGAGGTCAAAGGTACCAAGGGCGTCTCCGAGGATGGCTACACCGTGACCCCCGGCAAGCAGGTTCTGACTGGTGCCGAGACCTCGGTCTACTACCTTACCTGCAACCTGAACGACCCTGTCATGAAGCAGCTTCCCGTCCGCCAGGCAATCTCTCTGGCCATCGATCGTCAGAAGATCTGCGACAAGCTCTTTGAGGGCTCCCGTCAGCCTGCCGACAACTTCTTCCCCGCCGTCCTCGACCCCGGTGAGAACAACGCCTGGGAGTACTGCAAGTTCGACCAGGATGCCGCAAAGAAGATCGTCGAGGACAATAACCTCAAGGGCACCAAGATCACCCTGTCCTGCAACTCTGGTGGTGGCCACGAGGACATCATGGCCATGGTCCAGGACAACCTCAAGTCCATCGGCTTCGACGTCGAGATTTCTACCACCGAGTGGGCAAAGTACCTGACCGACCTTGGCGATGGCGCCTATCAGATTGGCCGCCTGGGCTGGATTGCAGACTATCCTACCCTGGATAACTTCCTGTATCCCAACTTCTACAGCACCGCTGACAACAACTACGCCAAGTTCAACGATCCCGAGATCGACAAGGCCATGATGGATGCCCGTCAGATCAAGGATGACGACGAGCGAAAGACCAAGGAGCGCGAGATCAACCAGAAGATCGGCGAGCAGCTGCCTGCCATTCCTCTGATGTTCTACTCCCACAACTATGTGGGTAGTGACCGTGTCCAGGAGCTCTTCTTTGATCCCCAGGGCAAGGCTTCCCTCCAGAAGGCCAGCCTGAAGGCCTAAGGCACACAACGGCAGTATGAGGCGGGGCCCTTTATGGTGAGGGCCCCGCTCATCGTTGCGGTTTGCCTTCGTGAACGCTCTGACCATGGTCCTTGTCCTGTGCTTTCATCCGTGATTAGGCCCAAGGGGCATGGCCAAAGCGTTGACGGGCAAGAAGCCCGTGACACCATACCAAGGGAGAAATAACGTATGGGCAGATACATTGCAAAACGAGTGATTCAGTTTATTCCCGTCTTCCTGGGAGTCACGCTGATTCTGTTCCTCATGCAGAACGTGGTCCCCGGCGACCCGATCAAGCTGATCGCCGGCGAGAAAAAGCTGGACGCGCAGACCGAGATGAACCTGCGTGCCACCTATCACCTGATCAAGACCGACGCCGATGGCAATCCCATTCTCGACGAGAACGGCAATACGATCGAGACGCCGCTGGTGGAGCGCTACTTCGACTACGTCGGAGGTCTGCTTCATGGCGATCTGGGCAAGTCCTACCAGCAGAACGGCAAACCCGTTGCTGACATCCTGGCAGAGAAGTATCCCTACACCATTCGCCTGGCCCTGGTGGGAATCCTGCTTGAGGCGGTGGTGGGCATACTTGCGGGTATGATCTCGGCCATCAAGAGATACTCGGCGATTGACATCATCGTCACGCTCTTCACGTCGGTACTCGTTGCAATGCCTGCCTTCTGGCTCGGCATGCTCTTGCAGCTCTTCTTTGGCATCATGCTGAAGGAAGCAACGGGTGGCTCCTTCTATCTACCCATCTCCGGTGCGGGAGGACCGACGGCAGAGTTCGTGGCAGCCATGTACTACATTCTGCCTGCCATCACCCTGTCTTCCGTCTCCAGCGCATACACCGCGCGAATCATGCGCTCGCAGCTCCTTGAGGTCATGAACCAGGACTACATCAGGACGGCTCGCGCAAAGGGTCTCTCCCGCAAGGCGGTCATCATCCACCACGCGCTCAAGAACGCCCTCATCCCCGTCGTTACCTATATTGGTATTGACTTTGGTGGCATGCTCGCTGGCGCCATCCTGACGGAGACCGTCTTTAACTGGCCTGGCGTTGGCTTCGAGACCTACCGCGCCATCACCCAGCGTGACTGGCCGATCGTCATTGGCTCCGTCACCGTCATCGTCATCGTGGTCATGGTGATCAACCTCATCGTCGACGTGAGCTACGCCTTCCTTGATCCTCGCATCAGGTATGGCAGCCCGAAGAACAAGGCCTAGGAGATAACATGTCATTGAAGAAGAAACACGGCCTGGGCAGCGAGACTGCGGTGGGCGTCGAGACCCCCGAGCAGGCTCGTGCCGCCGCTCCCGCCGAGGGCTCGAATCCGGACAATGCGGCACCCGTGCGCACCCTTTGGGGTGACGCCTGGAAGCGCCTGAAGCGTAACAAGCTGGCAATCGTCGCCGTCGTCTGGATCGCTTTCATCGTGCTCGTTGCCGTAACGGCAGATCTCTGGGTTCCCCAGACCCTGGGTGGCCCCACCGAGCAGCTTTACGACGTGCGCATGCCCATGAGCGCGCAGCACCCCTTTGGCACTGACCAGATTGGTCGCGACGTCCTTTCGCGCGTCATCTACGGCGCCCGCATCTCGCTGGCAGTCGGCCTTCTGGCTACGGCCATCTCCACGATCATCGGTCTGGTCATGGGCGCCCTTGCTGCCTACTATGGCGGTATCTGGGACACCATCATCATGCGTCTGGCCGACATCTTCCTGGCCTTCCCCTATACGCTCTTCGTAATCGTCATGCTGGCCGTCATCGGCTCGGGCATCCAGAACGTCTTCTTTGCCATCGGCGTCTTGGGCTGGCCCTCCATCGCACGCGTCTTCCGCTCGGCGATCCTTTCCGTCAAGTCCAATGACTATGTGGATGCCGCTCGCGCCATGGGCGCCTCCGACTTCCGCATCATCACGCGTCACATCTTCCCCAACTCCGTTGCCTCCATCGTGGTCTATGCCACGATGAACATCGGCGGCGCCATCCTCACGGAGGCGGCCCTGTCCTTCCTGGGCATGGGCGTCACGCCTCCCAACCCCTCCTGGGGCATCCTGATCCAGGACGGCCAGAAGTTCCTGGCCACCCAGCCCTGGCTCATGATCATGCCCGGCCTCGCCATTCTGTCCACCGTGCTTGCCTTTACCCTGCTGGGCGACGGTCTGCGCGATGCCCTCGATGTCAAGATGAAGGATGCATAAATGTTTGGACGCAAGAAAAAGAAGGTCGACAACTGGGTGGAGCTCAAGAACCAGCCCGTCCCCGATGGCTCTCACCTGCTTGAGGTCGACAACCTAAAGATGTACTTCCATACCCAGGACGGTGTGGTCAAGGCTGTCAACGGCGTGTCCTACACGCTCGACCGCGGCGAGACTCTGGGCGTTGTTGGTGAGTCCGGTTCCGGTAAGTCCGTGACTTCCATGACAATCATGGGCCTCATCGACATGCCTCCCGGAAAGATCGAGGGCGGCGACGTCCGCTACCGCGGCAAGTCCCTGCTCAAGATGACCGAGGAGGAGATGGAGCACGTTCGTGGCAATGACATCGCCATGATCTTCCAGGACCCCATGACCTCCCTCAATCCCGTCTACACCATCGGCCGTCAGCTCTCCGAGGGCATGCGCCTGCACATGGGCTATACCAAGGAGCAGGCTTGGCAGCGCTCCATAGAGCTCCTGCAGATGGTGGGCATCCCCAACGCCGAGCAGCGCGTGAAGGACTACCCGCATGAGTTCTCTGGCGGCATGCGCCAGCGCGTCATGATCGCCATGGCCCTCGCCTGCAACCCCGACATCCTGATTGCCGACGAGCCCACCACGGCTCTGGATGTGACCATCCAGGCCCAGATCATCGAGCTCATGCAGGAGATGCAGAAGAAGAACGGCAACGCCATCATCATGATCACCCACGACCTGGGTGTCGTTGCAGACGTGGCCGACAAGATCATGGTCATGTACGCTGGCTCCCCCGTGGAGTTCGGCACGGCAGACGAGATCTTCTATAGCTCCATGCACCCGTATACCTGGGGCCTCACTCGCTCCATCCCCGATCCTGTCTTTGAGGAGAAGCATCCCCTGACCCCCATCAAGGGCAACCCGCCCTCGCTGGTCAACCTGCCTACCGGATGTGCCTTCTCTCCGCGTTGTCCCTACGCCACGGACCTCTGCAGGACCAAGGTTCCCGAGCGCCATTACACGGAGACGGGTCACTACTCTCGCTGCCACTATGCGGGTGACCCCGACTTCGTCCGCAAGAACGCACCTGCGACTTCCCGCACGAAGGCACAGGCCAAGCAGACCGGAAAGGGAGGCGAGGCTTAATGGGAGAGACCACGCAGAACGCCATCCAGCCGCTGCTTCACGTCGAGCATCTTTGCAAGGAGTTCCCCGTCGAGGGTGGTTTCGGTTCTCGAAACAAGAAGTTCGTTCACGCTGTCAATGACGTGAGCTTCGACATCTATCCTGGCGAGACCTTTGGTCTGGTCGGTGAGTCTGGCTGCGGCAAGTCCACGACTGGCCGCTGCATCATGCGCCTGACCAAGCCAACCTCCGGTAAGGTCGTCTTTGACGGCAAGGACGTGGGTCAGATGTCCAAGGCGGAGCTCAAGGAGATGCGCCGCCACATGCAGTTCATCTTCCAGGACCCCTATGCTAGTCTGAACCCCCGTATGACCATCGGCGAGATCATCTCTGAGCCCCTGACCATCCACAATGTCATGGCGGACAAGGAGGAGCGCCTGGACTACGTCAGGAACCTCCTGGACATCGTCGGTCTGAACCCCGAGCATATCAATCGCTACCCCCACGAGTTCTCTGGTGGCCAGCGTCAGCGCGTCGGCATCGCCCGCGCATTTGCCCTCAAGCCCAAGCTGATCATCTGCGACGAGCCCGTGTCCGCTCTGGACGTCTCAATCCAGGCCCAGGTCCTCAACCTCCTGAACGATCTGCAGAAGGAGTACGGCACCGCTTACCTCTTCATCGCCCACGATCTGTCTGTCGTCCAGCACATCTCGGACCGCATCGCCGTCATGTACCTGGGCAACATGATGGAGTACTCGGACTGGAAGAGCCTCTATGCGGCTCCTCATCACCCCTACACCCAGTCCCTGCTCTCCGCAGTGCCCGTGCCCGATCCGGACATCCAGCACAGCCGAAAGCGCATCATCCTCAAGGGCGATCCCCCTTCGCCCATTGACCCTCCCACTGGCTGCCGTTTCCACACGCGTTGCCCGATTGCCCAGGACATCTGCTCCAAGGAGCCCATGCCCGAGCTGCGCGAGGTCGCTCCTGGTCACTTCTGTGCCTGCCACTTTGCCGCAGACCACCCCATCAAGGACAGCTCGGTGGAGCTCTAGCAGGCAGTTGGCTGACGAAATCGACTGGACCTAGGGTCTAGGCTTGCTTGTCTGGTGTCGTTCCGACACCCCTTACCTTGCCCCCTCATTCGCCTGAGGGGGCTTCGGTGTATTTATGCTAGAAAGATGGGTAGGGAAGTCCGCCCTGTCGCTTTGTCTGAAGGGAAACTCGCATGGCACTTTCGCTGACCCGAAGGTCGATGATCGGTTTGGCTGGAGGAGCTGCCCTTGCAGCGGTTCTTGGGCTGACTGGATGCGATGGCGCAAAGGATGATGGCACAGATGGCCTGAGTGCTGGGGCCGAGCTGCAGAACGGCTCTCCCGCAAGCGCGAGTCTCGATCAGCTTCCCCTTCCCGAGCAGGGAAAGCTCTACAACAATCCGCTTGGACGCGACCAGATAAGGGATGGCGGCGACTTGGTACTGCCCCTCTCCGAGCTGGGCCCAAACTGGAACTACTTCAGTGTTGGCGGCAATTCCACCTACATGAAGGCCCTTTGGGCCAACTACATGCCCATTAACCTCTTTTTGGTCAGTGCCGACGCATCGAGCTTTACGCCCAACCCTGCCTATCTCTCTGACTACAGGGAGGAGATGGTCGACGGCAAGGAGGTCTGCACCCTGACCTTCCGGGACGAGGCTACCTTCAACGACGGGACTCCCATGGACTATCGTGCCATCAAGGCAGTATGGGACGTGATGGGTGGCAAGGATCCGGCCTATGAGCCGTCCGCTACCGATGGCTATGCCAACATCGAGTCCGTGTCGCCCGGCGCCACCGACAAGGTCGCTGTCGTCACCTTTGCTGCACCCTACTATCCTGCCCAGAACATCCTGGGACAGGCCCTTCATCCCGCTGCCGTGGATCCAGAGGTCTTTGCAAATGGCTGGGAGGGCGAGCCTCACGTGGAGTGGGGAGCCGGTCCCTTCATCGTGGATTCTCTGGTAGAAGGCCAGGTGGTCTTCAAGAGGAACCCCTCCTGGTGGGGTGACGCACCCAAGCTGGACTCCATCACCTACATACAGATGGACGACCTTCAGGAGATCGATGCCTTCAAGAAGGGCGAGATTGACGCTACCAGTGAGGGCGTGGGGTCAATGGAGTCGCTCAGCAACTTCCAGGGCCTGCGGGACGTGGAAATCCGTCGTGGCTTTGGCACCTCGACCCGTGTCTTCGAGCTAAACGTCAACAGCCAGGTGATGCAGGACGATGCGGTCCGCAAGGCCTTTTGGCAGTGCATCAATGCCCCGACCATCGTGTCCATCGTATACGAGGGAGTGAACTGGAAGGAGGAGACCTGCGGCTCCTTCCTCATCAATCCTTGGATGAGCGGGTACGAGGACAATCGACCGGACTACATCTCGGGCAACACCACCCAGGATGCACAGATCGCGGCGGCAAGGAAGACCCTCGAGGATGCCGGCTACGAACTGGGTGGAGATGGAATCTTTGCCAAGGACGACCTAAGGGCCTCCTTCGGCCTTCTCTTCTTTGGTGACTCCAATACGTCAAAGAACATCGTCACTGCCGTGCAGAAGATGGCAAGGGGTGCCGGCATGGAGGTCCATACGGACAACCGGTCTTCGGCACAGTTCTCTGACGAGCTGGATTCTGGGGCCTGGGATGTCGCCATGTTCGCCTGGGGCGCAAGTCCCGCCTCCTACAACGATGGCGTGCAGATCTTTGGCTCGGGCTCTGGATCCAACTACACCCATGCGGGTAGCGAGGAACTCGACCAGAGGTTCAGCGAGATCGTGGGAATGAGCGACCACTCGGAGCGTATGGCTGCCTTCAACGAGGCCGAACGCGAGGTCCTGAAGACCAACGCCTTCATACCAATCTACAATGGCGCCTCCGTCGTGTGCACAAAGAAGGGGCTGGCAAACTATGGACCCGCCCTGCTGGCTACGGTCTTGCCCGAGGACATCGGCTGGGCAAAGGAGTAGCACTGCCCGGTCTGGTGCGCCTGGGTCGTGTCGGCTCTGTGCGGTGGCAAAATAATTCAAATTCTTGTTGCCATGCAGAACCGACTATGTTATCTTATCTCTCGCACCAAATGAACGTCGGAGTGGCGGAATTGGCAGACGCGCTAGCTTGAGGTGCTAGTGACTGACTAAAAGGTCGTGCGGGTTCAAGTCCCGCCTCCGACACCAGAAACAAGAGACGCGAACCCTTTGTGGTTCGCGTTTTTTCTTATGTACTGATCTAGCGAAATGCGAACTTCCGCCAAATCTCCCACCTCGTCGCGGAAGTTGAATACTGCAAGCATGAAATCCTGGTAAAGGTAAACCCGATTCGTAAAGGTCTTGAAAATGAAATCTTCGTCCGTCCTGTCGAAGCCATGACCCAAGAACTCCACGATTTCATCTTCCGTGAAGCCCGCTGCCTCGCTCATTAGGATTCCGCGCCTATTATGTAGCTCGCGAAGCTTCGACTTGATTTCTTCGTTTCGCGTCACCATTTCATCGTTTACGAAGCCCTTCATAGCGGCCTTGGTCAAGTTGTGCTGTTCCTTCTCCAGTGCCGTAATCTGGGCTTCGCATGCGTCAAGCTCGGCCTGCGTATCGTTCTCAAGGTTGTAGGCTTCAACGATACGACGCGCAACCATGCGCATCTTGTCCTCGTTGGCCGTTATATCAAGAACAGCCTCGGCAAGCGCGTTCTCAACAAGCTCGCGGCGCACGCCTGGACGATGGCACCCGCCCTTTTCCTTGCAGCCGTAGTAGTAATATCGTTTGCCTGATTTCCCAGTGCCACCGTACCCATGCATAGGCTCACCGCATAGGCCGCAATAAAGCTTTCCGGTAAGGCGGTAGGTTGACCATTCCTCACCCTCGCGCGGCTTCTTCTTTGGCGTTGCAGCAGCCTTGGCGAAAGTGTCATCGTCAATGATCACAGGCATACCTCCCTCTACCTCGATACCGCCCCATGAATAAAGGCCAGTGTAGGCTTTTCTTGTAAGTACACGCCAAACCCAGTTGTAATCAACGGGCGTACCCGTTGCGGTTTTCCAGCCATCAGCGGCCATGCTGGATGCTATGTTGTAGATGCTATCGCCATTGATGTAGCGGGAGAAGATGCTGCGTACTGCTGCGGCTTCCGCTTCGTCAATTACATAACGGCGCGTGTCTGGGTCGGTCTTGTACCCGAAAATCTTGTAACCGTTATCCTTTGCCTTGAGCGCGTTTCCCTCCATGCCGCGCCTAACCTTTCGCGCCAGATCGGCCACATAGTACTCCGAAAGTATCTCAAGCAAGCCCTCCTGCAAACCGCCTTCCGGCGTGTCTTCAACCTTCTCAGTTGCAGAAATGACCCTAACACCGCACTCACGAAGCGCCTTCTTGTAAGTGGCTGAATCGTAACGGTCGCGGGAGAACCTATCGAACATGTAGACAACCACGTAATCCGATTCTGGGGCGTTGGCTATCATCTGCCGAAACTCTGGCCTATGGTCTGTCTTGCCCGAAAGCGCATAATCCGTGTACTGCTTCAATACCTCAATGCCTTCGGCCTTGCAGAAGTCGCGGCATACGCGGAGCTGGTCATCAATCGAAGCCTCGCGCTGCTTGTCGGAAGAATAGCGGGCGTATAGTACGGCGGTTTTCATTGGTTACGAGAACCTTCCCATAAGCTCGTTGGTGGCATTGGCGAACTCGGTTTGGAAACGCTTTGCCTGTTCGAGATATTCGTTTGCTTCATCCAGCGATTTTGCAGCTGCATTGCTATCACCTGCCGCTCGCGCGATAGCGACCTCGGAGAAGTCGGCAAGCGCTACCGCTTCGGCGCGTGCAAGTTGCTTGAGAGCGTTATCAACATCCTTGCAGGTATCGGGAACGCTTACGCTATCCATGGCAGTGATCATGCCGGACAGCTTTTCAAAACGCCCCTGGATTTCCGCAACCTCGCCTTTGTCAGCAAGCTCAACTATGCCGTCAATGGCGGTTCCTACGTACTCGCTTAGCGCTCCGTATTCCGCCGAACCGATGTAGGCCGCTGCGGCTTGCCTATCCGCCTCCGTGACCGTTGCGTTCTGGCTGCTGGCATTAGATGACGCGGAGCTTGCTTGGGTGGAGCCATTTGAACCGCATCCAGCCAGCGAAAGCACCAGAACCAAACTAGCCGCAATCGTAATTATCTTCTCCATGGCTTCTTCCTTTCCGTTTTTCGTTATCCGATTTCAGACGTTCGCTAATCCGCTCGCCGAAAAACCTCAAGCAAACCACGAGCGACAACCAGAAGCGCATCACGGCCACTGTCGTTCAAAGCGCCGAATATGTCTGCGATTTCGTCCATCTGTTCGCTTGGGTCGTTTACGTCGGTGTCAGTCATAAGGATGTAGTCAACATCGGTGCCGAAAAGGCGGGCGGCGTTTATAAGCTGCTCGCCATTCATCACGACGCGGCCTTGTTCCCAGTTTCGGTACGTTCCAATCGACACACCGAAGGCAGCTGCGGCCTGCTGCTGGTTCAACCCTGCGGCCTTCCGCGCCTCTTTTAACCGTGTCCTCATTTCTCACGCACCCCTTAAATTCTGTACGTTCTTACGGATTACAGCACAGATAGTACCAATTTGGAGCGCACTTGTACAGAAAAAACTCTTGACAAGCTTCAACCTTATGCGTACTGTTGAGCTGTAATCATCAATTTGGTGCGTAGTAAGGAGGAAAAAATGAGCACCAGCAACAACCTAGCCTCGGAGCGGAAGCGGCTTGGTCAAACGCAGACCGTAGCTGCAAAGGAATTGGGTGTTTCGCCTAAGACGCTCGCAAAGTACGAGGCAAACCCTTTGGCAATGCCTGGGGATTTCATCGTGCGTGCAGCCAAGCACTACGGATGCAGCGCCGGATATCTGCTCGGCCTTTCTAGCGAGCGCTGCCAGGTTGTGGCGTAACCATGGCCGAACAGACCAAGACCAACGAGAAGCCCACGCTTGCTGCCATCAGCGAGGAAAGGTTTGTTAAAGACCTCGCAAAGGCGCTCCGCGCATGGCGCAATGCCGGAAAGCCACATAAGAGGTAGCAATGCGCTGGACTACTCGTGAAATCCGCTACCTCGAAGACCACGCCGAAGAAGGCGCTGATGCCATCGCCACGGCGCTCGGGCGCTCCACCGAAAGCGTCAAGTGGCAGGCAAGCCAATACGGCATTTCCCTTCGCAAGAAATGGTACTGCCCGAAATGCGGGCTCTGGGTTCACAAGCCACTGAACAGCCGGACAGGCTGGTGTGCCGTTTGCTCGAAGAAGCACAGGCGCGAACGGCTGGAACAAGAGGTGCGGGAACTAAGGGAGGAGGTGAGGCGGGAGCAGGCGGAAGACAGGAAGCGGCAGGCGATCTATTCGCAGAAGAACCGTTTGAAGAAAAAAAGAAACCTCACGTAAACCACACCCGACCTAATGAAAGGAGAAAACAGTGACCTACTACCAAACAGAAGCGAGCGCATCCACCGACCAAAGTTTCCGCGCTCGCCAGCAGGCCAGAGCAGCCCGCAGGGCTAGGTTAGCAGAAAAGGAGGCCAAGCGTCAGAAGGTTGTCGATGCCGTGAAGTTCGCGGCGCAGGTGATCGTTGGCGCGTTCCTCCTGTACGCCCTTATGTTCGTCGCGTGCCTGTAGGCGGTTGCCATGGGTTACGACGAAGAATACAACCCCAAACCACGGAGCATGCAAGGGCAGCTTAGCGGCCTCGGCCTTGACGGCGAGAAGGACGTGAAGGAAGCCCAGGCTTGGATTGATGCCAACGAGTACGCCTATAACTTCATGGTTCGAAATGCCCGCAGGCTGCACAGGAAGGGCTATGTATCGGCCAACTACCTCGTGAACATGGTTCGCAACGAGCTTCACGTGAAGGTGAAGAACGGCTACGCGCCCGCATTGGCGCGAATCATGGAGAACGAGTGCCCCGATCTAAAGGGCGCTTTCCGCATGCACAAGAGCCAGAGCGATGGGTTCGTGTGATGTGGCGGGTCAGGCACATAGGGAAGGCCAAGTGCGACATAGCGCTTGAGAAGATTCCGACGAAGCAGCGCCCGCGCTGGAACGGTGATAAGCAGCCGTACACGCCCAGGAACACCGCCAAGGCCGAGAAGGAAATCAGGGGCGCATGGCGCAAGCAGGTAGGCCACCGCTGGATGAACCACGAGGGCGAAGTGCGCGTGATGATTCTCATAGAGCGCCCGCTTTCCAAGAGCAACCCGAAGTATTGGGCTGGCAAGGCCGACGTTATGACACCTGACCTGGACAACACAGCCAAGCTCTGCTGCGACGCGTTGAACGGCGTTGCCTACGTGGATGACAAGCAGGTTACGCAGCTACACGTTATCCGGCTTCCCCGCGTCCCGTTCCGCAAGCACTGCCGCATCCGCGTTCGCATCGACTACTACGAAGAATCCTATTTCAAGGAGAGAAGGAAATGAAACAGGAAATCAAGGCCAGCTTCAAGCAGGCCACCATCAAGGCGGGAACTGCCACTTTGCAATTCGAAGTGCTTCCGAGCGCAGAGGGCTTCACCGAGGTAATGAAGATGACGGGAGGCGTTGTGATGCTGACCGTCGAAACCGAGCAGCAGGAATTGCCGCTCGATGAAGAGCAGCCCACGGAAGGCGTTGTGATGCTGACCGTCGAAACCGAGCAGCAGGAATTGCCGCTCGATGAAGAGCAGCCCACGGAAGGCCAGACCACCATCAACAACTACTTCGTGAACGCCGAAACGGGCGAGGTCACCGATTACGAGGAAACCATAGAGGCCGAAATCGAGGACTTCGACCGCGCTTTGCCGGAAGGCGGTGAGGAATAATGAAGCTCACCAACGCACTGAACCTCCCGCAGCCCTTCGTTGACGCGGCCACGAGCGATTACAGGTACAAGGATAAGCGCTACAGCGTTACCGCAGTGATGAAAGGCGCACGGCAAGCAATCCTTGAGCGCCGACACGCCGACGAGATCACCAACGACGTGGCCGACATGGTATGGGCTATCTTCGGAACTGCCGTACACCGCATCTTGCAGGATGCCGAGGAAACGAAAGACCAGCTCAAAGAGAACTGGCTTGCCGTTGACATGCCTAATGGCTACCAGCTCTCGGGCATCTTCGACCTTTACGATGATTTCACGGGAACGGTCACGGATTACAAGACCTGCTCCGAATGGAAGGTTGTTTACCGCGAGTTTGAAGATTGGCGCAAGCAGACCCTTATCTATTGCTGGATGCTGCGGCAAATCGGCTTCGATGCCAGACGCGGCGAGATTGTTGCAATCATCAAAGACCACAACAAGCGCAAGGCTGAAACCGAATCGGATTACCCGAAGCACCCTGTATACCGCATCGCCTGGGATTTTACCGAGAAGGATTTCAAGGAAATAGCCTACTGGCTCAATGCCCGGTTCGTGATCATCGCAGACGCGGAGAAGGTTCCTGATGAAGCACTGCCGCTTTGCTCCGATGAAGAGCGCTGGCACAAACCCGACAAGTGGGCTGTCAAGAAGAAGGGCAACAAACGTGCAAAGCGCGTGTTCGAAAGCGAAGCGGAGGCGCGAGCCATGGCCGAAGCGGAGGGGCTTGAGATTGAGTTCCGCCCAGGCGAGGACGGCAAGTGCAAGCAGTATTGCTCGGCATGCGAGTTCTGCACCTACTGGCAGCAGACCTACGGGAAGGAGGCCTAGCCATGGCAGGGGAGGCAAAGGACGAACTGGCGGAGAGGCGCAGGCTGCTGCGCAAGCCGTTCCCGGCAGAGGAGATCGAGAAGCTGCCAAGGTACACGGGCAGGAAGGTCAACGGCAAGATACCGCCGGACGCCTACGGGTACTGCAAGGAGTGCGGCAAGCGCCACCCCATGCCCGCCATCCACCTCGACTACGTAGGCCATGCCGGCATCACCGACCGACTGAACGACGTCGACCCCGAGTGGAACTGGGAGCCCCTGGCTCTCGACCAGTGCGGCCTTCCCCTCTACGACTCGAACGGCGGGCTCTGGATCAAGCTCACCGTCCTCGGCGTCACGCGCTACGGCTACGGCGACGCGCAGGGCAAGGTCGGCCCCAACGCCGTGAAGGAGATCATCGGCGACGCCATACGCAACGCCGCCATGCGCTTCGGGGTCGCCACCTACCTGTGGAGCAAGTCGGACAAGGCGGAGCACATCAAGGAGGCCGCTGCCGAGCTTGACGAGGACGTCGACCTCGCGTGGATTGGCGAGCAGTCCAAGCGCCTCGCCGCCATGGGCTACAGCGAGGCCGAGACGGCTGGATGGCTGGCTGACCAATGGAGGCAGGGTGGCAGGGCTCAGGCCGAGAGCGCCGCAGCCGACATGGCGCGCCGCGCAGAGGAGGCCCAGGCCCAGCAGGCCGTGGCCCAGGCCGCGCAGGAGGCATAGGCCATGGTCGGGACGATCTTCGAGTGCATAGCGTGGCTCACCGACCAAGACCCGGAGAAGCGGTACGAGGTCAAGGAGTCCCGCAAGCGCCGCAGCCAGACGCAGAACGCCTACTACTGGGCGATGTGCAACCGGCTCGCCCGCAAGCTCCGCATGCCGACGCACGAGGTTCATCTGAACATGCTCCGCGACTACGGCGTGCACGAGGTGTTCAGCATCCGCGAGGACGTCCCGATCTCCGGCTACATCAAGTACTACGACGTCATCGGCACGGGCTGGGCGAACGGCAGGAAGTTCAAGCACGTGCGCGTGTACAAGGGCAGCTCGCAGATGGACAGCGCGGAGTTCAGCCGACTCATAGACGGCATGCGCGAGGAGTGCGAGCTGCAGGGAATCGACGTGGCGACCCCGCAGGAGATCGCCGCGATGAAGTTCGTCGAACCGACGAGATAAGGAGGAGCCAATGAGCATCAACCGCGTGAACATCAGCGGCAACCTCACCCGCGACGCGGAGGTGAGGGCGCTGCAGAACCAGCAGGACCGCATGGTGATCAACTTCGGCGTGGCCGTGAACGAGCGCGTGCCTGACGGGAACGGCGGCTGGACCGACCGCGCCAACTTCGTGGACTGCGCACTGTTCTGCACGCAGAAGCGCGCCGACTACCTGGGCCAGCGCATGAGGAAGGGCGTCAAGGTGGCCGTGGAGGGTCGCCTGCGCTACCACTCCTGGACCGACCAGCAGACGGGCCAGAACCGCTCGAAGCTGGACGTCACGGCGACCGAGGTCGAGCTGTTCATCCCGCCACAGCAGCAACAGCAGCAGGGGTACGCACCGCAGCCGCAGCAGGCACCGCAGGTCGCACAGCAGCCCGCCTACGCCCCGCAGTCGCAGCAGCAGGCCTACCAGCCGCAGCAGCCCGCCTACGCCCCGAATCAGGGCTACCAGCAGCCCCAGACGGCATATCCGCAGGCAGCGCCGCAGCCTGCCCCGCAGCCCCAGCCGGTGCAGCAGCAGATGCCGATGGTGCAGCAGGCACCCGCCCAGGACGTCTACGACGAGGACATCCCTTTCTAGGGGAGGAAGAGATGAACTTCTACGACTCGTTCATAGAGGGCGCGCAGGGCTCAAGCCCGAGGGAGCGCGGCGACTTCTACGTCGCGGTGCTCGAATACCTCTACTACGACGGTCGCATGCCGGAGTTCAAGCTGTGCAAGTGGGCGGATCAGGCGTTCACGATGATCCGCCCCATCCTCGACAGCCAGCTCGCAAAGCAGCGTGCTGGCAGCAAGGGCGGCAGGATGCGTGCAATCAACCAAGCAGAGGGGCAAGCAAGCGCCCAAGCAGAAGCCAAGCAGACGGCCAAGCAGAAGCCAAGCAGAACTCAAGCAAACGGCCAAGCAGAGGGGCAAGCAAGCGCCCAAGCAGAAGCCAACCTAACAGGAACAGTAACAGGAACAGAAAAAGAACTCCCTGACGGGAGTTCCAAAAAGCGCCCCCGCTTCATCCCGCCGACCGTCGAGGAGGTGGACGCCTACCTCACCGAGAAGGGGCTCTCGGCCTACCTCACGGGCACCCAGTTCGTCGGCTACTACGGCTCGCAGGACTGGAAGAAGGCCAACGGCAGGCCGGTGACCAACTGGAAGCTGGCGGCGAGCGGGTGGGCCGACCGGGAGCGCAAGAGGAGCCCGAAGGAAGGGGGCGAGAGGCATGCCGAGTACGACTAGATGCCCGTTCTGCGGCGCGGAGATGACCAGGCGCGAGCTCACGCTGGGCGGAAAGCCGGTGTTCGGGGGGTACGAGCCATGCCAGTGCGCAGGGGCCGTGGCCGAGCGGGCCGAGCAGGAGCGCCGGGACCGCGAGCGCGCCGAGCGGGCCGACAGGGAGCGCAGGCTGCAGGCGATCAGGAGGGCGGGCATCATGCCGCGATTCGAGCGGGCCGAGCACCCGATGGCCGCAGAGTGCGCCAGGGAGCTTCGGGACGGCCGCAACCTCTACGTGTTCGGCGAGGTCGGGACGCTCAAGACGCAGCTGGCATCTGCCGTGGCCAGGACGCTCGTGGAGCAGGGCGTGAACGTCAGGTTCTCCGCGATGTGGAAGATTCTCGACGCCATCAAGGCCGGGTTCGGGGACGGCTACGACCCGCTGCCCCAGTACCAGAGCTGCAGGGTGCTCGTGCTCGATGACTTCGGCAAGGAGAGCCCCACGGACTTCGCGCTAGAGCGCATCTTCGCGCTCGTTGACGAGCGGAGCGCCCGGATGCTTCCCACCGCCGTCACCACGCAGTACAGGCCAAGCCAGCTGATCGAGAGGCTTGCCAAGAACGGCGACCACGACACCGCCATAGCCATCGTCTCGCGCCTGCGCCAGGACTGCCGCGTGGTGGAGATGACGGGCGGAGACAGGAGGCTCTCATGCTGACGCTGACCAGGGAGCAGCTGCGCGGCCTTCCCCGCGAGAAGGCATCGCTCTACGGGCTACCGCACCTCGGGGCGCGCTACCACAAGGGCATGGGCGCTCGGCGCTACTGCCGCACCGCGACGTGCTGCGTGGTGTGCGGCAGGCCCGCGACCAACTGCCACCACGTGGTGCCGCTGTCGGTGGGCCACACCTTCGAGATGGTCACGCCGAACGGCACGTTCGAGCTGCACTCGCCGCTCTTCGCGCTGTGCGGCAGCGGTACCGATGGGTGCCACAACGGATTCCACGGAGGGGCGACCCTCAAGGCCCGCTGGGTCTGGGACTCCGAGAAGTACGAGCGCGCCTGGTGGTCAGGCGAGCTCCTGGCGCGCTTCGGCGCGCACAGCAAGGCCCTCTTCGCCTACGGGCGCTGGGAGATCGAGAACACGAGGCTCGGCATAACGCTGAGTTACAGGGAGGAGTACTGACATGAAGTCGACCGACAAGTACGAGCTGCTCACCACCATCGCCATGCTCTGCGACGAGCTTGAGGCATACGAGCGCGAGTCCGGGAGGGTCAAGGGCGAGATCGAGACCCTTGTGCAGGCGAACGATGACGGCCTGAGCGAGACCGACCTTCGCATGCTCGGCGTTGGCCGCAAGAAGGTCTTCGAGGAGTGCACCTACACCTACTACTCCTATCGTGCGTGGGTGGAGGTGAGCCGCGATGACGAGACCGGGGCCATCAAGATGACGAGCTTCGAGAAGTTCCGCGACAACGTGTTCAGCAAGGCCCCGGACTTCATGAGCAAGGACGAGTTCTTCGCCTACTTCGATGTGGAGTTCCACGACGCCTACGCCGCGGCGAAGGCGGAGGCGCTCAAGCAGTACGAAGAGGAGGCCTAGCGATGGCCGTGGACGCGATCGAGCGCATCCTTGACGATGCGACCATGTCTCCAAAGGCGTACTGCCACAAGTACGGCTGCGGTCAGGGCATCTACGACGAGCTTGCGGACTACGTTCCGGACATGTGCATCCACCTGGTGGGCCGCACCGAGGCGGTCATGCGCCATGCCAATGCGGACGAGGCGTACCGCCATGGCTTTGACGAGGGCTTCGCGAGCGCCGATGACTGGTTTGCGGAGCACGAGTCGGAACTGCGCGAGCACGGCTGGATGCGCCTTCCGCTGGACTCCGACGGCCTGCCGATCCATGTCGGTGACAGGCTCATGTACATGGGCAACTGCATCATCGCTGCGGCAGTGACGCGCGAGCGGGTGTACTACTGGGCCGACACGTTCGACATGCGCTGGACGAAGGCCGTCAACTGCAGGCACTTCGTTCCCGCGACCGTCGAGGGCCTGCTACGGGAGTTTGGCGACTGGTACGCGCACGCCAAGGGCGGATGCGACGAGGACGGCATCATCGCCGAGTACGCCACCAAGCTGCGTCTGGCAGGTGATGGGGAGGAGCAGTAATGGGCATCACGGACGAGCTGAGGAAGTGGGGATACGGCTTCTGTGGAGATACACACGATGTCGTGACAGCTATCGCAGACCGCATCGACGCGGAGCACGAGAGGGAGCTGGCGGAGCAGCAAGATTCGCTCACCGTTGGCATGCAGCCCATGACCGAAGAGAACATGGCCGAGGGCGGCTGGGTCAGGGGGCCGTTGGACGCAGACGGCAAGATGTGGCGCAG
>ONBR01000023.1 GCA_900316105.1 uncultured Olsenella sp.
GCCTCCGCTGCGGGCCAGACACCCAATAGAGACGATTCCCACGGCCTCCGGGGGTCAATCCCACGGGCTCCAGAGGCATATCCCACGGAGGGCCGCTCCGGGGGCGAATCCCACGGTCGGGCCGCTCCGGGGGCGAATCCCACGCCACAATCCCACGGTCGGGCCGCTCCGGGGGCAAATCCCACGCCACAGTCCCGCGCCACGATCCCACGCCGCTGGGCCCGCCTGCGCAGCGGCCTCCCCCCTCCCCCGCCGCCAAGACCGCCCGAGTCTATCCACCTGCCGCAAAGACCGCCCGAGTCAATCCTCCTGCCGCAGTAGTCAGCGAGAGTTCACCCGATAATTCACTAGAAGCTTTTAACCAAAGCTAATTTGCTTAAAATGAACCACAGGTAACCAGCAACTTTGAGCGAAAGCCAATGGCATGTCAGAATCCGAGCAAGACCACAGCACCACACCAGCAGCACAGCCCGTCAAGTTCGCCGATCCCGACCCCGCGTGGGACTCCTACCTGCCCGAACGCACCCTGGACCAGCTGGAGATCGGCGAGAGTGCAACGGTCACCGACGTGGGCGGCATTGGAGCGCTCCGCCAGCACTTCCTGGACATGGGCGTCATCCCCGGCGCCCGCATTACCCTGCAGAAATACGCTCCCATGGGCGATCCCATGGAGTTCATGATTCACGGCTACGAGCTCACCCTGCGCGTGGCAGACGCCCGGGAGATTGGCATCAGCAAGGTCAGCCGCACTGATGAGGGTGTCAACAAGAAGTCCCGCACCGGCGCGCCGCTGGCAGACCACCCCGGCCTGGGCGAAGGCTACCCCTACCATGTGAAGGCCGACGAGAATCCCCTCCCCGACGACGAGATGCTGACCTTTGCCCTGGCGGGCAACCAGAACTGCGGCAAGACCACCCTCTTCAACCAGCTGACGGGCTCCAACCAGCATGTGGGCAACTTCCCCGGCGTCACGGTGGACCGCAAGGATGGCGCCATCCGCGGCTACCCCAACACCGACGTGGTAGACCTACCGGGCATCTACTCCATGAGCCCCTACACCTCCGAGGAGATTGTCTCGCGCCAGTACATCCTGGACGAGCATCCCCGCGGCATCATCAACATCGTTGATGCGACCAACATCGAGCGCAACCTCTACCTGACCATGCAGCTCATGGAGCTGGACCGCCCCATGGTCCTGGCCCTCAACATGATGGACGAGCTCCAGGGCAACGGCGGTTCCATCCGCGTCAATGACATGGAGGCCATGCTAGGCATTCCCGTCGTGCCCATCGCGGCATTCAACGGCCAGGGTGTCGACGAGCTCATCAGTCATGCCCTACACGTGGCCAAATACCAGGAGCACCCCGGCAGGTTGGACTTCTGTGACCCCGACGACCACAACGGCGCCGTCCACCGCTGCCTCCACGCCATCATGCACCTGATCGAGGACCACGCACGCGACGCCCAGATTCCCCTGCGCTTCGCCGCGACCAAGATCGTGGAGGGCGACCAGCGCGTAGAGGAGTCACTCAAGCTCGAGCAAAACGAGAAGGACGCCATCGAGCACATCATCGTCCAGATGGAAGAGGAGCGCGGACTCGACCGTTCCGCCGCCATTGCCGACATGCGGTTCTCCTTCATCACCACGGTCGTCAAGCAGTGCGTGGTCAAGCCCCACGCATCCAAGGAGCGCGTCCGCAGCGAGAAGATCGACCGTGTCCTGACCGGCCACTGGACTGCCATCCCCATGTTCGTCCTCATCATGGCTGCCGTCTTCCTGCTGACCTTCAACTACATAGGCGCCTTCCTCCAGGACCTGGTGACCATATTCGTCGACTGGGCGACCGCGTCCATCGACGCCGGACTCACGGCGGCCGGAGCCAACCCCATCCTGCATTCGCTCGTAGTGGATGGCATCCTCAACGCCATTGGCACGGTCCTGCCCATCCTGCCCATCATCGTGACGATGTTCTTCTTCCTGTCACTCCTGGAGGACACGGGCTACATGGCGCGCGTCGCCTTCGTGATGGACAAGCTCCTCAGAAAGATTGGCCTCTCGGGCCGCTCGATCGTCCCCATGCTCATGGGCTTCGGCTGCACGGTGCCCGCGGTCATGGCCACCCGCACCCTGCCCTCCGAACGTGACCGAAAGCTCACCGTGGCACTCACGCCCTTCATGAGCTGCTCCACCAAGCTCACCATCTACGGCTACTTTGTCGCTGCATTCTTCCCTGGCAAGGGTGGCCTGGTGATTCTTTCTCTCTACCTGCTGGGCATCCTGGTGGGCATCCTCATTGCCCTCATCACCCACAAGACCGTGGCAAAGGGCGAGGCGGTGCCCTTCGTGATGGAGCTCCCCAACTACCGCCTGCCTGGCGCCCGCTCCATGCTCCAGCTGGTGTGGGAGAAGTCCCGTGACTTCCTGACCCGCGCCTTCACGGTGGTCTTTGCCGCAGCCGTCGTCATCTGGTGCCTACAGACCTTTAGTCCCAGCTTCCATATGGTCAGTGACCCCCAGGACTCCATCCTGGCCGTCATCGCCGCCTGGATCTCACCAATCTTTGGCCCCCTGGGCTTTGCCGACTGGCGCATCACGACCTCGCTCATAGCCGGTTTCATGGCAAAGGAAATCGTCGTCGCCACCCTGTCGGTCCTCTTTGGCTCTACCGAGGTGCTCCTGTCCGCCCTCACTCCCCTGGCGGTCATCAGCCTGCTGGTCTTCTGTCTGCTCTACACCCCCTGTGTGGCAGCCATTGCCGCCATCAAACGCGAGCTGGGAGCCAAGTGGGCCGCCGGCATCGTGGTATTCCAGTGCGCCGTCGCCTGGCTCGTTGCATTCGCGGTGCACTCCATCGGCCTGCTCTTGGGATTCATGTAGGGGTCGGACAAAGCTGAGGCCCCCAGCCTTGCCCCGTGCTCAAACAGCTCGCTTCGCGAGAACTGCGCGCGGGACAAAGCTGGGGGCCTTCGCTTCGCTTGGCCGACAAACATGCAAGACCAAACCCTGGCCGATAGAGAAAAACCCTCCTGCTTTGGAGCCAGGTGACGGGGCTCCTCCATCAGGGGGTCTTACCTGCGAATTCTTTTGTTACTTTTAGTCTTCTACCAGGGAATGCCAGATGACCATACGGTCGTTTATGAAGTCGGGAATCGCCTGCTCGTTCCTGGACTTTAGGAGCTTGGTGCAACGCGTAAGCTCGTCGGCCAGATCCGTGGGCTTTCCCTGCTTACGGAGCTTCCGTATTCCGCGCGTGACGGTATAGGCACCGAGGCGACTCAGAATCTGGTCGAGCTTGCAGGTCATGGGGTTGTGGGAAATCTGAGCGGCATAGTCCATGATCCTCAGATGCAGGTCCGAGCACTCGTCTATGGAGGAGTCGGGATCACCAGATGCCTCCACGTAGTCACGAACCATGGCGTCTAGCTGGTCAAGCTCCTCATCGGTGGCATTGCGCATCACCAGGTACATGAGTGACATGGTGTGGGCAACCTTTGCGTCTATAAGGTCACTCGTAGAGTGAGGACTCAGAATCATCCCGTATACCAGAGGGTCCATAAGATTTTCGTTGTACTCACTGACCACATAGGTGCCGCGGGCGCGCTTGATCTCCAACACGCCAAAGGCGACAAAGACCTTGATGGCCTCACGTACGGCATTCCTACCCACGCCCAGTCGCTCGCTGAACTCCTCTTCGGTGGGAATCTTGTCGCCAGGCTTTAGCTCACCACTGATGAGTGCGTCAGTAATCCGCTTGATGATGGCATCTGAGAGAGAACCCTTTGGCAGGGGCTCGAACAACATGCTCTTGTCTCCCATAACTCCTCCTTGCGGCTCCTGGCCCAAGCCAGATCCCCAGGCGTAAAAACGGATTCGAGTTTGTCGGAAATCATAAGCATGGGACCCTTGTCGCACCTTAATAGTATGAAACATTAACTAGACATTATTTCAGTTTAGTATAATGCAACGATATATGAGCATACACATAGACAAGATATTGATTGTGTTGCCTTGTCATTTACACAAAATTCCATTTGTATCCAAGGTTCCGATAAACATAACAAGGGATGTGGAATCAATTCCACATCCCTTGTGCCATGTTACAAGGAGTTTATTGTTCGCTTTCAGCCACAAGGCATTCGGAAAGCCCCCGCAAACCCAAGGAGAGTCAGCGGGGGCGGATCTTACTTTCTGCTGACGCCTCGCTCGCGCAGGTACTTGTAGAGGGTGCCCTGGGAGAGACCAACCTCCTGGCAGACGTCCTTGACGCTGGCACCGCTCTGGTAGAGCTCGATGGCATGGTCCACCGCCGAGGGATCGACGCTAGCGCGACCGCGGCGGTGAGAACCGTCGCCAGAGGCAGTGGAATCCCCGGAGGCGGCGGTACGCGTGCGACGACGGGTAGCCTTGGGCTCGCTCTGTGCGAACTTGTAGATGGCGTCCAGGGTACGATAGACCTCCTTGGACACACGGGAATCCAGACCCGAGCCGATGCAGATGAACTCAGCATCGGCAGACCCGAGCTTATTCAAAAACCCAAGCGCGTCAACAAGGGTGCTACCTGCACAATACAGCTCGTGGAGGATTACAACATCACCAGGCTTAACAGCCTCAAAGAGCTCCGCCTCATCGTAATAAATGTGCTCGCACTTTATGGCATTAAAGGCGTCTAGCTGTGTCTTCGGGTCAAAGTTTGCATTAAAGTAGCCAAGGTTTGCCATGATGTTTCCCTTTCAAATATAAAAAGCGAATCCAGAGCCAACCGACAAATTTTTAAAATAATTATCAGGGAATGACTGATAAGAAAATTATATCTATAAATGTTTTCAAAAAATAGCCCATTGCATAAATTCTCGAGGGAAGGATCGCCAAGCGATGGGCGGCAGATGTGAATTTGGGCAGCACTCCGCAAGGCCCCCTGCCTGTCATGGCAGTTTTTGGGTATAGGAGAGTCGAAAAATCACAAATGAGAGGAACCCTCATGGCACATGAGATTATCGGCTTGGAAGCCGCACGCATCCGCCAGGGAGACTATATCGTGCGCGGAACGGCAGCTGACGGACAGATTCGTGCCTTTGCCATCACCGCACGCCAGACGGTGCAGACCGCCCACGAGAGCCACCACACCAGCCCCCTGGTAACGGCAGCCCTGGGCAGGCTGATGATGGCCGGCCAAATGATGGGCGCCATGTCAAAGAACGACGATGAGCTTTTGACCCTGATTATCCGAGGTGACGGCCCCGTCGGGGGACTGACCGTCACGGCAAACAACAAGGGCCAGGTAAAGGGCTATGCCAACCATCCCAACGTCTGGATCGACCTCAACCAGCGTGGCAAGCTCGACGTGGGAGGCGGCATCGGTGCCGGCACCCTCACGGTCATCCACGACATCCCCGGCTTTGACCCCTACTCCAGCGAGGCCGAGCTGGTCTCGGGCGAGATCGGCGACGACCTGACCAACTACTTTGTGATGAGCGACCAGGTGCCCACCTCCGTGGGCGTGGGCGTCCTCGTGGACACCGACACCAGCGTCCGTCAGGCGGGCGGCTTCATAGTCCAGCTCATGCCTGGCTACGACCCCGCCGTCGTGGACCAGCTGGAGCACAACCTCCAGGGCCTGGACTCGGTGACCAACCTGCTCGAGAGAGGCATGACCCCCACCGACATCCTTGCCTACGTCCTGCGTGACCTGGACTACCAGGAGCTGGAGACCCTGCCGGCAGAGTTCCACTGCGGCTGCAACGACGAGCGTGCAAGCCGCGCGGTGCTGGCCCTGGGAGCCAGCGAGCTGACCGACATGATCGAAAAGGACGAACCCGCCGAGACCTATTGCGCCTTCTGCGGCAAGCACTATCACTTTGCACCATCCGAGCTACAGGAAATGCTGACGAAGGCACAGGCCTAGCGCCCGTAGGGTTTAGCGCCTCTTAAATGGTGGAGCGTTCATGGCGACATGGCCAGCGAATGCCAGACACCCAGGAGTGGCTACCGCACACCCCTTGGTGTCTTCTTATTTGAGCGGGACATCCCTAACATAAAGTTAGGTAACAAAAAGAAAAGTTTTCTCTTTGCGGCAAAACCCATCGCAGATGCCAGGCGAGCAACCAAGGAAAGGCTGACGTCCCGCAGGCATGGGGCCAAGGATAGGAGCAGACATGGCAAGAAGGAAGTTCACAAAGAAGGATGACATCGGCTACCTGCGCATCGCCATCGACATTGCGCAGAGCTCGCGTCTGCACGGCAACACGCCCTTTGGCGCGATCCTGGTCTCCCCCGAGGGAAAGATCCTCCTAAAGAAGGAGAACAGCGAGATAACCACCCGCAGCTGCACGGGTCACGCGGAGACCCAGCTGGCCGACCTCGCCTCACAGGTCTACACCAAGGAGTACCTGGCAGACTGCTCCCTCTACTCCGCCTCGGAGCCTTGTGCCATGTGCTCGGGCGCCATCTATTGGTCGGGCATCGGACGTGTGGTCTATGCCCTCTCTGAGGCAGACTTGCTCAAGCTCACGGGCAACGACCGCCAGAACCCCACCATGCACCTGCCCTGCCGCAAGGTCCTCAACGAGGGCCAGCGCTACATACAAGTCGAGGGTCCTTTTGCAGAGCTGACCGAGGAGGCCCTGACCGCGCACAAGGGCTACTGGCACGGTACCGGCACAGCCGCCAGGCGCTAACGATCAGCGGTCGGCGACCGCTTCGTTGATGGCGGCTACCAGCTGCTCGCTCTGCTCGGTGGAGTACATGTCCAGGACACGCTCGTCGTCGCCCGTATTGAAGACAATGGCCACCTGGGGCTGAACCGCCGAGCCATCGCCTCCGCAACCACAGCCGCAACCCACGAAGCTGTCGGTGTGGGCGGAGGCGATGTCCTCCAGGCGGATGTAGCTCTGGGGTACCAGGGGAATGTCTGCCAGCGGATAAACGGCCAGCTTGCCGATGCGGGTGCCTGCGACTTTGGGGGCCAGGGCGTAGTCCTGGTCAAGCTTTTCGGAATCTATGGTCTTGCCCTGCAGGTAGGGCTTGTAGCTGCGGTCCATCATGTCTTCCTTTCACGTGCGGAATCCTATGGCAAGGATACCCGTTCCCAGGCACTCGCTGACGCCCTACTCCCCGGACAGGAAGGCTCGCAGGGCCTCTCCCTCGAGCAGGTAGGACTCTGTGCCGTCCAGGAGGTCGCGGTTCTTCCTAAATCCCCAACGCCTGGCTGCCCTGCTCCCATGGGGGGAGATCGTGGTCCCGTCCACGTCGCTGATGGGATAGCCCTCCCCTTCCAGCCTGCGCAGGCAGTCCTTGAAACCCCTGGTTAGGAGCTTGATGGCACCGCAGTCCTGATAGTCGGGGTGGATGGCCAGGGAAAAGATGTAGACGTGGTTGGCGTCATGACGCCAGGGGGCGACCTCGTCGGGACTGATGTCGTCGTCGCGAATCACTGGACTGCGAAAGACGTTGTCCTGGTAGAGACCTTCCTCGCAGGGAAAGAAGTTGATGTAGCCAGCCACGCGAGGGGTCTCTTGGGCCGCATCGTCCATCACAAAGACGAAAGAGCGGGGGTTCTTTCTGTAGCGTGCCTGGGCGGCAGGAAGCTCACCCCAGTACTTCTGCTCGTAGCAGGCATAGTCTACCGGCTTTATGTGCTCCAAAAACTCTGCGTTCACGTCCTCGCCAAAGAGCAGCGACAGTGCCATATTCCTCGGTCTCCCTTCGTTGGTTCCAACGAGTACCATAGCATGGCAGAAAGGGGTGTCTAATCGAGGGGTAGCCCCTTTGGCACGAACCCTTTGCTAAAGGGTTACCCCCGATTGGACACCCAACCACAGGAGGAAGGGCACGCATGGACTGGATAGAGAATCGCCTGCACGAGCTCGCAGACACCCAGACCGAATACCGCGAGTTCAACACCCGCACCCTGGCCACGGTTGCCCCCGAACGCGTGATGGGCGTGCGCGTGCCAGCCCTACGAAAGCTTGCGCGGGAAGTCAATCGCTCCAGCGATCGCGACTCCTTTCTGGCGGAACTCCCCCATCGCTGGTACGAGGAGGACGCCCTCCACGCCTTCATCCTCTGCCTGGAGCGCGACTATCCCAGGGCAGTCACGGAGCTGGAAGCCTTCCTCCCCCATGTGGACAATTGGGCCACCTGCGACGCCCTGAATCCCCGTGCCTTCAAGGAGCTTGCGGCAGAGGGGCCAGGAGGGATTGCCCGCCTGCACACGGACGCTCTGCGCTGGATGTCCTCGACACATACCTATACCAGGCGTTTTGGCATCAGCATCCTCATGCACCATCTCCTGGGGGAGGGCTTCGACGAGGCTATGCTGGCCGAGGCGGCGACATGCGACAACGGCGAGTACTACGTGCGGATGATGATAGCCTGGTACTTTGCCTGCGCCCTGGACAAACGTTGGGAGCAGACAGTAGTCTGGCTGGAAGAGCATCGCATGGACCCCTGGGTCCACAACAAGTCGATCCAGAAGGCCATCGAGAGCCGGGTCATTCCCCCGGAGCGAAAGGCGTATCTACGCACGCTCAGGGTAAGGAAGGATGGATCGTGGAAGACGGAAAGAGGGACAAGCGAGTAGTGGCTGCAGATGCAAAGAATGTCCGCGGGCAAGGCTCGAGCGACGTTCCCGAGGGATTCACGCTCTCGCTTGCCCTGGTGGATGCCTTGCCGGTCCTCTTCTTTTGTCTGGCAGCCATAGTCCTCGGGCTCAGGCTGCAGAGCACCCTCTTTGTGGCCGGCAGCGTCGTAGCCTTCGTCAGCGGCGCCCTCAAGGTGAGCTGGAAGCTGGTCATTGCCCTTGCCAGGCGCAACGCTCCCATCCTGAGCAGGCAGCTCCGTTACCTGATGCCCATGGGATTCCTGCTGATGGCCATAGGACTCCTGACGTCTGGCCTGACCCTGGAGCAAGCCCTGGCAGCGGTCACGTCATTCCCCGCCGCATTGTTCCTGGTCGTATGGATAGGCTGCATGTGCGCCATGGGATGGTTCGCGGGACACAACGACCAGACGAACGCCCACTCCAACTGGGTCGAGCAGGGCACGAACGCCATCGGTCAGGCCGCCCTGCTCGTCGCCCTCCTCTGCATGTAGCGCCACTTGGGGGTCACCCCCCAAGTGGCACGGACGGCTACCAGCTCAGGAGCTCGTAGCCGTCGTCGGTGACGACCAGCTGGACCTCCCACTGGGCGGAGGGCTTGCCGTCCTTGGTGCGGACGATCCAGCCGTTGGACTTGTCGGTCTTGATCTTGTGCTTGCCCATGTTGACCATGGGTTCGATGGTAAAGCACATGCCCGGTGTCATGATGGGGCCCGTACCGGGCTCGCCCACGAAGCCGACAAAGGGGTCCTCGTGGAACTCCTTGCCAATGCCATGGCCACCGTACTCGCGCACCACCGAGAAGCCCGCATCCTCGCAGACCTTCTGGACCGCCGCCGACACATCGCCCAGGTGGTACCAGGGCTTCACTGCGGCAAGACCTGCCTGCACGGAATCGTGGCAGACATCCACCAGGCGCTTCCACTCGGGGTCCACGTCACCGATGCAGTACATGCGGCTGGAGTCGGAGAAGTAGCCATTCTTTATCGTGGACATATCCACGTTGATGATGTCGCCGTCCTTGAGGACGTCGTCCTTGTTGGGGAAGCCGTGGCAGACCACGTCGTTGATGGAGGTGCAGACGCTGTAGGGATAGCCCTCGAAATTGAGGTCCGCAGAGATGGCATCGTGCTTTGCCAGGTAGTCGTTGACCCAGTCGTTGATGTCCATGGTGGAGACACCCGCCTGGATGTGTTCACCCACGTAGTCTAGGATGCCACAGTTGACCTCGGCGGATGCCTTTATGCCAGCGATGTCCTCGGGGGTCTTGTAGAGTCTGCGGGGCAGAACCTCCTCGCCCTCGTTCCACAGGCGCTCGAGCCGATCGTCAAAGGCAGCGTGGCATTTCTTGTACTTCTTTCCGGAACCGCACCAGCATTCGTCGTTGCGTCCCGGAGTCCTCATACCGTCATAACTCATGGAAGACCTCGCATATCTGATCGTGCGCGCGTCAAGGCAGGACGGCGCTCTTTTCCGTTTCACATACTAGAGCATCGCAGCGCAGTCTGTGCCGCGTTGGTCATCTTTGCCCCATGCTCAAACAGCTTGCTTCGCAAGAACTGCGCCCGGACAAAGATGGTCAACGCGACCAAGCAAGCACGATGCTCCGGTAGATGAGACGAGGAAAAGAGGGTCGTCCCGCCCTGTCGGCCCAATCAGACATGCCTGAGAAAAATGCGGAAAGAAAGAGGTGACAATCACCCCTGGGGTGATTGTCACTCTCCCCCGTTGGGCACCGTCGTCGGAGCTGCGTCGCCAGAAGCAGGACAAACTCTCAACAAGGGGCCTTGCCCTTTGTCCCGCGCGCAGTTCGCGCGAAGCGCGCTGTTTGGGCACGGGGCAAAGGGCAAGGCCCCTCCCGAAAGGACTTCTACTTCACCTGACCGTAGTTCTGCGCGGTGTCGTCCTGCATGAATCGAGCCAGCTGGTCGGTTATCACGTTGACGTCGCCCATCTGGAAGGCGTAGTAGGCCACCTTTGCCCCCTCCTCCAGGATGATCGCATCCTTGAGGGCGGCGTCGATGCTCGAATCAGCGCAGATGGCACCGTGGTTGCCCATGAGACAGGCCTTATCCTGGCCAATGGCCTCGGCAGTCACGTCGGCCAGCTCCTGGGAGCCGGGCAGGCGGAAGGGCGCCAGGGTAACCTTGCCGCCCACGAGGTCCGCGGACCCCGAGGTCACGCAGGGCATGCCGTCGATGTCGCGGCAGGCCCAAGCGGTACAGAAGGTGGAGTGCGTGTGCACGATGCCAAAGACGTCGGGACGGCGGCGGTAGATGCCAGTGTGTAGGGGTGTCTCAATCGAGGGGCGCCTCTCTCCGTCAACGACGTTGCTGTCCACGTCCACGACGACGATGTCGGAAGGATGCAGGGTGGCATAGGGCATGCCGGAGGGAGTCACGCAGACGTAGCCCGTCTGAGGGTCGCGCAGGCTGTAGTTACCGAAGGTCAGTGGCACGAGGCCGATTCTGGAGATGGTCTGGGCAATCTCGATGACGTGGGCGCGCTCTTCTTCCAATAGCATGATGGGACTCCCCTTCCCGCTTTATGCATGTTCATTCGTAAACCATCATAGGCCCGGGCGGATCGGCGGGCCCTCCCCCAACCGTCCGCCAACTTCCGGTTGTTACCACAGAGTTCAATCTTGAACACATATGGGCACTTGGGTAAATATAAGGAGTATTTTAAGTCGTGCGTGACCCTTTGGGCCGTCGCCATACGTCCACTCGAGTACGGGGAGTTCGTTTGCTGCACATCATGACATGCGAGGACGACGTCGAAGACGCCCGCCAGCTTGCGCGTGCGCTCGGGTCGTGTCATATCCTTCACGATGTCGACTACCAGGTCGAGTCCTTTCGTACGGCCCGCCAACTCCTGCTCAACTACGAGGCCGCCCACTGCGACATCCTCTTTTTGGACATCCTGATCGGAGATGGCGATGGTATCAGCGTCGCCCGAAAGATCAGGGATCTGAACGCCGACGTCCCCATCGTCTTTGTCACCTCGTCGCGTGACTACGCCATCGACTCCTACGACGTCAACGCAGTCCATTACCTGATGAAGCCCGTGACTCCCCAGGCAGTGGACGAGGCGCTCAAGCGCTGCCAGCGTGTGATACACGACAAGCATCGCACCATCAAAGTCATGTCGGGCCGCATGACGGAGCGTGTCCTTGCCCGTGACGTCATGTACGCAGAGACCTTTGGCCATCGTGTCACCCTGCACCTACGGGGTCGCGACCTCGACACGACCACTCCCCTGGCAAAGATCGCCGAGGAGGGAGGGGACCCCTTCCTTCGCTGCCATCGCAGCTTCGTCGTCAACATGGACTATGTGACGGCAGTCCACGGAAAGAGCTTCATGATGGCAGACGGCTCAGAGGTTCCCATCCGCACCAATGGGTCCGCACAGGTGATTGCCGCCTACCATGCCTATCTCTTTGACTCGGTGCGCAAGCTCTAAGGAAAATGTCCAAACCAAAGCAGCCCCCATTGGTCATTTCGGCCAACGGGGGCTGACTTTTGACATGACCATCCAGTCGCCGCTAGGCGCCTTGACGGGTCTGGTACACGCCGACCAGATAGAGGACGGGCAGAATCAGGCCGACGAGGCTGCTGCCGATGGAGGCGCCGTCGCCACCGAAGGACTGGATCAGGGTGATGGCCGAGAAGACCACGCCGATGACGCCTATGGCAAAGGCGGCCTTGTGCTCGCCCTGCTCCTTCGAAGCCTTCAGACCGATGAAGCCAATGACCGCCTCGAGGACGCCCGAGAAGATGAAGGCGATACCGATGATGGCCAGTCCGGCACCAGCGGCAGTGACGTCCGTCTCAACGTCGGCACCGATCATGGCACCGCCACCCACGGTCGACAAAAGACCAAACACGGCCAGGATGATGCCGTAGACGATCATGATGATCGACACGACCTTGAGTAGTGTGCTTCCCTGCTTCATGATGCTCTCCCTTTCTCTGGGGGTTACTATGCCTGCCGGAAGCTCGTTCTGGATCTCCTTTCCCGCATCCGGCTATGAGCAGCGCGGCGGTCGCCGCGCGGGCTCCTGAATTTGGATGTGCCTAGGCCCTTGGCCCTAGACGCTGAAGGTCACCTCGTCACCCGACACGGAGAAGCTCACCACGTCGGTCAGGAGGTAGTTGCCGTATATGTCGTCGATGCTGAAGCTGTAGTAATAGTCGCCGTCAAAGAGCTGGCCAAAGCTGATCTGGTCCCCGTCTGCGTAGACGTACTCGCTTCCCTGATAGGGCCCCAGGTCGTTGCCATCTAGGTCGTAGCTGTCATAGAGGGGTACGACCTTGTCTCCGGCCTTGAGCTTCTGGCCCTGGCGACCAGCCGCACCAGATGCCTGATCGATGCCGTCCCACACGTCGAGGATGGTAACCTCCCCGCTCTGATAGTCCCACATGAATCGCAGGTACTTCTGCTCTCCGTTCAGGAGGACTGGCGTCGTAAAGAGGACATACCCATCGGCCTGCCCAACAATGTAGGTAGACAAGACCTGGCCATCCGCCAGCGAGAACCAGGAGCCGTCGAAGTTGTCCGTGAACTCGCCCGTCTCCCAGTCGCCATTGACGTCGGTCGTCTCTCCGATGCAGATGATCTCGTTCTCCTGGTCGGAGCCCATAAAGACCAGGGCCTCCACCGACTCGGCGTTTTCCAGGCCATCCTCCGAGAGGGTGAAGCCAAAGGTCCCCTCGTCGTCCAGCTTGGGCTCTGCGGCAAAGGAGATCGCGGAGCTCTCCCCCTCCTCCTCGGTAGGCTCGTCCAGGAAGTCCCAGAAGGATTCTGACTCGGCAGCACCCTCGTCGTAGGAGTAGTTGCCCTCCTCGTCCTCGGTGTAATCGTCACCCGTCCAGTCGTTCTGGGACTGCTCGACCAGCTCGGTGTTGTCGTATCCGTCGATGGAGCCGGCGTCAACATGTCCCTTGGCAACCTTGTCCACCAGACCCAGGTACGAGGGGCTCACGCAGATGTCCTTGAAGACCTTGAGCTCCTCGGAACCCTGCACCTGCAGGGGATAGTAGGAAGAAAGACCACTGGCGTCCGGATGGTCAGAGCCGTTCTTCTTGTAGACGACGGCAGAGTCGATCGCATCCAGGACCGCCTGGGCATTGCCCGAGTCGTCCTTTCCAGCCGCCACGATGCCGGCGAGGTCGACCATGTTGGTGTATCCCTCGGAGCGGTTGTTGCCACCGTAGTTGTCGGCACTGGCTATCTCGCGAGCGACGCCCTTGAACTCCGACCCCTGCTCGGTCATGTCGTAGATATCCTTCGCATAGGCATCGAAGGCACTTGTGACCTGGCCAATCTTTGTCAGGTCCACGACCGAGAGGGTCGCGCCGTTCTGGGAGTCCACGGCCTCGCAGGAGGCGTAGAAGCTGTCGCAGATGACCTTGCCCAGGTCTGCCCCATTCGCCTCGGGGTTTTCTCCCAGGTAGTCGCCGATGGCGGTATAGTCCCAGCCATAGCCGGGCTCAGTCTCCTCGGAGGCCACCAGGTAGTTGGCATGGGCGGACATCAGGTTCGCCGTCTCGATCGTGCCCATGAGGCAGGCATCAAGGCCAATGAATTCGAAGGGCTCGGTCATCTGCCCGCGCACGCTGCAGAGGGCGGCGTCCAGCTCCTTCAGACGCAGGCTGTCGTAGTCGGACTTCTCGTCGTAGCAGACACCGCCGATGGAGCCGCCACCATGGTCCCAAAGGACCAGGCCCATGTTTGCGGCAGGATAGTTTTGCACGCCCCACTTGAGGAAGTCCGCCAGGGTGGAAGAGTCACCCATGTTGGCGTTATCCTCGCTGTCCACGAGCTCGGCCTGGCCATCGGAAATCACGTAACGGCCAAGCTGGTCGGAGGAGACGTCATTTTCCCAGGAGTTTGCACCGCCCGTCTCCACGACAAAGCGGACGTTCTCGCCCGTGGAGGCGGCGGCCATCTCCTCCATGTCCATGCCGCCCATGCCGTTTTCGCTTTCCAGGTCGGACCCACACATATAGACGAAGACCGTCCATGTGCCGTCCTCGCCCATGGGGCTCGTGGAGCTGCGAGCGGAGCGAGGGCCAGGGGCATCCGACACAGTCGCCGTGCCAGCCCCCTCCGAATCTCCGCAGGCCGACAGGGCCAAAAGGAGGCAGGCAAGCACAAGCAGTATGGGTAGTGATTTCAGCCTCTTCATTGCCACTCCATCGTCATGCGCTCTGGTGTTGCCTTGTGTTCATCTGCCCGCTTTGCGACTTTTTCAAGCACGCCCCGCTCGCGCGTAGTGCGGAGCGGGGCGCTGGGGAAGGAAGGTACGCGTACCTTTTTCGGAAGTCCTTATGCGACGGCGTTGCCGTACTGGTCGATCTTCTTGATGGCGTCGACAACCTCGCTGATGTCGCACTTCGCCAGGACAGCCTTACCCTGGTCGCCCAGGTCGATGACAACGTTGCCATCCTGGTCGGCAGCGGTGACCTGGAAGGTCAGGGTGTTGCCGGTGGTGATGTCCTTGATCTCGACGTAGTCGGGCTGGGGGTTGGAGACGTCACCCACGAAGCTCACGTAGTTGCCGGAGCTGGGGTCGAGGACGACCATGACGCCCTTGTTGGAGCCGTCAGTGGACTCAGCGTAGTAGAAGGTCTCGCCCTTGTCGCTGACGCCCATGTAGCCGCTCATGCTGGAGACGTTGATCTTCTCGCTGGAGCTGGACTCGCTGGAGCTGGACTCGCTGGAGCCGGACTCGCTGGAGCCGGACTCGTCAGTCTTCTCCTCGCTGGAGTCCTCGGTCTTCTCCTCGCTGGAGTCGTCCTTCTTCTCCTCGCTGGAGTCGTCCTTCTTCTCCTCGCTGGTCTGAGAAGAACCGCTGTCAGAAGAGCTGGAGCCACCACCGCAGCCTACCAGGGAAAAAGACATGGTCAGGGCAAGGGCAACCGTGCAAACGGCAGTACCAATCTTCTTCGTAGTGCTAATCCTCATCTTTGCTACCTCCTCGTGCATGAAATATTCATTGCCGGGCCTTCCCTTCCCCGACGTCAAGAAAAAATGCTACCTACCGTGCACAAAAAAGCAGCTCAATCGACCCAAACGTGTCCCAAAAGCCCCAAACGTTTGGCTTCACCGCTTGCCGTCAGAGCGCTGACGTCACCCGATTAGCCCTAAAAAATCCCAGTTCAGAGACCATTTTTTGAATCTTGGAAACCCGACAAAACGTTTAGGAAGGCTGGCACACGAATAGGAAGGTATACGTTTGGGACGGCGAAATTGGGATGATAATCTCTTGAACGAGAGTCTTGGACCAACTCGGCAGAGGCACCACGGCACCAGCGACTCGGCGCCGCATGCCCACAGTTGGTCCAAGCTCGAACAAGACTCACTACCTTTGAGGAGGCACGACTGTGGGATTCTTTGACAGCTTGACTGGTGGAGGCGCGGCACAGCCGCAGCCTCAGGCGCAGGCACCCATGCCGGCAGGAAAGTTCAGCATCGAGCGCTTCGAGAACGAGAACCGCCAATACACGGCTCAGCTTGGACGCTTCAAGGTCATGACGCACAAGCGCGACCTCTCCGTCGACTCCGACAACGCCAAGGAAGAGTACTTCATGGACAAGATGAACGTCCGCCGTCGCCAACTGGTGATCGACCTGGACGAGTCCTGCCCCGTCGTCCTCCAGGCCGGCGCCATGCAGTGGATGGCTGGCCCCATCGCCATGAACACCGGCGTCAAGGGCGCAGGCGACTTCCTGGGAAAGATGGTCAGCGGCGCCGTCACCGGCGAGTCCGCCATCAAGCCCGAGTACTCCGGCCGCGGCACCATCGTCCTGGAGCCCACCTACGACCACATCATCCTGCAGAACGCCGGAGACTGGCCTGGCGGAGTGTGCGTGGAGGATGGCATGTTCCTGGCCTGCGACGCAAGTGTCCATCAGAGTGTCGTTGCCCGCAGCAGTTTCTCCTCCGCCGTCGCAGGCGGCGAGGGCCTCTTTAACCTCTCGCTCTCGGGCACCGGCGTCATCGCCCTGGAGAGCTACGTGCCCCTGGACGAGCTCGTGGTCGTCACTCTGCAGAACGACACGCTCAAGATCGACGGCTCCCTGGCCGTCATGTGGAGCGCTGGCCTGCAGTTCACCACCGAGCGCTCCAGCAGGTCGCTCATCGGCTCCGCTGCATCTGGCGAGGGCCTGGTCAACGTCTACCGCGGCACGGGTACGGTGCTCATGAGCCCTGTCGCCTCCACGGCCAGCTACGATGACGCAACTGAGGACGACGACTAGAGGACGAGCGTGCGGCGAGTCCCACTAGTGTCACAAGGGAGGGGGCGACCAGCTGGCCGCCCCCTCCCTTTCCTTAGAGGTATATCGTAGACTCGGCTTTGCCCGTCCCGTCCAGACTGCCGGCCGCAGAAACGTCCCTTGCCTAGCCCTGTGCACGCTGAACGACAATCGAGCAGCTAAAGACACCCTGCGAATAGCCAAACTGGGCGATGCCACCATTGCGCCCTGCAGCGTCCCTCACAGAGGCCAGGCCCAGTCCATTATCTCCAGCCGAGGTCACGAAGTCTCCCGCCTTGTTCTGCCTGGGTGCCACGGTACACGAATTATCGCAGGTAAAGACCAGCATCGAGCCATTGATCAGCTGGGCCTTGGCGGTCACGAAGGCCCCGTCTCGCAGCAAACGTCCGGTCTCGACGTCGCGTTCGACCATCTGGGCCGCGTTCTCGAGCACGTTGCCGATGATCACCACGAGGTCAATGCCAGGAATCGCCACCGCCTTGGGGATGTCCAGGCGCACATCCAGACGGGCGCCCGCGGCCTTGGCGCGGCCCAGATAGTAGGCGGCTATGGGGTCGATGGCTGCGTTCTCGCAGTAGATGATGCGGTCGGACTGCTCGCCGCTATCCAGCCTCCTTAGGTACTCGACGGCGCTGGATTGGTCACCACCATGCAGGAGGGATATGACTGCCCTCACATGGTGACGCAGGTCATGGCGAGCACGACGGGCATCATCGATCCTGGCCTGCTGATAGCGCGCCTGTTGAAGGGCCACGGTAAGCTGTCGGTTGTTCTCTGCCTCGCGAATGCGCTCATTGGACTGGATGATGAGCCGAGCCGCAAGCGCATAGGCAAGCCCCACCAGGATGAACTGTGTACCCAGAATCAACGGAACCAAGAGGCCAATCCTCCTTACCAGCAGGGTCGTCGTATCAACGGGCATACAGAACACGATGACAAGAGCATTGAGGGCTGGCAGAAGCCAAGCATAATGCCAGAAGTTGTCGTAGGACTCCTCCTCCAGAAAGTCAGGGAGTCTCTTTCGCAGAGGACGCCAAAGGATCAGAACAAACAAAGTGCCCAAGCCCCATTGCGTCGCCATCCCAGGCCAGGCCAAACGTGACGTCGAGAAGGTGTCGCCCACCGTCTGCACATCCACGGCAAGGGACAGATAGCAGATAGTTGCCGCCAGATAGAAGCCAGTCGAGATCAGCCAGAGAGTCTTCCATTTGGAAAAGCGAGAAATCCTTATCAGAAGAAAGCTGGCACCAAGGAAGCTGGGAACGAGGGTGTAGTTCGTGGACCAATCGAAGTTCACGCAAAGAACCCCACACAAGGCGAGCCAGGCGGTGTAGGCGATACAGAAGGCAACCGCCCCACGCTTTGGCCAGCGCAAGTGGTCCCAACAGGCAAGCACGCACAGAATCATCCAAGGCACCGCGCTCAGCTGCTCCGATATGGCAAACAGGTACTCCACGTTGTCCTCGCGTACTCCCCACAAATGTATTGCCAGTGATGAGAAGCATATCAGCCGCAAAACGCCTATTGCGCTTTTTCGTCTCAAACGTGAACGAAACGGTCTTAACGTGAACGAGTATCCATAGGGGGTACTCCCTTATCCATAGGGGAGTACCCCTTATCCATAAGGGAGTACCCCCTATGGATATATGGATATGAGACTTACTCCATGGGAAGGAAGCGATAGCCCTTGGCGCCACAGATGGGGCAGGTGGCCGGAGGCTCCGGCCCCTCGTAGATGAAGCCGCAGACAGGGCACTTCCAAAGGGTCTTTCCGTTTTTTTGCAGCTCAGAGGCCTCGACCTGACTGCCGTCGTCGAAGACCTTACCCATGTCCTCAACGATGTCGACGTCGATTTTTCCGTCCTTTGCCATATTGCGCATGAGGGCGATGGCCTTTGGATGCGAGAGGCCATCCTTGTAAGGGCGCTTCTCGGTGAGAGCCTGGTAGACATCGGCACAGGCCATCAGGCGGTCCTCAAATGACAGATCCCGAGCCATGAGGCCCTGCGAGTATCCCGAGCCATCCAGCTTCTCGTGATGGTTGGAAGCCCACTCGCAGATGTCCTCGAAGCCAGAGATGCGCGAGAGAACGTAACGAGTCGCCGCCGCGTGGTCCTTCATGCGGCTGAACTCCTCGTCGGTCAGCCGGTCGGGCTTCTCCAGGATGCCCGTGGGAACCATGGTCTTTCCCACGTCGTGAAGGGCCCCAGCCAGGTAGAAGCGCAGGACCTTGTCCTCGTCCCAGCTATAGTGGCGGGCCATGACCTGGGCCTTTTCGGCCACGCCAAGGGAATGACGCATGGTAAATGCCGACTTATAGTCGACGATCCGAGCAAAGAACTCGGCAATGCCCTCCACCTGCTCGCGCGTGTAGTCCCTGATGCAGGCTGGCACCTCCTGACGCAACAATTCCTCGGCACCATGAGAGCACATGTCCAGCAGGAGGTCAGGGCTGATGGAATGGAAGAAGAGGTCCACCACCTCGGTACCAAAGAGCTTGCCCTCATTGCGTCGGACAAAGTCCTGGATACGGCCCGCCTTTTCCAGGTCCACATGCCTAAGGTCAAATACCCTGTCCAGTATGTCGCCCAAATGAACCAGCTGGGCTCGGAAGTTGGTCCTCTCGGGAGTCAGGCCGAGGGGCCCCTTGCCACTGGCAAGCTCGTGGTGCTGAAGAACGATGTCTTTCACATCGCTGTTGAAGGGCAAAAGCGAGATGTTGCGCTCTCCCACGATGCAATGGCAGGCATTGTCAGCACGTATCTCGCTAGGCGTCAGTGGCGAAACGCTTGCAGAGCCATCGCTCTGCCGGTGGACCGCCATTCCCCGTTCCTCGCGCGCGTACTCGCTCAGGGCATTGTCATGAAGGAGGGCGACGCCCACAAAGTCGGCCAAGTCACTGGCGGGAACCCCCGTCTCCTGAAGCATGCGAAAAGAAAGGTAGGCCACGCGCTTGCCGTGGCCTACCGTCGTTTTCAAGAGTTCCCCCTCTATCGCATCGAGGGCCATGGAGAGAGCATAGTAAAGGTCGGTGATGTTGATCTGCATGAGCGGCTTTCTGGGCAGGGACATTACCTGCATTGTACAACAGGGCCAACATCCACTGGCCAGCCACACGTCACATCCCCTAGATGATGCTGTAGGACACGTCGGTGTCGAACTGGTCCGTGCCCTCGAGCTCCTTGAGCTTGCCCACGACCAGGTAGGTGACGGGAGTAAAGACTGCCTCAAAGATGACCTTGAAGAGGTACTGGTTCACGACCATCTGCATGAGGACGGCGGTGTCCATGGTGCCATAGAAGGAGACGCTGATGAAGATCACGGAGTCGAAGGCCTCGCCCACCACAGTGGAGAGGATCGTACGCATCCAGAGGTGCTTGCCCTGGGTGGCGACCTTCATGCGCGAGAGAATCATGGAGTTGGAGAACTCGCCAAAGAGGTAGCCGATGAGAGACGCAGCCAGAACGCGGGGCGTGGTGCCCAGGACCGTGGCAAAGGCCTCCTGGTTCTGCCAGAAGCCAGGGTACGGGAGGGCAATGGTAATCAGGTAGACCATCACGGCGAGGAAGCACATGCCAAAGCCCAGCCAGATGACCAGGCGGGCGCGCTGGTAGCCATAGACCTCGGTGAAGATGTCACCAAAGATGTAGGTCACGGGAAAGAGCATGACTGCGGCTGGCAGGGTGACGCCATCCAGGGGTGCCCACATCTTTCCAGCGATGAGGTTGGACAGGATGAGGAAGGTCACGTAGAGGACGCAAATGATGAGGAAGGGCGCTGAGAGGGTCAGGTCGCGCAGGCGGGTCTTCTGTTTGGGGCTGGTCTCGTTGGGCATTGGTTCTCTTTCTGTTGCCGGTTTTGGAGGATGTGACAATGGCGCCAGGCACTACTGTCACATTTTGGGACGCTGGTGCCAGGCGCTTTTGTCACACTAGCGGTTGTCGACGCGCTCGGGATAGAGGTCGTGGTTGGCCAGGCGGTTCCATGCAACCTCCTCCCAACGGGTGCCGGGCTTGCCGTAGTTGGCGTAGGGATCGATGGAGATACCGCCACGAGGGAGGAAGCGGCCCCAGACTTCGACGTACTTGGGGTCCAGGAGGTGGACCAGGTCCTTCATGATGCGGTTCACGCAGTCCTCGTGGAACTCGCCGTAGTTGCGGTAGGAGAAGAGGTAGAGCTTGAGGGACTTTGACTCCACCAGGCTCGAGGACCGAGGGGTCGTAGTCGGAGGCGTAGGTGGTGCCGGCGGCGCCCAGGAGGGTCAGGTCCTCGCGCTGGCGGTGCCCCTCGGGGTTGGCGGTGGCGTCAACAGTCTGGGCGGCAGTGGCCTGGCTGCTTGCGTTTTCGCTGGTGGGCATAGGTAAGAAACTCCTTGCTTGGCTCCAGGTGGACAAATGGTCACACCAGGGCGGCACAAGGAAAGAGGGGCTCCGCGCACACGCAGAGCCCCCGATAAGGTAAAGTGATTCCCTTGGGTAGCCCTGGTTTTGTTTAACGACAGGATGGTGCCAACGAACTGTCGGAAACCACTATACAACAAGGGCCAAGTCAGGGGGACCGACATGTCAGGGGGACCGACATGCCAGGGGGACGGTTCTCTTGACACGTGGCACCGCACAGCAGATGCGATTCGGACGGCCGGAGCCCACATCAGATGCGATTCGGACGGCGCGCAAGGACCCGATGAGACAATAGTGGCCTGTCCCCCTTTGTCTCATGGCCATCTACCTGCGAAATGAGTCAAAAATGCCCTGTCCCCATTTGGCTCATCGGCGGGAGCTGCGCTTGCGGCTGTACATCTGGAGGTCTGCCCGGTTGCGCACCTCGCTGGCAGGGCAGTCGTCTCCCTGATAGCAGGCGAAGCCCACGCTGGCGCTCACGGCGACGGTCTGCCCAGGCCCCACCGCCACGTCGCCCGCCACCGCCCGGTCGATGCGGTCGCAGATCCTGGCGCACTCCCCCTCCGCCATGGTCCCTGTCATCACCACGGCAAACTCGTCGCCGCCCACCCGGAAGGCACGGTCCTCCTCGCGCAGGGTCTCCCGAATGCGGCTCCCCACGGCCCGCAGGACGACATCTCCCGCCTCGTGGCCAAAGGTGTCGTTGACCTGCTTGAAGCCGTTCATGTCCAGCGAGAAGAGGACGTAGGGTAGCCTGTCCCGGTGGAGCCGGTCTATACAGTCGGTGTAGCTGCGGAAGTTGTCCAGGCCCGTCAGGGGGTCGGCGTAGCTCATGCGGGTGAAGCGCTGGATGTCCCCATGACTGCGTACCAGGGCGTCGGTAAGCCCGGCCATCAGGAGGCTCAAGACCGGAACCAGGACGACGATCCCCGCCTCCACCTGCCTAGAGATCCATCCCCCGCTCCTGGCAACAGCCAGGTGCCAGGTTCCCGTGGGAACGTCGATGTCGATGGTCACATGATCCCCGTTCATGATCTTGTCATCCTGCCCCGTCTGGGCCAGGACCTTCTCGCTGCCATCGCTGTCATAGGCCCAGAGCTTCCACCGGTAGCCCTGGGCCGAGAGGGAGTCCAGACTCGTCTTGTGAAAGAAGCCGTCCTGGTCTATGACCGCTATGGAGAAGCCCCAGAAGGACCGGTTGCCCTGGTCGTCCTTGAGGTAGACGGGAACGCAGAGGGCGAAGCCCCGTCGGCCAGACCCCAGATCCATGGGTCCCGCCAGGGCCGTGGCCCCCGTCCGGCGGGCCGTCTCGACCGCTTCCGAGGATCCCAGCATCGCGAACACGTCAGTGCCGAGGAACCGGGACTCGCTCATGGGATAGGCATAGCAGACCGTGCCCTGGGGCGCCAGCCAGATGCCCGAGAAGGCCGAGGCATCCTCCATCATGAGGGCGTTGTAGGCTTCGAAGTTGGGCACCTGTCCACCGGACTCGACGATCCGGTCCCGCCAGGTCTCGGAATAGTAGTCCCAACGCTGAATCTCGCTGCGCAGGGAGTCCTTGCGCGAGAGGGCGGCATAGCGGGCATTCTCCATGGCATTCTTGCCCATGCCGTCTATGACCCAGTAGCCAATGAATCCAAAGAAGGCCAGGGCAAGGACGAGGACCACCGTCGAGGCGACCATCGCCCTCCTTTCCAGGGCCCTCTCGCGTGACCGGTCCGCCGGGTTTCCCGAGCCCCGCCTCCTAGCCGGAGAAGGACCGACGTCACCCTTGCCAAGCGCACGCTTCCTCGTGCCTCCTCCCCTTCCGAGCCTCATGACTGTCCCAAGGCCCGCTTGAGCCTGCGTCCCTTCCTAAAGCCGCGCAGGGCCAAGATGAAGAGGAGGACCGAGAGGGCGCCGCCCGCCGTCACGGCAATGGGTATCCAGGCAGTCTTGCCGGCACTGGCGTGACGCAGGGCATCGAGGTCGCCCGTCCTATCGACATACTCCTTGTTGGCCACCCTGGCGTTCAGCGAGGTATAGAGCACATCCTTGCTCGCACGGCGCAGCTCCTGGGCAAGGGCGGGCGAGTCGGTGCCGTAGCGAAGACTGCCCGAGAGCATCTGCATCCACAGGTCTCCACCCGCACGAAGCATCTGGTCGCCGTTCATATAGGACACATGGTCCGAGAAGTCCGTGATCACGCTGCCACGGAAGCCCCACTCGCCACGCAGGACGTCCGTGAGCAGGGCACGGCTGCCTCCCGCCCAGGTGGCTCCCAGGCGGTTGTAGGAAGTCATGATGGCAGTGCCCCCGTAGTCCTCCACAAGCATGCGGAAGGGCTCCAGGTAGATCTCGCGCAGGGTCTGCTCGCTCATCCAGGTGTGGACCGAATCGCGGTAGACGTAGGCTTCGCCGTCGTTGCAGATGAGGTGCTTCACGTAGCAGTAGATGCCCGCATCCTTTGCGCCGCTGACAACATTCCCGCACATGACGCCCGTAAGCAGGGGGTCCTCGGCATAATACTCGTAGTTGCGTCCGTCAAAGGGACTGCGGTGGATGTTGGCCGTGGGGGCATACCAGCCGGAGTAGCCACGCCGGTCAGCCTGCATTCCCACGAGAAGACCCATCTGATTGGCCAGATCGGGGTCCCAGGTCTGGGACAACACGGCGGGGCAGGGGAAGCCCGTGCCCACGTTGATTCCCAGGAAACTTCCAATCTGGGCGGGACCGTCCGCCTCCCTGGTCTCCTCGAAGCGACCAACGCTGGGCACCGAGGCCGTACCCGAATAGGCATTTCCCGTCAGGTAGGTCATCTCGTCAGTTGTCAGCTGATCCAGGAGGGGTTCCCAGGAGGGGTCGTCGTAGTTTGCCCCCAGCTGGAGTCCCAGGTCCGTGACCTTGCCGTCCTCCTCGATTCGCATCCAGTTCTGCGCCCGCGTGGTGGGGAAGTCTGCATCGGAGGCCTCATCGAAGGCGCGGGCGTCCTCCTCGGTGTAGAGGTTGCGTTCGCGGACGTCATCTGGGATGTCACGGGAGCTAGCGGCGTCTGGATAGGTGCCGGCAAAGTCCGCACGCGAGAGATAGCGGATGTCCTGGCCATCATCCAGCCCGTCCACGCTCACGCCGTCGACGGCCGCCTCCCCCGTGAACCTGTTGGTCACCTGGGCGCCGGTCTTTCGGTCGGTGGGAAACTGCTTCGCCCGCGAGAGCCTCAGGGGAATCACGGCGTTGGTCTCGTCGTCCACGTGATGGGCATCGTGGCGGAGGCTGAGCACGTAGTCGCCCGGGTCCAGCTCAAAACCCGCGAATCCATTGCCATTGGCATCGTAGCAGTCGTAGCTAGCCATCTGGTAGGCGGTCACGGAAAGGGTGACATCCTCGCTCTCCCCTGGTTGCAGTAGGCGGGTCTTTTGGAAGGCACCCAGGTTGACGGCGCTCTTCTCGATTCCCCCCTTGGTATAGGGAGCGGAATAGTAGAGCTCAACGACATCCCTGCCGGCGACCTGGCCGGTATTGGTCACACGCACCATCACGGTGTTCTTGTCCTTGAGCTTGGTGCCGGCCGAGGGCGCAGCGATGACCTCCCAGTTGAAGGTGGTGTAGCTGAGACCGTAACCAAAGGGATACTGGACAACGGCATCGTAGCCCTGGCCATGCTCGTTGGAGCGGTCCGCCCAAAAGCCCTCGGCGTCGGCGGTCTCGTACCAGCGGTAGCCCACGTAGATGCCCTCGGCATAGTCCACATAGGACACCTGCTTGTAGGGCTCCTGGGCCTTGAAGTTGACCACCTGGGTGCCATCGGCGGGATAAAGGCCGTCGGCATTGTCGTATCGGCCCACATGTTCGCTGGAGTTCTGGTAGCTGGGAGCAGATGTGAGGTCGTAGGCATAGGTGTCTGTGGTGCGACCCGAGGGGTTGATGTCTCCCCAGAGGATCTTTGGCAGGACGCTGGCGGAATACTCGCCCGTATAGCCGGCAAGGAGGCAGGCGTCTATACCCGGAGTGGTCTGGATGGGACCGAGGTTCATGGCGTTTGCGGCATTGACCACCACAATCACGTTCTGGTAGTTCTGGCCCACATAGGCAAGGAGGGCCTCTTCCTCGCTGGAAAGGTCCAGGGAGGTGCGGCTGTCATCGGTCTGGACCCTTGCGCCCTTGGTCGTGACCTTGTACTGCCTGAGAGGCATGTCGTTGCTTTCGCCGGACCAACGGCCAATGACCACTATGGCCGTGTCGGAGAAGTCCTTGGCATCCGAGAGGAGCTTGTCGGAGTAATAGTCCTTGTCATCGATGCTGGGCTCAAAGAGGACGCTGGACTCCTCGGGCTTGCTGTGGAGAGTCTGCTGGCGCTGGCCCTTCGCGCGGAAGTCGGTGTACATCTGTGTCAGCTCGTCGTTCGTCTGTATACCCTGGTCGTTGAGGGCGCCGATGAGGTCCGTCTTTACGGAGTTCACGCCACCGGAACCAGAGCCTCCGCCAATCCAGTCCACGGAGGCCCAGCCAAAGACGTTCACCTTCTGCACGTCCTTTGACAGGGGCAGGGTGCCGTCGTTCTGAAGGAGGACCGCACCCTCGGCCTCCACCTTGTCCGCAGCCTCGCGAGCACGGGCGTCGGTGGCGTCCTTGATCTCTTGTGAGACATCCACGGAGTCAGTGACCAGGCGGTTCACCAGGCCGGAAATCTGGGGCGTACGCAGGGCGACATTGGCCACACCAAAGGCGACCATGAGGATGGTGGCCAACACCAGCATGACGGTCCTCCGCACCATGTGGGCCTTGCGAGGGACTGGGACGTGAGGCGTGGGCTCAGACTGCTCAGGCGGTTCGAACTGCTCGGTCAGTCGTTCATCTTTGACGTGCTCGTCACTCATGGCCGAATCGCCCTCCCCTCGCACGACAAAGGTCTCTGAGGAAATTGTCACACATTCGCAGAAGGCGCGTAGCGGTAAGCCACGGAAAAAAGCCCAGTGGCCGCACGAGTCCGCCACTTGCGGGCTACCCCCAAGTGGCGCCTACAGGGTCGGGTCGGCTGGATTGGTGGCGAACTTGCCCGAGGACTCGTTGTCTACCAGCAGGACGAAGTAGACGTCGCCATAGTAGTCGTGATGAATCTTCTTTCCGACGTTGGAAATGTGCTTGACGGTGCCGTCCTTGGTAAGCACGCGATAGATCAGATAATCCATGTCGTCACCGTCGCCGTCACCCTGCTGGAGCTCAATGCTCCTCTCGGCCCAGTCCAGGTCGTCGGGATAAATCAGGAACTTGAAGCTGCCCTTGGTAAGCTCCATGAACTCCTCCGGGGAGTCGCAGCCCAGGAGACGGACACAGGCAGGATTGGCAAAGAGGATCTTCTTGGTCTCGTCGGCGCGGTAGATGAGCACTGGCCCCGGCACACCCTCCGCAAGGTCCCTGAAGTTGAAGCCCATCTGCTCGCGAGGCTCCTCCCTCATGTCCTCGGAGTACTTCCAGAACCTATTGCCCTTTGCGGTCTTTGCCCGATAGAGGGCGACGTCCGCCTCACGATAGAGGTCGACCACGCTCGTTGCCTGATCGGGATAGGTGGTATAGCCTCCCGAGACCTTGTAGGAAATCCTCCCGTCACCATTTGTGATGTAGTGACTGCTGTTGAAGAAGTCGGCAAGCCTCTGGAGCATGGCACTATCGGGATTCTGCAGGATGGTGTGGAACTCATCGCCACCATTTCGTCCCACGTCGCCGTGACTACCCACCAGCTGGACCAGCTCTTCCGCAAAGGACTGGAGGAGGATGTCGCCTACCGCATGACCATAGACGTCGTTGAAGGTCTTGAAGCTGTTTATATCGATGGCCACAAGGAGCATCTGCCTCGTCTTTTGGTCATCGTGAATCCCCTGCAGGGCCTCGTCGAATCCGCGGCGGTTGTTGATGCCCGTCAACGCATCCTTCTTGGACGAGTCAGCATAGGAGTGCAGGCGGACGGAGAAAATTGCCGCAAATAAGCTGGCGAGGACCAGCATCAGGGAGAAGCCAAAGAAGGTGAGCATCGCCTGCCAGCTGATCATGGGTGTCACATACACGTGCCAGGTCTTCTGCCCAAACTCCCTCGAGACCTGGACGGCAGGGTCTGCCGGGGCATTTCCGCGGACGAGCATCTCTGCCCCGTTCATGTCGACCGTCAGACGGTAGTTGTTCTCGCCCCCATTCACCCTGCCAAAGTGGGCGTAGGACAGGAGGTCATCGACCTTGGTCACAACGATGGAAAATCCCCAGAAGGACGAGGTGTCGCCTTCGCGCAGATATACGGGACGACGTAGGGCCATGCCGAAACCACCCTGCTTGAGCTCGAATGGGCCGGCAATCATCATCGTCCCAGAGTCACGCGCCTTGATGGCCTCCCCAGCCCTATCCGGATCCGCAAAGAGGTCGATCTTGCCTGCCTCGTTGCCCGCCTCAGGATAGATGTAGGTAACCTTGCCCAGGGAGCCAGCTGCACAGAGCTGATAGGTGCCTCGCTGGTATCGAGACTCTGAGCCACGGCATCGAAGTCGTCCACATTTCCGCCCTCGACCCTGACCACGGTCGCCAGAACGTCAGTCGCGTTCGTACAGACCGTGATCGACTGCTCAAGGGAGGCCAGGAGGGTCTCTCCCTGGGCGCGGGCACGGGACTCAGCGCTCAGCTTCATGCTGGAAAAGAGTGCCATGACCAGCACCAGAGAAATGACCAGGCAGGCGATAAGCACTGGAATGCTCAGGATGGGCAACTTGGCCTTACGGGAGCGTGACTTCGTAGTTGGCATGTTCGATTGTCTTTCGTAGAACAGAGTCGATGGGTCGAATAGTCCGATTGTACCGTTGGTGCCACTTGGGGAGTAGCACATTAGGTCATTAGGTCAAAAAGACTGCTAAAGAAGGAGCGCGAGCTCAGCGAGAGGAAGCTGCACGACAAGGATATGCAGCTTCAGACAGCCAGCATAGGCGTCATGTTTATCGCCAAGGCGCTGGACAAGCGCGACAAGTACACGAGTCAGCACTCCGAGCGCGTCTCCATCTACTCCAAGAAGATTGCCGCGAAGCTGGGAATGTCAGCGGACGAGTGCGAGAACCTTCGCAAGGTCGCCCTCCTGCACGACATAGGAAAGATTGGCGTCCCAGACAGTATCCTGAACAAGCCGGACAGGCTCACTACAAGGTTGAAAGGGATGCCCGCAAAGCCCGCGACGCCCGTGCCGCCGCCCTCTACTAGCGCGGCAACGATGTGCTGCAAGTTGCTCTTGTTCGCCACCTTCGATACATCGTAGGCGCGAATTCGACATACCTCTTCTAAACTCTCGATGTCAGCTGCTTTCGAAGTCGCGTTGACGCCCTTGATGACGCTGTCCTCACTCACCGTCACGCGAGCGGCTTGCTCCTCAAGTACCTTGAACCCGCTGCCTAGGAGGCCGAGCGCCTGCTCGTAGATTTGCTGTTCAGATACCGTATTCCCAATCTGAACGAATGCACTTTTTACTTCTGCTGGAACGATATCTATAACCTTCTTGCCAGCGCGCATAATAGCCCTGGAGTCGTAAGCTTCTCGTAGCGCTTGGTGAGATCATCGAGCTCTTCGTACTCTCGGTCATCGAGTATGGGATCGGGCATGACCGGCTTTCTTTTGTCGGTAGTCTGATCATCCATTTTTCCTCCGATGCAGGCTCCGCTACTGCTTTCATTCGGCTCTTATCAAGGAGGGGAGCGACGTCAAAGACTCCGTGCTTTCCGTCCTCAAAGAACAGCTCAAGCCTATAGCCGGGCAGCGGCCGTACACTCGTAACGTCGATCAGCATAGAGGGCTCCGATCCTCTTTATGGTCAAGCGAACGGTTGCTGACGGGTGAAGAACAATTCGCTAATCAGGCTAGGTAGACCATACGCAGGAATTCCACGGTATCCATGCGGCGGTCACGCTCCTTGCGGTTCGTCGTGCGTGCGGCAAACAACTCGGCATCGTCCAGGAACCTCTCAGCATCCTCGCGCATGACACCAGTCAAATACAGTTTGTCCCCGTCGGCGAGCAGGCCCGCGAGCTCCAGGACATCCCTGCGGTGCTTGCGGAGATCCTTCTCGTTGACTCGCTCGCCACGGTCGTGCCGGTCGTTGAGGTCGATGTGGGCGCGCATCTTCAGCGGGATGATGTGCAGGGCGTCCACTACGGGCACGCCCTCGACCATGGTCACCCCCGAGCGGATGAGGTCGTAGTAGCCGTCGTCGAGGATGATCGCCGAAAGGCTCGAGACCCCCTCGTTCCGGAAGACCCGTGCCGATGCCGCCCTCGGGGAGCGTGAACCGGTAGTAGCGGACCCTCTCGTCGTTCCTTCCGCCCGCCTTGTAGCCGTTGTCACGTACGAAGGCCCAGAAGGCGCGGGCGAAGTCGTCGCGGCCGCTCCCGGCGAGGATGACGACGTCGAGGTCCCGCGTCAGGCGGAAGTCCGTGCCCGTGGCGTCGAAGAGCAGGCTGCAGGCTCCGCCCCCGATGAGGGCGTAGCAGTCCTCGAACCCGGCGAGTGCGTCACGGAAGGCCCGGAGGCCCGCTACGAGTGGCATGCGCTGCTCCTAACCTGCTCGATGGCGTCGGCGAGGCGCGGGTCGTCGCCCGCCTCCCCGCGCATCGCGAGATAGAGGGCGAGGTCGTCGACGAGGGGGAGTCCGACCTGGCCTATGAAGCGATTGTCGGGAAAATCCACGCCGTATGCGAGCACCTGGACCGTCGCGTCGGCGTCCCACGGCGACTCGGACCTATTCATGATACCTGCCCGCATCGCCTCATCGACCACGTTGTTCGTCGCCGCGATCACTTTGGGGCCGCCATATGCCAGATCGGTCTTCAGCTGGAGAGCTGGCTCGCCGGACATGAGGAAGCCGGCCTTCCCGAGGGCGGCGGCATCCCCGGCGACCCTCGCAGGGAACGACCTGGCAACGGGGGAGGAGAGGTAGCCGTCGAACCTCTCCAGGAGTTCGTCTTTGCCGATGCCCGCGGAGGTGAGCAGCCTCCTGCGACCGACTTTTTCGATGAGCTGGGGGCATACGGCGGAAAGCTCGGCGAGGTACTTCGAGACGCTCGACGGGCTCTTGCCGGCCAGCTGCGCTATCTCCCCCGCGTCCCTGCCGTCCCACGCGCCGCAGAGGAGGTTGGTGAAGACCCGCTGGGCCTGCGGGGAGAGTGGGCGCGGCGCCGTGGCGGAAACGTCCATCTTGACCGCGGCGCCGAGAAACGGCATCCAGAGGTTGCGCTCGTCCCTGATGAAGGGGACGCCCCTTTCCGCAAGGGCGCGCATCTGCCACCAGTCGAGCGCGGGGCTGCACACGGCGGCGTCCAGGCCCGTGATCGAGGACACGGCCTCTGCCGCAGCGGCAGCCTTCTTCACGTCGATGCGGCGGTCGGAGGCGACGACGTCGAACTCCCGGTCTTCCCGTCCCGCGAGGCTCGCCCGCAGGAACCGGAACTCCTCGGTGAATATCCGGGGCAGCCTCGAGGCTGCCGGCTCCTCAGCTGTGGTCAGTGGGATGCCGAATATGGTCTCTGGCAGTTGCATCGCTACGCTCTCTCGAATAACGCTTCTACGTTATTTTACTCATAAAGTAAAGTAACGTCAAAATAAATGATGCGCCTCGGAGTCGCATAGGACGAACTTGCAAGCTTCCGTTCGCCGATTCAGCCGGAACCACTGAATTTCACAAAACAGTTAAGAAATTTGGCGGCCCGTTGGCGGCCTTTTGGCGGCCCGCTACGAAAAAGGCCACCGCACAAGGCGATGACCTGCGTCTTTTATGGTGGGCGTTAGAAGATTTGAACTTCTGACCTCTTCCGTGTCAGCCTCGAAAATCCCCTCTATCGGGGATGGGGCGAAACAAGACCGACAAGAAGAATGAAGGAGGACCGGACATGAAGACCAGCAATGAATGGAACAAACTCCACGAGGAGCACGAGCTCGCCTACTTTAAGGCGGACGTCTGCCTCAGCTCGCCGCAATCCTTCTCGCTCGAAGAGAAGCGGGAGATCTGCGAGCAGATGGAAGCAACCACAAACAACATCGATGCTGCGCTAAGGGAAGACTTCGAGTCGCTCCCGCCCAAGGCACAGGACATGCTACTGGATATGCTCTGCGCATCTGGGTGCATGTCGCCCGAATGGTGGAAGTCGACTCTCCTTGGCGAGATGCCGAACTCTCCCGACGATTTGATTGAAGCTAGTAGAAAGTAAACTTTGCGTGGGCAATGCAGGACGGGTTCAGCAGGGCTGGGAGAAATCTCGGCCTTTTCGTTTGGAAGGAGTTCTGATGGGCGAAAAGAACGAGAGGATAACTTTAAATGAGCTGAGGGCGGAAGCTGCCGAGAAGCTGCTTGAACGCAAGCGCATTGGTCTAGAGTGCGCTATCGAAGCCCTAGAAGTTGTCGGCTACACCGTCACGCAGGACGATTCAGGCAGCTTCTGTGTGTCACCCCCAAAGCCATCCTGGAAGGCGGCCACCGCAAGTGGTATAGCCGAATCATACGGAACGGAAGCCGACCTCCTAGAGGGATATCCCGTCCTGCTCACAGTCAAAGAAGCGGCAGGCATCCTCGGAGTAAGTCATCGTACGGTGAGCAGGCTTTGCATGAAGAACGAGCTGCCATCGTTTAAGATAGGCCGTTCGGTTCGTATAAACAAGAACGCGCTGGTTGCTTATTTGTCCTGATGATTTAGGCTGTAGTCAAGTACCCCGCCTGTCCAGCTCTGTCAATCCTCATGTACGAGTAACCGGTATTCGAGCTCGACCACACGGTGCCGTTGCCGCCAACCAGCGACGTGGAACAGGAGTAGAAGCACTGCGAGCCAGTGAGTCCGCTCGAAGGAAGCGCCCATGTTGAGTCGGCATAGATAGTCGTGAGCTTGTTGCATCCCGAGAACGTGTAGGTCAGGTCCGTCAGCTTCGACGGATCGAACCCCCTGAAGTCAATCTCGGTGAAAGCGCAGGAAGCAAACGTGAATCGCATCGAGCGCACGCCCGAGAGGTTATCAAGCCCCGAAACGCTCGCGAGGTTCGTGCAGCTGTAGAACAGGTAAATCAGGTTCAGATACGAGAACGTGGCCATGTCCGCCGCGAAGGTGACGTGCGTGAGGTGCTGGCGGTGCGTCGGACCGGTGACGCCGTCCCAGGGCGTGAAGCCCAGCCCCACGTACTTGCCGATGGCGCAGATCCGCCCAGAAGCCACGAGCTCGCGCGTGGGGTCCGGCGTGGGCGAAGCCGTGAGCACGCCCTCTCCGTCCGCGTAGTAGTGTGCCCAGAACCAGGTGCGCTGGTCGGCATTCGGGTCTGTAAGCACGCCGCCTGTGCCCAGCTTGCACACGGACGCACCGCTCGTCGTAGAAGGTACGAACCCGTCGGTGCCGCCCACCAGGCGGCTGCAACCGTTGAACATCAGCGAACCCGACAGCCCCGAGTTGCTGAACGATGTCGCGTAGATCGTCTCCAGTGAAGGGCAGCTCGTGAACATCTGCGCCGCGCTCGAGATGCCGCTCATGTTTTCGAATCCGGAGACCTCGGTCATGCTCTGGAACGCATTGAAGAGGTAGTCCGCCTTCCTCATGCCGACCTGCGGCCAAGAGGAATGGATCACGACCTTCTTCACCTGCAGCTTGATCGAATCATATGGCCGCGCAGAAGCCGACGAGTAGCCAGCCGGATCTATCTCCCACGCGTTCACGGGAACGCCGCCGGAGTAGCAGTGCCGACCGTCCACGTAGTTGAACTCAAGGGTGCCGAGCGACGTTAGGACCGCTCTCGGCTTCAACCCTACGTCCCATTCGAGGGCGAGGATGGCAGCGGCCATCTCGCGGGGCTGGTAGAGCGTGGAGAGCCCGTTCTGCTCGCGAATCGCATCTGCGATGTCCGAGAACACCGACTCCGGCAGCACGCCCGATTCGAGCGTCATGTAGGGCTGTCCCTGGTAATTGCCAGCGTCGGTCCCGTCGAGAGCCGATACGGCGGCCGCCATCTCGCGCGGCTTGTACAGCGTAGCGACGCCGGCTTTAAAGCGGATCGCGTTGGCGATGTCGGTGAGGATGGATGTCGATATGGTTCCAACCGCCATGACTAGAACTCCTCTTCCCCGAGGTTCGCCAGTGCGGCGATGGCGTCGTCCACGTACTGCTTGGTGGCGTAGGCAGATAGGTCAGGCGTCGTCCCCGCCGGTCCCTGTGGCCCTTGCGGCCCCGTGGCGCCGGTCTCGCCCTTGAGGTTGTGGAAGGCGAATGCGAACGTCCTGGCGGAAGCAGTGCCGCCGAGCGTGACGCTTACGGAAGGCGTGCCGGTGGACGAGTCGACGGTAGCCGTGGCACCGGTTATGGTGGCGTCAGCACCGTCGTTGCCCGTGTCTCCCTTCGGTCCCTGGGGTCCCGTGGCGCCGGTCTCGCCTTGGATTCCCTGGGCTCCCGTTTCGCCCTTAGGTCCGGTTTCGCCTTGGATGCCCTGGATGCCCTGAGGTCCGCGAAGATCCGCAGAGCTGGTTCCAGATGCGCTCGTCACGGTCAGCACCGAGCCGTTCCAGCTGTGCGTGCAAGAGACGCCATCAGCGCCTGCAGGGCCGGTCAAGCCTTGCGGACCAGTATCGCCGGTATCGCCTTTCGGCCCTTGAGCCCCTGTTGCGCCTGTGTCGCCCTTATCGCCTTTTGGGCCTTGTGGCCCGGTTGCGCCAGTAGCGCCGGTCTCACCCTGGACGCCCTGCGGTCCTCGAGGGCCAGTGTCGCCGGTTTCGCCTTTCGGACCCTGCGGCCCAGTTTCGCCCTGGGTTCCCTGAGGTCCTCGTTCGCCGACATCTCCTTTGGGTCCCTGCGGTCCGACGTCACCGGCATCGCCCTTGTCACCCTTCACGCCCTTCGATACATCGGCGGTCGTAGTGCCGTCCTTGTCGGTGATCGTGATGGTCGCGCCATCTGCGGTCTGCGTCACGGTTGCCGTCGGGCTGAAGCCGTCAGCGCCGTTCATGCCATCCGCGCCGTCGAAGTCGCCGCGCTCAGCTGCCGCCGTAAGATTCTCTCGTGCCGCGTTCGCCAGTTGGGCAGCGGCATTCGCTGCATCTGCGGCATCCGTTGTGATCTCGGTCACGTGCTCGTATGCGTTGATGGCATCAACGAACAGAGTGAAGCCGTCCTGATGCTCCTCTCCTCCGATGATAACTGGCTCAACGCGGATGGTGAACACCCGCGAGCTGATGTAGGTGTCGTCCCCGCGCGAGACCATCACCTGCGCCTGCACGACTCCCTCGGCCTCCTGCATCGCCGCCGGGTAGTAGACCTCGAACGTCCCGGCGGAGGCGTCGACAGCCGAGAAGTGCTCGGTCCCGCGCTCACCGGTCACCTTGTGCTTCCACATGAAGTAGACCGTCGCACCAGTCAGATTGGCGGCAGAACCGTTTTCCCTCACGACAAGCGAAATCCCGCGCCCGTCCGAATCGGCAGGTGATGCTACCAGCACGTCGCCGAAACGCTCGTCGCAGGTGTCCCAGATGAGTTGATGAAGTCCGTATCCGTCGAGCACGAAGCACCTCCTAGATTCTCCGCTCAGGGTATGCCCTCGTCACAACCCCGCCGTCAGAAGTCGAGGTCCGCCAGCTCGTCCAGGTCGTCGATGGCCTCGGTCACCGTGCTCTCCACCACCTGCACCGATGTCGCCACGCTCATGTTGCCGTCGATGCCCGCGACGTCGTTCTGCAGCGCCGCGACGTCGGCAGCAAGAGAGCTCGTCACCGCATAGTCGACCTGCTGCACCGTGCCGATGGTCACGCGGCAGATCACCGCATCGCCAAACGTGCGCACCCGCCGAACGACGCGGGCTTTGAGCCGCCATTCTGGCGTTCGCGACGAGTCAATCACAGCGATCTCGTCACCCAGCCCGCATTCGCCGCCATCCAGGGCCGCGACGTCAATCTCGTACGACACCTTCGGCTGCACGGCGTCGACAAGCGCCTTCCTCGTAAGAGCGAGCAGCCTGGCCGGGTCGTCGCACTCAGAGAAGGTCACCTGCCCGAAGCTGTGGACCTTTGCCGTCCTATCCGCGTTCCAGCGGCCCCATACGAGCCGCGCATCCTCGTCGCCGACCCAGTTGACGCCACCGTTGACCTCGCCGAAGGTAAGCTTCTTGCGGTAGCCGCCGGTGTAGCGCCCGTCCTCGTCGGTCACGGGAAGGCCCGCGCCGAACCCGTAGAGCGCCGTGTACACGTCCTGCTCCAGGACCGTGCGCGTGCACCCCGCCATGTTCTTGCCGTAGGTGAAGCGCAGGCCCTTCCAACTCCCGAGTTGGTTCTTGAAACGGATGGCCCTTGAAGCCACCCGCCCGTCAGCAACCGTTATCACGGGCTCGACCTCGCCGTCCCAGACCTCGGCGACCCTCCGCAGCGCCCAGAGAGCGTTCACGTGGTAGAGCACGCATCCAGCCGTTCCGGCCACGTCGCACGACAAGACCGTCCAGCGCGTGGGTGCCAGCACGATCGCCAGCGCCTGCCTTGCCGTCTTCGAGACCAAGTGCTGCTCCTCGATGAAGTCGTCCAGCAGCTCGCACAGCGACGACTCCGCATACACAGAGCACACCCCCTCAAGTGGCTCGTCGGTCCTCACGACAACATGCTCCCGCCACACGTTGCCGTCCTGCCACAGCAGCCGGTCGCCCTTGGCGGGAACCTCGCGGCACTCGACCTCCAGCGTGTCCTCGCCGTTGAGCTCCTCGGTGTGGACGAGCTCTCCTGCGACGGGTAGGATGCCGATGCGCTCGTCGAAGCGGTCGAACCAGAATACCGTGGGGACAGCACCCGCCATCACAGCCACCTCTCGTGGAAGCTGGCCACATGGGAAGAGCATCCCGTGAAGCTCAGCTCGTAGTTACCAGGCGTCAATGGGAAGAAGTCGCTCGCAAGCGTCACGTTAGCACG
>ONBR01000033.1 GCA_900316105.1 uncultured Olsenella sp.
CCCTGAGGCCCGTTCTGTCGCATGACGATGCCCAAAGGCTCATCGATGGCTACATGGACCTTCCCGTGGACGACTACGAGTCAAAGAGCGTTGCCCTAGAGGAGCAGTACTACAAGGACAAGATTCGCCAGGGCACCTGCCTGGACTCCGTCCGCACGGTGAAGACCTTCCGTACCCGCATCGCCGAGGCCAGGGCCAACAACAAAAAGCCGCCCGTGGTATACGAACGTATCCTAAAGAAAGCCAGCAAGCGCTCCCTGGAGGAGCTCTCGGTGGCGCTGGGCATCTCCCAGGAGGACGTGATTGCCCTCTTTGAGTCTGTTGACACGGGCTTTGCCGAGGATGTGGCCCAGAGCTAGGAACTGGCCGAGGTCTCAATACTGGCGACTTCACGATTGCCATGACAGACAGGGCGCTCTCCCGGTAACTGCTGGGAGAGCGTTCTTTGTACGTACCTTGTTACAGCTGATGACGAAGCCTGGCATTTACACCTACAATCTTGTTTCCAAGCAAAACGGTTGCCATGGCTAGACACGCTAAGGAGAGACATGTCTGACACCACAAAGGCTTCTAACAATCGTGCAATCGTCACCGTGCTCGGCAGTGACCGTCCGGGCATCGTAGCGGCCGTCACCGGGGCGCTGGCGGGGCATGCCGTCAACATCCTAGACATCTCGCAGACCATCCTGCAGGGTATCTTCACCATGACCATGCTGGTGGACGTGAGCGCCTCCGACGCTGAGTTCAAGCAGATTCAGACTGAGTTGGACGAGCTTGCGGAATCGCTGGGCGTGCAGATCACCATGCAGCGCGAGGACGTCTTTAACTTCATGTATCGCCTGTAGACCACGGGCACTGCTCTTTTATCGGCAAGGGGAGATGGCACGCGCTAATATACCGTGTCCCCTTTCGCTTATCTAGGGTTTCTCGATGGATGTGAGGGATGACTATGTCAGAGAACACGACAAGGCCAACCGACCGGGCTGAGGAGGGTTTTGGCGGGCTCAAGGGACACAGACCCCGCGCCTACCTGACCCGTGAGGATACCTCGGCACTCTCCCACATCGCCGACGTCTATCCCATGCCCTCGGAAGGCATGGGTCGGCCTCCCGTGTCAGACAGGCTCTACGAGGGCATGCAGCAGGTGGACAAGGTGCCACTGGAGCTTTACTCCCAGCGTCACATCAAACGCGGCCTGCGCAATGCCGATGGCTCGGGCGTTCTGGTGGGGCTCACCACCATCTCTGAAGTCCATGGCTACAACAAGGTGGACGGCAAGGTCGTGCCCGATAGGGGAGAGCTCAAGTTTCGAGGCTACAAGATCGAGGACTTGGTGAGCGGCTGCCACGATGCCGGTCGCTTTGGCTACGAGGAGGTGTCCTACCTGCTCCTGTCGGGCAATCTGCCCACTCAGGCCGAGCTGGAGGACTTCAAGGCCCGCATTGCCGCACGCAGGCAGCTGCCCGAGGGCTACCTGGATATCTTTCCTCGTACCACCTACAGCCATTCCATCATGAACGTCCTGCAGCGCGCAACCCTCCTGCTCTATGCCTTTGACCGCAATCCCGACGACACCTCGCCCACCCACGAGATCGACGTAGCCCTCTCGCTCCTGGGACGCTGGCCCCGTGTGGCATCGGTGGCCCACCAGGCCTTTGTGGCCGCACAGAGCGGCAGCAGGCTGATGGTGCCTCCCGCTCAAAAGAACTACACCATGGCCGAGACCATCCTGGACATTCTCCGTGGGGACCAGGGCTTTACCCGCGACGAGGCTATGATGCTGGACGTGATGCTGATGCTGCATGCCGAGCACGGCGGCGGCAACAACTCGTCCTTCTCCTGTCGTGTCCTGTCATCCTCGGGCACGGATGCCTACAGCGCGTATGCGGCGGCCCTGGGGTCACTCAAGGGACCCAAGCACGGCGGCGCGAACTTCAAGGCTGGCGAGATGATGGAGGACATCGCTGACCACGTGCGTGACTGGTCGGATGACGAGGAGCTGGCGTCATACCTGACAAAGGTGCTGAGGGGTGAGGCCTTAGACCACAAGGGCCTGATCTATGGTCTGGGCCATGCCGTCTACACCATTACCGACCCCCGTGCCGAGGTAGTGCGCTCCTATGCCCGGGCCATAGCGGAAAAGAAGGGCCAGCTGGACCGCTTCAACCTCATCCACCGCGTGGAGCAGATTGGCCCCCAGCTGATGCACGATGTCATGGGCATCAATAAGTCCATTTCCACCAACATCGACATGTATACGGGCTTCGTCTACACCATGCTGGGAATTCCCAGGGACCTCTTTACCCCGCTCTTCGCCATGGCTCGTCTGTCGGGTTGGGCTGCCCATCGCATGGAGGAGCTCTATGGTCCAGCCCGCATCATCCGACCCGCCTACAGCACCTACACTGAGGACAAGGACTATGTGCCCATCGAGGCTAGGGGCTAGAATGCAAGGTGACTGATTGGGGGGTAGATCCCCTTGTCAACTGCGACAGGCGATTGCCAACACTAAGGAGACTGCATGAGTGACGCCAAGGGCACAAACGACGTGAGGCTTGTCTTTTCCGATATGGACTCGACCTACCTGGCAAAGGACAAGACCATCCCCGAGGGCAACCTCAGGCTTCTGGACAAGCTTCAGGAGAGGGGCATCGCCTTCGTCCCCTGCAGCGGCAGGGCATGGACGGCACTGCCCAAGGAGCTCCTGGAGAGCCCTGACGTTCACTACGCCGTTGCATCCAATGGCGCTGCCGTCGTGGACGTGCGCAGCGGAGAGACCCTGCACAAGCGGATTATCGGTGCCGAGCGCACCCTGGCCTACTTCGAGCGCGTGAAGGACGTGAGCAGTACCTTTGATGTCTTTGCCGGTGGCGTCTCCCGCGCAAACAAGGACCGCTGTCTGAGGGTCCTGGACTACGGCATCAGTCCTGACGTGATCAAGTTCATCTCTACCACCAGGGTCAGGCTGGACATGCCTACCGAGGAAGTCGTGCGGGCCTACCCCGACGTGGATAAAGTCACGATGTTCTTTGACTCGGAAGAGGACCGCAAGGCTCTGATTGCTGCGGCCGAGGCCGATCCCAGCCTGTCCTGGACCACCAGCGATCCAAAGAACATCGAGATCATGGATAGCGAGGCATCGAAGGGCACGGGTATGGCATGGCTCTGCGACTATTTGGGCGTGGGGCTTGACCAGTGCGTTGCCTTTGGCGATTCGGCAAACGACTTGCCCATGCTGGAGGCGGCTGGCCTGGGCGTCGCCATGTGCAACGCGGCCGATGACTTCAAGGCCAAGGCTGATGCGGTGACTGCCAAAGACAACTCAGCGTCTGGCGTGGCCTGCTTCCTGGAGGACTACCTGGGCCTCTAGTCAGTGTCAAAAGCATTGGAAATAAGGGAGCCTCCCTTTCCGCTGATGGAAAGGGAGGCTCCCGTTTTCATGCCTATCGGAGGCGGAGGCTACTCTTCGCCCTCTTCCTCCTCCTCGTAGTCGGCATCGTCTTCGTCCTCGTCGTCTACGACCAGGGGGCGGAAGCTTGCCGTGTTGCCGCCCAGGAGCTCGTGCTCGGCCTCCTCGACGGACTCCTCGCGCTCCGCGTGCATCGTGGCCGAGAAGATATCCTCGTCGGCCTCGTCCTCCTCCATGTGGGTGGACTTTGGCGCGGGAACGAAGCCCGTGGTGTCATCGGTGCCCTGGACGCGGATGAGCTTGTGCTGGCTCTTTCTACGGCCAAAGAGGGGTACGTACTCAAAGATGATGCTGGAGTTCTCCAGGCCGTACCAGCGGGCAGGAGAGCCCGTGAGACGACGGATGAAGTACTTTGCCGCGATGATGCGGGCGTTGAAGCCAGAAAGCTCGGACTCGGGCGAGAGGACCTTGCGGATCAGGCAGAAGCGGAAGTCGCCCACCTTGCCGTGGTCGCGGTAGATCGAGTACTTGTGGTTCTGAGGCTGTAGGTCGTTGTGTGCCATAAGGTCGGCGACTATCTGGTACAGGTAGGTGTTCACACGTTGGTTGACGCGGAAGCCCAGGCGAAGCTGAATCTTGAACACGAAGTTTGTACCGAAGTCGTTGACGATGAACTCGTGGGTGTAGGGCTCGTTGGTGACGCGGATGTTGAGGAAGTAGTAGGCGCGGGCGCGCTTGGGCCTCTTGTCCAGGATGGAGTAGAGGATGTCGCGGTCCAGCTTGTCGTGGGAGGAGTCGTTGGTCAGGAAGACCAGGTTGTCTGCCACGTAGGGGTAGTCGTCGTCATGCGAGAGATTGTAAAGCTGGTTGAGGTACTGGTTGACCGGCAGGTAGACCGTCTGGGTGTGCTCGATGGCGGTACCGCGACGCCAGATGTACATGACCGCAAAGATGAGCGAGGCCATGAGGACCGTGAACCAGCCGCCGTGCATGAACTTGGTCAGGCTGGAGAAGAAGAACATGAGCTCGATGGCGCCAAAGATGACCAGGAAGACCATAGCCGCGCCGCGCTTATGCCTGAGCTTGGAAAGGTACTCCGTCATGAGGAGCGTGGTCATGAGCATGGTGACCGTGATTGCCAGGCCGTAGGCTGCCTCCATGGCGGACGAGCGCTTGAAGAGGAGGACGACGAAGATGCAGGCAACCCACATGACGTTGTTAATCAGGGGGATGTAGATCTGACCGCGGGTCTCGGAGGGGTAGTTGATCTTTACGTGGGGAAAGAGGTCCAGGCGCGTGGCCTCAGACACGATGGAGAAGGAGCCCGTGATCAGAGCCTGTGAGGCGATGATCGCCGCGAAGGTGGAGAGGATGACCGAGAATACGCGAATCTGCTCGGGGACCATTTCGAAGAAGGGATTTACGTCGTCGATGGCCAGCATTGCGGGGTTCTGGGTGTTGGCCAGGATCCAGGCGCCCTGACCCAGGTAGTTGAGGATCAGGCAGACCTTCACGAAGGGCCAGGTGGCATAGATGTTGGCCTTGCCCACGTGTCCCATGTCGGAATAGAGGGCCTCGGCGCCGGTGGTACAGAGGAAGACGTTGCCCAGGACCATGAGGCCGGCAGCGTTGATGGAGCCATCAAAGAGGAAGGTGAGGCCACGCACCGGGTTGAGGGCGCGGAAGATGTTGAGGTCCAGGCCGATGTTCATGAGGCCGGTGCCTCCCAGGTAGAGGAACCACACGGTCATGATGGGGCCAAAGAGCTTGCCGATTGTGGAGGTGCCCGCCTTCTGGATGAAGAAGAGAAGGCAGAGGATGAGCACCGTGATCAGGATGACGATCTGCTGGCCATCTCCGATGATGGCATACATGAACTTGATCGTTCGCAGACCCTCTATGGCGGTGGTGACGGTGACGGCGGGGGTCAGGATGCCGTCTGCCAGCAGGGCCGCGCCGCCTACCATGGCGGGGATGATGAGCCACTTGCCGCAGCGGCGCACCAAGCTGTAGAGGGCAAAGATGCCGCCTTCGTTGTGGTTGTCAGCCTTCATGGCGACGAGGACGTACTTGACGGTGGTGATGAGAGTCAGGGTCCAGATGATGAGGGAGAGGGCACCCAGGACCGTATCCTCCCGCATGGTGCCCAGGCCGCCGTTGCCGCCCACGATGGCCTTGAGGGTGTACATGGGGCTGGTACCGATGTCACCGTAGACGACACCCAAGGTAACCAGCATCATGCCTGCAGACAGGGGGATGCCCGCGTGACGAGAGCGCTTGCGGCGTTCGAGCCGCTCCTTGGTCTTTTCGTCGATGACCGAAGTCTTCTTTTCCATAGAATTCGTCCAATCGAGCAATGGTCTGGAATGAGAATTCCGACTGGATGAGCGGGCTATGATTTTGACTGCGATTGCTCATGGCTTTTTACACATATTCTAAAGCAGTGTAGCAGTGTAGTCATGATTGGTCCTCTTTTCCAGCCCCAGAGGGGCTGACACGAATTCGCGACACTTGTTTGGGTGCGCTATCGTCTATGGACGTTGAGAGAAGGAACCGTCAGAAGGAGTATCCATGCCGGAAGAGAACAAAGCCGTTGCGGTTCAGACCCAGGGCAGTGCTGCCGCTGGGGCTACTACCGTCAAGCTCAGCGATGCATTCATGAACGTTTCCGCTGACCCCAATCCCAGGATGCCAGAGGCAAGGACCGCGCACTTGACCTGGAGGGGGTCCGGCCTTAGCGCAGGCGAGACCATCGACTACAGCTGTAGGGCCGCCCACCTGGACGTGCGAGACGATACGGGAGCCCTGACCAGTCAGATGTTCTCCCTGACCTATCTGGCGCTGGGCGGCGAGGGCAAGCCTGACGCGACCCGTCCCGTGACCTTTGCCTACAATGGCGGCCCCGGATGCGCCTCGGTACCCATCAACTTTGGTGGCGTCGGGCCTCGCCGTGTCAAGACGGACGGTGTTGGCCACCTGGGTCATCCCATCCAGGTGGAGGACAATCCATCGACCCTTCTGCTTCAGAGCGACCTGGTCTTTTTGGACGCGCCTGGGACGGGCTGGTCGACTGTCGCCGAGGGGGCGGATACCACGAAGCTCTTTGGCGTGGACGGTGACGCCGACGCCTTCTGTCGTGCCATCTGCCAGTGGCTGGAGGAGAACGGCCGCTGGGCAAGCCCCGTCTACCTCTTTGGCGAGTCCTATGGAACGGTGCGCAACGCCGTCCTGTGCCGCCTCCTGGGGGAGCGTGGCGTCCTGGTGGCGGGCGTCACCATGCTGTCGGCAATCTTTGACTGGGTCCAGGTCATCGAGGGGGAGGACCTCTATCACTTGGGCATGATGCCTACGATGGCTGCTGCCGCCCATTACTTTGGCAAGGCCGGGCGGGGCGAGACCGTGGAGGATTGGTTCCAGAAGGCCATGGAATGGGATGAGGACGTGTACGCGCCCGCGCTCCTGCGTGGCGACCGGCTGGGAAGGGAGCGAGAGCAGGAGGTGGCCGAGGAGCTCTCTGACTTCATCGGTCTGCCCGCGCGGAAGCTTGCACACCAGCACCTGCGCGTGACTTTGGATGACTTCCGCCGCAGCATCCTCTGGGACGAGGGCAGGGTATGTGGTCGCCTGGACATGCGCTTCAGCTCCGATGCCCCCTTGGCCACTCAGGGCGACGCCGAGTGGTTTGCCGGCGAGGACGCCGCCGACGATGCCGTGGAGGCAAGCTGGACCTGCGCCTTCCGTGACTTCCTGGCCAACGAGCTGAGCTATCACGGACCAGCAACCTACCTGTCCAGCAATTACGAACGCGTGGGTGTCAACTGGAAGTGGGAGCACGGTGAGCCGGGCAAGATCGGGAAGAGAGCCAGTCCCAACGTTGCCTACGACCTGGCAGTGGCCCTGCGTCGCAATCCTCGGATGAAGCTTTGCATCATGGGTGGTCGCTACGATGCCGCCACTACCTACTGGAACGTCCTTCACGATATGAGCTGTCAGTTCCTGTCCGACGAGGCCAAGAGCCGAGTGGAGTGGCATTTGTACAACTGTGGTCACATGGCCTACGTGGACGTACCTACGCTAGAGCAGATGGCACAGGACCTGGAAGGCTTCTACAGCAAGGAGTAAGGTGCTGCCGCGACTGGCCCCTGTGGGAATTGTCTCTATATGCCGTGGGAATCGCCTCTGGAATGGTTTTTCGAGACCGGCAGAGGTAAATCCCACGGGACTAGAATTCTTACACCCATATCTACCTGCGGTTTTATAAATCGCCCATGTGGGATTTGCCTCTGGAGTTGCCGCCGGCCGTGGGAATTGCCTCTGGAGTCGGCCGCCGACCGTGGGATTTGCCTCTAGAGTCGGTACCCTCGCCGCGGGATACGCCCCTGGAGCAAGCCCATTACGCAGAAAGAAGACACGAGCCTCGCCGACAACTGCCGACGAGGCTCATTCCTTCTAGCTAGACATTGGACGTCCGACTTCCAAATGCCAACAGTGGCCACCCCCTGGTCAACTAGCGAGAGGAACCCTCATAGCCTCCCGAGCGTCCGAAGCCGCCAGACCTGCTGGAGCGGCCGTAGCCTCCGGGCCTTCCCTGATAGGGCCTCTTGTAAGCGCTGTCGCCATGGCCTCCGCGATAGCCGCCCTGACGGTCGTCTCGTCCGCCATTGCCATGGTATCCGCGGCCACCACCACGATTCCCGCCGCGGAAGCCATTGTCCTGGCGCCCGAAGCGATCCTCGTCACGATAGCCTCCGTCTCGGCGGTCGTCTCCACGGCGCCCGTAGTGGCCGCCTCCACGACTGCCCCTATCGTAGCGGTCGCGCTCGTCGTTATGGTATCCACGACCGGGCCTGCCGTACCCCCCGCGGTCGCCCCTGCCGTAGCTGTCGCGATACCCGCGGCTGTCCCCGCGATTGTCTTGGTAGCTCCCACGTCCGGTGCGGGATCCACCTCCACGATACGAGCTCGAGCTACGTGGCTCGTCCCCTAGCTCCGACTCGGGCCTGGGAGTGCGACGTACTAGGTAGCAGTGGTGGATCCTCTTGTTGCGCGAGAAGTCCTCGGGGATGGTTTGGTCGGTGATGTCCTTGATCTGGACGCCGGCCTTTGCCATCTTTTCCACGTCGGGCTTGAAGTTGCGCAGGTTGCAGGAAAAGACCGCCATGCCGTTTGCCGTGAGGATGCGCGAGATGCCGATGAGGAGCTCGGCGTGGTCGCGCTGCACGTCCCAGCTGCCCCTCATGCTCTTTGAGTTGGAGAAGGTGGGAACGTCGCAGAAGATGAGATCCCAACGGTTGGGCGTGTGGCGCTGCTCCGTGACCCAGGAAATCACGTCGGCCTGCACGTACTCGTGGACGTCTCCCACGAAGCCGTTGCGTTCCATGTTGCGCTTTGCCCAGGCAAGGGAGGGAGCGCTCATGTCCACGGTGGTCGTGTGTTTGCAGCCTCCGTCAGCGGCATAGCAGGTACCCGTGCCCGTATAGGCAAAGAGGTTCAGGAAGCGCTTTGATCCGTAGGTCTTCTTTGCCAGCTCGCGCAGCATGGAACGGGTCTCGCGGTGGTCCAGGAATATGCCACAGTCCAGACGGGTCTGGAAGTTCACCTCAAAGACCAGGCCGCCCTCGTCGATGAGGTGGGCACCATGTGCCAGCGGGGGCAGGCTGGGACGGGAGTTCTCCCCGGGGCGTCTTCCGCCGGGTCGGCGGTTGGGCCTACCGTCTCGTCCCCCTGCGTTGGCCACGGCCTCGGCGGCATACTGGGATCCTCCACGGGATTTGGTGCGGACGCGGATGAAGGTGTTCTTGGGGCTGACGCCCAGGACCTTGGGGGCGATGGCCAGGACATCCAGCAATCTGCGGTGGGCCAGGGCGGGGTCGATCTCCTTTGGAGCGGCGTACTCGTAGATCTGCAGCCAGCGTTGGCTGCCATGGCGGGAGGGCATGATCTCGGATCCCTGGAAGAGGTCGATGCTCACCGCATAGTCGGGCAGGTCCGAGTCGTAGACGCGGTAGCAGCTGATGTCCTCGCGCTTTGCCCATTTTGCCCGGGCCTTTGCAACCTTGACCAGGCGCTTCGCGAACTGGTCGGATCCCTCCTGAAAGACGGAGATGGTCGCGGGGGCACCGCCTGTGCGACTGGGAATCTGCACCTGGGGCAGGGGCTTGCGCGCCTTCTGGACATCGGTCCCCTCGAGTTCGTAGGCCTTGATGAAGGCGGGGTCGCGACCTAGGATGATGGACATCTGGGAGCTGGGCTCGAGGGCGACGACGTCATCGAGCTCCTTTGACCGAGCAATGGTAGCCAGGCCGCGGAACTTCTGCTTTGACTGCATCAGCGAGTCAAGTGCGCTGGCGACATCGGACAGCGTCGCAGCCTCCTGACTGATTTCGTCAGATGCGATCCAGGAGAGGTCGCAGACGATCATGCCAGGCTCCGTGCCCTTGAGCTTCTGCAGGTCGGTGATGGGGAGGTAGTCGGGCATCACGTCCATGCCGGCTCCCCGCAGCATGTGCCTGGCCTCGGACTCGGATGCGCGGCGGTCGTCGAAGCAGATCAGGCTGAGCTTGCGGCGTCCGGCAGCCAGGTCCTCACGGGCCTGGTCTGCGCGGTCGTGCGCCTCTTCCAGGAGCTCGTTCCAGGCTTCGACGTCGTGCCCCGCCCATCCCTGGAAGCCCCACCGGGGGCGCAGGAGCCCAGGTGCCTTGTCCAGGGCTTGCGATGCTGCCTCGGCCAGGATGACGCCAGAACCTGGGTAGATGCTGACCAGGCAAGCGTCGTCGTGACGGATGTCCTTGTACCAGCCGCCCGCTGCCAGAAGGGCTGCGGCGTAGTCAGCGCGCAGGGACTGCTGGAAGGCGCCGTGACCCCCGCGGCCATAGTGGGCCGTCTCGTAGCCGCGATGAAAGAGGGGCTCGCCCGTGAGGTCGATGCCCACGGTGGCGCGCTCGCGGCTGATACGGACCACGACGCGCACATCGGGTCGAGACGTATCCACGATGGGACGGCTGCCGCGGTGGGCGCTCATGCGGTCTGCGATGGCGTCCTTGGTCCTGAGGGCGGTGAACTGGGTGTTGCGCAGGGCATCGTTGGTACCGTGGGCGTCTACTGCCATGGTTGCCCCCTGGCCCAGCTGGTCTTCCCAGGCTATGGCAGAAAGCCCTTGGTAGAGGCTGTCGGAGCTGTGTACGTCCACATGTCCCAGAACCAGGATCACGCGCGACGCCAGGCGGGACCATAGGCAGACGCGGTAGGCATCCCTGATCGCGCCCCCAAAGGCAACCTGGCCGCGAAGGGGCCTGACCTCTGGGGTTCCCAGGGATCTGAGCTCATCTGCGAGGAGGGATTCGAAGCCCTTGGGACAGGTGGCAAAGAAGGAATGCCTGTCCTCATTGGGGGCGGCGCCGGTTGCACCATTGATGGATGCGTCTGTCAACTGTGTCATCGGGTCACCTTTCGCCCGTAGGAATCATCTTCACCCATCATAGGTGTATGACCTGCGAAGACAGGGGAGGGGGCGATGTAACCACCGCATTCCCACGAGCCTTGGGGGCGATTTCGCTTAGCGAGCCCCGCAAGGCCGCATGCTCCCCAAAAATCCTAGCCGTCTACCCCATACCTCGCTCTCATGCTCCCCTACAACGACTAGCATGTACTCATGCTGTACTTAGTCAGAACTGTGCCGCGCTGTGCGGCCCTAGACGATGAGGAGTGTGCTATGGATCAGAAAACCCAGGAGACGGTCCAGCTCTGGAAGGACAATGTCACCGAGCCTGACCTCAAGGCCGAGCTTGACGAGCTTCTTGCCGGCGATGAGGAAAAGCTCAACGACGCCTTCTATCGCAACCTCGAGTTTGGCACCGCAGGCCTGCGCGGAACGCTGGGCGTCGGCACAAACCGCATGAACGTCTACGTGGTCGCCCAGGCCACCCAGGGCGTGGCAGATTATCTGAACGCACACTACGACCACCCCACTCTGGCACTGGCTCGCGACTCCCGCCTCAAGGGCGAGGACTTCCAGAAGGTTGCCGCCGGCGTCCTTGCCGCCAACGGCATCCACGTCTACGTGTATCCCCGCATCGAGCCCGTTCCCACCCTGTCCTTCGCCGTGCGCTACCTGCACACCTCAGCCGGCATTGTCCTGACGGCATCGCACAACCCCGCCCAGTACAACGGTTACAAGGTCTACAACGACAACGGCGGCCAGATTGCCAATGAAGCTGCTGACGAGATCTCGGCCTCCATCGCAAAGACGCCCGTCTTTGGTGGAGTAAAGATGATGGACTTCGACGAGGGCCTGGAGAAGGGCCTTATCGAGTGGACTCCCGAGGAGGTTCTGGACTCCTTCATCGAGAACGTAAAGAAGGTCTCCGTCCCCGGCTTCAAGGCACCCGAGGGCTACAAGGTCGTCTACACCCCGCTCAACGGCACCGGCATGGAGTGCGTGACCCGCATCCTCAAGGAGATCGGCGTCAACGACGTGGAGGTC
>ONBR01000009.1 GCA_900316105.1 uncultured Olsenella sp.
GTCCAAAGCGACGTATCTCCCTTCTTCGTCTAAGACGACGTAATTCGTGAAGATGGAGTAATGGCTTCGTAGGTACCGACTGACGGTGGCGCCTTCCTCTAAATCGATGTTGAGGCACGTCACGTTCGTCTGACGAATGCCGTAATCCTTAACCTTGCCCTCTAGGTAGCAGTCACCAGGATAGGTCAAATAGCATATGCTTTCGGTTGGTTCGCCTTCGAAAGTGATCCAAAGCTGATCGCCGGCGACAGGTTTCTCCTCGATCTTGACGCCTTCCGGGAAGTGATAAGAGCTGGATCCCCACATCACCCTCGCATAAGGCGTTGCGTTTTCGTCAATAACGGTATTGAAGACCAATTCGGCGTCAATGTTGACGGTGACGTCCTCGACGGCGGAAGAACCTTTGCGTGATTCGATATAGCACCCGGATAGAAGGAAAGGGAGCAGCCCTAATAAGAGTTTTCTGTTTTTCATGAAGCCAATATAACAAAGCCCCTATTTTTGTCTAGGGGCTTTTTCAGTCTGATAAAGTTTTTTATTTGATGTTCTTCGGTCTCTTGATTTGCTGAATCAAGGAGAAGATGCTCACGCCTGCGGCGATAACGGTGAAGAGGGCGGATAAGATGAGGTCAAGGGCGAAGCCACGGCCGAATCTTTCGTCGTTCTCAATGCAATATCCAAGGGCGTCGATTCCTTTCTTCGCTATCTCGGCTTGGAGGAATTCGTGCCATTACCAGTCAAAACGACGCTGCGCCAAAACTTCCCCTTGGAATCCTTTGAATACGTCAAGGTGCCATTACCAGTCAAAACGACGCTGCGCCAAAACCGCATCTCGCTTGCACGTCTCTCTAGATCTGTGCCATTACCAGTCAAAACGACGCTGCGCCAAAACTGAAAAATGCCATCTTCTATGGCACGGGTTGTGCCATTACCAGTCAAAACGACGCTGCGCCAAAACTCAGTGGTGTCACGGGGCAAGGCGCTATTGTGCCATTACCAGTCAAAACGACGCTGCGCCAAAACTGATTATCAGACGCGAGAAGAACATAAAAAGTGCCATTACCAGTCAAAACGACGCTGCGCCAAAACTCTATCGCCCTGCGCCATGCCGCGTCGACGGTGCCATTACCAGTCAAAACGACGCTGCGCCAAAACCCACCTCGCGGCGATCGTCACTATTCGCTGGTGCCATTACCAGTCAAAACGACGCTGCGCCAAAACTTGAGCGTGTAGGTGCTCGCGACCTCGACCGTGCCATTACCAGTCAAAACGACGCTGCGCCAAAACGGGCTCAGCGCCCCTGGCCGCTGCTGTATAGTGCCATTACCAGTCAAAACGACGCTGCGCCAAAACTGCTCGAAGCGCTCAACGGTCATGCGGTGGGTGCCATTACCAGTCAAAACGACGCTGCGCCAAAACACACCGGCACGCCCTGGCACAAGGACGATGGTGCCATTACCAGTCAAAACGACGCTGCGCCAAAACAGTCATCCCAGTAGTTGTATGATTCACCATGTGCCATTACCAGTCAAAACGACGCTGCGCCAAAACGAGAAGATGCAGCATAATTCAGGATGCGGAGTGCCATTACCAGTCAAAACGACGCTGCGCCAAAACCTTGGCACTTAATCCCGCTGCAGAGGACGGTCGAAATTGACTGGTCAAATTACGTCAGCTCACAAGAAGCTCCTGGTCAAGCACTATTTTCTGCTCTCCCCTATGATTCGAGTCATCATGCCAGGATTCGAGCAAAAGGACTTCAACACCACAAAAAATTGCCTGCTCTATAAAGGCATCAAGCTCATTGTTGGTCAAAAAACTTTTTGCATTCACAAAGACTAAAGGCATCCCGAGCTGGATGTCAATGCAAAAACCAAAGAATGCACTGCAACTGTCAAGGAACGAGTCCGCCTCATTACAGGATGGCACAAAGGAGAAGGCCTTTAGCAAAGCCTCTGCGTTCCATTCTAGGTCAAACCCATAAGTTCCCCAAAGGTCTATCGACTCCAGCGCCAGGGAATTTAGAAGCCGGCGTCCAGCCTCGTTGACATCCTCCACCCGCCCACTCAGTTCAAGCTGAGCGACCAGTCTTCCGTAAAGTTTGTTAAGCAAGGTCCTGTTGTTAAAGGGCATTCTGGGCAGCTCGTTTAGGACCAGCAGATGCTTCTTTGGGTTCAAACGCTTACCCTTGTCATCCCAAATCGCATAGGGCTCAGGAGCATTCTCCCCTGCCTCGGACAGCAACGATGACACCACCCGCGAAAACACCGATCGGTCCAGAATCTCAAGCGTCTGGACCTTGTCAGGGCTCAGGTCTGCCTCCAGACCGAACCGCAACAGCTGCAGCCTCATAGCACCACCAGCGTATCGGTGCTTACGATTTCGCCCTTGTCCAAGGCATCACCCACAATAGAGATCATCCCCGCATATTGCTTCTCAGTCACCTGCAGGACTTGAACCAGACCTTCGGGAGGACGGTTCTGTTTGAGCTTTGATATGAGCACGTCCACCGCCTTGCCGTCGATTGCCAGCTTCGAGTACACAGACTCCTGCACCATGATGTAGCCGCTCTTGAGGAGGAACTTCCGAAAGAGCCGATATGACTTTCGTTGGGAGGCCGTTTCTATGGGAAGGTCAAAGAACACCAGCAGCCTCATGTACCTAATCCTTGCACTCATTCCAGCTCATAGCACCTCAAGTCAGCGACCTTCATCTTCTTGCTCATGACCGCCAGGCACCCCTCGACGTACTTGGACACCACGCTCCCCAGCTTGTAGTTGCCTTCCTGGAACCTCACGGTATCGTTGGTGATGTCTATGAGGCCACGGCGCGTCTCGGCATCAAACTTGTTCATGTCTGTACGCAGGATCACGATGTCAATGTAGGGCCTGAAGGGTTCCATCAGGTCGGAGGCAAGGTTCCAAGGGTTTAGAGAAGACCTGTGGTGGATGCCAATCTCGGTTATATAGCCACGAGCGGCGATCTCGCGCGCAACCTTAGAGAGCATGATGGTATAGCCGTAATCCAACGAGTAGTTGAGAGGGCAATCCAGGTCACGGTTGAAGGGAGTACCGAAAAGCGCCTGGAAGTACCTCGCAGCAGCAACCGCCTCTCTATTGTCTGGGTCGCCCGACCTTACCTCGTCGCAGTACCTGCGCAGGATAAGGGCATCATCCGTATGACCCTTGAGTTCCAGCACACGCGCCTGGAGGCATATCTTGTCTTGTACGACCTTCTGCCAGAGCCGTTTCTTGGCAGGCTCCGTCCAAGCAATCTGGTCGGCCACATGACGCGAACTGTCGAAGGCCCCATGCATGGGCAGGCATTCAGACACGGGCAAATACTTCTCGTCGCTAAAGACAACGGGAATCTTTGCCTTGGCAAGCTCGGAGATGAGGTAGGCGCTCACATAGACCTGGGTCGTGCAGAAGGTGAGCGACGAGATCTCCGAGAGGTGTATCTTCGCCGTGGCATCGGGCTTTGTCACGACGAGATACCCTCCCGCATACGAGCAGCGGCACCTACTTTCTATGCAGACCGACCTAAAGCCCACGGGTCAACTCCTCGAAGGTCGTACGCCTCTCGTAGATGCCCGTCACCGACTGGTCAATCCATGTGATTGACTGAATAGCACTTGCAATCTTCTTAAACGTAAGTCCCGCATGAGCAGACCCCCCAAGATTGACGACATTAGCTGTAGGATTCGTTCCGTTAAGCTTCATCAATACGTCGCGTATCAGTTTCGCCTTGTCGGCAGTCGTCAATGCATCGAACCTCTGGACTTCTTCAAGCTTGAGGGTAGACACCACTTGAGGCCATACCCTTGCAGCCTCGCTCACCAGCCAACCCCAAACAGAATTCACGGTCGCATCATCAGTAGGCTTGCCACTCAGTACTGAGACAAGCTGCGTGGTTACGCCCGCATCCGCCCACATCGCTTTAGCCGCTCGGAGTTCATTACTCCCATTAGAACTTCCATACAGGTAGTACTGAGTCCCCTCAAGTTCAAGCTTCTGGCGCAAGGGCACCGACTTGCGCAGGATGGTGGCTTTGCCGCACTTGTTGGCGGCAGCAATTTCGTCAGCATAGTCCTGCAGGTATTGGTCTCCGTTATCACCTTGCAGCATGTGAGCAAGGTAAATGGGCACGCCCTCAAAGAAGTACTTGTACTGCCCCTTCCGATTCCTTGCGGCAAAGATGAACCAATGCGCTTGCCGTACGTTTGTCACCCCACCGTACCTCCTAGGATCAAGGGTGCCCTCAGGTCCCCGGGCAGAGCTCTTGAGCGGCGTCTTAAGCCCCTTACTGTTGCGCGTATCTCGCGGTGAGTAAACCGTCTCGTCCCAGAAAGCACCAGTCTGCTCGAGTACCATGCGAGAGATGTAGCAGTCCTTGTAGCCCAGGGATGCTCTAATCCAGGCATCGTGCTCCTTGTTATCCCAGATGACCTCGCCAGTCTCCTCGTCAAAATACATGCGACTTGTCAGCCCGTTGGCTATGAGGCCGGAATCGCCAGGCAAGCTCCTGCCTTGCCGGCTATCCACCAGATCCTTCACGTACTTGCGGATGCGTGTGAGCATCTGACCGTCTTGCCAGTTGGGATAGCAACGGGCAGTGAACTCGGCAACCTGGCAGGCCAGGAAGGCGTCGTGGGCATGATGGAAATCATTGAGCTCGCGGCACTTGACCAAGCCAAGGTTGTCGCGCACCCCATGCGACACCGATGCCCTTACCGATACCACCTCGGTGTTGGGATACTTCTTCTCGCAAATGAGACGCACGAACTTGACGATCTGGCTGGTCTCTACCAGCTGCCGCCTGATGAAGCCCTTCATCTCGCCATCCGTAAAGGCGCGACGGGTAAGGTTGCGGAGCTTCCTGTCGGAAATGAGACCGACCTTCTTTAGGTGAATCCACCAGGTCTTTCGGGCAGCCACCACCTCATCGGGGATGAGGCCGTCAAGCTTGCGCTCGTTGTAGGCAGACTTGACCAGCACCCGGTTGTCGATGCTGTCGTCCTTGATGTAGGACTGGGGCACGACGTGGTCGATGTGGTAGCTTTGGAGCTGGTTTATGTCCAGGCCCTCGCCCGAGTACATGCACTTGCCCTCCTGCTGGAAGTAGAGGAGGAGCCGGTCATTATCCAGGTCGTCCTTATGCTTGTCAAGCTCGCGGACCAAGGCGTTATCTGCCTTGAAGCTCCTCACGGCCTCCTTGAGCTGCTTGTACCTCGAGCTCGTGCGCTGGCCCCGCTTCTTCTTGTCATCGTCACGGGTAACCTCTATGCAGATGCGCTTGGGATCATGGCCAACTATGTGGGTCAGCTCGTCCAGGATTCGCAAGGCCTGATTGACGGCTCGACGATTCTGGGGTGAACCGGGCATGTCGTCCAGGTTGAAGGCATCCGTTGCCTCGAGGTTCTCCTCGTTTATCTTGTCAACGGCCTTCTGGAAGCCCAGCTTGTCGTCACGCAGGGCCTCCATGAAGTTGGTCGTGCGGTAACCGTCGAAGGGGTTGCCACCCCGCAGGACGTCCATCATGGATACGTGCTTTGAAGGCACTGGTGCCTCGACCCGAACGCCCGTCAAGAGCTTCTGCGAGAGCCTGCCCCAACCCTCGTAGCGCTTGTTGGACATCGCCTTGACGACCTTCTTTGCCAAATCTTCAGCTTTGTCCTCGCTGTACTTATGCAAGTAGGCGGCCTTAAGGATGGGAAGGTACTTTTCCGTGAGTTTGCGCTTCAGGATGCCACGATCCTCAAAGACGGTGCTCCAGAGGATTATCTCCTCTATCTCGTCGATGGTTAGGGGCGCATCATCCAAGTCCCGCACGTCAAAGAGCTTGCAGAAGTCGTGGTAAGACGTGAGCTTTGATTCAAAGCCACTCTCCGCTTGGGTGCCGGATACCTCTGCCTCGACGATACCGTGCTCGTGGCAAAGCCAATCCTGGACATCCTTATGGGAGACCGCCGCACGCTTGCGCCCCATAAAGAGTTCCTTCATGATGCCCTGACAGTCCGCCTGCACAAACCGGTGAGGACTCTTGCCCTTCTCGGCCCAGCGAGCACCGTTGAGCTCGTTGAGGACGCAGAACTCTTCGTAGAGCAGGGAGTGTCGCGGAAGAACGGGCTCGCCATACACATAGGTGCAGGTACCGGTCATACGCCGAATGAAGCGCTCTGCCGTTTCGTCGGTGTCAATGACCTCTTCCACGTTCCAGGGATGAGCTGCCACATGCTCCATGCCTGGCTTGCGCACGGACCAGCCAAACCGACGCGACTGGTCGATGGGGTTGCTTGGGTAGGCGCCAAGGGGGTCGCGATGACCAGCATTCAGGGGTCCCACATAGTAGGGAATCCGAGAGCTGACGATCTTCTCTAGTTCCTCCTTATATTCATGCAGGAAGGGGTAGAAGGCGCCTTGCCGCTGGATTATCGCGTCCATCTCTTCGAGGTGGAGCTGGTAGGGGATGGCGCCGTTGTCGCGGGTCTTCTGCTTCTTGAGGAAGGTGCTGTCCTCCGCATACAGGCGTGGCTTTATCTGGATGAACCTCTGATCCTCCTGGAGGGCGGCACTAGACTCGCAAAGCTTCTGGATATGCTTTATAAGGTCCTCGTGCGAGCAGCCCTTCTTGTTTGCCTTCTTCTCGCCCGCGATATAGGCGGTGTAGCTGCCAGCCGGCAGCTTGTTGATGTCGTACTCGCCACGTTCGTCCTTTGGCCCACGGAATAGCTCGTAATAAGCCTTCTTGCCAAGGTAGTCACGAACCAACCCCTTGAGCAACTCGAGGTCCCTTTTGTGTTGCTCGTAGGAATCAACCATAGCGGCAGAAATGCTACTATGCCCCTCCAGAATCTCGGCCAAGACATAGGAAGAGTAGCAGGCCAAGATTCCCTCTAGGAGCAGGAGACCTTCGTCTGGGCAGGCGGCCTGGAATTCGGCCAGCTTGTCCTCATTCGAGACTTGAAAGTTGAAGGTCCCCTTCTCCACTCCCACAAAGACGTTGGAGAAATCGACCTTGTAGCCGACGCAGGCCTTTGCAATGGCCTTTGCCACCTTCTTTGCCTGCGAGCCATTGGCTCCCAGGGCATCCTGGATGGCCTGGGCGCGATCATCACGGCGGAGGCTCGCATTGTCGAGCGCCTCGGCCATGCCTCCTTCATCGATGGCGAAAGAGAGATCTATGTCATCGGCATCATTGGCGGTACGCAGGACATCAACATACTCCTCCAGGGCCAAAGAGAGCACGGACACCGCACCCTTGGAGTTCGCATTCGACGCTTTGAGCGAGGAACCCTCATCCTCGTGAAGGAAGTTGCCACGGTACTTCACGATGTTGTGTAGCGCCAGATAGACGAGGCGGATGTCCTCCTTCTCGTCCGTCTCCGTGAGGTGTTTGCGCAGGTGGTAGATGGTGGGATATCGCTGGTAGTATTCTGCCTCCGTGAAGGGCGTGCCATTGAAGAGTGGCCAGCGATAGTCAGTCTGGTAGTTGGGATTGCGGTCTTCCTTCCACAGGCGGGACTGGCGCAGACGAATGAAGAACTCCGGATCCACCTTCTCCACCTCAGGCATGAAGAAGGTCTGCAAGTAGTCAATGCGCTGGCGGCGGCGGTCGTAACGACGACGTTGACCGCGGTGGACGCGGGTTGCCGCAGCGGTGTCGGCATCCGGGAAGAGCCTAGACCCCCAGGCGGGCTTGCCCTTGATGTGATAAAGCTTGCCATCTTCATCGACGACGGCCCAGCCCACGGAACCAGAGCCCAGGTCGAGTCCTATGCTGTAGTCCTTGGCCGTACGAAGATTCATCTTGTTCCGTCCTTCCTGCAGCGTTATACTCTGGGTGTTTTGATTACCAGTCAAAACGATGCTGCGAGTCAAAATAAAGGCTCAGCCCTAAATGCCTCGTTGAGGCGCCTCGTAGGAGGCTCTGACCCCGTCAGGGGTCTTTTTTTATCCTAAGCTTGTGTGGCATGACGCTCCTCCGAGTTTCGATGAGCGTTGTCTGACCCACTCGCCTGCCTCTTATAGCCCGGGGGCGGGGGCCTGTCCTTAGCTGTCAGCATAATCCCTAAGTGAGGTGCTGTTATGGCCGAACAGCATGGCAATGCCTCCGTTCTCATAGATGGTTGCAGGTCCGCTGCCTACCAAGGCGCCACGCAGCGGCTAGATTGCCGACTTGAGTGGCATCTAGCCAGGAACACGCTTGCGTCTCTGACTGTCACAACCATACGCGAGGGGTGCGACAATAATTGCCCTATGCGGAGAGATGTATCAATGGCTGCTCCCGCGCGCGTCCTATCTTCCAATTGCACCGGCATTTACCCAAATAGCAGGCCTTACGCCCTCGGACTCGTTCGTTCGCGGATGGTTTTCGTCAGCACCAGCCGGGCTCACAAGAGGCTTATAAAGTGAGTCCTCGGTGTCAAGCAGCCACCAGCCGATATAGCCATCATCTGACACGTGGAACTGTTGGAGGCTTTCACAATATTGGGTGGGTCGTGCCCTTCTTGAGGCATCATCGGGAAACAGAGACCACGCCTGTTCGGGTGCGAGGATGATGACCTGGTCGCTTGAGGTTCCGTTTTCGCTGCTAATTGTTGTGGCGATTATTTGAGACTGCTCCTCCTGCGTGAAGGCTGAGTTGAGAAATGTTGAGTTCAGCCATGTCCTCAGCGTGGATAGATACCAATCAGACGATTCTGCTTTTTCTAGCTCCCTATAATCTTGGAAGTCGAGAACATATCTGCTTACCAGCAGACACCTTCCATCCCCCTCAGCGAGCACTTTCCACTGGATGGGGTCATCGTTGGCAGTGGTATCGGTCTGAGCGTATTTGCCAAACGTAACGTATTTCGCTTCCTCGGCAAGCATCTCATCGTGGGCCGCTGCCCACATATCTAGGACATCGCCATTTAGATACTCAACGCTGGCATCCTCCGAGATTATCTCAAAAGAAGTTAGGTCGCCAGTTTCCGTTTTTAACACCCAGCTCTCCGTGCCGTCAGTATATAAGTCGATAGGCAAGGTGGCCTCGCGCTGCTCATCGCCGACCGTATATTTCACGACCACAACTTCGGTCCATCGGCTGTAATTCGTGTTCGTCGCCGTTATGATCGTCTCATAGCCTGAATAGTCATCATTAACAGACACGCCCTCCACGGTTATCTTGTGCCCAGAATCAGCCTCCGACCCATTGCTGTCTCCAGAAGAGCTGCACGATGAGAGAAGCATGGAAAAGAGAAGAATCGCCGATGATCCCAAGACCGTGCGTCTCGTTACCTGCATGCCCATGCCAGCCTCCTGACAGCGCAAGCCATCACATCCATGGAAAGTAGTGCTCACGCTAAACGACTACCTATGCGATTCGTACTTGTTGCCAACATACAGCAGCCGAAACGAGCCATAACGAGAGTTCGGCAACGGTGAGTGATTTTCCAGTTTGTGACGCCCGCTTAGCCTGCAGAACAGCAGGCTGAGGTGGGCGTCTTCTTCTTGTCTCGCGACTCCTAATCCAAGGAGGATCTTGTGGACGGAGAGCGAATGGGGAAAGAGGCGCTACCTGGACGTATCCATGCCCAAAGAGGTGCCGGAGTCATAGGCCCGCGGGACGTGGGGCCGAAATGAAAGTGCGCATGAAGATTGACAGTACCGACCGACCGCCGACCTTGCCCCTGCCGAAAGCGACCTTCTTGCGCAGCCTCAAGTGGTTTGCCGCTACTTCGTCCACCTTTGCATCGCTGAGTTTTACCTCTAGTCCCGCCCATTGCCAGCCGCGCTCGACAATGAAGCCCACTTCCAGTCCTTTGTCATCTCGGTAGTAATACAGACCCTTGTCCAGCCCTGGATATGTGGAAAGGAAGACCGAAAGTTCACGCAGGACAAGGTTACACCCCGTTCGCTTCCGATTTTGCACCCTGGTCACGTCAAGCCCCCGTGCAAAACAAGGCTTTGGACGCACCACGCAAGCCATCGGGACGGCGGTCTATGCAGCCTCCGGGCAAGCGCCGAGAGCGAGCCCCTGAGAGGCCGAATAAGGCGTCGGAAATGGCGACCACGTGTTCGGGGAAGGGGTCCGTTATGCATTTCCCAGAACGGCTACCCGAGGGGTGCCGAATCTAGTCCGCATTCGACTTTTTTCGGCCAGCCGCCAACTGGGCAAACGCCGGGAATTCCCGAAATTTCCCGTTTGAATGCGGACTAGATTCGGCACACCCGAGTAACATGCATAGAATCGGTCTGCAAGTGCATAGAATTGGGGCTCATCGCGCCTACCGAGGCGGCTCGGCGGCACCGCGGACGCCTTGTGCGGACGCAGTTCGCGCGCGGCGCGTTGTTTGAGCCTCGGGCAGGCCCGTCGCGGAGCCCGTCTATTGGCAGACCTCGCTCTGTAGCCATAGGGGGTACTCCCTTATCCATAAGGGAGTACCCCCTATGGCTATGAGCACTGGGCAAGGGGCCAGGCCGCTCCCCCAGCCTAGTGCTTGTGCTTCCGGTACTTGCGCCGGGTAGCGTGGGCCGACCCCTTCCGGTCCGTAGCTTTCAGGCGCGCTATCACGTCGTCTGCGGACTCACCCGAAAGACGGCTCCTCAGGGCCACGATCTGGTCGCGCAGCTTTGCCGCCCTCTCGTAGTCCATGTCGGCCGAAGCCTGAATCATTTCGTCTTCCAGAGAACCCAGCACCTTTGACAATTCCTGCTTGGGCAGAGCCGAGAGCTCCTCCGCCACCGCGTCCGCGGCAGCCTCGCGCGCAGCAACCACATCCTCGGGCGACATGGCCTCGTCTCCCTTGCCCGTAAAGAACTCGCCGTCCACACGACTCTTGGTCGCCAGAGTGTCAGACGCCTCCTCGATGAAGCTCGCCACGTCGGTGATGGACTTCTTGATGGTCTGGGGCACGATGCCGTGCTCCTCGTTGTACGCCTCCTGGATACGCCGGCGCCGAGCCGTCTCGTCGATGGCCTCTCGCATGGAGTCCGTGATGCTGTCCGCGTACATGATGACCTGTCCATGGGCGTTACGCGCGGCGCGGCCCATGGTCTGTATGAGGCCACGACGGTTGCGCAAGAAGCCCTCCTTGTCGGCATCCAGGATGGCAACGAGCGAGACCTCGGGAATGTCCAGGCCCTCACGCAGGAGGTTGATGCCCACCAGGACGTCAATCTTTCCCAGGCGCAGGTCGCGGATGATGTCCACGCGGTCCAGTGTCGCCGTGTCGGAGTGCATGTAGTTCACGCGGATGCCCTCGTCCAGGAGGTGGTCGGTCAGGTCCTCGGCCATGCGCTTGGTGAGCGTCGTCACCAGGACGCGCTCCTTCTTTGCTATGCGGGCCTTGATCTCGTCCAAGAGGTCGTCGATCTGACCGCGCACGGGGCGGACCTCGACCTTCGGGTCCAAGAGGCCCGTGGGACGAATGACCTGCTCGACCTCCTGCTGGCTCACCCGCTCCTCGTAGTCGCCTGGCGTTGCCGAGACGTAGATGAACTGGGGGATGCGCTGCTCGAACTCGTCGTAGCGCAGGGGTCGGTTGTCCAGGGCCGATGGCAGGCGGAAGCCATGGTCCACCAGGGTCACCTTGCGGGATCGGTCGCCCTCGTACATGCCGCGGATCTGCGGGACCGTGACGTGGGACTCGTCGATGATGCAGAGCATGTCCTTGGGGAAGTAGTCGATCAAGGTGTAGGGCGGCTCGCCGGGGCGACGCCCGTCCATGTGGCGTGAGTAGTTCTCGATGCCGGAGCAGTAGCCCATGGTCTCAAGCATCTCGATGTCGTAGCCCGTACGCTGGGCCAGGCGCTGGGCCTCCAGGATCATGTCGTTGGCCTTGAGCTCGGCCACGCGGTCCTCCAGCTCCTTCTCGATCGTCTTGATGGCGTGGTTGATCTTTGGCCGCTCGGTCACGTAGTGGGAGGCAGGCCAGATGGGGATGGCATCATACTCGCGGACGATCTCTCCCGAGACGTTGTCGATCTCGGCGATGAGCTCCACCTCGTCGCCAAAGAAGCTGACGCGCAGGGGGTTCTCCGCGTAGGGCGGAAAGACGTCCACGGTGTCCCCACGCACGCGGAAGGTCCCGCGCGAGAGGTCGTAGTCGTTGCGGTCGTACTGGATGTCTATGAGCTCGTGAATGAGGTCGTCACGCTCCAGGGGCACGGACTTGTCGACGTTGGGCGCCAGGCCAGCGTAGTCCTGGGGCGAGCCGATGCCGTAGATGCAGGAGACCGAGGCCACCACGATCACGTCGCGGCGGCTGAGCAGGCTCGAGGTGGCCTGGTGACGGAGCTTCTCGACCTCCTCGTTGATGGAGGCGTCCTTTTCGATGTAGGTGTCCGTCTGGGGCACGTAGGCCTCGGGCTGGTAGTAGTCATAGTAGGAGACGAAGTAGACCACCGCGTTGTTGGGAAAGAGCTCCTTCATCTCGGACGCCACCTGGGCGGCCAGGGTCTTGTTGGGCTCCATGATCAGGGTGGGGCGCTGGACGGACTCGATGACCTTTGCCATCGAGAAGGTCTTGCCCGAACCAGTCACGCCCAGCAGGGTCTGATAGCGCAGACCATCCTCCACACCCTTCGAGAGCTTCTGGATGGCCTGGGGCTGGTCACCCGCGGGCTCGAAGGGCGAGACGACCTCCAGGCGCTCGTCACCGTGCTCCAGTCCAAAGCGCTTGAGCTCTGCGCCAAAGCGCTCCTTTGCCTCGGGCGTGCCCGCCAGGGGCTCGTAGGTGATTGTCTTTCCGCGCTCATCCACAAAGGTGCGCGGAGCACCGTCGCTCGTGAGCGTCGATGGGTCCAACTGCATGTCATCCGTCTGCGTGGCCTTGGCCATGTCAGCAGCCTCCAAACGAACTAATGGAGAAACGAAGCAAAGAGAAGCGAACGGCCCCAGGCTCCCTTGCGAGCCTAGGACTTTGCGTTCGTGGTGATCCCCATGGGATAGAGGTCCTTGTAGTGACCGTAGGCCTCGTTGACTCGGACCAGGTAGTTGGCGGTCTCTGCATAGGTGATGTTAGACGATATGTCGCCACCCGAGCTCTGCCATCCGCTCACGCTGCCCAGGCCTGCGTTGTAGGCGGCAATGACCTCGTCGGTGGAACCGAGGTGCTGCTGGAGATATCCCAGGTAGGCTATGCCAAATTCCATGTTGGTCGTGGGATCCGTGAGCTTCTGGTAGTCGTACTGGTCAGCGTCCACCATGCCCTGGCGGACCATCTCCTGGGCGGTCGAGGGCATGAGCTGCATAAGGCCCACGGCACCTGCCGCGGAGTTCGCGTCAGCCTGCCAGTTGGACTCGCACTTGATGACAGCACAGACCAGGTAGGGGTCCACCCCGTACTTCTGGGACTCGGACTGGATGAATGCGGAGTACTCCACGGGATAGAAGGTGGACCGGACCATGGGAGCAGGAGCGAGGGCGACAAAGCCATCGATGGCAAAGGTAAATATGCAAACGAGAATCATCGCCACGATGGGCAAGGTCCTATACCAGCGAAAGAAGCGCGGCCTCTCCTCTGCTCCCAAATGTCTACACCTTCTTCCAGTCTGCTTGCTCGCGGGCCTCCCACCACTGATGAACTTGGGAGAGAAGACCCTCGAGGTCAGAATCGTTTTCGATCAGCGTGTCCGCGTGAGCCTTCAGGTACTCGTCCGAGGGCTGCTGGGCCAGTCGGCGCTCGAAGTCGCTCGCATCCATGCCGCGTCCCACCGCCTGGCGAAGGCGCTGCCCATAGGGACAGATCACGCACACGATCTCGTCCGCAAGGTCAAAGAGGGACTCAGACCTGTCCAGGAGGGGAATCTCGACGATGCAGCAGCTGACTCCCCCATCCGCTGCCTGGCTCACGCGCTGACGGAGCAGGTCGCGAATGTAAGGCAGCTCAAGCTCCTCGAGGCGCCTTGTCTCTCTTGCGCTGGCAAAGGCACGCTGGGCGAGCAGCCCACGGTCGAGCTCGCCCGTCCCTGCGTCCAGAAGGTCAGAGCCAAACTCCTGGGCTATGACCGAAAGGCAGGGACTCCCCGCCTCCAGGACGTCGCGCGAGAGCTGATCGGCATCGATGCGCAAGGCACCCAGGTGCTCCAACTCGTGGGCGACCGTGGACTTGCCCGACGCGATTCCCCCCGCAAGAAAGACCGTGTACATGCCAGTCACCTAGCTCTGGACGTCGAACTTCTGGTGGCACTGGGGGCAGGTCACGCGCAGGTGGCCCTTGCCGCGGGGCACGCGAACGTGCTGGTGGCAGTTGGGGCAGGTGGCGTGAACGTACTTGTCATGCTCCTCCTTGGCCGCTTTGGGGTTCTTGAGCCAGGGCAGGATGGGGGCAATGAGGTCCTTGAAGGCATCGTTCTCCTCCGCGCGGTCGTCCACCTTGGTCGAGACCATGCGGAAGGCCGCGTAGGCAATGAGGACCAGCACGATGACCGTCAGGGGCGTGACCTGGGCAAAGAGGTTGATCACAAAAAGGACCAGGGCAACGCCCACGATGGCCATGGCCAGCTCGTCGGCCCCGTTGCGTCCCGCCATGAAGTCCTTGTTCCTATCTGCCATAAAAGACATCCTCCCGATTCCAAGGCCGTCCGACGAATGCGCCAGGCGGCCCCATTTCCTGCCTTCATTCTAGAGAAGGACCAGCCGCCCCGCTAGGCCGAGGCGACCTGGGCTCCCTTCCCCATCAAGTAGGCATAGGCCAGCTTCTGGGTCTGCACCAGTGCGTCCACATGGCAGCGCTCGCGGCCGTGGGTGTTCAGACACGCCATGCCAAAGGCGCCGCTGCGCAGGTTGTTGCCCAGGACGTAGGCAGCGTTGGCGTCCGTGGAGTAGTGGAAGCATACCTGGGTGTTCCACCGACCCTCGTCGCAGGCCTCCTGGGCGCACCGGATCAGCTGGTTGGAGAGGTCCCAGTCGTAGGGACCCTTGTGGTCGCTCACAATCACGCCCACGCTGTGCTCGTCGCCGTCGTAGTCGGGGCCCAGGAGGGTGATGTCAAGGGCCACGTACTCGTCCACCTCGTCGGGGACGTAGGCCCCGCCGTGGCCGATCTCCTCGTAGATGGGGAAGGCAAAGAGGGTGTCGTAGGCGGGCTTCTGGCCGACCTGGGCCAGCTGGTCCAGAAGGTCCAGGAGGACTGCCACGGCGCCCTTGTCGTCGATGTGGCGGCTCACGATGTAGCCGTTGTCGAAGGCCTGGAAGTGGGGGTCAATCGACACGATGGCGCCCTGGGTCACGCCCAGGCCCCGGGCGTCCTCGGGATCCTTGACGTCGGCGATCAGCGAGACGGACATGTTGTCCTCGTCGCGCGGGGTGGTTCGGCATTCCTCGAAGACGTGGACCGAGTGCTTGTTGCAGATGACCTGCCCATCCAGGGTCCGGCCGTCGCGGCAGTGGACCCGGCAGGTCTCGCCCTCCAGGCTGTGGTAGTTGATGCCACCCAGCTGGCGGACGCGCAGGGTACCGTCCTCGTTGAAGCCGCGGACGATGAGGCCGATGGTGTCCAGGTGGGCGCCCAGGCAAACCGTCTTCTGGCTGGACTGGCCGGGCACCTTGACATAGGCCGTGGCCTTGTGGTCCACGGTCATCTGGTAGCCACGGGCCTCCAGCCAGTCGCGCAGCCAGGCATGGATCTGGGGATAGTAGCCCACGGTGGAGTCCAGCTCCACCAGGTCCTTAAGAAGGGCGGTCAGACGGTAGGGGTCATAGGTGATGGTCATCTTGGTTCCTTGTCTTGGTAGGTCTGGGAAAGCGCGGGGCGTGACGCGGGACGGCGATTTACTCTTCCTTCTGGGGTACGGCGTAGCGGGCCACCAGGTCCACCAGGACGTCCACCATGCCCTCAAGCTCGGGCACAGGCACGAACTCCATGACCCCGTGGGCGTTGTAGTAGCCGGCCGACAGGTTGGCGCAGGGGAAGCCCCGGAAGGAGAGCTGGGACCCGTCGGTGCCGCCCCGCATGGGAATGCAACGCATCTCGTGGCCCTGGGAGGCGTAGGCAAGGCGAGCGTTCTGGATCAGGTGCTTGTTCTCGGGGCGCAGGATCACGTCGGCCAGGTTGTAGTACTGGTCGCGGACCTCGATGGTCAGGACCTCCTTGCCCATCCGCTGGTTGAAGTAGGACACGGCGTCCACCATGAGCTGCTTGCGGGCCTCGAACTTCTGCTTGTCGTGGTCGCGGATGATGTAGCCGGCCTCGGCCTCCTCGCAGTTGCCCGAGACCCCCGTGAGGTAGTAGAAGCCCTCGTATTCCTGGGTGTACTCGGGGCGGTCCTGGGCGGGCAGGAGCTCGTTGTAGCGCATCAGACACTCGGCCGCGTTGATCATGAGGCCCTTGGCCGTGCCGGTGTGGACCGAGAGGCCCTTTGCCTTGACCTTGGCCTCGGCGGCGTTGAAGGTCTCGTAGCAGAACTCGCCGATGGGGCCGCCGTCGATGGTGTAGCCGTACTGGGCGCCAAAGGCCTCGATGTCCAGGAGGGCAGCGCCGTGGCCAATCTCCTCGTCGGGAACGAAGGCCATGGCCAGGCGGGGGTGGGGCAGGCTGGGGTCAGCCTTGAGCCTGGCCAGGAGGCTCACCATCTCGGCGTCACCGGCCTTGTCGTCGCCGCCCAGGAGGCTGGTGCCATCGGTGGTAATGATGTCCCAGCCCACCATGTGCTCCAGACCGGGGTTGGTCTGGGGGCTCACGGCCACCTCCTTGCCGTCACGGTCGGTGCCTATGACCAGCTTGCCTCCCTCGTAGTGCTTGATCTGGGGACGGACGGGAGACCCGTAGCTCTGCCAGGCCGTGTCGATGTGGCAGCAGAAGCCCAGGGTGGGCAGGTCCTCGCAGCCCTCGGAGGCGGGCCAGTGGCAGAGGACGTAGGCGTGGTCATCCACGGTCACGTCCTGGGCACCCAGTTCCTTGAGGTCGTCGGCGATGGCGCGGGCAATTTCGAACTGGGCGGGGGTGGTGGGAATGTTTTCGGGAACGGTGGGGTCTTTGGTCTCGTCGGACTGGGACGCAATCTTGCAGTAGCGGATGAAACGGTCGACTACGTCGCTCAAGGTGATACTCCTTCGGTTGTGGTGGCGCCGGCGCGGGCGCAGGCTCGGGTACCGTGCCGGCGCGGGATTGAACGGCTCCTATGCTAGCGTTTCGCGGACGCCGAACGCAAAAAAGCGATAGCCGGCTATGGACATTTCGAAGGTAAGGCCTGCGTTACGGAAGGGTAGGATGTAAGACAAGATTCTCTTAATTCTCGTAGAATTGCTATGAATTCGCAGCAAGACGGGCAATTCGCACCCCAGGCACTCGATCGAAAGGAAGCACACATGGCCAGTCAACAGAAGGTCGTACTTGCGCACGCACTGAACTCGAGCATCTCCCGCAGGTCCTTCCTAAGGGGCGCCCTGGGTGCAGCGGTAGCCGCAGCCAGTGCTGGAGCGCTCGCCGGATGCGGTGGCGCAGGCGATGAGGGCGGTGCCACCTCCGACCAGAACGTCATCCGCTTTGGCGTAGCCAACCCCAAGGCCTCCTTCGACACCCAGACGACCTCAAACTCCTGGGGCGCCTCCGAGAACATCTGCGACACCCTGGTGGAGCTGGACCCCGAGACCAAGGAGCTCAAGCCCCTCCTGCTCACCCAGCTGCCCACTGTCTCCCCCGACGGCCTCACCTATGACTTCGAGCTCAAGAGCGGCGTGAAGTTCCACGACGGTAGCGAGCTCACCGCCAAGGACGTCCAGTTCACCCTGACTCGCGTCCTGGCCAAGCAGGCCGAGGCCGATGGCTACGACAAGATCAAGGGTGGCAAGGCAGTCGTCGACGGCACCGCAAAGGAGCTTGAGGGCTTCGAGGTAAAGGACGACACCCACTTCACCGTCACCCTGGAGGAGCCCTTCTCGTCCTTCACCTACTACCTGGCCCAGTTCTACGCCTCCATTTACCCCCAGAAGGCATGCGAGGCGGCTGGCGACGACTGGGGCAACGGCACCAACTTCATCGGTTGCGGCCCCTACAAGCTGGAGTCCAACGACGAGAACACCGAGGTCGTCCTCACTGCCTTCGAGGACTATCACAACGGCAAGCCCGCCATCGAGAAGGTGGAGGTCCACTACATCGACGACGGCAACACCCGCATGATGAACTACAAGAACGGCGACATCGACATCTGCTTCCTGGACACCTCCCTGCTCGACCAGTACAAGGCCGACGACGAGGTCAAGGACCGCATCGTCTACTACACCCCCGCCGCCACCCAGTTCCTCAACATCAACCTCAACGAGCCCACCTTCAAGGACCCCCGCGTCCGCGAGGCCCTCTCCCTGGCCATCAACCGCAAGGAGCTCTGCGAGACGGTTCTCTCCGGCGCGGCAAAGCCCTGCTCCGGCTTCATCCCCGACTCCGAGACAGGCTTCGACGAGGCCAACAAGGACAAGGTCCTGGAGTATGACCCCGAGAAGGCAAAGAAACTCCTGGAGGAGGCCGGCGCCACCAACATCAATCTGACCGCCCAGGTCCGCGCCCAGGACCAGAACGTGATGGTCGCCATCCAGCACTACTGGGAGCAGGTGGGCGTCCACATCAGCGTCGAGGTCATCGATGCCGGCCTCTGGCGCGAGTCCCGTGCCAACGGCTCCCTGGTCCTGTCCCTGGTCACCTGGTCCACCCTGTCCTTCGTGGGCATCGAGCACATGGGCTCCTACTTCCGCAGCGACAAGGCCTCCCAGAAGAGCTCCTTCTACAACAGCCCCGAGTTCGACGCCGCCATGGACGCAGCCCGTGCAGCCACCGACCCCGCCGAGCAGAAGGCCAACACGATCAAGGCCGACAACCAGCTGGTCCGCAAGGACTTCGGCACCATCCCCGTCGACTGGCCCCAGAACCCCTACGTCCTGCGCGAGGGCTTCGAGGGACTCCAGCTCCTGGTAGACCCCCACTTCAAGACCGCCAAGAAAGCCTAATCTCTAGTACCAGGAACAAGGGAGGCCCTTCCACCCATATCCCCTTTTTCAGGTGGAAGCCCCCCAGCACGACAAATGCCCCCAATCAGAACGGGGAGGCTCCCAACGAGCCTCCCCGTTCTTTTTGTATCCCCAGGGGATGCCCGGGCCCCATGAGCTGCCCCTGGCAAGTCCCACGCCCGCCAGCCCTCCGAGACGAAGCAGCAGGCGATGCCCAGATGGACATCACCTGCTGAAAATGAATCCATGACGTCAGTCTCCTCAACCGAAAGGAGAGCCCTCCCGACCTTTCGTCCAAGCACAGTTCCGCAGGGCGCCCTTAGCGCGAGGATGTTTGAGCATTGGATGAAAGGTCGGGAGGGCCCGTCCCTCAGGTCAGTAGTCTGCCGCCGAGCCTACAGTTTCAAAGGCACGAGCTTCTTTTCGGCGTCAGTCAATGCCTTGTCGAAGAGGTGGCAGGCGCACAGGTGTCCCGGCGTGATCTCGCGGAGCTCGGGGACCCGCTCCTTGCAGACCGCCATGGCCTTGGGGCACCGGGTATGGAAGCAGCAGCCCGTTGGCGGGTTGGTGGGACTGGGAACGTCGCCCTCGAGGACCTTCTTGTCCTGGATGCGCTCGTGGCCGATCCGGGGAATCACGTTCAGGAGGGCCTGGGTGTAGGGATGGAGGGGGTGGTCGTAGAGGTCGTCGGTGGGGGCAACCTCCATCTCGTGACCCAGGTACATGACCATGACCCGGTCGGAGATGTGCTTGACCACCGAGAGGTCGTGGCTGATGAAGATGTAGGACAGGCCGAACTCCTTCTGGAGCTTCTCCAAAAGGTTGATGACCTTGGCCTGAACCGACACGTCCAGGGCCGAGACGGGCTCGTCGCAGACGACGATCTCGGGTTCCAGAACGATGGCCCGGGCAATGCCAATCCTCTGCCGCTGCCCGCCCGAGAACTCGTGGGGATAGCGGTACTTGAAGACAAGGTCCAGGCCCACGGCCTCCATGATTTTCTCGACCCGGGCATCGCGCTCCTCACGGGTCTTGTAGGTGTGGGCGATGTCGATGGGCTCGGCGATGATGTCGGCCACCGTCATACGGGGGTTGAGGGAGCTGTAGGGGTCCTGGAAGATGAGCTTCATCTTTTGGCGGGCACGGGTGAGCTCGGCTCCCTTGAGGGCCGTGAAGTCCTGTCCGTCCAGATAGACCTTGCCCTCGGTGGGCTCGGTCAGGCGCAGGATGCACTTGCCGGTCGTGGACTTGCCGCAGCCGGACTCGCCCACGATCGCAAAGGTCTCGCCCCGGTGGAGCTCGAATGAGACGTCTTCCACGGCGTGGACGAAGTTCTTTGCGCGACCCATGATGCCGCTCTTGATGGGATAGTGCTTGGTCAGGTGGTCGACCTTGAGGACCACGTCGTTCTTCTGGTCTGCCATGGGCTACTCACCCCATTCCTTGGTGTACTTCCAGCAGGCCGCCCTGTGGTTCTCGTTTCCGTCGATGGCAGCCAGGTCAGGCACCCGCTGACGACAGATCTCCTTGGCAAAGGGGCAACGCGGGTGGAAGGGGCAACCGCTGGGCATTTCCGACAGCATGGGAACATTGCCGGGAATGGCATAGAGGGTGTCCTTGGACCCGTCCAGACTGGGGATGGAGTCGATGAGGCCCCTTGTGTAGGGATGTTTGGGATTGGTGAAGAGTTCGGCCGAGACCGTGTACTCCACCTTGTGGCCGGCATACATGACCAGGACCCAATCGGCCATCTCGGACACGACGCCCATGTCGTGGGTGATCAGCATGACCGCCGTGCCCAGCTCCTGCTTCATCTTGTCGATGAGCTGGAGAATCTGGGCCTGGATAGTCACGTCCAGGGCGGTGGTGGGCTCGTCGCAGATCAGAAGGCCGGGCTGGCAGGCCAGTGCCATGGCGATCATGACACGCTGACGCATGCCGCCGGAAAGCTCGTGGGGATAGGACTTGAAGACCTTCTCGGGGGCGGGGATGCCCACCAGCTTGATCATGTCCAGGGCCCGCTTGCTGGCCTCGTCCTTGGGCATGTCCGGATTGTGGACCAGGATGCCCTCACGGATCTGCTTGCCCGCGGTCATAACCGGGTTCAGGGAGGTCATGGGCTCCTGGAAGATCATGCCCATCTTGGACCCACGGTACCCCCTCATTTCGTCGCGAGAGAGCTGGGCCAGATCAGTACCATCGAAGTAGATGTGGCCACCGGTGATTTTTGCGGGGGGCTGGGGCAAAAGGCCCATGATGGACAGGGCCGTCATGGACTTGCCGCAGCCAGACTCCCCCACCACGGCAAGGGTTTCACCCTTGCGCATCACGAAGGAGAGGTCCGTGATGGCCGGCAGGTCGCCGTCCTCGGTGAAGAGTGTCACGTCCAGGTTCTGGACGTCCAGGAGGACCTCCTTCTGTGCCTCCTCCGCCAGTGCCTCGGCGGCAAGTCTCTTGCCCTCCTCGCGGCTGACGCTGATGTTCTTTACCACGTTACTCTCGCCTCCTTAGGAGCGCATCTTCGGGTCGAGTGCGTCGCGCAGCGAGTCACCCAGCATGTTGAAGGCCATGACGGTGATGATGATGGCGATGCCGGGGATTACGCTGTAGTAGGTGTTGGACTGGATGTAGGGCTGGGAGGCCGAAATCATCTGGCCCCAGGAGGCCATGGGGGGCTGGACTCCCAGACCCAGGAAGGACAGGGAGGCCTCGGACAGGATGGCGTTGGGGATGCCCAGGGTGGAGACCACGATCAGGGTGGAGATCGTGTTGGGCAGGAGGTGCTTCATGATAATCCGCCAGGTGGAGCCGCCCGAGAGGATGCAGGACTGGATGTACTCCGACCCCTTGAGCCTCATGACGTCGCCGCGAATCAGGCGGGCGGTGGAGGTCCACATTAGGAGGCCCAGGGCGACGTAGAGGTTGATCAGGCCCGGTCCTAGAACGAACATGACCACGATAGCAAAGAGGAGGAATGGGAAGCTGGAGAAGACCTGGATGACGAAGGAGATGACCGCGTCTACCTTGCCACCGAAGTAGCCAGCCAGGACTCCCATTAGGAAGCCGAAGACCAGGGCGATGATCTGGGAGACGACGCCCACCGAGAGGGAGATCCGACACCCGAAGATGACCCGGGAGAGAATGTCGCGGCCAAACTCGTCGGTGCCAAAGAGGTGCTCGGAGCTTGGCGCCTTGAGCATGTCGCCCAGGGACTGAGCATCGGGGTCATAGGGGGCAAGGACCGGGGCCAGCAAGGCGATCAGTACCAGGACGCCCACGATGACCAGGCAGGTCACGCCCACCTTGTCCTTCTTGAAGATGTTCCAGGAGACGGCCCAGTAGCTGGAGGCCCGCTTCTTGCCGGTGCTGGCCTGCTCGGCCTCCTGGGCCTTGGCGGCCTCGGTGGCCACCCGCTCGGTGTCCTTGACCTTCTGAGAGTTCTTGTCGCTCGAGAGCAGTGCCATTATTCCTCAGACCCCCCTCCGAGTCGGATGCGCGGATCGACGACGGCGTAGAGGATGTCCACGACCAGGTAGACCACGACGCAGATGAGTGCGATGTACATGACCCCGCCCTCGATGAGGGGAAGGTCGCGCGCGTTGATGGCGTCCAGGAGGAGCTTGCCCATGCCCGGCAGGGCGAAGACGGACTCGATCAGGATGGAGCCCGTGAAGATGTCGCCCAGCTGGGTGCCCGCGATGGTGATGATGGGAATCAGGGCGTTCCGGAGTCCATGGACCATGACGATGGGCCAGCGCTTGAGGCCCTTTGCCTCGGCCGTCCGCATATAGTCCTGGTTGAGGACGTCCAGCATGGAGGTACGGGTCACGCGGGCGATGGAGGCGGCGTAGCGGGTGCCCAGGGCTATGGTGGGCAGGACGAAGGCCGCGGCCGTCTTTATGCCCGAGAGCGGGAACCACTTGAGCTTGAGGGCAAAGATGATCTGGATGATGATGGCCACCCAGAAGGCAGGTGCCGATATGCCAAAGATGGAGAGTGCCATGAGGAACCGGTCCACCCACTTGCCGTGGTAGACGGCCGAGATTATGCCCACCACCAGGCCGATGGCCAAGGCAAAGAGGTAGGCGAAGCCTGCCAGCCGGGCCGTGACGGCAAAGGCCTTGCCCATGAGCATGGTGACGCTCTTGTTCTGGGTATAGGAGGTGCCAAAGTCACCGTGGATCATGTTGCCAAACCAAGTGGCATACTGCTCGGGCACCGGCCTATCCAGGCCCATGGTGTGGCGGACCTGCTGGACGGTGCTTTCGTCGGCCATGTCGCCCATCATGACGCGGACGGGGTCGCCCGGCACGATGTTGAGGACGAAGAAGGTGATGGCGGAGATACACACAATGACACCAATCGCCTGCAGGATCCTCTTGATAAGGAAATCCCTCATGCAGCCACTCCTCTCTCGACATTCAGTGGTAGTGAAGGAGAAACGCCTGTATCCAATGCAAAGGATAGGGGCACCGCCACTAGGACAGTGCCCCAAGTCTTAGGTTCTTCTGAAATCGTAACATCGCTTTCGAGGAACGCAGACTACGTACGGACTGACCCTACTCCTCGGGCTTGTAGTCCTCCTTGGAGGGGTCGATGTCGACGTCGATCATGTGGTAGATCAGGTTGCCCACCTTGGCGTTGAGGACGTAGTCCTTGGCAAGCAGGACGTTCTTGGGCCAATACAGCGGCAGGGTGGCGTAGTCGGTGCGGGTCAGGATGTTGTCGGCCTGCTTGTAGAGGTCGGCACGCTTGGAGGAATCCTGCTCGATGCGGGCCTCGGAGACCAGCTTGTCGAACTCCGGGTTGTTGTAGAAGGACGATTTCTTAGCCGCGTTCTCGCTGTAGAAGTAGGTGTACATGTGGTTGTCGGCATCGGCGTAGAGGGGGAACCAGCCAAGGGCAGTGATCTCAAGGTTGCCCGCTGCCCAGTCACTCTGCCAGACACCGTTGTCCTCCGTCGTGAGCTCCAGCTTGACACCGATGGCGTCCCAGTAGCTCTGGACGGCGGTCAGCTGCTTCTCGTTGATGCCGCTGCGGACCTTGGCCGAGAGGGTCAGGTTGGAGACGCCGGCCTCGGACAGGAGCTGCTTGGCCTTGTCGGGGTTGTACTCGAAGGCAGGGGCATCCTTGTCGTAGCCCGGAGTCGCAGGAGCAAGCCAACCAGAGGGGACCTCGCCCAGGCCGCCGGCGATGGAGTCGATGAGCTCCTGGCGGTTGATGGCGAGCGACAGGGCCTGGCGGACGCGGACGTCCTTGAGCTTCTCGGAGTTGAGGTTGAGGTTGACGAACTGAACGCCCAGGGTCTGGTAGGGCTTCAGGAGGTCCTTGACGTCAGGATCGTCCTTGTACTGGTTGTAGAGGGAGGCGTCCAGGTCGCAGTAGTCGATGTCACCGTTCTTGAAGTTCATGATCTTGGTGTTGTTGTCATCGATGAACTTGTAGACCAGCTTGTCCAGGGCAGGCTCGCCGTCGTGGTAGTCGGCGAACTTCTCCAGCACGACCTCGGTGGTGTCGTCGTTGGAGACGACCTTGTACTTGCCGGTGCCGATGCAGTCGGTGCCGGTGCCCCACTTGTCGCCAGCCTTCTCGCAGGCATCCTTGGGGAAGATCTGGGCATAGGAGATGCCCAGATTGTTGACGAAGACGGCCATGGGGTCGGTCAGGGTGAAGGTGAAGTGGGTGTCGTCCTCGACGGTCAGGCCCTCAAGCTCCGTAGCGGTGCCGGCCAGCATCTCCTTGGCGCCCTTGATCTTGTCGTACATGTAGGTGGACTTGGCGCCAGTCGCGGGTGTGAACATGCGCTCGAAGGTGAACTTGACGTCCTTGGCCGTCAGGGTGCTACCGTCGTGGAACTTGATGCCGTCCTTGAGGGTGCAGTGGAGGGTCACGCCATCAGACTCGAAGTGGGGAATCTCGGTCAGGAGGACGGGCACGAGCTCGTTGTCCTCGGTCCAGCGCAGGGGCGCCTCAAAGATGGACTCGGAGACGGAGGAAGCCTTGGAGTCCGTGGACTTCTGCATGTCCAGGCCCGTCTTCGAGTTGGCCTGACCAAAGCGGAGAATCTTCTTGGAGCTGGTGCCAGAGGAAGCGGCGTCGGAACCACCGCAGGCGGTGAGGGCGCTAGCGGCCACACCAGAGCCGGCCAGGGCCATACCCTTGAGGAAACTACGACGGGAAAGCGTGCTCATGTAGAAGTCCTTTCGATTGGAGGAACAAAGACGGTGTGTCTAGCCAAGCGCGCACAACAAATAAGGAACGGGAAATACTATTGTCTTAAGACGGCGTTCAGTAAACTCACGAGGGTCATGCGTTACACAGTAGTAACCTAGGGAGTGGATGCGGCGGGTCTGTCGACCTCGGCAGACGCCCTAGCCGAGTCCCGCCAAGAAGAAGGGAGCCGCCCGAAGGCGGCTCTCGTCAGTGCGATGAAGGGGAATCGGCTACTCTGCAGCCTCGTCCTTCTTTTCCTCCTCGCCCTCCAGGGGCTTGACCTCGACCTCGTAACCGAGGGTCTCGGCGGCAGACTTCATGGACAGGGAGATACGACGACGGTCGAGGTCGACCTCCATGACCTTGACCTGCACCTTGTCGCCCACCTGGCAGACCTGAGCAGGCTGGTCGACGTGCTTGTTGGCCATCTCGGAGATGTGGACCAGGCCCTCGACGCCCTCGCCCAGGTCGACGAAAGCACCAAAGGTGACGAGCTTGGTGACGGTGCCCTCGACGATAGCGCCGGTGGGGTACTTCTTGACCAGGGTCTTCCAGGGATCCTCGGTGGTCTGCTTGAGGCCCAGGGAGATACGCTCGCGGTTGAGGTCGACATCCAGGACCTGCACCTCGACCTCCTGGCCGACCTTGACGACCTCGGAGGGGTGGTTGACGTGGTTCCAGGAGAGCTCGGAGATGTGGATCAGGCCGTCGATGCCACCGAGGTCGACGAAGGCGCCGAAGTCAACGATGGAGGAGACGGTGCCCTTGAGGCGCATGCCAGCCTTGAGCTTGGAGAGGATCTCCTGGCGCTCGGCCTTGCGTGCCTCCTCGAGGACGGCGCGACGGGACAGAACGACGTTGTTGCGGTTGCGATCCATCTCGATGACGCGAGCCTCGACACGGGTGCCCAGGTAGGCGTTGAGGTCCTTGACGCGACGAAGGTCGACGAGGGATGCGGGCAGGAAGCCGCGCAGGCCGATGTCGAGAATAAGGCCGCCCTTGACGACCTCGATGACCTCGCCCTCGACGGTCTCGCCGGACTGGTACTTCTCCTCGACACGCTTCCAGGCACGCTCGTACTCGGCGCGACGCTTGGAGAGGATCAGGCGACCCTCCTTGTCCTCCTTGGTAATGACCTGAGCCTCGATCTGATCGCCCTTCTTGACGATGTCTTCGGGGTTGACGTCCTTGCGGATGGACAGCTCGTGCTGGGGAATGACGCCCTCAGACTTGTAGCCAATGTCAAGCAGAACCTCATCGTGCTCGATCTTGACGACAGTGCCGGTCACAAGATCGCCCTCATCGAAGTTGGTGATAGTACCATCGATGAGATTGTTCATCTCCTCTTCTGAAATGTCATCCAGAGAAAAGATGGACGAGTTTTGAATCTCACTCAAAGGTGGACCCCTTTCGGAAACGGGGCCCCGATCTACATGATCGCTGCCTAGGGCGCTCGGCTACTGCGTTGCGCAATTGGAAACTTACATGCTCTCGGGGGCCAACAGATACAGTTGCATGGCATTTGCACATGCATTGAACAGAATACCTTTTGACTACTGTGCTTTTCAAGACTTTCACACAAGATTTCTATGGGCGGCTTGCCTGTCCACGACTTGGAAAACGTAATATTTACCTGCATGATAGAACAGTTGTTTGTTATCATGTTCTGTAAGGAAAATCTGTGGGGTAGACCACAGAATCACAACACTACAATCGACAGTGTTCCGCGCTTCCGCTGCCACGATGTCCGAGGGGAGGTCCATTGATTAAAGCCATACTCTTTGACCTTGACGACACGCTTCTGGACCTCAACCTCACGGCCTTCATGGGCCGCTACACCCTGGAGCAGTCCAGGGTCCTCTCGCGCGTGCTGGCCAGGCCCCTCCCCTCCTGCTCCATCGCGCTGGCAAAGGCATACCTGGCCATTGACGCCCAGGACCGAATGGACGGCATGACCAACGAGCGACTCCTCTGGAAGGTCCTGGACGAGGATCTGGGCAGCGTCAGCCAGAACGCCAGCCTGCGCAGCGCCCTGGACTACCTGGACCAGGAGGGTGCCAGGAACTTCAGGGGCGGCCTCGTCCAGGCACGCCCTCGCGAGGGCAACCACGAGGTCATACAGACGGCCAAGGACATGGGCCTCATGGTGGGGCTGGCCACCAACCCCTGCTTCAGCCTGGCCGTTGATGATGTCCGGCTTTCGTGGGCCGAGCTCAGCCGCGACCTTTTCGTGGACGTCACCCACATAGGCAACTCCACGCGCAACAAGCCCAGTGCCCGCTACTATCTGGAGTTCATCTCCCGCCTTGGCCTGACGCCAGAGGAATGCATCATGGTGGGCAACGACGCCCGTAGGGACTTCTGCAAGCCAGACATCGGGCTCCTCACCGCCTACGTGGGTCATGGCCGTCCCAGACGCAGCATCTTTGAGGGAAACCTCAGCAGCCTGGCACGTCACCTGCCCGAGCTCGTCGCCACCCTGGACGCCAGGGAAGCCCACCTGCACTGATAGCCCACCTTGCCAGCCAGTCCACCTCACCTGCCTACCCTCACCCAAAGGAGCACTACCATGGATGCCGCCAGCTACCAGAACCACCTGCAGATCCTTCGCGAGGAGCTCGTCTGCGCCCTGGGCTGCACCGAGCCCATAGCCGTGGCCCTGGCAGCCGCCCTGGCCACGAGGGTACTGGGCTGCGAGCCCGAGCGCCTGGAGGTCTCCTGCTCCGGCAACATCATCAAGAACGTAAAGAGCGTCACGGTGCCCAACTCCGATGGCATGCGCGGCATTCGTGCAGCCACGGTCCTGGGAGCCATCGGTGGCGATGCCTCGGCTGCATTGGAGGTATTTGAGGGCGTGGGCCCGCAGGACATCGCCCGCACCAGGGAGCTCCTGGCAGATTCCAGCTATTGCCTGGTCTCACTGGCCCAGGACGTGCCCAACCTCTACGTCCGTGTCATGGCCCAGGGTCAGGGGCACACGGCGGTTTCCTGCATCCGCGACCGCCACACCAACGTCAGCGAGCTCACCCTGGACGGCAAGGACGCGCGCAGCAGCGTGGCAGGCAACTCCAGGCAGGAGGAGGCGGACGGGAGCCAGGACAGCACGGCCGACCGCTCGGCCATTACCCTCTCCTCCATCTGGGAGTTTGCCCACACGGCAAGGCTCGAGGACATCGACGAGCTCATCAGCCAGCAGGTCACACTCAACAAGGCCATATCGGACGAGGGACTCAAGGGCAGCTGGGGCTCCAGCATCGGCGCCACCCTCCTGCGCAGCAGACCCGAGGACGTCACCTGCAAGGCCCGCGCCGCGGCAGCCGCAGGCTCAGATGCACGAATGAGCGGCTGCCCCCTGCCGGTCATGATCGTCTGTGGCAGCGGCAACCAGGGCATCACCTGTTCCCTGCCCGTACTGGAGTACGCCCACGACCTCTGGGCGGACCACCAGACTCTGGTGCGTGCCGTAGCCCTCTCGGACCTGACGGCTGTCCACGTCAAGTACTACATTGGCGAGCTCTCGGCATTCTGCGGGGCGGTCTCCGCGGCATGCGGCGCCGGCGCCGGCATCTGCTACCTGCGTGGAGGGGACTTCGACGACTACGGGGATACCGTGGTCAACACCCTGGCCAATGTGGGCGGCATCGTCTGCGACGGAGCAAAGCCCTCCTGCGCGGCAAAGGTCTCCGCGTCGGTGGACGCTGCCATCCTGGCCTGCGACCAGGCCTTTGCAAAGAAGACCTTCCGTGCCGGCGACGGACTGGTGGGACAGGACCCCGAGGAGACCATCAGGTCCATGGGCTACGTGGGCCGTGTGGGCATGCAGCCCACCGACGTGGAGATTCTCAACATCATGATCGGAAAGACCGACCTCTCCAATGAGTGCTACTAAGGCACTGCCAGGGTGGCGGAGCTCAGTGCAGCATACAAGAAGGGACCCACTTCATGTCTTGAAGTGGGTCCCTCCTTTTGAGCTGAGCGAATGCCGCCGCGAGCGGCCAGCCTTAGGCAATCACGCGGTAGCCTGCCTCGCTCACCACGTTGCGATAGGCCGCCTCGTCGATGGGCTTCTTGGAGCGGACATGGGCCTTGCGGGAGTCCAGGTCCACCGTAGCCCAGGTGCCGTCGATGGAGTCCAGGGCGTTGGTGACGTTCCTCACGCAGTTGTTGCAGGTCATGCCCGAGATGGTCAGGTCTGCCTGATAGGGATAGTGGCTCTCGTCCGTGTCGCTGATGGTAACGGACTTGAACTTCCTTGCCGCGGACTTTGCATCGCCCGAGCAGCAGTCCCTCTTGCCCGTGGCAGTACCCAGGGCACGACGAGCGCCCAGGGCGACTCCCACGACGACCAGTGCGATGATGATGACGTTGACCATGCGAAATGACCTCCCAGTTCTGGGCCAGGCGACGGACGACACCGCACCCGGCAAGTTTTCCAAGGAAAGTATACCCCAATGAGGTATCTGAGAGGCCATATTCGTTAGATAAGGGCAACTTTTTTCACAACGCAGGCACAGACGGCACCGAGGAAGTCCGACCCTAGTCCTCGCGGAAGAAGCCCCGGTCCTCCTTGAGGGGACCCAGCTCCCCGTCGGCCGACTGGGTGGCCAGCTGGTCACAGCGCTCGTTGAGCTCCGTGCCGGCATGGCCCTTGACCCAGACCCAGTCGATGTCGTGTTTCTTGCTCAGGCCCAGGAGGCGCTTCCACAGGTCGGGGTTCTTCACAGGCTGCTTTGACGCCGTCTTCCAGCCGCGCTTGACCCAGCCCCAGACCCAGCCTTTCTTGAAGGCGTTGATCACGTACTGGGAGTCGGAGTGAAGCTCCACCTTGCAGGGGCGCTTGAGCGACTCCAGGGCCGTGATGACCGCCAAGAGTTCCATGCGGTTGTTGGTCGTACAGCGGTAGCCCTGGCTGAGCTCCCGCCTGTGCTCCTTGCCCGCTGGGTCGGTGTACAAAAGGACCGCCCCGTAGCCGCCAGGACCGGGGTTGCCCCTGGATGACCCATCCGTCCAGATGACCACGACAGGCTTGCCAGGCTCGCTGACCACGGCTGCGGGATGCTCCGCCGAAAACTCCTCGAAGCTCGCCATTACTTGGCCTCCGCCCAGTTGGTCCCATAGCTGACCTCGGCAATCAGGGGCACGCGAAGCTGGACGACCCCCTCCATGGTCTCCTTGACCAGGGTGGACAGGGCCTCCACCTCGTCCTCGGGCACCTCGAAGTCCAGTTCGTCGTGAATCTGCAGAACGAGCTTGGACCTGAGTCCCTCGTCCCGCATACGCTCGGCCACCTGAATCATGGCGATTTTGATGATGTCGGCGGCGCTGCCCTGCATGGGGTGGTTCATGGCCGTGCGCTCGGCGAAGCTGCGAAGCTGGAAGTTCTTGCTGTGGATGTCCTTGGTGTAGCGGCGACGGCCGTACATGGTCTGGGCATAGCCCAGCTTGCGGGCGGACTCGATACTCCCATCCAGATAGGCGCGGACGCCTGGATAGGCATCGAAGTAGCGGTCAATCATCTCCTGTGCCTCTGCGCGGGGGATCTTGAGCGAGGTCGCCAGGCCATAGGCCTGCTGGCCGTAGACGATGCCAAAGTTGACGGCCTTGGCACGGCTCCTCAGCTGGGGCGTGACCTCCTCCACGGGCACACCAAAGACACGGGCGGCCGTGGCGCGGTGGAAGTCGGCACCAGAGTTGAAGGCAGCCACCAGGTGCTCGTCGGCAGACAGGTGGGCCAGAAGGCGGAGCTCGATCTGGGAGTAGTCACATGCCAGAAAGACCGAGCCCTCGGGCACGGTGAAGGCAGTGCGCACGCGATGACCCAGCTCGGAACGGGTGGGGATGTTCTGAAGGTTGGGGTCGGAGCTGGACAGACGACCCGTCGCGGCAACGGTCTGGTTGAGGGTCGTGTGGATCCTACCGTCACCGCGAATATCCGCAGGCAGGGCATCCAGATAGGTGCTCTTTATCTTTGCGCGCTCGCGGTAGTCCAGGACCTCCTGGACGCGCTCGTCCCTTGCGGCTAGGTCGCCCAGGGTCTTTGCGTTGGTGGAATAGAAGCCCTTCTTGGTCTTCTTGAGCCCGACGGTGGGAAGCTCCCACACGTCAAAGAGGATGTGGGAGAGCTGCTGGGGCGAATCCAGATTGAAGTCCTCCCCCGCCTTCTCCTTTATGTCCGAGACCATGGCGTCGACCTCGGCACCCAGGTCCAGGGACTGCTTCTCCAGAATCGATGGGTCCACGGAGAGACCCGTGCGCTCCATCTTGAGCAGGACGGGCAAAAGTGGCATCTCCAGGTGCTGGAAGAGCTCCTGGCAGCCCTCCTCTGCCAGCCGCTTCTGCTGGGCAGGCATGAGTTCGCGGACGACCCAGGCATCGATGGCCTCCTGGGGAAGCTCGTTGGTGGGCTCGGGAAGGGCGCTGCCCAGGAGATCGGGCGCCAGGTCCTTGGGGGCAAAGGAGCTCCGCTCGCTCTGGAGCAGGTACTCCGCCACCGAAGTGTCAAAGATCCTCTCGTAGTCAACATCCTCGGGCTCGAAGGACGCCTCCACCGAAGAGTCCAGGGGGCAGGCCAGGTGAAGGACGTCCTTCACGTCTGCAGAGACGATCCGCCCCTGGGCAACTAGCTGGGCCAGAGCGGCCTGGGCCATGGGTCCCTCCAGCTTCACCAGGTCCTGACCAGCAGCCAGCCAGAGGGCAGGCTGGGGCTCCGCGTCAAAGAGCGACGTCTGCCCCTTCTTTGCCTTCGGCTGCTCCACAGCGGCGCCGATCCATTGGTCCTTGCCAAGCTCGGCGGCCAGGGTCGCCAGGGCATCGTCGCCCACCTTGGGCGCGGGAAGCTCGATGGCCGAGGTCTCTGGCGCCGCCTCATCTGCGGCGGCAATGGCATCGGAGCCCTCCAGTCGGACCAGGCGCCTGGTCATCCCCGTAAAGCCCAGCTCCGAGAAGGCCTTGGTGACCTCCACCGGATCGAAGGTCGGGAACTTGGCATCCTCCAGCTTCACGTCGATGGGGGCATCCTTGCGGATGGTAGCGATCTTGCGACTCAGGAGGGCATCGTCGACATGGGCGCGCAGGTTCTCGCCCATCTTGCCCTTGACCTCGTCGGCATGGGCGATGACCTCGTCCAGGTTGCCGTACTTGACGATCAGGGCCGAGGCCTTCTTTGGGCCGATGCCGGGAACGCCGGGGATGTTGTCAGAGGAGTCGCCCTTCAGGCCGTAGAAGTCCGGAACGAGCTCGGGGGTGATGCCGTGATAGAGGTCGTCCACGGACTCGGGAGTCATGATCTGGACCTCACTGACGCCCTTCTTTGTGGAGACGATCCTCACATGGTCGGTGGCCAGCTGGTACATGTCACGGTCACCCGTGAAGAGGTACATGTCATAGCCTGCCTCTTCGCCCTGACGGGCCAGGGTACCCAGGATGTCGTCGCCCTCCCAGCCCGGGCACTCCACGACGGGAACGTCCAGGGAGCGAAGGAGGTCCTTGACCATGGGGAACTGCTCGTGCAGGGCGGGATCCATGGGTGGGCGCTGGGCCTTGTACTGGGGCAGCATGTCGATGCGGACCTGGGGCTTGCCCTTGTCGAAGGCGCAGATGACGCCGTCCGGCTTGAAGGACTCCACGAGCTTGATGAACATGTTGAAGAAGCCAAAGAGGGCATTGGTCGCCCTGCCGTCCGGAGCACTCATGGGCTGGCGGATGGCATGGAAGGCGCGATGCATGAGCGAGTTGCCGTCGATGACCGCGATGACGCGATGCTTGGGCTCGGTGGCGTTTGAAGTGTCTGACACGGTGCTACCCCCGTCTGTCGTATGTGAACGGCTCCTATTGTAACCGCCAGGGCAGACATGCACGGGAACAGCTACCGGGCCCTGACCCTCGGGACGGCCCACACTCCCCCCACGCCCTGGTCAGCATCTGTATCCAGGTCGTAACCCAAGCCTTACCGTCCCCTGATATTGCCAGGGTAGATTTGAACAAAGAAGAGCAGGATTAGGGAGGTCGCCATGTCAGAGATTACACAGGTATTACTGGAGCTGGCGATTTACTTTGCCATCGTCGGCGTCGTTGGCGTCTGCACCTGGGTCGAGCTCAAGCATGAGCATGCCAAGCGGCATCAGCGGGAAAAGCACCAGCGGAAAAAGCACCAGGCGGGCCAGGCGGGCCACCACTTCCTCGCCGCACAGTAATCTGGCATGTCGAAAGGGCTTGTCGTGTGCCGAAAGGGGTAGCCCCTTTCGGCACATTTTGTGTCGCAGGAGGCTACCCCCCTGCGACAACCCCCTGCGACACACCTTTCGTCACGCCATTCGACTGGAGGGGAAGGTCACCTGGATGGTCGTTCCCTTGCCCAGCTCGCTGGAGAGGTTGACCGTGGCGTCATGGGCCGTGGCGGAATGCTTCACAATGGCCAGCCCCAGACCCGTACCACCACTCGCGCGAGAACGGCTCTTGTGTACGCGGTAGAAGCGCTCGAAAACCTTGTCCTGGGAGTCGGCCGGGATGCCCACGCCCGTATCGCTCACGCGCACGAATGGCGATCCCAAGGGCCACTGTTCGCTGGCCTCATCGGCCGCGGCCTTGTTGGGCGCCCCCTCGACGTAGTTCCCGTTCACATCCATGCCGATCCTTCCGCAGCTTATGCGGACCAAGCCACCCTTCTTGTTGTAGCGGATGGCGTTGCTCACCAGGTTTCCCACCAGCTCGTCCAGGAGGCGCGGATAACCATCGATCATCACGGAATAACCCTCCAACACCACATGGACATCCATCTGCCTGGCCTTGTGCTGGTACCTCTCCATCACATCTCGGCAAATCACGCGCAGGTCGCAGGGCTGCGAGGAGCCCAGGAGCACCATGTCCTTGGACCTCTCCGACTCGTCCAGCTTCGAGAGTGTCAGGATGTCCGAGACCAGATTGGACAGGTGCTGGGACTCCTTGTAGATGCGGTTGGCAAAGTCGCCCACGTCCTCGGGTCGCACGAGACCTTCGCGGATGAGCTCCGAGGCGCCGGAAATGGAGGCGATGGGCGTCTTTAGCTCGTGGGTGACGTTTGCCGTGAACTCCTGGCGCATCATGTCCGCATCGCGGAGCATATCCATCTGGCGCTCCAGCTGGGTCTGCTGTTCGCGCAGGTGGTCCACCAGGGGTTCCAGCTCCTTGTAGGGCGAGACCCTGTCTGGTTTGGAGGGATCGATGTCCAGAATCGGCTGTACCAGCTTGCGTGACACGAACAGCGACACAAGCCAGCTCAGGGCAGCCAAGAGGACAATCAGAAGGGCAACCCAACCCGCATATGACCCCAGCTGGGCCAGGACGCCAGCCCGGTCCTCAGACAGGCGTAGGACCGATCCATCATCCAGGCTAATCGACTCATAGATGGACACGTAGCCCACCGTGGGGCTTTGTCTCTCTGCCGAGCCGCGGCCCGTGGCCATGGCGCTGGCAATCTCCGGCCTGTCCTTGTGATTAGGCATCTCGGCGGGATTGGCCTCATTGTCAAAGAGAACGGTGCCATCGGGGGCAACCAGTGTCGCTCGCTCCTCGTCAAAGTCGAGCATCTTGAGGCTCTGGACATCATCGCTAGATTCATTGAGGTACGAAGAGAGTACCCAACACTCACGCCCCAACTGCGAGTGCGCGTCCGAAATCAGGGACCTCTGCATAATCAAAGTCACCACCGCCGTGACAACCAGTGTGGCTACCACGGCGACGGTGACAAACCCAAGAAAGACACGCCGCTGAAGCGACCTTTCCGATTTCTCCTCTAGGCGAAGCTGGTTCACGAAGCTAACCCTTCATGCGATAGCCGACACCACGAACCGTCTCGATCAGGTCCGCATGGTCGCCGAGCTTTGCACGCAGCTGCTGGACGTGAACGTCCACGGTACGGGAGCCACCGTCGAACTCCCAGCCCCAAACGCGCTGGAGCAGGACCTCACGGCTAAAGACCTCACCCGGGGAGCGCATCAGGAACTCCAGGAGGTCGAACTCTCGCATGGTCAGCGAGAGCTCCTTCCCGTCCAGGGTGACTTCTCGCTTGCTGGGCCAGAGCATCAGGGGTCCCACGGTCAGGCACTGGGGCTCGTGGTCCTCCTTGCTCATGCCGGCACGACGGAGGAGGGCACGGACGCGCGAGACCATCTCCATCATGCCGAAGGGCTTTGCCAAATAGTCGTCGGCACCCTCGTCCAGGGCACGCACGGTATCAAGCTCAGTGTCCTTTGCCGTCAGCATCATGATGGGCACGTGCGAAAGACCTGGGGTCTTGCGCAGACGCTTCAGGATGGTCAAGCCATCGGTACCAGGGAGCATGATATCGAGAAGGACCGCATCAGGGATGCGGTCCTCGCATGCTACGCTGAACTCGGCATCATCACGGAAACCAACTGCCTCGATGCCTGCCTGGTGCAGGGCATAGACGGTAAGCTCCCGGATGTTGTCATCATCCTCTACGTAGTAAACCACGCTTGTATCACTCTGCCTTATCATCGCCAGTGTGCTCGCCCGTCACGCGGAAGACGGCCCAGTAGGCAATGGCCTTCGAGCAATCGCCGATGCGCTCGAAGTACTTGGCAACCATCAGAAGCTCAGGAAGGTACTTGGGCTTGACGGTGGCATCGCGAATCAGCTGGACGAGCTTTTCCTCACTTGTAGTATAGAGCTCGTTGACGCGTTCGTCCCTCTTGATGACGTCAGTTGCAAGGTCGAGGTCCTTTTCCAGGAAGGCCTTGACGGAGTCGGACAGCATCTGGGCAGTGACATTGGAGAGTTCAGTGAACTCGGCAGAGAGGTGCTCGGTCTTCTCCGTGGGGACGCCCTCCAGGAGGTACATGGCATCGCGAGTCATGCCGTCCACATGGGAGAGGTCGCTGACAACGCGGAAGGAGCTGGTGATGAAGCGGAAGTCGTCGCCAACGAGGGGCTGTTGGAGGAGCATGACGTCAAAGCAGGTCTGCTCGATGGAGTAGCTCAGGCGCCTCTCCTCCTTGCGACCACCGATGACGCCCTTGGCAACGCCCATGTCGCCCTTGGCGCCCAGGTCGATGGCGCGGATGTCCGAGGTGGTCTTGTCGGCCAGGCGAATCAGAAGGTCCCTGACCTCGTTGAGCTGCTCAGTGAACTTGGTGCGCGTTGTGTAAGTCATTAGCTGAACCTTCCGGATAGGTATTCCTGTGTACGCTGTTCCTTGGGGTTGCCAAAGAGCTCCTTGGTGGGACCGGTCTCGATGAGGTCACCGCGGTAGAAGAAGGCCGTCTTGTCTGCCACGCGAGTGGCCTGCTGCATGTTGTGGGTGACCACTACCACGGTGTGCTCCTGAGCAAGATTAACCATCAGCTCCTCGACGATGGAGGTGGAGATGGGGTCCAGGGCGGAGGTGGGCTCGTCCATCAGAAGGACCTCGGGGTCAGTGGCCAAGGCGCGAGCGATGCAGAGGCGCTGGGCCTGACCACCGGAAAGGGCGAGGCCGCTCTTTCCAAGGGTATCCTTGACCTCATCCCAGAGGGCCGCCTCGGTGAGGGTGCGCTCGCAGATCTCGTCTCCCTCCTCCTTGGTCAGCTTGCCCATGCGAGCGGGACCATAGAGGATGTTATCACGAATGCTCATGGGGAAGGGATTGGGATGCTGGAAGACCATGCCCACGCGGACGCGCAGGGCATCGGCGTCCATCTCAAAGATCTCCTGATCCTCGAGCTTCAGCGAGCCCTCCTTCTTCACGCCAATGGTGAAGTCGGACATGCGGTTGAAGGTGCGAAGTAGGGTCGTCTTGCCGCAACCAGACGGGCCGATGAAGGCCGTCGCGCGGTGCTTGGGGATGTCCAGGTTGATGTTCTTGAGAGCCTGGAAGGCACCGTCGTCGTACCAGAGGTTGAAGTCGTGGACGGCAATCTCGGTGGGTGCGTTCTCGATCCCTCGGTGTGTCTGCTGTTCGAAAGTGCGCTCGGTACTCATCCGAACCTCCCCGTCAGATAGTCCTGAAGCTTGCTGTCCTTGGGGGCGCTGAAGATCTGGCTCGTCGTGCCGGTCTCGATCATGTCGCCCACATAGAAGAAGGCGGTGCGGTCGGAGACACGGGTAGCTTGCTCCATGTTGTGGGTAACGATGGTCTCGCAAATGCCAGTGGATGCAATCTGGCGGATGGTGTCCTCCACCGCCATGGTGGACAGGGGGTCCAGTGCGGAACAGGGCTCGTCGTACAGGATCACGTCAGGCTTCATGGCCAGGGTACGTGCTATGCACAGGCGCTGCTGCTGTCCGCCGGAAAGGGCGTAGGCGGAGTGATCCAGCTTGTCCTTGACCTCGTCCCAGAGGGCCGCCTGCCTCAGAGAAGTCTCCACCAACTCGTCGGCCTGCTCCTTGGACTTGATGCGACCGTGGCGCTTGGGAGCAAAGAGGATGTTCTCTCGAATGGACTTGCTGAAGGGGGTCGGCTGCTGGAAGACCATGCCGATGGACTTTCGAAGCTCATAGAGGTTCTCGTCCGGGGTGTTGATGTCGTGGTCGTGATAGATGATCTGGCCACCGATCTTGCAGTGGGGAATCTCACGGTTCATGAGGTTCAGGCAACGCAGGAAGGTGGACTTGCCGCAGCCGGACGGACCGATCAGGGCCGTCACCTCTCCAGCTGCAAAGTTGAGGTTGGTGGGGTGCAGGGCCTCGTGAGTACCGTAGGTGACCGTCACGTCCTTGGTGGTAAGGATGATGTCCCTGCTCTTCTGAGCTTCATTCATCATTCTGCCGTCATCTTCTTCGCAAGGGCCTTGCCCAGGAAGCGGGCCAGGAGGTTGAACAGGAGCACGCACAGGACCAGCATGGCCGCGGTACCCCATGCGATTGCATCGGAGCTGTTGAAGGCCGTGGTACCGGCGAAGGGGTCGGTGTGGAGCTTCCAGATGTGCACTGCCATGGTCTCAGCGGGCCTAAAGATGTTCCAGGGGTTCGTGGGCGAGGCAAAATTCATGGAAGCGAAGTTCAGTCGCGCGGGGGCGGAACCCGAGGTAAAGATCAGGGCTGCTGCCTCGCCAAAGACGCGGCCGGCGGAGATGACGATGCCGGTGACGATGGCGGGCATGGCTGCGGGCATCAGGATCTTGGTCGTGGTCTCCCAGCGGGTCAGGCCCATGGCCAGGGAAGCGTCACGCTGGCTGCGGGGGACGTCCTCCAGGGCCTGCTGGATGGTGCGGACCAGGATGGGGATGTTGAACATCGTCAGGGCCAGGGCACCCGAGAGAATCGACACGTGGAAGTTGAGCACGATGACGAAGAAGAGGGAGCCGAACATGCCGACGACGATGGAGGGCAGGGAGCTCAGGGTCTCGATGGCCGTCTTCGCCACGGAGGTCACCCAATTGTCGGGAGCGTACTCCACCAGGAAGATGGCCGCACCCAGGGAGATGGGCACCGAGAAGAGCAGGGTCCAAAAGAGCATGTAGAAGGAGTCAAAGATCTCGAAGCTGACGCCGGGGTTCTCACTGTCCAGAGGGGAATTGGAGAGGAAGCCCGGGGAGGTCATGACACCGATGCCCTTGGCCATGATGAAGACGATGATGGCCGCAAGCAGGCACAGGACCAGGCCGACGATGATGGTGAGGATGACGGTAGCGATATTGTTCTGCTTGCCGATCTTTGCGGCATGCGCATTCAGGTCTCTAGTCATTCTTCGTCGCCCCCTTCTTGCCGATGAGGTGGATGATGAGGATGAAGAGCAGGGACATGGCCATCAGGATCAGGCCGAGGGACCACAGGGCGTGGTACTCGACGGAGCCGGAGGTGGCGTTGGCCAGGCCGGAGGTCAGTGCCGTAGTAAGCGTGGCTGCGGGGTCCAGGAGGCCATTGGGCATGGACTTCTCGACGCCACCGATGACCATCTGGACTGCCAGGGTCTCGCCGAAGGCGCGGGTCATGCCCATGATGACGGCGGTCATCAGGGAGGGCAGGGCGCTCTTGAGGACGACGTGCCAGACCGTCTGCCAGCGGGTGCAGCCCAGGGCGTAGGAGCCCTCGCGGTAGGCATTGGGGACAGCTGCCAGGGCGTCGATGGAAAGCGTGGTGACGGTAGGCAGAATCATGATGGCCAGAACGATGGCGCCACTGAGGATGCCAGCGCCGGTTCCGGCCGAGGCGCCAAAGATGCTACGCATTGCCGCGTTAATGACGGTCAGGCCAATCAGGCCGTAGACGACCGAGGGGATGCCCACCAGGAGCTCGACCAGGGGTTGGAAGACGCGGCGACCAAAGACCGGCTGGATCTCGACGACGAAGATGGCCGATCCCAGGGCGATGGGCAACGCAAACAGGGTGGACAGGAGAGTGACTGAGAAGGATCCCACAATCAGGGGCAGAGCACCGAAGCGACTGTCCGAGGGAATCCAGTTCTGACCGGAGAGGAAAGATCCGAAGTTGATGCCGTCAGTGGCGAAGGTCAGGATGCCCTGCTGGGCAACCATGAAGATCAGGGCCGCTACGACGAGGGCCACGAAGGCGACGCAGGCACCGGTAATGCCAAGGCCGACTTTCTCCAACTGACCCTTTGGCATCATCTTCTTCTCTTTGATCTCATCTGATTTTGCCATTGCAAGCCTTTCGTATGAGAAACATGAGAAAGGGGGCGCCACACCCGTGTGACACCCCGTAGACGGTGAGGTTCAGGACTACTTGTTGCTGATGGTGCCCTTGGCGTCCTTCTGAACCTTCATGCCAGAGACGGGGATGAAGCCCTCGTCCTTGACGAGCTTGCCCTGGACATCATCGGACAGCATGTAGTCGATGAATGCCTTGGTTGCGGCGTCGGCATCCTTGGAGATGTACATGTGCTCGTAAGCCCAGATCTTGAAGTCGCCCTTCTCGACGTTCTCCTGGGTAGGCTTGACGTCATCGACGGACAGGGCCTTGAACTTGGAGTCGTCGTAGTAGGAGAAGGCCAGGTAGGAGATGGCGCCATCGGTCTGCTGGATCTTCTCGACGACGGTACCCGAGGAGTCCTCCTCGGCGACGCCCTTGAAGTCGTCGGGAGCCTTTTCGCCGCCCAGGACGGCAGACTCGAAGGTCGCGCGGGTACCAGAGCCAGCCTTGCGGTTGATCACCTGGATGGGGCCAGCGGTGCCACCGACCTCGGACCAATCCTTGATCTTTCCGGTAAAGATGCCCTTGAGCTGCTCGGTGGTCAGGTTGTCGACGTCGACCTTGGAGTTGACGACGGGGCCCATGCCCACGACGGCGACCTGGTTGTCAACGAGCTTCTCGACGTCAGCGGCGTCAAGCTTCTCCTCGGCAAAGACGTCGGAGCGGCCAATCTGAGCCTTGCCGTCCTTGATGTCAGACAGACCCTGGCCGGAGCCACCACCAGAGATGGTGATGGTCACGTCGCCGTTCTTGTCCATGAACTGATTGGCTGCAGCCTCGACCAGCTTCTGGAAGGAGGTAGCACCAGAGCAGACGATCTGGCCGGAAAGAGCCTCGCCGCCCTCGCTGCTGGCAGCAGAGCCGCCACCGCAGCCCACGAGTCCGAGGCCGGCGATGGAGGCGAGGGAGACACCCGCGATCTTCAAGAACGAACGACGATCCATAGAGGCGCGCATTTAGTTTCCTTTCCACATGCGTATTGGTTCAAGAGCTCCTGTGCTCTCAAGGCCATTTTATGGAGCGGAAACTGTCGAACTTTGCCTCAGCGGATATGCCTTACTGATGGATGAAGCTCCATTACATTTTCCCCAGGAAGCAGCTTACAAAGAGATGATAGTGCCGAAACAGGAAGCGAAAACGGGACGGAATCGACAAAGATTCCGTCCCGTTTCCAAGCGTTCGATTCCTGTAGGTAGAGGGGCTCTGCCTACCTAGAGTCCCAGGCTCTCGGCCAGCTCGTCCGCGCAGGACATGCCATCGGCGATGGCGTTCACCACCAGGGAGGAGCCACTTCTGGCATCGCCCGCAGCGTAGACGGGCGTAGACGCCATGGCCTCCTCGGCCACAGCCACCCGATGCGAGCCCTCGGCGCACACGGGTCTCACTCCCCCGCGGAAGCCCACCGTCTGGCAGTCAAGTGCCTCATATACGTTTGCCTCGGGACCGCTGAATCCCATGGCAATGAGCACCAGCTGGGCGGGCAGGTCGCGCTCGGTTCCCTCGATGGGGTCGGGCTTTCCCGCCGACCAGTCCAGGGAGACCACATGCAGGCCGCTCACGTGCCCGCCCTCGGTCAGGACCTCCAGGGTGTTGGTCGCCCAGAGTCTGGGGTCGCTCCCCTGCTTGGCTATGGCCTCCAGCTGTCCGTAGTCGGTCTTCTTTACCATGGGCCACTCGGGCCAGACGTTGCCAGGAGCACGCTTCTCGGGAGGGGCGCCGAGGAACTCCAGCTGGGTCACGCTCCTTGCCCCCTGACGCAGGGCCGTCGCCACGCAGTCCGTGCCCGTGTCGCCACCGCCGACCACGACGACGTCCAGGCCCTCAGCGTTGATGGCGGGCACTCCCCCACCCAGGACGGACTTGGTCGAGGAGGTCAGGTAGTCCACGGCCAGGACGACTCCGTCGGCATCGGCGCCGGGACAGGTCAGGGTGCGGGCCGCGCGGGCACCGGCCGCCACGACCACGGCTGCGAACTCGCCCGACTTGGTCAGACGGTCGGCCACCTCCCCATCGGAAGCGTCTACGCCCAGCTCGAACTCGATGCCGCTCTTTCGCATGAGCTCGATGCGGCGGGACACGACTTCCTTGGGCAGCTTCATGTTGGGGATGCCATACATGAGCAGGCCTCCCGCGCGGTCATCACGGTCAAAGACCGTCACACGGGCACCGCGACGAGCCAGCTCCCAGGCGGTTGCCAGGCCAGACGGTCCGCCTCCGACCACAGCCACCTTGGACGCCCCATCGGCCGCAGGTGCGAGCGCCTGCACGCTGGCGCCCTCAACGCGCCAGGCGTGGTCGCTGATGGCACGCTCGTTGTCCTTGATCGTGGTCGCCTCCTCGTGCAGGCCCAGGTTGCAGGCGGCCTCGCAGAGGGCCGGGCAGACGCGGCCCGTGAACTCCGGAAAGGGGTTGGTCAGGGAAAGTCGTCCTGCTGCCTCGTCCCAGAGCCCCTTGTAGAGGAGGTCGTTCCACTCGGGAATGAGGTTGTGCAGGGGGCAGCCAGACGTACGGGCGTGGCCGAAGCCGATGCCCGCCTGGCAGTAGGCAACGCCGCAGTACATGCAGCGCGATGCCTGGGCCTGCTGAAGCTCCTCGCTCAGGGGTTGGGCGAACTCCTTGAAGTCACCAATCGTCTCCTTGAAGGACCTCTCGCCGTGAGCCTGGCGGTCTATGTCCAGGTATGCTCCGGGCTTGCCCATCCTACATCTCCTCCCTCATGGCCTCGAAGGCCTTCTCGACGGCGTCCTCCTGGGAGAGACCCTTGGCCTTCTCCACTTTGACGCGCTCCATGATCTTGTGGTACTCGGTCGGGATGACCTTCACGAACTTGTCCTTGATGGATTCAAAGAGGAAGAGCATCTTTATGCCGCGCGGGCTCTGCGTGCGCTGGACGTGTTCCTCGATGAGGGAGCGAATCTGGGTGAGCTCCTCCTCGGTGGGACTCATGAGCTCCACCATGTCGTGGTTGCAGCGGGCATCCAGGGTTCCCAGCTCATCGAAGACGTAGGCAACGCCGCCAGACATGCCAGCCGCGAAGTTCTGTCCCACCTCGCCCAGGATCAGGGCCACGCCTCCGGTCATGTACTCGCAGCCGTGGTTGCCCACGCCCTCGCAGACGATGGTGGCGCCGGAGTTGCGCACGCCAAAGCGCTGACCGGCCAGGCCGTTGATGAAGCCCTTGCCGCCCGTCGCACCATAGAAGGCCACGTTGCCCACGCTGACGTTCTGGTCGAACTTGTAGGTGGCCTCGCGGTTGGGCGCCACCGTGAGGATGCCACCCGAGAGGCCCTTGCCAAAGTAGTCGTTTGCGTCGCCAGAGATGTTGATCGTCACGCCCGCGGGAAGCCAGGCGCCGAAGGACTGACCACCGGAGCCCTCGCAGTCGATGGTCACCGAGCCCTCGGGCAGGCCCTCGGGATGCTCCTTGGTGATGATGGAGCCCAGCATGGTGCCCACGCATCGGTTGACGTTGGCGATGTCCGCATGGAAGCGGATAGGTTCCAGGTGCTTGCGGGCACTGGCCGTGTAGGGAACGAAGAGGGTCGCGTCCAGGGTGCGATCCAGCTGGGCGTCAAAGGCCATCTGGGGCAGGAAGTGGGGCTCGCGGGCGCCCTCGATGTCCAGGCCAAAGACGGTCTGGGGCTTCTGGAGCAGGGGCGATAGGTCCAGGGTGTTGGCCTTGGCGTTGCCGGGGAGCTCCACCTGGCGCAGGCACTCCACGTGGCCCACCATCTGGTCAACGGTGCGGAAGCCCAGCTGGGCCATGACCTCGCGGAGCTCCTGGGCCACGAACTTCATGAAGTTCTCCACGTGCTCGGGCTTGCCCTGGAAATGGCCGCGCAGGTGCTCGTTCTGGGTGCAGATGCCCACGGGACAGGTGTCCTGCTGGCAGTCGCGCTGCATGAGGCAGCCCATGGCAATGAGGGGCATGGTGGCAAAGCCGAACTCCTCGGCGCCCAGAAGGGCGGCAACCGCAACGTCGCGGCCGTCCATGAGCTTGCCATCGGCCTCCACGACCACACGGGACCTGAGTCCGTTCATGACCAGGGTCTGCTGGGTCTCGGCCAGGCCCATCTCCAGGGGCATGCCCGCATGGTAGACCGAGTCGCGGGGAGCCGCGCCGGTGCCGCCGTTCGCACCCGAGATCGAGATCTTGTCGGCCCCGCCCTTTGCCACGCCGGTGGCGACGGTACCCACGCCGGCCTCGCTCACGAGCTTGACGGACACGCGGGCGTCGGGGTTAGCGTTCTTTAGGTCAAAGATCAGCTCGGCCAGGTCCTCGATGGAGTAGATGTCGTGGTGGGGCGGAGGACTGATCAGGCCGACGCCGGGCGTGGACCTGCGAACGCTGGCGACCCAGGGCCAGACCTTCTTGCCGGGTAGGTGACCGCCCTCGCCGGGCTTTGCGCCCTGGGCCATCTTTATCTGGATCTCGATGGCACTACGCAGGTAGCGGCTGGTCACGCCGAAGCGACCTGAAGCCACCTGCTTGATGGCGGAGTTCTTTGAGTCGCCGTTGGGCAGGGTAACCTCGCGGGCAGGGTCCTCGCCGCCCTCGCCCGTGTTGGACCTGCCTCCCAGACGATTCATGGCAATGGCCAGGCACTCGTGCGCTTCCTTGGAGATGGCGCCAAAGCTCATGGCACCGGTGTTGAAGCGCTTGACGATGGACTCGACGGGCTCGACCTCCTCCAGGGGGACGGGGCCGGACTCCAGGGGCACCAGCTCCAGGAGGTCGCGCAAGACGATGGCACGACCGGGAGCGTGAACCTTCTGGCTGTAGGTCTTGAAGGCCTCGTAGTCATCTTCGCGGCAGGCCCGCTGCAGATAGTAGATGGTCTCGGGGTTGATGGTATGGACCTCGCCACCCAGGGGGCGCCACTTGGTCAGGCCGGAGCTCGTCAACTGGTCGGGAGCCGGGGACTTGGACAGGGCCAGGGCCTCGTCGAAGCGTTGGTCGGCCTCGCGCTCGATGTCCCTCACGCCCAGGCCGCCAACGCGGCTGGTGGTGCCGGCGAAGTTCTTGTCCACGAAGTCACTGGCAAAGCCCACGACCTCAAAGATCTGGGCCGAGTGGTAGCCCTGGGCCGTAGAGATGCCCATCTTTGACATGATGGCCACGATGCCAGCAGTCACGGCCTTGCGGTAGTTGAGGCGGGCCTCCCTGGCATCCAGCTTGAGGGCGCCCTCCTCCACCAGGTGGTTGATGCACTCGTAGGCCATGTAGGGGTAGGTGCCCGAGGCAGAGTAGCCCACCAGGCAGGCAAAGTCATGCGGCGTGATGGCGTCGCCGCACTCCAGGACTATGTCTGCGTTGGTCCTGAGCCCCTTGCGGTTCATGTGGTTGTGGACGCTGCCCAGGGCCAGCAGGGAGGGAATGGGCACCTCTCCCTTGGCGGCTCGGTTAGAGATCACGACGATGTTGACACCAGAGCGAACGGCCGCCTCGACGTCGGCGTCCAGCTGGTCCAGGGCGCGCTCCAGGGCGCCCGCCCCCTCGGCACGGTCGTAGACGGCGCTGAAGGTCTGGGCCTTGAAGCCCACGCGGTCGGTGGAGGCGATGCGGAGGAACTGGTCGCGGGTCAGGATGGGCCCCTCCAGGCGAATCAGGCGGCAGGAGTCGCGGGTGTCCTCCAGCATGTTGCCGTGGTTGCCCAGGTAGAGGACGTTGGAGGTGACGATCTTCTCGCGCAGGGCGTCGATGGGCGGGTTGGTCACCTGGGCAAAGAGCTGATTGAAGTAGTCATAGAGGCGGCGGGGCTGCTTGGATAGGACGGCCAGAGGGACGTCGGCGCCCATGGAGGTCAAAGGTGCCGTGCCCTTCTGGGCCATGGGGGCGATCGCCTCGTCCACGTCATCGAAGTGGTAGCCCAGCTTTGCCATGCGACGGGTCAGGGACAGGCCGGCGTCACGGGCGACGGGCAGGGAGTCCTCGGCGGGCCTCTCCAGGTCGTCCACCGTCAGGGTCTCCTCGGCCACCCAGTCGTGGTAGGGCTTCTCGGCGGCAAAGGCGTCGCGGATCTCGTCGTTGAATATCACACGGTCTTGGGCGGGGTCTACGAGCAGCATCTCGCCGGGACCCAGGCAGCCCGTCTGCAGGATGTTGGAGGCGTCGATGTCCAGGGGCCCCACCTCTGAGGCCAGAATCATGCGGTCGTCGCGGGTCACGTAGTAGCGGACGGGACGCAGGCCGTTGCGGTCCAGGGCGGCGCCCAGGCGGGTGCCGTCGGTAAAGGCGATGGCGGCGGGTCCGTCCCAGGGCTCGGTCAGCATGGACTGGTAGGCGTCGAAGAAGCGACGCTTGTCCGAGAGCCTGGGGTTCTTGTCCCAGGGCTCGGGCAGGACCATGGTGACGGCGCGTACCAGGTCACGGCCATTCATGTAGAGGAACTCCAGGACGTTGTCCAGAATGGCGGAGTCGGAGCCCTCGCGGTTGATGATGGGCATAACCTTCTGCAGGTCCTGGCCCAGGACCGGCGAGTACATCCTGGGCTCGCGGGCACGAATCCAGTTGACGTTGCCACGCAGGGTGTTGATCTCGCCGTTGTGGATGATCAGACGGTTGGGGTGGGCGCGTTCCCAGGAGGGCGTCGTGTTGGTGGAGTAGCGCGAGTGGACCAGGGCCAGCGAGCTCTCCACAGCCGCATCATTGAGGTCGACGAAGAAGCCTCTCATCTGGGTGGCCACCAGCATGCCCTTGTAGACGATGGTCCGGGAGCTCATGGAGCAGACGTAGAAGATCTTTCCCGCGAGGGCCGGGCTCTGGTCAGCCCTCTTCTCTATGGTGCGACGGCAGACGTAGAGCTTGCGCTCGAAGTCGCGGCCCCGCTCCACGCCCTCGGGACGGCCGATGAAGGCCTGGACGATCGTGGGCATGCAGTCGCGGGCAGTGGTGCCCAGGTCGTGGGGATCCACGGGCACGTCACGCCAAAAGAGCAGGGGCAGGCCCTCCTCCGCGCAGCCGTCCTCAAAGATCCTCTTTGCGTCGCGAACCCCCTCGTCGTCACGTGGGAGAAAGAGCATGGCTACGGCATAGTCACCCTCGTCGGGCAGGATCTGCCCATAGCGCTGGGCCACCTTGCGAAAGAAGCGGTGGGGCACCTGAAAGAGGATGCCTGCTCCGTCGCCGGTGTTCTTCTCCAGGCCCTTGCCGCCACGATGTTCCAGGTTCACCAGGATGGAGAGGGCGTCGTCCACCGTCTGATGGGACCGATTCCCCTTGAGGTTCGCTATCGCACCGATGCCGCATGCGTCATGGTCGAAGGCAGGGTCATAGAGTCCCTGCGGCTCCAGTGCCTGGCGCAGCCTGGTATAGTTCTGGTCATCGCTCATCTGATGCTCCGCTCTACTATCTAATGTTCGTGTGCGGTTCCTCTTATGGGGCCAGTCCGGTCCCACCGCCTGCCCTGGGCACACGTATGCAAGGCGATTATCTAGCGGAACTCGAGTGTACAAACTTGGACACACGCACAACAAGACATGAAAACGGACCGAAATTCACAGGTCGCTCGCTTCTTACACGCCCGAAATGTTGCTTTGGTGTCGAGTCGGTAAATTCCCAGTTCAAAGGCCCAAGCAAAGAATTTCGCCACACACGGCCGTGGATTTTCAAGTACCATAAAAAACTGATTGGACGTCACGTGCATTCAACCAGATTGAACCAAGGCCGATACAAGCCCGAAACTTGCATTGCCTATGCTTTCCAATGTGGTTTTGCAGGCCCGACACCCTAGTCGGACCCCCATGCACGGCAGTCGCCAAACGTGCGCAGAGGACCTTGCGCGCGTCCAGCGAACGCATGTTGAGCAGCATACACAGAAAGGAAGCTCGCATGGCAACAGACAAGGTCAGCACCGAGTACGGGAGCCTGGTCTTCACCGACGCAGACATGCAGGAACGCCTGCCCAAGCCCGTATACAAGGAGCTGCGTCAGACCATCGACGACGGCAAGCCCATAGACCTGGGCATCGCCAACGCCGTGGCTCACGCGATGAAGGAGTGGGCCCTGGAGCACGGCGCCACCCACTTCACCCACTGGTTCCAGCCCCTCACCGGCATCACCTCCGAGAAGCATGACGCCTTCATCAACCCCAAGGACGACGGCACCGTGCTGATGGCCTTCTCGGGCAAGGAGCTCGTCCAGGGCGAGCCCGACGCCTCCTCCTTCCCCTCCGGCGGCCTGCGCGCCACCTTCGAGGCACGCGGCTACACCGTCTGGGACCCCATGAGCCCCGCCTTCATCAAGGACGAGGTCCTCTGCATCCCCACGGCATTCATCTCCTACACCGGCGAGGCCCTGGACAAGAAGACCCCGCTCCTGCGCTCCGAGGTCGCCCTTGAGGAGCAGGCAAAGCGCATGCTCAAGCTCTTTGGCAAGGAGCCCAGGCGCGTCGTCACCACGTGTGGCCCCGAGCAGGAGTACTTCCTGATCAAGGAGGAGGACTACGAGGCACGTCCCGACCTCATCCTCACCGGCCGCACCCTCTTTGGCTGCCCGCCCGCAAAGGGCCAGGAGCTCGAGGAGCACTACTTCGGCGCCATCCGTCCCACCGTCAACGCCTTCATGAAGGAGGTCGACGACGAGCTGTGGAAGCTGGGCATCCCCGCAAAGACCAAGCACAACGAGGTCGCCCCCTCCCAGCACGAGCTTGCCCCCATCTTTGAGCAGGGCTCCCTGGCCGTCGATGACAACCTCCTGACCATGGAGAAGCTCAAGCTCCTGGCCACCCACCACGGTCTTGCCTGCCTGGAGCACGAGAAGCCCTTTGACTACGTCAATGGCTCCGGCAAGCACGACAACTGGTCCCTGTCCGCTGACGGCGAGAACCTCCTGGAGCCCGGTGCCAATCCCGAGGACAACCTCCAGTTCCTGGTCGTCCTGGCCTGCCTGGTCGCAGCGGTCGACGAGCACGCCGACCTCATGCGTGCCAGCGTCGCCTCTGCCGGCAACGACCACCGTCTGGGCGCAAACGAGGCGCCTCCCGCGATCATCTCCATCTTCCTGGGTGACGCGTTGAGCCCCGTGGTCGACGCCCTGATCAAGAAGGAGCGTGCCGAGAGCCAGAGCCGCGAGGAGATCGACCTGGGCGTTCCCGCCATCCCCAACGTCCTGCGCGACAACACCGACCGCAACCGCACCTCTCCCTTTGCCTTCACCGGCAACAAGTTCGAGTTCCGCATGTGCGGCAGCCAGCAGAACCTCTCGGACCCCAACGTCGTCCTCAACACCGCCGTGGCCGAGCAGTTCGACCGCTTCGTCCAGTATGTTGCCGACCGCTCCGACGAGGACTTCACCAAGGTTGCCGTCCGCTTCGTGCGTCACACCTTCCGTGACCACCAGCGTGTCCTCTTTGACGGCAACGGCTACTCCGAGGACTGGGAGAAGGAGGCCGAGAAGCGCGGCCTGCCCAACCTCAAGAGCACGGCAGACGCCCTCCCCTGCCTGGTCAAGCCCGAGAACATCGCCCTCTTCGAGAAGTACGGCGTCCTCACCGAGTCCGAGTCCCGCGCCCGCTACATCTCTGCGGCCGAGCAATACGCCAAGCTCCTCAACATCGAGGCCAACACCATGTCCTACATGGTCCGCCACATGTACCTGCCTGCCCTGATTGACTACTCCGGCGACCTGGCCACCGCCATCGCCACAAAGAAGGAGATCGGCATCACCGGCAAGGCCGAGCAGGACCTGACGCAACAGATCACCGATGGCATCGACAAGATCTACGAGACCGTCGACCTCCTGGAAAAGAAGAACGCCGAGGCCCAGGCCGTCGAGGACTGCGGCGAGCAGGACACCTTCTATCACGAGGAGGTCATCCCCGTGATGGACGACCTGCGTGCCGTCGTCGACGCCATGGAGAGGCTCTGCGGTCACGACTGGTGGCCCGTCCCCAGCTACAACAGGATGCTCTTCTGGGTGTAACGCCTGTTTACAGCCCGAAACGAAAGGCGCCCCGCACTCGCATGTGGGGCGCCTTCTTATTCCGCAGGACGGTTATCCACAGGGGGTACTCCCTTTTGGCATTATCCACAGGGGGTACTCCCTTTTGGCTTTAAGCCAAAAGGGAGTACCCCCTGTGGATAATGCCCCCTGTGGATAATGCCTACAGCCCCAGAAAGGCCTTGAGTCCGATGATCACCAGCACGATGCCGCCCACGACCTCGGCGCGGTCCCCCAGGAGCCTGCCCAGCTTGCGTCCCAGAAAGAGGGCGACGATACAGCAGGCGAAGGTGGTGAGGCCGATGACCGTCACGGCAAAGGCCAGGTCCACGTCCTGGGCTCGCAGGGAGAAGCCAACGGCAAAGGCATCGATGGCGGTCGCAACGGCCTGCACCAGAAGCTGGGAAATCCTGAGCTTCTTTACGCTGCCGTCATCCTCAAAGCCCATCTGGCCCTCCTCGTCGGAGCGTAGGGCCTCAAGGCCCTCCTTGATCATGTTTCCGCCGATGAAGCCCAGGATGATCAAGGTGACGATGCCCGAGTAGGCCTCTATGATCTGGGCGGCGAGGTTGCCCAGGAAGTAACCCAGGACAGGCATCATGGCCTGAAAGAGACCAAAGAAGACGGGCATCAGGATGAGCTTGCGCTTGCGTTCCCTGGCGTAGACGAAGGTGTTGGACACCGTCACGGCAAAGGCGTCCGCAGAGAGGGCAATGCCCAAAAGCAGTATCTCGAAGGCGCTCAAGTTCTTCTCCTTTGGCTCGCCCTGACAACGGGAGAAAAGGGCAGGAAGGGACCGTTGAGACAGCCTGCCGAATCCTTCAGCCTTCATTCGGTCTTGGCCCCTTGCAACAAGCGTTTAATCGTATACTCTTGTTTCAGGAAAAGCCAGACTCAGCATCAGCGACAGAACGAGGTTCACGATGCCTGCACTTATCACACACCATCTCTTTGGCGAGGAGGCAGCCAGGCTCCTTCCCGAGGACATCCTGAGCAACGAGGAAGAGGTGCTTGCCTTCCTCCTGGGCAACTCCGGTCCCGACCCCCTCTTTTTCCGCTTTAGGACCCTGCCCGAGGTAGGCGCCGCCTGCCACCGTCTGGGTTCCCGCATGCATAGCGAGAAGGTCTCCCAGACCATGGAGTGCCTGCACGATGCGGTCGCCCACCTGCGTGAGTCCGACAAGAACATCGGTCGCGCCTTCGTCCTGGGCTTCCTGGGCCACTATCTCCTGGACAGCACCGCCCATCCCTTCATCTACGCCCAGGAGGACGAGATCTGCGGATCGGGCGTGGGCCTGGAGAACCACCACGAGGAGGTTCACGCCCTCATTGAGAGCGACCTGGATTCCTGGATGCTCTGGTCCATGCGCGAGCGCACGACCGAGGAGTGCAAGCCCCAGTCCATGCTCACCCGCACCAGGCGCGTCAGTCTGGTCTCGGGGGCCCTCATGTCCCAGGTTGCCCTTCAGGTCTTCCTGATCAAGCTGAGCCCCAGCGAGTTTGTCAGCTGCGTGGATGACTACGAGTTTGCCTATCGCGTCATCGAGCCCGCCGGTTCGAGGAAGGGCCAGACCCTGGCTAAGGTCGAGGGTCTCTTCAAGAGCTACTCCATGCTGGACGCCCTGGCCCACATCCCCGGCAGGAGTGACGAGTGCGCGGCGGCAAATCTGGAGCACTACCCCTGGGCAGACCCCGCCACAGGCCAGATTTCGCGCGACAGCTTTGCAGACCTCTTCCAGGAGGCCTTGGACCGCTGGCCCGACATCGCCGAGGCCTACACGCGCGGCCACTACGTGAAGCTCCAGCGTCTCCTGGGCGATAGGGACTTCAACGGGATACCGCTGGAGTAAGGACAACAAACCAGCACGTACGGTCCCCGGACGCTTTCCTCAGTGCTCAAACAGCTCGCTTTGCGAGAACTGCGCCTGAGAAAAGCGTCCGGGGACCTTTCGATGTGGAATGTTGCGAGCCCTTATCTTTGGGGCTCGAAGTTTGTGCGCTGCAAGTCGTTGCCTTGCTTGTGCCCCTGCCGCTTGTTGCGACGGGGACCTTCTTGCACGCTTGTATCTGGTTTTATTTGTTGCGGGTACCGCGAGAGTGGTAGGTCGGGACGTCTGCCCTGCGGGACAGGCGGTCTTGCCAGAGCCTTTTGGCCTCGGCTATAGCCCACTCCCTTCTGGCTTCGGGGCTCAAGCCTGCCTGGCGGGCTTTTTCCAGCAGGTGCTGGTGGCCACCCAAGGCCAGGAAGTCTGCGGCCGAGAGGTACTCTCCCCTCTCGTGGGCCTGGATGATCTCGCGGCGGAACTGCTCCTGGTGCTCGTTGAAGGTCAGATGATGGGCATGCAGGATGTCGTGAATCGTCGCATCCGACGAGAGGTCGGCCAGCTCGTGGACCGCCACTGCGGCATCCGCTGCCTCAGCCACACGGACCAGGGAGGTAACCACGGGAATCAGCAGGACTGTCAGGGCCGCTGAGGTCACCAGCACCGAAGCAGCCGAGGACTCCAGGACGCCCTGGCTCACCGCCACGGAGGTGATGGCCACCACCAGGGGCAGGGCCATCGTGCAGTAGGCTGAGGCCGAGAATTTTTCCTGCCAGGAGAGGCCACGGGTCTCCTTGTCCAGGTTGAGCGTGGCTGCGACCACGAAGCCACGAACTACCACCAGCGCCAGGATGAAGCCTATCAGCAGAGGCAGGTTTGCCGTGGCGGCAGCCAGGTCGATGCCCGCTCCAGACACCACAAAGAAGAGGGGCTGGAAGAATCCGCCGCTCAGGACCCGGAGGTTGCGTTCCAGCTTCTCGTTGCCCTGGGGAAAGAGAGCCCTCAGGATGAAGCCCGCGGCAAAGGCTCCCAGGACTCCATCGAAGCCAAAGAGCTCCGAGGCCAAAAGGAGGAGGACCAGAATCGCAACGACCATGCGTACCTGGGGAAATGATGCCGTCTCGCTCTTCTCCTCCAGGAAGCGCCAGAAGCTGTTACCTGCCTGCTGGAAGCGTTTGGAGAAGGCCAGGACCAGAAGGACCACGGCCACGAAGAAAATGATGCTGGACACGGTGCCGCGGATGGTCCTCGTGGACATGAGGACCGACATGGCAAAGATGGGCAGGAGCTCTCCCAGGGAGCCGTAGATTGTGACGATGCGGCCCACCGGGGTCCCGTCCAGATCGCGGTCGTGCATGATGGGGGCCAGGGTGCCGTAGGCGGTCGTGGTCATCAGAATGGCCAGGGCTATCCAAGACGTCTGCCCAAAGCCCAGACGCGAGAAGAAGAGACCCACCACGGCATAGCCCAGGGCAAAGGAGACGAGCCAGGACGCTGTGGCCCAACGGCCCGTCTTTCCCATGAGGTCCTTGAGGTTGATCTCGTAGCCGGCCATCAGAAAGACGAAGCCCATGCCCAGGTCGGAGACCAGCTTGATGGCCGGGGAATCGGTGCTGATGAGACCCAGCATGTGCGGTCCCAGCACCGCTCCGGCAAAGACCAGAAAAACGACCTCGGGCACGGCGCGACCCGGCACCAGGCTGGCCAGGAAGGGCGCCACCGTGGCAACGAGCAGCATGATCACAAGTGACAGCAGTATCGTTTCCATCTTTCTCGCTTTCCTGATGTGGCAGACGGCCATCGGGTGTGACTGTGACAGATACCCCAGGGGTAGGTGCCACACATGTCACACCCCCGCCTCCTACGCCTCGGGCATCTGGCCCGTCTCCAGAATATGGTCCAAGGCAGCCTCGTCCAGGACGGGCACGCCCAGGCTCTGGGCCTTGGTCAGCTTCGAGCCCGCGTTCTCGCCCGCGATCACGTAGCTGGTCTTCTTTGACACCGAGCCCGAGACCTTGGCGCCCATGGCCTTCAGCCTGGCACCGGCGTCGGAGCGCTTGTACTTTTGCAGGGTGCCCGTGAGGACGAAGGTCAGCCCCTCCAGGGTCTGGGGCTGCTCGGGCTCCTCGCCAAAGCCCTCCTGCTCCAGGGAGACGCCCGCCTTACGCAGGCGCTCCACCACGGCAACGTTCTTTTCCACCTGGAAGAACTCGGCCACCTGGTGGGCGATCTTTGGACCGATGCCCTCGATCTGGGCTATCTCCTCCTCAGACGCCGTGGCCAGGGCCTGCATGGACCCAAAGTGGTTGGCAAGAAGCCCCGCCACGTTTGCACCCACGTGCCTGATACCCAGACCAAAGAGGACGCGCGAGAGGCCAGCCTGCTTGGAGGCCTCGACCTGGTCCATGACCTTGGCGGCAATGGTCCGGCCCACCACGATGGGGTCGCCCTCCAGATGGTCCTTGTTGCTGGTCTCGTAGACGCGGCCGGTGCTGACCCCAGCCAGGGTGTCGACGTCCAGGCGGTCGTAGTAGTCGGCCACGTCGGAGAGCATGCCCTGCTCGACCATGCGACCCACCAGCTCGTCACCCAGGCCGTCGATGTCCATGGCCGCGCGACTCCCCCAGTGGATCAGGCGCTCCGTGGCCTGGGCCGGACAATCGATGGAGACACAGCGGTAGGCAACCTCCCCCTCCTCGCGGACGACGGGGCTCCCGCAGGCGGGACAGGTCTCCGGCATCTGCCAGAGGGGGCGTGCCTCGTGCTCGGGTCCCATGTCTCCCTCGGTCACCGGGCCCACTACCTCGGGAATCACGTCGCCGGCCTTGTGGACCACAATGGTGTCGCCCTCACGGACGTCCTTGCGACGGACCTCGTCGATGTTGTGCAGGGTGGCGCGGGCGATGGTGGATCCGGCAACCACCACAGGGTCGAACTCCGCGACGGGGGTCAAGACGCCCGTGCGGCCCACCTGAACGCGAATCTCTCGCAGGACGGTCCTCTTTTCCTCCGGGGGAAACTTGAAGGCGATGGACCAGCGCGGGGCGCGTGCGGTAAAGCCCAGGCTAGTTTGGCCGTCAAAGGAGTCCACCTTCACGACCACGCCGTCTATGTCGTAATCCAGGTCCTCGCGGTGGGCCAGGGCGTCGGCGCAGTACTGGTGGACGGCCGAGGAGTCCGTGACGCGGCGGGCGTGGGGGTTCACGGAGAAGCCGCAGGCACCCAGCCAGTCCAGAAAGTCCTTCTGGGTGGTCACGTCCAGGGGACCCTCGTCGGCCACGGCGTAGATGAAGGTCTTGAGGTCGCGGGCACCAGTGACCTTGGCGTCCTTCTGGCGAAGGCTGCCGGCCGCGGCGTTGCGGGGGTTGGCAAAGGGAGGACGACCCGCCGCGTCGTTCTGCTCGTTCAGGCGGACGAAGGAGGTCTTTGGCATGTAGACCTCGCCGCGCACCTCGACGGACTGGCCCAGGCCGCCATCCTGGATGTGACCCAGACCGGCCTTGCCCAGGGCGCGAGGAATGTCCTTGATGGTCAGGGCGTTTGCCGTCACGTTCTCGCCCGTGGTGCCGTCGCCGCGAGTGGCGGCGCGGATGAGCTGTCCGTCGCGGTAGGTCAGGGCGATGCCCAGGCCGTCGATCTTGAGCTCGCAGGTATATGCCACGGGATGCTCGGGCGTGGAGCCCAGGGCCTCGTCCGTGCGGGCCAGCCACTCGTCCAGCTCGTCCAGGTTCATGGCGTCGTCGATGGAGTACATGCGCTGGGCATGGCGGACGGGCTCGAACTGGTCCGAGACGAAGCCGCCGATACGCTGGGTGTAGGAGTCGGGCTTGACCAGCTCGGGATGGGCGGCCTCAAGGGCGATGAGCTCCTGGAGGTGACGGTCGAACTCCGCGTCCGTCATCTCGGGATTGTCCAGGGCGTAGTAGGCGTAGGCCGCATGGGTCAGGATGCGGTTGAGCTCGGCGGAGCGGGTCGCGGGCATCTGCGGCGCAGGCGCGGTGGAGGCGCTGCCGGAGGCGGACGTCACGGGGACGTCGTCGCCAAAGAGCGACGTCTGCATGGGGCTTGTGGGGGTATCTGCCATGGTTTACCTCGGTATTCTTGCTGTGTGAAGGGCAGAGTGGCGGCTGCGGTTAGACCTCAGTGTCCGGCGCGACGGGAACCTTCTCTATATAGGCGCGAACGAAGTCCTGGGCCAGGGAGCCCGGCTTCATGGCGTCGACGATCTGGTCGCGCGGCACCCAGTGCCAGGCATCCACCTCGTGGTCGGAATGGACCTCGGAGCTGGTGGCTCGGCAGGCAAAGTTGACCATGAGGGTGTTGGAGCGGGCGTAGAAGCTGCTGGTGTTGTAGGCGATGTCCGAAAGCTCCAGGCCAACCTCCTCCTGGACCTCGCGGCGGATGGTCTCCTGGAGGTTCTGGCCCTTCAGGACGTAGCCCGCGACCAGGATTCCCTCCTTGTGGTACTGGTCGATGTTGAGGACGTACTTGCCGGTGGGGTCAATGACGATCATCGAGCAGGCCACCGAGAAGCTGGGATAGCGCCAGGTCTTGCAGGTCGGGCACCAGGGTGCCGGACCGTCCTCCGGCTGCTCGCGCAGGACCAGACGAGCTCCGCAGTGAGGGCAGAAGGGCTGCGACCAGGGGGCTTCGGGGCCCAGGGGGACCAGGGGAAGCTCCGAGCTGGCGTCCGTGGCGGCGGGGTTCTCTTTCTGTGTGGTCATGGGGTCTCCTTGCAAAGGGATTCAACGTGAATAGGTTAGCGCAAGCATGCGACGCTGGGGGCTGGGAGGCGGGGCAAGAAGGGACAGAGCTGACGGGCTGACCCCCACCTCCACAATCCCGACCATTCTTGTTTGACAGGTACCCTTGTGGGGTATAAGATGCCAGATGAAAAGAAACCCCACAGGGGTATCAAGGGAGGAAACACCATGGAACAGAAGACCACCGCGGCCCCGTCGCCCGCAAGCGCAGGCGCACCCGCCAGCACCGCTCAGGCCGAGCCCTGCCCCGAGTGCGGCGGCTGCCGCATGAAGCACACCCCACGTTCCGACCAGCTCAAGGCAAACGTCACTCGCCGTCTGAACCGCGCGATTGGCCAGCTCAATGGCGTAAAGAGCATGGTTGACACCGACCGTTACTGCGGTGACGTCCTCACCCAGCTTGCCGCAGCCGAGTCCGCGATCAAGGCCGTCTCACGCATACTCCTCCAAGACCACCTGGAGACCTGCGTGGTCGAGCAGGTCCAGGCCGGAAACACCGACGTCGTCGACGAGGTCATGGACCTCTTCAAGAAGTTCGCCAACTAGCCGCGACCTGGTCTGGCTCGGTCACACCGCGCCGCGCGTCCCGACCGCGCCGCGCGCCCAGTCCGCGCCTCGCGTCCAGTCCGCGTCCCGCGTCCCGACCGCGCCTCGCGCCCAGTCCGCCCGCCTTCTCGCACCTCCAGATACCCCCACCCCCTATTCAGGAAAGGAGCGCCCCATGTCCCAGGCCTCCGTCAAGGAAACCTTTGACATCACCGGCATGACCTGCGCCGCCTGCCAGGCCCACGTCCAAAAGGCCGCGTCCGAGACCAAGGGCGTCATCGACGCCAACGTCAACCTCCTCAAGAACTCGATGGAGCTCACGTACGACGGAAAGCCCCAGACCGTCACCGCCGTGATCAAGGCCATCGACAAGGCCGGCTACGGCGCCGAACCCCGCAGCTCCGCCCCCGACGCCGCAGGCGCAAAGGCGGCCCCGACCTTCGTCGACCCCCAAATCAACGCCCGGAAGGCCATCGACGCAAAGCGCCACCAGCTCATTGGCTCCCTGATCTTTGGCGTGCCCCTCTTTTACCTGGCCATGGGCCCCATGCTGGGTTGGCCCGAGGTCCCTTGCCTGGACGGCATGCAGGGCATGATGGCCTCCGCCGTCACCCAGCTCATGCTGGCCACCTGCGTCCTCTTCGTGAACCGCGAGTACTTCATCATGGGCTTCAAGTCCCTCTTCCACCTGGCGCCCAACATGGACTCCCTGATCGCCATCGGCTCGGCCGCCTCCTTCGCCTACTCCATCGTGGGCGTCTACCAGATGGCCTGGGCCCTGGGCGCCATGGACATGGCCGCCGCCCACCACGCCATGATGCACAGCCTCTACTTTGACTCCGCAGGCACCATCCTGGTCCTGATCACCCTGGGCAAGTTCTTCGAGGCCCGCGCAAAGGGAAAGACCACCTCCGCCATCTCGGCCCTGATGGACCTGGCACCAAAGACCGCCACGATCGTCCGTGACGGCCAGGAAGTCCAGGTGCCCACCGAGGAGGTCCAGGTGGGAGACCGTGTGATCGTCCGCGCCGGCGAGTCCGTGCCCGTCGACGGCGTCGTGGTGGAGGGCTCCGCCTCCATCGACGAGTCCGCAATCACCGGCGAGCCCCTTCCCGCCGAGAAGACCGTCGGCGACAGGGTCACCGGCGCCACCGTAAGCCAGCGTGGCTGGTTTGCCATGGAGGCCTCCGCGGTCGGCGACGACACCACCCTGGCCAACATCATCCACCTGGTCGACGAGGCCACCAGCTCAAAGGCCCCGATCGAGCGCAAGGCCGACACCATCGCCGGAGTCTTCGTCCCCATCGTTATCGGCATCGCGGCCGTCACCCTCCTGGCCTGGCTCCTCTTCCTGGCCCCCGGCGACTTTGCCGTCGCCTTCAACCACGCCGTGTCCGTCCTGGTCATCTCCTGCCCCTGCGCCCTGGGCCTGGCCACCCCCACCGCCATCATGGTGGGCACCGAGCGCGGCGCGAAGTTCGGCATCCTGATCAAGTCCGCCGAGGCCCTGGAGTCCGCCTGTGACCTGGACACCGTCGTCCTGGACAAGACCGGCACCATTACCGAGGGCCATCCCCGCGTGACCGGCGTCCAGCTTGCCTCAGCCAGCACGAGCGAACGCGAGCTCATGGAGGTCGCCGCGGCCCTGGAGCAGAAGTCCGAGCATCCCCTGGCCGAGGCCATCTGCAACTACGCGGACCAGAAGTTTGCCGGCGCAGGCTCAAGCTCCCAGGTCAGCAGCTTCTCGCAGGTTGCCGGCGGCGGACTCAAGGCCCAGCTGGACGGCCATCCCGTGGTCGCCGGCAATGCTCGCCTGATGGCCAGCGAGGGCATCTCCCTAGACGAGCTGTCCACGGCCGCCGACCAGGCTGCCTCACGGGCCCAGACTCCCCTCTTCTTTGCCCGTGACGGCGAGCTCCTGGGCATGGTCAGCGTGGCCGACGTGGTCAAGACCACCTCCGCCGAGGCTATCGCCCGACTGCGCCAGATGGGCATCAACACGGTCATGCTCACCGGTGATCAGGAGAAGACCGCCCAGGTCATCGCCAACCAGGTCGGTGTCGACCAGGTCATTGCCGGCGTCCTCCCCGACCAGAAGGAGCAGCACGTCCACGACCTCCAGCGCAAGGGACACAAGGTCGCCATGGTCGGCGACGGCATCAACGACGCCCCCGCCCTGGCCCGCGCCGACATCGGCATCGCCATTGGTGCCGGTACCGACGTGGCCATCAGCTCGGCCGACATCGTGCTCATGCACTCCGACCCTGCCGACGTGGCAACCTCCATCGAGCTCTCCCACGCCACCATGCGCGACATCAAGCAGAACCTCTTTTGGGCGCTCTTCTACAACGCCATCTGCATTCCCGTTGCCATGGGCGTCCTGACCCCCTGGGGCATCACCCTCAATCCCATGATCGGCGCCGCGGCGATGGGCTTCTCGTCCGTCTTCGTCGTGTCCAACGCACTCAGGCTCTTTGGCTGGAAGCCTGGCAAGGTTCGGGCAAAGGCCACAAAGAACGGCACTACTACGGGCGTGCACAAGGCCGCGCTCGTTGAGAACGCTTCCGCCGACGCGGAACAAGGAAAGGAAGAGGAAATGGCAAGCAAGACCCTGCAGATCGATGGCATGATGTGCGAGATGTGCGTCAAGCACGTGACCGAGGCCCTGGAGGGAGTCAAGGGCGTCAAGAACGTCCACGTCTCCCTGGAGGACAAGAACGCCACCCTGGACGCCGGCCTTCTGGTCTCGGACAAGAAGCTGGAGAAGGCCGTGGAGGACGCCGGCTACAAGGTCACCTCCATCGCCTAGGAGACAATGGGGACGGAGCATTCTGTCTCAGAGACAATGGGGACAGAGGCCTGTTACCAGCTCGGGGACAGAGGCCTGTTACCAGCTCGCAATGGCGGCTCGTCGCGTGCGCGGCGGGTCGCGATTCTTTTTTAGCAAAGAGAGGCTTGGACGAAGAGAGCGGCGGGGTCTTTCCAGACAGACCGACCCCCACCGCCCGCCGCCCCGCTCCCCCAAACATGATGTTTTATCAACATTTTGCGACGTTCGCTGGACCACTCTGGTATCAATCCATATCGTGGTATCTTTAGTGCGCACAAAAACGGGAACGCCCAAACAAAGGAAGTATCATGGCCAGCACCAGCACCGAGTTCGCCACCTCCGAGCAGGTCCGTACCCTCTCCCCCGCTCGCATCGCCGCCATCGTCGCAGCAACCGTCGCCCTCTGCATCTCGGCAAACCTGCAGATTCCCATCCAGCCCGTGCCCATCACCATGCAGGTCCTGGCCCTGGATATCATTGCCCTGACCCTCTCGCCGCGTGACACCGCCGCCGCTGTGACCTCCTACCTGATCATCGGCGCTCTGGGCGCCCCTGTCTTCTCCGACGCCATGGGCGGCGTGGCGAAGCTCCTTGGCCCCACCGGTGGCTTCATCATCGGCTTCGTTCCCAGTGCCACCCTGGCCTCCTGGCTCTACCGCAAGCTCGACGCCACGAAGCTTCCCAGCGTCTACGCCATGACCATCGCGCTCCTGGCCTCCACAACAACCCTGTACGTCTTTGGTTGGGCCTGGCTCATGGTCGGCGCCCGCCTCACGCCCCAGGCAGCTTTCGCCGCAGGCGTCACCCCCTTCGTCGTGGTCGACACGCTAAAGGCCATCATCGCCGCCTGCGCCGTCAGCTTCTGCCAGCTGGCTCGTTCCGCCCGCTAGCGCGCGTCGGCGTGTCAGGACGACCGTGTCAGGGGGACGCTTCTCTGGCGTCAGGGGGACGTTTCTCTTGACACGGTGGCGTCATCGTTTGCGCTCGATTTGCCCGGTGAGCACTGGCAGCAAATCACGATGACGGTTTAACGCCCCAGACCGTCATCATGTTTGATCGGACCCCGACCATAGCGGCTAACGATGAAGACGATGACGACGTGAGGGCGAACTGGCAGCAAGCCCCTAGGTACTCGCTGAACGATTCCAGCAGCATGAGCGATGCGATGAGCTGGACGGCTTGCACCATGCGCACTCCCACTTGCCCTGTGAGCTGGACGGCTTACCCCATGCTCATGTCAGTCTGCCCGACGCACCGCGCGATAGCTGCCGAACGAGACGAGATGCCGGGCGGTCACCAGGCGCGTCATGCGCGGGCGGTCGCTGCACGTCTTACACATAGGCAGCTATGGCATCTACCTGGGGAATGAGACAAAAATGGCCTGTCCCATTTGCCTCATTCGCGTGTCGAGAGAGCCGTCCCCCTGACATCCCCCTGACACGGATGCGGCCCCTGATGCGGCCCCCTGTCACGTCTAGGCGCCAAGCCCCTCCCCCACGAACGCGGGATCAAACAGGAAGGCGTGGAAGATGTAGCCAAAGTGCTCGTTCAAGGACATGCGCTCCACGGCCAGGACAGTACGGGTCCTGCCGTCGCCGCACTGAACCCGGTAGCTGACGCAGGTCTGTCCATGGAGGTCGGGCTGGGCCACCTGGTCGGCGATGTGCCGGTCGACCTGGTCCACATCATCCTGGCTCACCAGATGCGAGAGGCTCCGTTCTGCGTTCATGAAGTCGGACACCGAGGGATACCCAAAGAACTCGGCACAAAGGGTATTGGCAAAGAGGAGCTCATGCGAGCCTGCGGCCTTGAAGATGAGCATGGCACCAGGTGCCGTCGAGGCAAGGCCACGCGCGTTGAAGCCCAACGACATACGGAGGTCGTTATCCATTTCGGGCGCGTACTTGAAGAACTTGTCCTTGGCCAGCATCTTGGCGTGGTAGAGGGCCGAGTCTGCCATGCGGAAGAGGGTCTCCAGGGAGTCCGTCTGCTCGGGATAGGCGGCAAAGCCCGCAGACAGGGAATAGGTGTAGCGCACACCCTCGAACTCAAAGGAATGGACGCGGTTGAAGAAGTCCGAGGCCTTGTGCATCCAGGCCTCCGTAGGATTGGCGATGACCAAGGCGAACTCGTCGCCACCGCTTCGCGCCAGAATGTCATCCTCGGGCACCAGGGCACGAAACTCTTCCGCCAAGGCCTTGAGCAGCTGGTCGCCGATGTGGTGGCCGAAAATGTCATTGAAGAGCTTGAAGTCGTTGATGTCCACCGAGATCAAGATGAGGTTCGCATGGGTTCTCACGAAGGCGGGACAATCCTGGTCGAGCCCGCGACGGTTCATGACACGAGTCAGGGCGTCCTCGCGCGAGTCATGGCGCAGAGATACGTTGCTGGCGCGCAGGTCGTCGGTATCGCGGGTGAGGCCCTCGTTGGACTCGCGCAGGCCGGCGTTGTCGCGGGTCAGAGAGTCGTTGTGGGCCTGAAGCCCGTCGTTGGACTCTCTGAGCGAGGCGTTGTCCCTGGTAAGGGAGTCGTTGGTAGCCCGCAGGCCAACGTTGTCCCGCGTGAGAGAGTCGTTGGACTCCTGGAGGGAGGAGTTGATCCGCATGTAGGTGTCGTTGCTGGCACGAAGCGAGTCGTTGTCGCGGGTCAGCTCGTCGTTGGACTCCCGCAGCCCGGCGTTGTCGCGGGTCAGCTCGTCGTTGGACTCCTGGAGCGAGGAGTTGATCCTTGCGTAGGTGTCGTTGCTGGCCTGCAGGGAGTCGTTGTGCCGCCGCAGGTCGTCGTTGTCCTGGGTCAGCCCCGCGTTGCTGGCGCGCAGGTCGTCGTTGTCCCGCTCCAGCCCGGCATTGCTCTCCCGCAGCCCGGCGTTGTCGCGGGTGAGCCTCGCGTTTGACTCGCGCAGGTCGTCGTTGTCGCGGGTCAGCTCGTCGTTAGAGGCTTGAAGGGCATCGCGCTCGGCGTGGAGGCCGTCCGAAAGCAGGAGAAGCTTCTCGACGAAGCCCTTGCTTGCCTGGTCCCCTGGTCCCCGTTGCCAAAGACGACCACGTCCGCATTGCCCAGGAGAGCGAGCGCCTTTGCAGCCAAGTCATCGGAAAGACCAGGGTTCACGCGAACGATATCGACGTCGTGGGCTTCGGTCTCGAGCGCACGACGGACCTCGCCCAGGACGGCAGCATCCGCTGCCTCGACGTTCGAGGCGTCACTGATCATCAGGACCTTCATCGAAACTCCGCCCTCCCGAGCACGAGGCCATCCGAGTGACCGCGCACCATGCGTTCAAAGGTAGCTGAACGCCTACTCTACGCGCACGTCCAAACTAGCATACCACTGAGGGGGGGATGGCTGAAAATCTTCCGCGGTGATGTGGACCCCGTCTAGCTATGGCCGACGGGTAGGGCAACGGCGCATCGCTACCCGGACCTGTGGCGCGCCGGCACCCCTACCTTGGGCCCGCCGGAGTACCGGACGCCCCCTCCCGACACGCCGGCGACGGCGTCCAGCGAGAGCGGGTGCTCGAGCCCGGCGCCCGTGAGCCTACCACCCCTCAAGGCCTCCCCCTTCCCTCGGGAGAGGCCGGCCGCCGTCGCGCGGGGGTCGATTGCCTACTTCCTGGGGTCCACATCGATTGTCTGCTTCCTGGGGTCCGCATCACACATCAGAAGAGGCCGACTCCGAGTGCGACAGAGGCCCCGATGTAGGTGTAGTTGAAGAGGAAGAAGAGATTGTCCTTCGCGAGCCAGAGGGCGATAGCGACCGCCTCGAAGGCAGCGAGTAGGGCTATCGACATCGCGTATTTCTTCATGGCAAACCTCATTTCAGGAAACCTAAACCCATGTGGCAAGCTGTCGCAAGTTCACGAAGGCAAGGGTTTCGCAAGGCCGCGGCGGGTAGACTACGGCCATCCGCAGGTAATCCCACAGGAGAACGTGCCCACACCGGCCTTTGGCTTGGCGCGACGCCTTTGGCTTGGCGCGACGCGGACGAGGAGAAGGGGGCCCGCCATGACCCGCCGCAATCTGCACAGCACCAATGACGCCATTGCTACCCTTACCCGCCGCGGTTTCCTTGCCAGCTTGACCGGCGCGGCCGGCCTGACCTTGGCCGCCTGCTCGAGCACCACCGCATCGAGTGAATCTGACGAGGGCTCCAAGGACGCGACGACGACTGGTGCCAATCCCGATGACCTCTCGGCCGTGACGCTCGATGAGGCGGCTTGGTCCTACGACGCCGACAACGACATCTATTACCAGATCGGTGTGCAGTACTGCGCCTCGCCCGCGGCCACGGCCTACGAGTCCCTGGGCATCTACGTGCCTGGTGGCTACTTCGATGCGACCGACAACGGCAACGGCACCTACACCTGTGCCGTGCGCGATGGTGCGACGGTTGGCACCTTCACCTCGGCAAATGCGCCCGTAGTTATGCCTGTGAACACCGCCGGCTACTCCGCTCAGGAGGCGCCCACGTCCTATTCGGCCAATGGCATTACCGACTACACCGCCGCCGGCATGGTCTACGTGTACGCCGGCTGCCGCGGCCGCTCCAACGGGATGAACGACGACGGGTCGACCTTCGCGGGCGGTGCCCCCTGGGGCGTGACCGACCTCAAGGCCGCAGTGCGCTGCCTGCGCTACAACGCCGCCAAGCTTCCCGGTGCCGCGGCGAACGTCTTCACCTTCGGCCACTCCGGCGGTGGCGCGCAGAGCGCTCTCATGGGCGCCACCGGTGACTCTGACCTCTACACACCCTATCTGGAATCCATCGGCGCCATCTTTACCGATACCTCCGGAGAGACGATCAGTGACGCCCTGACCGGGGCCATGTGCTGGTGCCCCATCACCTCGCTCGATGCGGCCGACGAAGCCTACGAGTGGATGATGGGCCAGTTCGCCTCCACGGGGACGCGCGCGAAGGACACGTGGACGAGTGCCCTTTCGACGGACCTGGCGACCGCCTTTGCCGACTACATCAACGGCCTCGGCCTGACCGATGGGGACAGCGGGGCGCTCGAGTTGACCGAAGGCGGCGAGGGCACCTTCACCTCCGGTTCCTATTACGAGAAGGTGCGCCAGACGATCGAGGACTCGCTCAACAACTTCCTGTCCGACACGACCTTCCCCTATACGCCCAGTTCGCAGACCATGGCGGACGGCGGCTTCGGCGGCGGGGCTGCGGGCGGCACGCCGTCGGGTGACATGGGGTCAGCACCATCGGGCGACATGGGATCAGCTCCGTCGGGCGACATGGGATCAGCTCCGTCGGGTGGCTCTGGATCCGCACCGTCTGGCGCTCCATCTGGCGAAGCCCCAAGTGGTGCGGCACCCTCGGGAGATGCTTCCGCGGCCATGGCGGGCACGTCCTCCTCGGAGGAGTCCACCACCTACGAGACGGTAGACGACTACATCGCCTCGCTCAATGCGGACGAGGAGTGGGTCACCTACGACGCCGCGACCAACACAGCGACCGTCTCTAGCATGGGTGCCTTTGTCCGCGCCTGCAAGCAGGCCACCAAGGACGTCGGTGCCTTCGACGCGCTCGACCGCAGCCAGGCCGAGAACTACGTCTTCGGTACCTCACAGGCTGATGCCCTGCACTTCGACGCGACTATGGCTGATCTCATGAAGGACAATGCCGACGCCTACGCCGCTTGCTCCGACTACGACAGCTCCTACGCCGACGCCTATGCCGAGGACCTGAAGAGCGTCGACGACCTGGGCACGACCAGCCCCGTGCGCCAGGATATGTACAATCCGCTTTACTTCCTTTGTGAAGCCTTCGAGGGCTATGGCGCGGCCACGCCGGCGGCTCACTGGCGGATCCGCACCGGCATCGAGCAGGGCGACACCTCCCTTACCACCGAGCTCAATCTTGCACTTGCCCTGGAGATGCGTTCGGACGTGACCGACGTGGACTTCGCCACCGTGTGGGGGCAGGGCCACACCACGGCCGAGCGCACGGGTTCGTCGGACGAGAACTTCCGCTCCTGGGTGCAGGAGTGCTGCGCGTAGGGGCGTCTAGCAATGCCGCGCCTGGCGGCAGTAGTTGTCGGGGGTCACGCCGAAGAGGCGCTTGAAACGGCGGCCGATTCCTCGTGCTTGGTATTGGCAAGGAGAATCTTGGGGTAAGTATCACGTATCTTCAGGAGAGGATTTGTCTCGCCCTCGAACGTCTCGGGCTTGCTGATATCGTCGCTTACCTGTATGTAGAGCTTTTCGGAAAACTTCATGGCCACAAAACCGATTTCCTTCTTGTACAGCTTGCCAACATACACGTCGTAGTCCCTGCGCAGGAGCTCTAAGAGTTTCCCTACGCCTCGCTCCTGATCCCACGTGCATACCGGGCCCAGGAGCAGGGGCGCGCATTGATCAGGAGGCGTCGCCCACGAGCTTGAGACCGATGACGCAGGCGACGAGGCCCGCGATCAAGACGACCTTGGCGATGCTGAAGGATTCGGCACCGGTGGCCATGCTGTAGACGACGGTGATAGCGGCGCCAATGCTGACCCAGATGGCGTACGAGCTACCGATGGGGAGGGTCTTGGTGGCGTAGGCGAGCCCGAGCATGCTGGCGGCAAGGCCTGCGACGAAAAGCACGGTGGGGCCGGGGACGGTGAGGCCCTCCGATTTGTCGAGGGCGACGGCCCAGAAGGCCTCCATGCAGCCGGAGAGTATGAGGACGAGCCAATCCATGGATGCTCCCTTCGAGCGGTGCGCCGTCTTTGCGATCCTGGTACGGCTGCCATCGTCAGGGAGCCCTGTGCCGCAGCTCCGTTCGGGCTCTGATGCGGAGCGCGGAAGATAGTACCACGGGCAGGTCGCGGTGTACCAAATCTCCTAGGCGGGATGACAGTGCTCGCGCAAGTCGTGGAGAGTATAAGGAAGACGGACGGTGCGTTTGACTGTGCTTTTGTAGGCAGCTAGGATAGGCAGTCGTCAGACAATAGAGTCACCGGAGGACAGGCGGCCGCAGCCGCCAACGTCGGAGAAGGCGTCGGGGGCGCCCGGTTTGCTTAGGCTACCGGGCGCCCCTTTTGCGCCGCGGGGCCGCGAAGGAGGAACGATGGCTTTTTCGAACTGGATATCCGTCAAGCAGCCGCGCCTGGGCAGCGGCGGCCTGCTCGTCCTGATGGTGCTCGCCACGGTTTTCGGCGCGCTCTCGTCGGACATGTACACCCCGGCCCTGTCCGAGCTGCCCGCCTACTTCCACACGACGGAGGCGGTCGTCGGCCAGACCATCACGTTCTTCTTCGTGTCCAACGCGCTCGGCTTTCTCCTGTCCGGCCCCGTGAGCGACAAGCTCGGTCGCCGTCCCGTCCTGATCGGTGGCTCGATTCTGTATGCCGCTGGTAGCGTGCTCTGCGCTGTCGCGCCGACCATCGGCACGCTGATCGCCGCCCGCGTCGTGCAGGGTTTCGGCGCCGGTACGATCGACACCATGTGCACCGCCCTGGCCAAGGATTGCTTCTACGAGGACAAACGCGAGCAGGCGCTCTCCCTCATCCAGACCCTCTTCGTAATCGTGCCCATCGTCGGCCCGCTGCTGGGCGGCTTCGTCCTGACCGTCCTGCCCTGGCACGCGATCTTCCTGATCCAGGGCGCGGTCGCGATCCTGTGTCTCGTCCTGTCGCTGCTCTTCGAGGAGAGTCTGCCCGAGGGCGAGCGCAGCCAGGTGCCCGTCTCCCGCTCGCTGGGCCGCCTGGTCGTGGTGGCCAAGAACCCAGGCTTCTCCTTCGCCCTGTTCATCTTCTCCGCGGTCAACCTGCCCTTCATGGCCTACATCGGCTCGGCGCCCTACATCTACGTCGAGGAGTTTGGCCTGACTCAGCAGCAGTACACCTACTTCTTCGCGGCGTCCGCGCTCTTCGCCGCCTTTGGGCCGTCACTCTCGGTCATGTTGCTCAAGCGCATGCCGGGCAAGAAGTACGCGACACTGATGATGCCCTGCACGATCGCCTGCGGCGTGGCCATGCTCCTGGTGGGCAGCACGACGCCCCTCGCCTTCTGGACCTGTTTCATGCTCTACGCCGTGATCGAGGCGGCCATTCGCCCCTTCGCGGCAAACCTCCTGCTCGAGCAGCAGGAGGGCGACGCAGGCAGCGTGAGCTCGCTCTACAACTTCGTCTGCACCGTGCTCGGCTCGGTGGGCACCGCGGTCATCATGCTGCCCTGGCCGACCTACATCATCGGTCTGGCCTTGCTCATCGTGGGCGTGATGGGCGTGGCGCTGTTCGCCTGGCTCCTCGGCCTGCGTGCCGGCGTCAAAGTCCGAGGCATCTAAGCGAGCCTTGCCCTCAACAACCGCATCTAGCCGCACCCTAGCCGCGCGAAAACGAAAGGCCCGACCAACGCTTTGGGAAGTCAACGTCTGGCCCAGCAAGCCGCATGCGTGGTAAAAAGTAAAGACGAGGCGCCAACCGGCACCAGCCCAGAGTCCATCTCACGCATACTCTGGGCCATCCCATGCCCGCCACGACGATCCAAGGAAGCGACCACCATGACCGAAGCAGCCGAGCCCATCCGCGACAAGAACGGCCTGACCGAGGAGGAATTCCTGGCCCAGTACCGACCCAAGGACTACCCCCAGCCCTCCCTGACCTCGGACATCTGCGTCTTTCGCAGGCACCCCCAGGGCAAGCTCCAGCTCCTCCTGGTCCAGCGCGGCGGCCACCCCTGCCTGGGCATGTGGGCCACGCCCGGCGGCTTCTGCAACCCCAACGAGACGGCCGACGCCTGCGCCAAGCGTGAACTCGCGGAAGAGACCCACGTTGGGGGCCTCAAGCTCGAGCCCATTGGCCTCTACAGCACGCCCGGCCGCGACCCTCGCGGCTGGACCATCTCCTATGCCTTCGTAGCCTTCGACGACATCGGCGTCACGGCACAGGCCGACGACGATGCGGCCCGCGCCCAGTGGTTCGACGTAGATGCGGTCGTCCGCGACGACGCCGTGATGCTGGAGCTGACTCGCCCCGAGGACGAGGAGACCGTCCTGTCCAGCGGCTTCCACATCGCGCGCAGGCCCCTCTCGGCCCGCCCCTATGCCACGGACGTCCATGGACGCGGTCTGGCCTTTGACCACGCCCAGATCGTGGCCGACGCCTGGCTGGTCATCCGCCAGGCCCTCTAGCAGGGAGTGTGACAATGGCGCCAGGCGCTACTGTCCCATTTTGGGACAGTAGCGCCTGGCGCCATTGTCACAAAAATCCCGGGGCAAGCAGACGCTCACCCCGGGACTCGCTAGCGCGCGATGCGACTCGAGCTAGTCGACGTCGATCTTGTGGACCCAGTTGAACTTGTCCTCGAGCTTGCCGGACTGGATACCGGTCAGGGTCTCGCGGAGCTTCTTCATCACGGGACCGACCTCCTCCATGCCGGAAGCCAGGACGTAGTGCTTGTCGCCCTCGTCGACCTCGCCGACAGGAGAGATGACGGCTGCGGTGCCGCACATGCCAGCCTCGACGAACTCGCCGTCGCGGACCTCCTGGAACTTGACGGGACGCTCGACGACCTCCATGCCCAGGTAACTCTTGGCAACTTCCACCAGGGAGCGACGGGTGACGGAAGGAAGGATGGAGTCGGTGAAGGACTGGGGAACGACCAGCTTGCCGTCCTTGTCGACAAAGAGGAAGTTTGCGCCGCCGGACTCCTCGACGTAGGTGCGGGTCTGGGGATCCAGGTAAAGGTTGTCAGCGTAGCCGCCCTCGTGGGCCTCGACGCCAGCCTTCATGGACATGGCGTAGTTCAGGCCAGCCTTGATGTTGCCGGTGCCGTGAGGTGCCGCACGGTCGTACTCGGAGATGCGAACCTTGACGGGCTTGACGCCGCCGGTGTAGTAGGGGCCGACGGGCGTGACGAAGATGCGGAACTGGTACTCCGTAGCAGGGGAAACGCCGATGACCTCACCGGTTGCGAACATGAGGGGACGAACGTAGAGAGTGGCGCCGGAGCCAAAGGGAGGCACCCAAGCGGCGTTGGCCTTGACGACCTTCTCGACGGCGTCGACAAAGCGGTCCTCGGGGAAGGGAGGCATGCAGAGGCGCAGGGCGGAGTTATGCATACGCTTTGCGTTCTGGTCGGGACGGAAGCAGACGATGTCGCCGCTCTTGGTTGTGTAGGCCTTCAGACCCTCGAAAACCTCCTGGCAGTAGTGCAGGATGCCAGAGCACTCGGACAGGGTGACGGTGTGATCGGGGGTCAGGGTGCCCTCGCCCCACTCGCCGTCCTTATAGATGGAGACATAGCTGAGATCAGTGGGCTGGTAGGCAAAACCGAGCTTGCCCCATTCGATGTCCTTCTTTTCGACCATACGAATCCTCCTTGTATTTGAACTTGCGTTAGAAATTCTAGGACTATTTCCGAACGCCGCACGACGTTGACAATTACACGAAACAAGGTAGCAAAGAGAACCGAAGAGAAGGGGCTGCGGTGGAGATCTTGGACCGCGAGGGGCGCGCTAGAGAGCGAGGCCTAGACATTAAGCCTACATACTGTCGTGGACCGCCTTCAGGGCACGCACGAGCTGGTCGAGCTTCCAGGCCTCGCTATAGCAGTTCGCGGTGGTCATGATGGTCATCAGGTAGGAGCGGCCGTGCGAGTCGGTCACAATGCCGGAGTCGTTATAGGCCGTCGTGCGCGAGGGCGGATACCAGCCGGGCTTGGTGTAGGTGGTGTTGCTCCCGCCCAGGGTATTGTGGATCTCGGAATAGTAGCTGTGGCTGAAGAGCGACCGGTTGTAGCCGGAGTTGGGACGGCCGCTGCGCTGGTACGTGTCGATCTTTGCCCAAATGCGGGCCAGGTCGATCGCGCGCGTCCAGGGGTAACGCGTGTTGCTATAGCCGCCCAGGCCGATGCTCGCGAGCCACTGGTGGTAGCCCGCCGTGCCGAATTTATTCCACAGCTGCAGGTAGGTGTCGTTGTTGGACATCACGGCCGTCTGCTGCATCTGCCAATCGATCGAGCTGCGGGAAACCTTGCCCGTATCGAGCAGGTACTCGCAGATATAGGTGACATAGGCGGCCTTGAAGGTGCTCGCGGCATAGCGCGACGCCACGGCGTCCCAAGCGCAGCCCCGGCCCGTCGATAGGTCGATAAAGACGAAGCTCGCGGACTGGCCCGAGTTCCAGAAGTTGCGCATGGCCGCGACGACCTGGTTATAGGCGCCCGAATTCATCTTCCACGAGTTGCCGAAGGTCTGGTAGCCGTTGACGCCGCGGCACATGGAGACGAGCTCCAGCATGTTGTAGCTGACCCGCGTCGCCGTCGGACGCCACCTCTGACCCGCGCAGGCGGCGCTGCCCAGCGCATCGCCCAGCGTGCTCTGGACGACGTTGGCCCCCGCCGCCTTGCTGGCGCCAGCGACGCTCAGAGCCTTGTCCGAGCCAGCGCAGACGAAGGTCACATACCCGCCGTCGGCGATCCGCGCGTACCAGAGCTGGGCGGAGCTGCCGTTGCTCGTGTAGGTCTGGACGTTTGCGCCCTCTGCCTTGGACCCGTCCTTCACATCGACCGACAGCCAGGACTGCGCCGAGGTGATGACATAGCCGCCGCCCGAGGCGACCAGGGAGAACTTCTGCGAGTTGGTGCCGTTGGACGTGTAGGTCTGGATGTTGGTGCCCGCCGTGCGGCCGCCGCCCTGGACGTCGAGCACCGTGCCCAGGTCGGACGTGAGGACGTAGACGCCGTTCGCGAGCAGGTTCGCCGGGCGGGGAACGAAGTGCTGGGCGCCCGAGCCATTGGCCGCATAGACGCCGAGCGCCCTGCCGTTTGCCGGGCTCGAGGCGCCGATGCCCAGCACGAGGCCGGACTTCTTATTGGCTAGCGAGGGGTAGGTACCGTTCCACACGAACTTCCAGGTATCGAGGTCGGAGGCCGGGGTCTGGGAATTGCCCTGCTGGACGACGGCCGAGCCCGCGCCGGTGCCGGTCGCGGTCAGCCAGCCGCCCGAGGCGGCCGTCCGCACGCGCCAGTAGCCGTCCCCGAGGGAGACCAGCTGGAAGCGCTGGGCCAGGGTGTTGTTGGACGCATAGGTCTGGGCCTTCGCGCCGCTGGCAGAAGAGCCGCTGGCGATGTCGGCCACCTGCTGCATGTTGGCCAGGTTGTTGAGGCTTACGATGCCCGCGTTGGCCACCTCGGCCTTGACAAGCCTGAAGTGCTGGGCCGCCGTGCCGTTGGGACGATAGCCCCAGATGTTGGTCCCGTTCTTCACCGTGCCGCCACTGACGTCGAGCACGAGCCCCGTGCCCTTGTTGACGAAGGTGTAGGTACCGTCGCTATTGGCGCGGATGGCCCACTTCTGGGCGGCGGTCCCGTTGGGGGCGTACTGCCAGACATTGGTGCCCGGCAGAATCCCGCAGCCGTTCACGTCGAGGACCTTGCCCGAGCCCAGGCAGGTGAAGGTGTAATAGCCGTCGCTGCCCCGCTTGAGGTAGTAGCGCTGGGCCAGGGTGCCGTTTGAGGCGTAGACCTGGACGTTTGCCTTGTTGCTGGTCGAGCCGCCCGAGACGTCCAGGCCATAGCGGGAGTTCTTGGCGGTGGCGACGGTATAGGCGCCGTCGGGAACCGCGGCTGCGACCTCCGAGCTGGTCGGAGCGACGGGACCGCCCAGCAGGTGGAAGACCTGCGCGGCCGTGCCGTTGGCGTCCCAGAGCTAGAGGTTTGCGCCGTTGCTCCGGCTCCCGCCCGAGACGTCGAGGACCAGGGCGGTGCCGCGCGAGCTAGGCAGGGCGGACACGAACTGGATGGCGCCGCCGCCCAGCTCGCGCAGGAGCCAGCGTTGGGCGGCGGTGCCGTTGCGGCGATACAGCTGCACGTTGGCGCCGCGAGCTGCGCGGCCGCCGCTCACGTCGAGGACCATCGAGCCGTGCGTGCCCGCCTTGGCGACCGAGTAGTAGCCGGTCGCCTGGTCGTGGGCGATGTCCCAGCGCTGAGCCGAGCTCCCGTTATAGGTGTAGGTCTGGACGTTGGTGCCGTTGGCGGTCCGGTTGCCATTGACGTCGGCGACGTGGTTGTCGGCGACGCCAGTCTCGATCACATAGGTGCCGTCATCGACCGTGCGCTCGGGAACGGTCGGCTTGGGGGTCTGGGCGGGAGTCTGTGTGGCGGGGGTCTGGGTGGTGGAGGTCTGGGCGGGCGCGTGCCTAGGGCTATTCAGCCTGGGCTTTTGCATGAGCTGCTCCGCGGCGCCCGGTTCGGGCTGCTTCGCGCTCTGCTGCGCCGCCCCCTGCCCGGCCGTCTTCCTGGCGCCTGACGTGTCGTCCGACCCGTCGTCGTCCTTCGCATCGACCTTGCCGTCCGTCTTCTGCGCTTCCTCCGCGGGCGTCGACTCCTGCGTCAAACCGTCTGCCTGGGCGGCGATGGCCGGCAACGGCACGCACATGAGCAAAAATGCCGCCGCCATCGCGACGACGATTTGATACAACCCGCGACGATCTCTCATAGCAGCCACCTTAGTTGAAGCGTGGGGCCCGTGCAGTCCCCCTGGCGGTACCCCTTCACTATAGATATTTGCTGCATCAGAGAGGTTCGCCATCGCAAGCTGTTCGCCAAGTGACAACGCACCGACCTTCGTCCATAGTCTTGCGGACTTGGCCCCGTTTGCTGCAAATCCACCCGCGGAGGAGGGACGCCGCGAAGAAATGAATCTGTCCCACTTTCGTCGACAGGTACCATTCCGTCCGCAGGCGATCCCCAGGGCCTCTCGCCTCATGCTCTCGCGGGCTCAGCCAACCGAGCGCAGAGTGGATCCGCACGCTGTCGTGGAAACACTCGATGTACCCGAAGATCTCCGGCGACGCCTGCTCCCCTGCCGAGCGTGCGGGCGTGGACGCACTCGGCCTCGATTGCGCCCACGAGGGACTCCGTGGCTGCGTCGTCCCGGGGCGATGACGCCGACCCCGTCGAGGGCCGCACGTCCACGGTCTCGAGCCGCAGGTCCTGAAAGGCAATCTGGTCGCTCATGAGATGCGCCCTTCCGATTCGCGCCTAAAATAGCAGCTAATGTAGGCCAGGTCGCCTTGAGCCGAGGCTTCCGCGCGGGAGGACAGATGAAGCAGGTCACTTTTTACTACGTCCGACACGGGCGAACGGAGTTCAACCGCGACGGGATCATCCAGGGCGGACGGGTGGACTCGCCGCTGGCGGAGGAATCGATCTGGCAGGTGGAGGACACCGCCCGCGCGCTGGCTGACGTGGACCTCGCACGCTGCTATAGCTCGCCTTTGGGTCGGGCGCGGCAGACGGCCGAGATCATTTTGACTGGTCGCGATGTGCCGATGCAGCCGCTCGACGACCTGCGCGAGTTCGACTTCGGGACGATCGACGGCAAGTCCTGGAAACGCTATGGCGCGCGCTTTGCCTGGTGCTACCTGTGGCAGAACTTCTCTTCTGTCGGAGGCGAGACGGGCGCCCAGGTGCGGGCCCGTGTGCGCCGGGCCTTCCAGACCATGTACGACCAGAGCGCCGACGGCGAAAACGTGCTGGTCACGGCCCATGGGGCGATCATGCGCTATGTGCTTTTGGAGTTCTACCGCAGCCTCGGCCCCGTCCGTCGCAAGATCAAGAGCGAGACGCTCAAGACCCCCAACGCGGGCATCGCGGTCGTGACGGGCGACGATGCGGGCTTCGACCTGGTCCGGCTGCCCATGACCGCGGAAGAGTTTCAGCGGACGTAACACTGGGGGCGTAAAATACCGGCCAATCGGTCCCGAGCAGAGGAGGCGCCATGTCGCTCTTTTCGAGGAAAAGCAAGGCCGAGCCGCCGGCACAGCCGAAATTCGAAGACCGGCTCGACGTCAACAACAACCACTACCCGATACTCGGCAACCGCGGCCACGACGACGTGGCATCCGTCATCCACGACTTTGATGAGGGCACGCGCACCATTTATGAGCTGGGCTTCGTCTGCGGCCAGGACTTCGAGACCAAGAAGGGCAAGAAGAAGCTCGAGCAGGGCCGGGTGAACTTCAAGGCTACAGGCGCCGGAAAGATCTACCTCGTGGCGGGCTACTCCTGGCTTGGCGGCTACAAGCAGGGCTTCCTTATTGCGGACGACGGCATCTACTTCAAGGACAACGACGACGTGTCCGATTTCTACAGCTGGGACCGCTTCGATCGGGCGACCATTACGCATACCTATGAGGACCTCTCGATCGACAACCACAAGTTCATCACGCAGGAGGCGCAGATGCTCAGCTCCCTGCTGGAATCGATGCAGGACAAGTAGCGGGCGGGGGGCATGTCCATGGCCAGCAATTTCACGCATGCGATCGTCCGTCGCCCCTGCCGCAGGGTCATCGAGGGCATCACGACCAACCCGCAGCTGGGCACGCCCGACTACGAGCTCACCCAGCGCCAGCACATCCTGCACCTCAAGACCGGCGGTTCCTTTTCTCGGGCAGCTCCATGATATGATTTGACCAGTAATGGAACCACCGAGGGCAAGCGGGGGCATATGGGCAAGGACGAGCCGTCTGCCAGCATAGCCAAAGACGAGCGTTCGTTTGCGGATCTCCCCCTGGGGGACCGACTGCGCAGGTGGGACATCCTGCTGGGCCTGATGCTGGTACTGAGCGTGCTGGTGGGCTTCGGTACGGTGGCGGTGTTGCGTCTGGCGGACTTCCTGCAGACAGCGGTATGGGGCGGCCTGCGCCAGTCTCTGCCCGACCCACTCCAGCGCGTTTTCCCGCTAATCGTCTGTACCTTGGGCGGCGCGCTTGTGGGCCTGTGGGGCAGGCGCTGCGGCTACACGCTGGACACGCTGGGGACGGTTGTCGCGTCCTGCCGGCGGGAGGGCGGCTACCGGATCCGGAACTGGCCCCAGACGCTGGTGCTCTTCCTGCTCCCCATCGCCTTTGGCGGCGCCGTCGGTCCCGAGGCGGGCATGTCCTGCTTCGCCGCCGCGTTGGCCACGCTGGCGCTTGGTGCCATGCGACGCGCCGGGCATGCCGTCACGGATCCGGCCGCGGACCCGCTGCGTGCCGCGGTACGGGTGCTGACGCCTGGGGACGGCAAGCAGCAGGAGCTCAGGGCCAAGCGGCGTTGGGTCCGCGACACCCTCTGGGCCTGGTGCGGCCTCGGGTTCGTGGCGGGTGCCCTGCTCTTCTCGCGCATCTTCGAACGGGGCGAGGGTATGCCGCGCTTTGCACCGGTGGACTATCGCGCGTTCGACCTTTGGGCGACGCTGCTCGCACTTGCGATCGCCTTCGCACTCTTCGCGATCAACGAGGCCGCGAGCCGAGTCATCCCACGGGTCGTGGGAGGCTCGGGGACCGTCGCCCGCGCCGTGGTCTGCGGCCTTGTGCTCGGGGCTGTGGCCTGCTTCCTCCCTGATGTCCTTTTCTCCGGCCAGTCCGCCACAGGCGAGCTCATGGGCGACTGGGCCTCGCGCGGCGCGGCCCTTCTTGCCGCCACCGCGGCGGTCAAGCTGGTCATGACCAATCTCTGCGAGTCCAGCGGCTGGGTGGGCGGCGAGTTCTTCCCGCTCATCTTCTGCGGCGTGAGCGGAGGCTATGTCGCAGCGGCACTGCTGGGTGCGGACCCGCTGCTGCCCGTCGCCGTGTGCACCGGCGCGTTCGTGGCGACGCACACGAAAAAGCCGCTGCTCGCCGTCTGCGTGCTGGCGATCTGCTTCCCGCCGCTCAGCCTGCCGGCGGTGGCCGCAGGCGCCTTCATCGGCGCCAAGGTCGCCCGTTCGACGGAGAGGGACCGTACCGCTGCCGACGCGGCCGAGTAATTCAAGACGCCGACGCCTACGGCAAAGGAGACGCCGTGATCAGACCCATCGCACATTCGCGCATTATCCTGCGGCGTCCTGCCGAGCCAGCCACGCCTGCGGACGCCGTGCTGGGCCAGGACCTGCTCGACACCCTGGCGGCGCATGCCGACGAGTGCGTGGGTATGGCCGCCAATATGATCGGCGTCAGCAAGGCCGTCATCGTTTTTCATGACGAGTCGCGTGGCAAAGACATGCTCATGTACAACCCACGGATCACGCAGCAGACGGGTCCCTATGAGACGGTCGAGGGATGTCTCTCCCTGCCCGGGCAGCGCGACGTGACGCGCTATCGCTGTATTACCGTGGAGTACGACGATGAGAACTTCCGTCATCGCACCGCACGCTACGAGGGCTACACCGCCCAGATCATCCAGCATGAGGTGGACCACTGCGCGGGTGTTCTTGTCTAGATGGCCTCGTCCGCGTTGGACGGGCTTGCGCATGACAAAAGGGAAATGACAGAAGGGAAACGTCCCCTCCTAACAAAAAGTCGTTGCATTTGAGAGCTGGATACCGAATGCTTTCAGGTGCACGCAGTTGACTGGCGGGCAGGGATGCCGCAGCACGTCCCTGGGGCCGCATGCGCGGACCCCGCACAATAGAGTGGCATCCTGCCCCACCCCGGGCGGGCCGCGGATGAGCTGGATGAGGGAGCCACGGACGGACGGCCCACCTCGCTTCTCTTGCAGGAGGTTGCGGTCCCAGGGCGCTTGTGGGCACATGGAGGCAACTACAGGAACAGCCTCCCTGGCCGCCGCATACGCAAGTTCAACGAGTTCTAGGAGGACCACAGTGGCTACAACATACGGTGTGCGCATCGACCAGGAGGAGCTTAACGTCAAGGCCATTGCCATCCTACGCAAGCGGCTTGGCCTGGCGATGGGGGAAATCAGGCGCCGGGCGGCAGAGGGCGAGCCCATGTACGAGTGCGACGCCACCGACAACAACGGCATTGCCCTCGTCATAGAGATTCATCGAGAGCTCGAGAAGGTTGGTGTGAGCGATCATATACTGCGCAGCTTCCGCGAGGTCGGCGCCGGCCATCTCGAGAACGTTTTGCGGGAGCGGCGCGAGGACGTCATCGCCGAAGGAGAGGGGTACCTTTTCGAGGACGAGCCCTGGCTTTCCCTGGCTCTGGAGTAGGGTCGGAGGCCCGCTGTCAAGTGTGACGCTCGGCAAATTGTCGTCGAGCATGCGGGGTGGGTTACTCATTTTCGAGTGGTCCAACTCGGTGCTGTGCGTTCAAGAGGAGATGCAAGCCATCTGTAAGAGCCGGAGTTTGCAAGTCCGCGAGTACCAAATGAGTACCAAACACGAGGCAGCGCCAGCGCATGGCGTTAACGGGGGAAACCACGGGATGCGCGAACTCACGGCAGCCCACGACGTGCGCTCAATTCCTCATAGAGTGGGAATAAGGATTTTCGCGTTTACGCTGGTAAACCCCATACTAGAAGACTATAGGGCGGCTGTTCCGCGGCATCGCGGAACAGCCGACCGCTGAGCTTCCGTAAGCTTTCCTGAGGGAGAAATCAACGATTCGTATACATCGGATTGTCGGTTCTCAAAGGATTCCACGGTGCGCGAGGTCCAGTCTTGGTCCGCCCTTGCATTCTTTGCGGTACGAAAGTTCCGATATAAAACGCCGGCCCCTTGGTTTGCGAAGAACCAGCATTGTTGTTTGGTTGATTAATGTGGCTGGCCTGATGCTGCTGATTGTGCAGCCTGAAGAGCTGGGCGGGCTGAAGCGCCCCAGTGTCCTTTGGCTGCATGGCGGCGGATATATGCTCGGAATGCCGGAGATGGTCTACACGTCCAGAGCGATCGGCCTGGTGACAGAGGCAGATGCGGTCATTGTGGCTCCAGCATATACGCTGTCTGCCAGAAAACCGTATCCGTCAGCGCTCATGGAAAGCCATGCGACGTTGGTTTGGATGAAGGATCACGCGGCAGAGCTCGGAATCCGGGATGATCAGATCATGGTCGGTGGCGAGAGCGCGGGCGGAGGCCTGACAGCTGCGCATTGTAATGTGGCTGGCCGATTTGAGACGCTGACTTGACCGGCAATCCGAATCCCGCGACGATGTGCCCAGGGAGGGCACGGATTGCGAGGTTCGATGTCTAAGACAACGAAGAGGACCTACGCGACCGAGTCCAAGATGGCCGTGGCGCTCGAGGTGGTCAGGGGCGAGAAGACGATCTCCCAGGTCGCAAGCGAGCGCGGCGACTCCCCGTCGCTCGTGTGCGAGCGGAGGGACCAGCTTGTAGGCTCCGCCGGCGACGTGTTCGG
>ONBR01000030.1 GCA_900316105.1 uncultured Olsenella sp.
GAGGAGCTTCGCTGCCCCACCGAGCTGCTTCCACGCTGCCCCCATTGTCATCGCATCATGCGGCCTTGGGTCCGCGATGAGACGTTCTTGGAGGGCACGCACTGGAACGAGGGGCGCGCCCAGTACGAGGTGTTTCTCCAGCATCACCTGCTTGGCGGCGAGAAGGTCCTGTTCTTGGAACTCGGCGTTGGCGACATGACGCCTACGGTCATCAAACTGCCCTTCTGGCAGATGACAAGCGACAACAGCAATGCGCGATACTGCAGCGTAAACGTCGTAAAGGCCAACGCGCCAGAGCAGCTTGGCGACCGGGGGCTGGCAGTTGCGGGCAACCTCGCCGAGGTGATTCACAAGCTCCGCGCCGACTCACCAAGCTAGGGTGTCATCCCGCACATGCCCAACGGCACCTACTCCCACGAGCACCAACTTGGCGGAAGGAGCTCGCTCACCGCGCTCAACCATCTTCTTTGCCAGATGGGTCACATTGTCCACGCCTTCGTCCTCTTGATCCGCTCCGAGCTTGATCTCAACCGGCATCCACGTTCCATCGCGGCGCTGCACCACGGCGTCTAGCTCAAGGTCGGTGGAGTCGTGGTAATGAAGAACCTCCGCGCCACAACACCGGGCAAACGCCTCAAGTTCGTGCAGGACCACGTGGTGACGTGCACGCTGCAGGGCGAGCTCGTGTGGCCCAGCGAGACCCCACCGGTAATGCTGGGCCTGGCGAGAAGCTCGGAACTCACGGCGCGGGAGTTCGACGTCCTGCATCAGCTGGCCCACGGGCAAAGCTATGAGCAAATAGCCTCCGAGCTGGGGATCTCGCTCAACACCGTGAAGTACCACGTGAAGAACCTACTGGCCAAGACGGGCTTCGAGAGCACGCTGGCGCTCGTGGTTGAGTTTTCCTTGGTTGACTAATTGTAAGCGCACATCGTGTGTGCTACACCAAAGGGGTCGAACCCTTTTGGCTCTTGGTGCACGTGTTTGTTTCCCTGTGCTAACATACCAGTGGTATATGCCATCGGTACATAGAGCAATAAGGCATGGCGAAGACCACGGCAACACAGCAGACCATACTGACAAGCGCACGGCGTCACTTCATGGAGCATGGCTTCAAGAGCGCGTCGCTCAACCGCATCGTGGCGGATGCCGGATATACCAAAGGCGCCTTCTACGGCTACTACGCCAGCAAGGAGGAGCTCTTCGACGCGCTGGTGTCCCAAACGTCGCAGGGGCTGGCCCAGGCCATGGGCAACGTCACCGCCGGTTGGACCGGCTACCCAGAGAGTGAGCAACTCGAGCACCTGGACGAGGCCTTCTTTGCGCAGCTCCCAGAGCTGGCCGACTTTATCGTCAGCCACCGCGACGACCTGCGCCTCATCCTCACCCGCTCCGCGGGCACCCGCTACGAAGGCTTCCTGGACTCGCTGGTGGAGAACAACACCAAGCACATCGAGCCCCTGCTCGCGCGGATGGGTCTGGGCAACATGGACCCCGATACCTATCGGCTGCTCATGACCGCCTACTATGGCACGCTCGTCCGCATCGCGACGGGCGGCTACACGAAAGACGAGATCGTCGCCAAGATGCGCGACGTCCAGATCGTCTTCCAAGGTGGAATCATGACCTTGCTCCAGGAACAAGGCGCAGCCAAAAAGCGAGAGGACTAGCTATGGCAAAGAAACAGCGCGAGTACAGTGGGCGCGGCCTTATGGCGGAGAGCCGTTACCAGGAGTACCTGCCCACCCTTCCGCAGACGGACCAGGACCGAGTGGCCGCGCGGGTAGACGAGCTCATCGCCGACAATGCGGTCTACTGCGACCAGGGCAACTACGACCACCTGGCCAACATGCTCACGGCCGTGGCCCTCTACGAGCTGCATCGCGAGCGCGGGCTCTCCGAGGACGAAGCCATCCAGGCCACGGGCGAGCCCATGTGGGCCTATGTGGAGAAGCACACCGCGGGCATGTACCGCAAGCTGCTCTCAAAGCCCGGCATGCTCAAGCCGATGAGCCGCATCGTGCCCGCGGGCTTCAAAAAGGGCAACGGCTACGACTGGAGCTACGTGTGGCACCAGGACAAGTCCACCAGCAAGTACCTGCAGTTCGAGTGCACGAGCTGCATCTACGCGCAGATCCTGGGCAAGTACGGCATCCGCAGGCTGGGCACCATCTTCTGCCATGCCGACGTGATCAACTACGGGTCAATCCCCGGCGTCACCTTCACACGCAACCACACCCTCTGCAAGGATGGGCAGGCCTGCGACTTCCTCTTCACCAAGTAGGGCGCAGGAGTACTGCCAGCTACCTGCCGCAGACGCAAGTCGTACTCCAGCAGAAAGCGGTGTCCCCAGGAGGATTCGAATCTCCGTTGCCAGCCTGAGAAGCTGGTGTCCTTGGCCGCTAGACGATGGGGACAAGACGGCAGTATAACCTCATGAATGTTGGCGAGCTAGACCTAGCCGTGATGGCACAGGGAAACCGTCAGGTTGTGAGTCGCAGACTCACGTCGTGGAGCCCCAGCACGTTGTGAGTCCCCCGCATCGGACGAACTTGGAAGCACAGGTCGTTTACCTGCGATAACGATGGAGCAGCCCACTCACCCGGTGAGGGCGGACGCGTAAATGGACTCACAACGCAAAGAAGGCGATCACTAGGCAGCAGTCGGCAGACGGCAGACGGGGGGTGTGGACAGTCATCCGACTGCCATCCCTCACCGAGCCTTGCTCGCGACCTCGCCCAGGGCCCGCCTTGCAGCCGACCCAAAGGCATCGATCTCCTCTTTGGTGTGAGCCTGGGAGACGAAGAGAGCCTCGAACTGACTGGGCGCAATGAGGAAGCCCTGGTCAAGCATGGAGCGGAAGTAGACGGCGAAGGCATCGGTGTCGCAGGCAGCGGCGCCCTCCCAATCCCTCACGGGACCAGTTGAGAAGAAGAGGGTCGCCAGACTCCCCAGCTGGTTGACGCAAGCGTTGACACCGCTTGCCGCGACCGCCGCGCGCAGGTTGCCGGCAAGGCGTTCTCCCTTGGCCTCAAGCTCCTCGTAGAAGCCTGGGCGGCAGAGCTGCTGGAGCTGGGCCAGCCCAGCCTCCATAGCCACCGGGTTGCCCGAGAGCGTTCCCGCCTGGTAAACCGGGCCCGTGGGCGCCAGGTAGTCCATAACCTGGGCCGGACCCGCCACGCAGCCCACGGGAAAGCCCGCGCCAATGATCTTGCCAAAGGTCACGATATCCGCCCGCACGCCAAAGCGCTCCTGGGCCCCGCCCAGCGCGATGCGGAAGCCCGTGATGACCTCGTCTAGAATGAGCAGGGCGCCGAACTCGTCGCACAAGTTTCGTAAGCCCTGGAGGAAGCCCTCCTCGGGAACGACGACACCCATGTTCCCGCAGACGGGCTCCACGATGACGCAGGCTACCTCGGCGGGGGCACTCTCGAAGAGCCTGCGCACGCTAGCCAGGTCGTTGTAGCGGGCAACCATGGTGTCACTGGCCGTCTTTGCCGTGACCCCGGGCGTATCGGGTATGCCCAGGGTCGCCACGCCGCTGCCCGCGCTCACCAGCAGGGCGTCGCTGTGGCCATGGTAGTTGCCCTCGAACTTGATGAACTTGTCACGTCCCGTGTAGCCGCGGGCCAGGCGTATGGCCGTCATCGTGGCCTCGGTGCCCGAGGAGACCATCCGGCATTTCTCCACGTTAGGCACCAGGTCGCAGATCTTCTGGGCCAGCCTGACCTCCGCCTCGCAGGGGGCACCGTAGCTCACTCCGCGGTCTAGCTGGGCCCGCACCGCATCCAGCACTTGCTCGTTGCCATGGCCCAGGATCATGGGGCCCCAGCTGCCTATGAAGTCCAGGTACTCGTTGTTGTCGACGTCCCACACGTGGCTGCCCTTCGCATGGTCGTAGAAGACGGGGGACGCCCCCACCTTGCCAAAGGCGCGCACGGGAGAGTTGACACCCCCGGGAATGACCTGCCTCGCCCGCAGGAAGTCCTGCTCCGATACCGCGTGAACCCGTGCCATATCCTGCGCTCCCTCCACTAGAGCTCTGCCAGCCACCGCGCCGCATCCTTGGCGTGATAGGTGATAATCATGTCTGCCCCGGCCCGCTTGATGGAGGTCAGGAGCTCCAGCACCACCCGCCTCTCGTCGATCCAGCCATTCTGGGCGGCAGCCTTGACCATGGCGTACTCGCCCGACACGTTGTAGGCGACGGTGGGAAAGTGGGTCTCCTGCTTGACGCGGTAAAGCACGTCCAGATAGGGCAGGGCCGGCTTCACCATGACTAGGTCCGCGCCCTCTGCTATGTCGTAGCAGGCCTCGCGCACGCCCTCCGTCCCGTTGGCGGGGTCCATCTGATAGGCACGGCGGTCCCCAAAGGCCGGAGCCGAGTCCGCCGCGTCGCGGAAGGGCCCGTAGAAGCCGCTGGCATACTTGGTGGAATAGCTCATGATGGGCACGTCGCTGAAGCCCGCCTGGTCAAGGGCCCTGCGGATGTAGCCCACGCGACCGTCCATCATGTCGGAGGGGGCCACCATCTGGGCGCCCGCCCGTGCATGGCTCACGGCCTCGTTTGCCAGAAGCTCCAGGGTCTCGTCGTTCATGACCCGACCGGACTCGTCGAGCTTGCCGCAGTGGCCGTGGCTGGTGTACTCGCACATGCAGACATCGGTGATGACGTACATCTGAGGAGCCTGGGCGCGAATGATCCGGCACGCCTCCTGTACCACACCATGCTCGTCCCAGGCGGTCGAGCCCACCTCGTCCTTTGCCGCGGGAAGACCAAAAAGCAGGACGTAGTGGACGCCGCAGTCCAGGAGCTCCTGGACCTCGGGCATCAGCATGTCCAGAGAGACCTGGAAGACCCCGGGCATGCTGGGAATCTCGTCGCGCCTGCCCTCGCCCGGTTTGACGAAGAGGGGGTAGATAAAGTCGTCTGCCGAGAGCCTCGTCTCGCGGATCATCTTGCGTGCAAGCTCGCCGTCGCGCATGCGGCGCGGACGGTAGCTGGGAAACTTTCCGTACTCCATGAGCTCATTTCCTTCCACGTAGTCTGCGGCACCTGACTAGACGACGGGCCGCATGACGCAGGGTCCAGCGTGCTGGGCCAACATCCCACAAACTCGCTAACGATTGCTCATTCTATGTCTGGTAGTGATCTCTGATAGCGGAAACGAGCCCCCCTACCGTATAGCGGGCCGCCTCCACCGCAGGCTCTATGTCCAACTCCCTCAGGGTCTGGCTAGTGATGGGGCCAATGGAGCATGCGGCGACCCCCTCCATAAGAGCTGCCGCATCCGGGCCCACCATCCTGCAGAAGTTGCGCGCTGTGGAGGATGAGGTAAAGGTGATGGCGTCCACGCGACCAGCTGCCAAGGCCGCGCGTAGGTCCTCCACGTCCCCTCCCTCGGGGATGACCGTCCTGTAAGCCGCAGCCAGATCCACCTGCGCCCCCGCCTCGCGCAGGAGCTGGGGAAGGGTCTCGCGGGCCTCTTGCGCCCGGGGAATGAGCACCCGGGCACCCGCAAGACCCTGCTCTACATGGCAGGTTGCGTAGTCCCTCATGGCCGCGAACATTCCCTCCGCCCGGTAGTCGTCGGGAACCAGGTCTGCAGAGATGCCCTGGCCCAGAAGGGCCCTGGCCGTCCCAGGCCCGATTGCCGCCACTAGGACGCCAGCTAGGGCACGGGCATCCTTACCGAAGGTCGTGCGCAAGCGGTCGAAAAACCTCTGGACTCCGTTGGCACTGGTGAAGACAAGCCAGTCGTAGGTCCCCAGACGCTCAATGCCCGCATCCAGGTCCGCATGGCTGTCCGGCTCCTCGAAGGCGATTGCCGGAACCTCGCGCACGTCCGCCCCAAGGTCCCGCAGTCTCCCCACGAGTCCATTCGCCTGGGTGTGCGACCTGGTTACAACCACCGTTCGGCCAAAGAGGGGCAGTCGCTCGTACCAGGAGAGGTGGTCCCGAAGCCCAATCGTGCGGCCCACGACGATGACGGCGGGGGCCAAGAAGCCCGCGCGGGCCACATCCTGGGACACGCTGTCAAGCGTGGAGACCAGTGTCTGCTGGTTGGGCGTCGTTCCCCATCGGACAAGGGCGACGGGCGTCTGGGGAGACGCTCCCTCCTCCTGCAGGCGCTGGACCAGCCGTGGGAGCGCATGGACGCCCATGTAGAAGCAGACCGTGTCCCCCCGCGCGACAAGGGCCGCCAGGGCGGGCCAATCGAGGCTTGACTCTGTCCGCGTCGGGTCCTCGTGTCCCGTCACGAGCGTAACCGAAGACGCCATCTTGCGATGGGTAACGGGGATACCCGCATAGGCCGGGGCAGCGATGCCTGCCGTCACGCCCGGAACGACCTCGAAGGGGATGCCTGCCGCCCGCAGGGCCAGGGCCTCCTCGCCTCCGCGTCCAAAGACATAGGGGTCCCCGCCCTTCAGGCGAACGAGGACTGGTCCATCGCCGTCGACCACTGCGGCAGCTGCCGTAGCGGTCTTCTCGGCAGTGCTCTTGACGGCCTCCCCCGTCCGGGTCTCCAGCTCCCGCACCTTCCCTATCAGGAGGGCGTTTATCTGGTCCTGCGAGACGTGCCGGTCGAAGCCCTTCTTGCCCGCGTACACGAGCTCCGCCCCGGCCGGAGCCTGGTCAAGGAGTCGATCGCTTACCAGATAGTCGTAGACGATGACGTCTGCCCTTCGAATGAGGTCAAGGCCGCGCGCAGTGACCAGGGATGGGTCACCCGGACCAGCACCAACCAGATAGCAGGTCGCCCTCATGCGTCCTCCCCTCCTTGTCCGAGGTCTTGCTGGGTCTGTAGAATCTCCTCCAGGATCTGCAACGCCCCCTGGCCCATGAGCTCCTGAATCGTTGGCCGCACTAGCGCTCCCGCCCGTGCGGGCGACGGCACTTCCTGTTCGCTGCGAGCCACGCGCTCGCCGTCCTCGGAAAGCACTATGGCGCTCATCCGCACCCCTTCGCCCTGGTGGCGGGCATAGATGCCTGCAGGAACCTTGCAACTGCCGCCCAGGGCCGCCAGGACCGCACGCTCAGCGTCCACGCACTCGTGCGTCAGGGGGTCGTCAAGTGCTGCCACCAGGTCGCGCATGGCAGCGTCATCCGCCCGCACCTCCACGCCGATGGCGCCCTGGCCCGCCGCGGGTACCAGTACCTCCGTCGGAATTGCCACCGCCGCCTGACCAGTGAGGCCCAACCGGTCAAGGCCGGCCATGGCCAGGATGGCGCCATCGTAGCGACCGTCCCGAACCTTGGCGAGCCGGGTGTCCACATTGCCCCGGATGCCCTTGACCACCACTTGCGGGAACTGTGCACGCACCTGTGCCTGGCGACGGAGGGAGCCGGTACCGATGACAGCACCTGCCGGCAGGTCCGCCAGTGACCCAACCCCTTGGAGGCTGGGACCGCACACCAGCGCGTCCCGCGCGTCTGCCCGGGGAAGCATGGCCCCTATGGCGCAGGAGTCCGGAAGCTCGCTGGGCAAGTCCTTCATCGAGTGCACGCAGAGGTCAACCTCCCCCGCCAGCAGGGCTGCTTCCAGCTGGCCGGTAAAGAGGTCGTTGGCGCCCATCATGTGCAAGGGCTTATCGAGACGAAGGTCCCCTGTAGTCCTGATGGTCACGAGCTCGAAGGCCAGGTCGGGACGGACCCTCCTCAGACGGTCCCTCACGGCCTCAGCCTGTCGCAGGGCCAGGGCGCTTCCCCGCGTGGCGATGCGAACCGTCCGGACACTCGTAGACCTACCCATGACTGTCTCCCTGGCGCAGGTCAACGGCATCCTGGCTGTCCTCGCTGGCCTGTCGGGGATGATGATGGGTCCCTGGCGGGAAGGTCTCTAGGCCAAAGAGGTAGCGCGCGGCCCCCGTATAGTAGTAGGAGTCTGCGGTCGTAGCCTCCTTCTTCAGTCGCACGACCGGACCATGGAGGATCTTCTTCATGACGGCCGTACCATAGGCACCCAGGATTGCCCGCTCCTCCTCGGAAAGGTCCCGGCCCAGGACCTTGGAGAGGCCCTTCTGGGCCCGCTCCAGCTCGCGGGCCACCGTCACGTCGCCCTTGGCGTACATATCCTTGATGGTCGGCACCACATAGCGTTCCTGCATCCAGGCGAGGTAGTCCTCAAGGGCCTCCTGGATCATGGTCTCCACGGTGCCGACGGCTCGCATGCGCCGGGCCAGCCCCTCATCAGCAAGGCCGTCGAGGGCCGCCTGGTCCACGAGGGTAACCCCCGGAAGGAGCCCGCAGCCCGGCTCTACGTTGCGGGGAACGCCGATGTCGATGATGGCAAGCCTGCGCGAGGAGCACAGAATCTCCCGCTCACGCTCGAGCTCGGGCGCACGAAGGATGGGCTCCTCTGCCGACACCATGGAGAAGGCCAGGTCCGCATGGGCAACCACCGAGTAGCGGTCCTGGAAGGGAGCCGCGGTGGCGCCCATTTCCCGGGCAAGCGCCTGGGCATGTTCGGGGGTCCGGGAGCTCACGACGACATGCTGACAGCCCGCGTCCTCCAGGTACCTTGCCATGAGCCGTGCCATCTCGCCCGCGCCCAGAAGGACGATCGAGGCCTGGGCGACATCGGGAACCCGCCTGGCCGCCTCCTTGAAGGCCACCGTGGACAGGGAGACGGAGTCGGACCCCAGGGCAGTCTCGGTATGGACCCTCTTGCCCAAGTGAACGGCCTGTCTGAGGAGCTTGGTCAGGGTCACACCACAGGTTCCCGCCTCTGTGGCCCGCTCCTGGGCCCGCTTGGTTTGCCCCAGAATCTGGGCCTCGCCCAGCACCTGGGAGTCGAGCGAGCAGACAACGCGAAAGACATGCTCCGCTGCCTCCCGCCCACGGTAGAGGTAGAAGTAGCCCCCGTCGAAGTCCTCCCCCAGCTGCACTCTAAAGAAGTCCTCGGCCGCCTGGGCACCTAGCCGGTCAGTCTTTGCGTCAAGCAGGACCTCCACCCGATTGCAGGTGGAGACTACCGCGGCCTCCTTCACACCATCGGCTTGGGTCAGGCGGGCCAGCGTCTCGGGGGTGTCTGCGTTGGCACCGGCCCTCGCACGGATGTCGACGGGAGCCGTCCTGTAGTTTGCACCCATACATACCAGGCTCATCGGACACCCCCTCTCAAAAGCGGCTCGACGACACGCGCATAGGCCTCCTCCGCAGTAGGTAGGCTGCCCGCACGCGCATCTGCCAGCAGGTTTCCGTCTTCCTCAAGTGCCGCATAGAGCCTGCGGCGGTCCCGCGCGTCACCTGTCACCCGGTCCCTCACCAGCTTGCGTACTTCCCCCAAGAGGACCACATACTCCTCATAGTAGTTGGGGTACTGGTCCTCCAGCTCATCCCGAATAGCTCGTGCCAGCAGGGGCGAGGCACCGTCAGTCGAGACGGCAATCTGAAGGGGACCACGCCTCAGCGCCGCCGGAATGAGGGCAGTCGAGTCCTCGCGGTCATCGACCACGTTGACCAGCTGGCCACGGGCGTGGCAACGGGCGGCGACCGCCCGGTTCACTCGGGCGTCCGAGGTCGCAGCTATGACAAGGACGGCGGCGTCACCATCCTTGGGCTGCCAGCCGCGACGGCGCCAGGTTATGCGGCCCTCAGCCGCCAGACGCCGCAGCTCCTCCTTCGCCGATGGCGCCACCATCGTGACTCGGGCGCCATAGCGTAGGAGCATGCCCAGCTTGCGGGCGGCAACGGAGCCGCCGCCAACCACGACCACGAGCCTGTCCACAAGGTCCAGGAAGACGGGGCAGGGCGGATAGGCTGCATCATTCTTCTCTTGGTCCATCAACACGCGCACTCATTCCATCCTGCACGGCACCCAACCAGGCGCAATCCTCAGGTCCGGTCCATACCGCCAGCAGCAGCACTCCTCAAAACCTTAGCGCTCCCCCGCCAGACTTTCCAGCAGAAAGATGCGGGAATGGGCAGGCTTATCTCGCCGGAGAAGAGCGGCTACTACTACACCCGCCTGCAGAACCCCGCCAACGATGCCGTGGCCGAGCACCTCCAGGCCCACCCCAAGGTGCCCTGGGTGCGCTACTGCGGCCTGCCTGGCGACGACTACTACGACCTGGCCCGGTGGTGGTACCTGTCCAAGGGCAGCCGTGGCGTCATCAGCTTTGCCGTGTGCGGGGAGCGGCGTCGTAGGCAGACCCGGTCAGCCTGCTCTTGCCGCTGTTCTTTGACTTGTATAGGTACTGGTCTGCCTGTCGAAGCATGGCGCGCAGGTCGTCGTGCCAGGCGTCGCGCCCGTACACATACCCGCCCGAAAGCTCCACGCGCATCTCGGCGCTGCCGATCACGCACGGGTCAACACGTCCCTTAAGGGCAGTGAAGCTTGCCTCGAATTCGGAAGGATCAAGCTTATTGCTGATGATCAGAAACTCGTCGCCGCCATAGCGGTACACGCACTCGCTGCCGTAGACGGCAACCAGCTCTCGGCTGACGTGCTCCAGCACGCGGTCGCCGCATTCGTGACCGTAGTGGTCATTGAACAGCTTAAAGTTGTCGATGTCGAGCATGGCCACGCACAGGTCGAGCCCCTCATACGAGTCGTAGTCGTGACGCAGCGCAAAACGATTCTTCACGTGCGTCAGAGGGTCGACGGTCGTTGCCTGCTCCAGCAGGTGATTGTCCTCCTGCAGAACCTCCGCGAGATGCTCTATGTCCGTGAAGGCCTTGTCCTCGCGCCGCTTGAGCGCGCACACGAACCCGGTCACCACGACAACGCCGATGAGCGTGACGACCACCTTGGTCATGTTCACGCTGTCGAAGGTAACAAGATTGTGGCCCGTCGAGAAGAAGTACAGGGTGTAGCCCAGCATCACGGCCGCGGCGGGAACGCCACCAAGGGGTCCGAACACCGAGCTGCACACGACGAGTCCGGCAATCAGAATCATGTTCGGGTTGGGCACCTTGAAGACGATGACGATCGTCGTGAGCGCCAGCATGACGGCAATCGCCACGGCCACGCGCGCCCAGGGCAGAAGCTTCTCGTTGACGGCGGACAGCCCGCGTCCGGGCATTTCGTACGTGGATCTCTCGTGCTTGGGGTCCATGGCGAATTGATTCTCCTTGTTATCGGGGTTGTCCAGTATAGTCCATACCCCCTACTCCGGATGTGCGTTTTCGCCAAAGGTGAAGGCAACATAAAGCGGCAGGTTCCTCACACCGCCCTCGAAGCCAAAGTTTTTTGGCAGTGACTTTGACCGTATAGGGAACCTCATACTTTTCGGCAAAACTGCGCACGCTCTTGGCGCCGACGTTCTTGCCAGATTTGACCTCGACGGGGATGACCCGCCCGTTCGCCGTCTCATAGACGAACTCCACCTCGGACTTGCTGGCAACGCCCCAGTAGTAAGGTTTGATCCCCGCAGCGATGAGCTGTTGGCACACGTAGTTTTCCGTGAGGCCGCCACGAAAGACCGCCGCTTTGTTGCCCTGCGGCAACAGGTCCTCCATGCGCGCACGGTAGAGCGAGGAGAGCAGCCCCGTGTCCAGGAGGTAGAGCTTGAAGTTGTTGTCCTCCGCGAAGGCCTCAAGCGGGCGGACGGCATCCGTGATGTGAGTCACCGGCTCCACGAGACCCGCGTACTTGAGCCACTCGATTGAGAGGGCGTAGGCCTTGCTCCGGGAGCCCGACCTGATGGCACTGTACTGGAACTTGGTGTTGTCGACAGCAGGGTGCGTTTCCCTTTTGTCACAGCTACTTCCCCTGCTTGGCAGACTTCTTGACTTCCTCGTGGAAGAAGTAGTTGACGATGATGGGCGGCTGACCAAAGGCGGAACGCCTGGAGTCGTCGTCGCGCACGTAGGGGAAGCCCTCCGCCTGGGCGAAGGCCCGCATCTCCTGGTCGAGCTCCGCCCAATAGCTGCGGTCCTTCTTGGCATAGATCGCGTGGTAGAGGTCGTCCAGCTCGGGGTGGTTCTCGTGAATCCAGCCCAGAATGCGGGCCCGGTAGTCACCGCGCAGGTTCAGGTTCTCTAGCCACACCAGGTTGCAGCGGTCGCGCGCGGCCAGGATGATCTCCTTGGGGTCGGTGATGCCCGGAAAGATGGGGCTGATGAAGCAGGTGGTCTGCACGCCCGCGTCGTAGAACTCCTTCATGGCGGCCAGGCGGCGCTCGATGCTGGCGCCCCGGTCCATGGCGCGGCGGAAGTCCTCGTCCAGCGTGTTTATCGACCAGCTCACCCGCGCGTTGGGGAAGGCGCGGATAAGGTCCAGGTCGCGCAGGACCAGGTCGCTGCGGGTGGCGATGGAGATGGAGACCCCGCTACCGGCCAGCTCCTCCAGCAGGGCTCGGGTGCGGCCGTACTTCTCTTCGGCCGGCTGGTAGGGGTCGCACACGCTGCCGATGAAGGCCTCCTTGCCAGCGTACTTGGCGGGGTTCTTGATTGGCGGCCACAGCTTGACGTCCACGAACTCGCCCCGGGGCTCCGTGTGACCCGTGAAGCGCTTCATGAAGCTGGCGTAGCAGTACTTGCACCCATGCGCGCAGCCCACATAGGGGTTCACGGAGAAGTCCGCAACCGGCAGGTTGGACTTGGTCATGATCCCCTTGACCTCGACCTGCTTGACCAGCATGGCTACATTCCTTCCATCACGCGGCCAAAATCCATCGAGAAGCCCGGGAATACGGCGGAGGGCACCGCCTGGGAGAAGGGATAGATGCTGGGCGTCTCGTCCTGGCCGTCGCCGAACAGGTACACGTGGGTGCGCTGCTTGGACGGGTCGCAGATCCAGTACTCACGCACGCCCGCCTCGTGATAGAGGTTGAGCTTGGTGAGGTAGTCCATGCCAGGGTTGCTGGGCGAGACGATCTCCACCACGAAGTCGGGCGCCCCCTCGCAGCCGCGGTCGCTCAGCTTGCTCCGGTCGCACACCGCCACGACGTCGGGCTCCACGAAGGTGCTGTCGTCGGCGAAGAGGTTAACGGCGTAAGGCGCAGGGAACACCTTGCAAGGCCCCCCATGAGACCTGATGAAAAGCCTGAGGTCGGTCACCAGTTCCGCCTCTATTTCCTGATGGGTGCCGCTGGGGGCCGCAAGGTCCCACAGCTCCCCGTCTATGAGCTCCGCCCGCTGGCCCTGGGGCAGGGTCCAGTAGTCCTCGGCAGTACAGGTCGGCTTTGGCTTTGGCAGCGGCATGGCGTACCTCCTCGCGTGAGCGTCTCTTCTCTCCATTGTAGCGGGACGGCTATCACGGCGCGTACTGGCCAAACCCGAACGGCAGCTCTTGCTGTGTCATAGCCATGCTAGGCGACGACGCGGAAGACATGCTGGCAAAGGGCGGCGTAAGGTGGCTTCAGAAGAGGGGCATGAACGTCCTCACTATGTCGCCCGCAAAGAAGGACTACAGCCACCACAACTACCCGCTCGAGCGCTTTGAGAAGGCGATCGCATTATTGAAGGAGTCGCCGGTGTTCACGAGCGACCTCTGCTCCTGGTTCATCTTCTCGGAATCGGGAATCGCAAAGGCGGATTGGATGTAGTAGCGCTTGCTCGCCATGTCGCACACGAGGTCGATCTCCAGCTGCTTGCGGTGGCGACTCCCGTCGTCGCCCCTCTCGACATGCTCGACCACACTGACGTCCACGCTGTAGCCCCGGCAGACGAGCTCGTTGTACAGGGCATTCTCCATCAGGTGGGTTTCCTCCTGCGAGACCTCGTTGTGAGTACCAGGGGATTCGGGCAGAAAAAGGGTACTCCCTTTGTGCCCATCGGGCAGGAAAGGGAGTACCCCCTGGTGCTCGTCAGCAAGGACTAGTCACAGACCTTGGGGAACTCCGGGCTCAGCACCGACTCCTTGAGCGCCACGCTCTTGTCGCGGCCGGCGTACTTGATGTCGTAAGCAGGCACGTTGTTGATGGCGCGCAGGGCACCCGCCTTGATGGTGGTAAGTTCCTTGGCCAGCTTCATGGGGTTGACCTTGGGCAGGGCGTCCTCGGTCACCTCGCCCTTGACGCCAGCGAACTTCTTCACGCGCTCGACCGTGTAGCGAATGTCATAGCGGGACGGGTAGACGTCGATGGGGGTCTTGTCCAGGCCGGTCAGCGCGTATACGGCGTGGAGCGGCGTGCTGACGCTGGTCTCGATGGTGAAGGAGACGTCGCCCGGAACCTCGACGTACTGTCCCATCAGGGCC
>ONBR01000005.1 GCA_900316105.1 uncultured Olsenella sp.
AGGCTCCAAGACATAAGTCGCCTCTACGCAAGCAGGGGGAGCCCCGCCCATTTATGGCCTGGCTGCCGGCTCTGACGGCGGCGAGGACAGGCCAAGGGGTTGGGGGGGTTGGCGCGCGCTCCACGCGCCCTGCAGGATTGGTTCTTGTTGCGCAACAAATTGGGGTTGGATGGGTTCATACTAGTGGTCAGCGATGATCACTAGGAGAAAGAGGCCTATCATGTTTTGCCCAAAGTGCGGTACTCAGGTAAAGGATGGACAGAAGTTCTGCCCCAACTGTGGGAATAACCTGGCCGCTCGGGACAATTCCTCAGAGCCTGCCCAGGATGCGGCTCCCGCTCCTGCCCCTGCGGCCGCTCCCTCGGCGTCCAAGCCTCCAATGCCTGCTTCCACCCCTGCGTCTGCATCGGGAACCACCTTTGCCCCACAGACGGGCACCCGTTACGCACCACCTTCCTACCAGGCCGCTGCGGCTGCTCGGGAGTCCGCAAAAAAGGCATCCCTTACTACTGGCGGCATCGAGGGCATTGGAAAGATCGTCGGCAAGGCTGCCACCCTGGTCATGCTCTTCTTGCCCAGCCTCTCCTGTCCCCTCATCAAGGGACTGCTTTCGTATGTAAAGCAGGGCGACGCGAACACCTACGCCCAGATGGCAGCCGTGGTTCCTGGATTGGACAAGCTCGCCGCGGGCGAGTGGAACATGTGGGGTCTGCGTGATATGGCCAGCACCCTATCGTCCTTTGTCAGCCAGATGGGTTCGATGGGCGCAATGGGGGGGTCGACCCCTGGAGTTGCCGCGCTGACCAGCTCCATCTCCTCGATCAACACCTATGTCACCCTTGCGACGGTCGTCTGGATCGTCGCCATCGTCGGTGTCGTCCTCGCCCTTGTCAATGACCTGTCCGAGCAGGGCAAGATTTCGTTCAAGCTCAACCTTCCCTCCATGAAGATCGGCTTCTCGAACGTGGTCATGATCGTCGTCGCCGCACTCTCCCTTGCCTGGTGCATCATTGTATTGAACATAAACTCCAGCATTACGGGCTCGATTAACAGCCTCATGACGGCTAGCGGAAGCAATATCGGCGAGGCGGAGATCATGATGTCGATGATCAGCTTCTTCGTCCTCCCCATCTGGCCCAAGCTGATCGTCCTCGTCTCTCTGGTCACGGCCTTCTGGTCCAACTTCTGCAAGGGCTTTGGCCTGGAGCGCTAGCTCCTGGACCTGTTTGACAGCAAAAAGCAAGGGCGGCCATCCTCCTGGACGGCCGCCCAATTTCGTAGTTGGGGAGAAATAAGCGATTTTCAAGCAAGACGCCTGGCGCCCACTGAGCCCTAGGCCTTGACCCCGTATTGCTCGTAGTAGGCGTCGATGGCAGACTTGAGCTTGTCGTCGATTACAAGCTTGCCGTCGACCTCGTGATTGTGAAGGGCCTCGGTGACCTCGCTCATCGTGACGATGGCGGAGGTGGGGAAGCCATACTTGTCCTGGATCTCGTCGATGGCCGCTTTCTGGCCACCCTTGCCGACCTCCTGGCGATTCAGTGAGACCATGAGGCCAACGACCTCCACGTCGGCTGTGGCCTTGAGCTTGGGGTAGGTCTCGTCGATTGACTTGCCGGAGGTGGTCACGTCCTCCACGATGACCACACGGTCACCGTCATGAAGCTCTGCGCCCAGAAGCTGGCCCTTGTCGGCACCGTGGTCCTTGGCCTCCTTGCGATCGGAGCAGTAGCGGGCTTCCTTGCCATAAAGCTCATCCAATGCGATGCAGGTTACGACGGAAAGGGGAATGCCCTTGTAGGCGGGGCCAAAGACCACGTCAAAGTCCAGCCCAAAGGCCTCGTGGATGGCCTGGGCATAGTAGCGACCCAGCTGGTGGAGTTGAGCGCCCGTCACATATGCACCTGCGTTCATGAAGAAGGGTGACTTGCGGCCGCTCTTGAGCGTGAAGTCGCCAAACTTCAGAACGTCACTCTGAACCATGAAGTGGATAAAGTCGCGCTTGTAATCCTCCATGTGGCCTCCTTGGCTGCTTGCGTGGGTATGCCTTCATGGTAGTCAAAATGTGACATTTTCCTCAGGGGAAACTGTCACATCCAGCAGAGCACTATCCTGACAAAGGCAAAAATCGGTTCTGGACAAGGGTAGGTCCTCTCTCTTTGGCTTCTCGGACACGACATAGGCAGCGTACGAATCACAATCGAACGACCATGGCGGCACGCCAGAGGTCATGGCGTCGCGTGGCCTTGCACGGAATCGTCCGTCGTAGGAAGGCAGCCCAGGGGAGCATGAGCCTTAGCTGCGGGCGAGTCGTGCATTCTTCTGTGGGCAACCTTCGCGGCCAGGCGGTCAGGGCGGCGACCTCGACTCTTAGGCAGGTTGGCGATTGGGTGGGCAGGAAAGGCTCCCGTCGGGCCGCCCTTGCCGGTGCTGCTGCCCTGGCGGTAACCGTGGCCTGTCTGGGCGTCGTCCTGGTGGGTCCAGCCGCAAGGCATCCGGCGCAAGGCTCACAGGAAGAGGAAGGGGAAGAAGCCCCCGCGAAGCCCCGTAGTTGGACCTTTCCCCCAAGCCTGGAGCACCAGACCGCAAGGGACCTCGACGATCTGGGCACGAGGGACCCGCGGGTGGCGGAAGTCCTGGACAGGCTTTCGGAATACGAGCACATCGGATCTGGATCAGAGCACGAGGAGGTTAAGCTCCTGCGCCTCCTTGCTCACGAGCCCGCCGCGCGTGACTTCGTTCGGGAGCTACCAGACCGCTATCCCCAGGAGCAGGCTGACCCCTATGACCAGGTAGCGACCGAGGGCGTCGTTCCCGTCCTCTACCAGTGGGATCAGCGATGGGCCTACACACAGTACTGTGGCATGGAGTTTGGTGCCACTGGCTGCTGTCCCACCGCCATGTCCATGGTCTACATGGCAGTCACGGGCAAGAACGACGTGACCCCGCCCATTATGGGTCGGCTGGCGACTGCCGAGGGCTATGCCGATGCTGACTCGGGTACCTATGGCAACTTCGTTGACTTTGCCGCCCGACACTTTGGCCTGCCCTGCCGGGAGATTGGTGTCTCGCGCGAGGGACTCCTACAGTCTCTGGGCCAGGGATGCATCGTCGTGGCCAGCATGGGACCAGGGGACTTCACGGATGGTGCTCACTACATAGTGATTACGGGAGTTGCGGAAGACGGCGGCCTGACCATTCATGACCCCTATTCGCAGCTTCACACAGAGCAGAGCTGGGACATCCAGACAATACTCTCCCAGGCGCGTCGCATGCATGCCTTCCAGCTTCCCAGGTCTTGACAAACCCCTGAGAACCCCGCCCGCTCTAGTAGAGGCGGCTGATCTTTTCCAAGAGTCCAGTGCGTTCCTGGGCTACCAGGGGCTGATTGGACAGGATGGTGTAGGGGAGGTTCCTCGTGTAGAGGAAGAGCCTCAGCCAGGATACGAAGAGATAGACCAGAGAGGCTATGACGAAGCCCAGGCTGTAGTATTCCTCGGGCAGGGCGGTTGCCGCCAGAGAGAGGACCAACGAGGTGATGCCAAAGGTCGCATTGGCTATGGCGGCGCCGTGAATGTTGCTGTAGTAGAGGCACATGAGGGTCACGACATTGCCGATGGCGTAGGCACAGTAACCCACACAGAGGATGACGAAATAGGAACCCATGGTGGGCGTGAACCCCAGGGGCAGACTTTGCAGGAGCGTGGACCCCACGGAGATCGAGAGGCCTGAGGCTATGATTTGCTTGAGGGACAGGTCGCCCAGCTCGCGCTCCAGGATGAGGAGCATCTCCTCCTGTTGGCCGTCGATCTCGGTGATGGAGCCATCTGCGTTGAAGAGGTCGTAGTAGTGGCGGTATGAGGGGTAGAAGTTGACCTCCGTAGATACGACGAAGGTGACCTGGGTAATCAGTACCGACAGATAGGCAAAGAAGGATGCCGTGTCCCTTTCTGGGGAGGCATAGTACATGGGTGCCACCTGGATGCCCTGGGGTCCCAGCCACGAGATAACGATGAAGGAGAAGAGGCCGACGTAGGAGCTGAGGCCAACGATGATTAGGTCTCGGTATTGGCCCAGCCAGCTCACCCAAAGTAGATAGTGCCTGCGGGCGTTGGGGAAGTAGCGGTAGAGCAGGAGCACTGAGTAGATGATCATGACGCCGTAGCCAAAGGCCACGCCCAGCATGAAGCCTTCCAGGGTGGGTCCCAGAATCCGATAGGCCACCCAGCTCACGAGGAAGGACGTGCCGATTGCCAGGAAATAGGCTATCAGGATGCTGCGGTAGTCCTTGATGGCAGTCAGGTAGCTCGTGGCCATCCAGACCACGATGAGCTCGCAGAAGAGCATGAGGTTGAGGACTACCAGCGTGAAGCCCTGACCCGTCTGCAGTTGGAATGCCAGACAGGCCAAAAAGCCGATGGGCAAGAGGATCATGAGCGAACCCTCGAAGGAGGGGAGGACCAGGTCGTTGCGCTCCTGGTAGAGCATGTCGGCGATGTAGCGGGTGACGGGCATGGAGATGGTGCCGGTGAGTATCAGGGAGCCCAGGAGCGCATAGGTGGTCATGCAGACCAGAAGGTTGCGGTCGTTGACGGGCAGACCGAAGGCAGTTCCCATGAGCTGGACGGAGCCGATGAAGGCGACGCCAAGGAGCATGGGGCCAGTGACCACCAGGCTGGTATAGGCATAGGCGCGCATCTTGCTGACGATGCCACGCTTGTCAAAGAGCCTTCGGAGTTCGAATCCGATGCCTGCCATGGCCTATGCCCCCTCTTCCTTGTGTCCCGACTTCTTGAACTCGTCCATCACCTGTTGGTACACGTTCTCGTAGCCCTCCATCATGCCGGACGTGCGATAGTAGCGCTCGACACGTTGCTGGCCGGCCTCGCCCATCTGCAGACGCAGGCGGGAGTTGCGGCAGAGGACCTCCATGGCGTCGGCCATGGCCTTGCGGTCCATGGGCGGCACGATGATGCCGGATGGTCCCAGCAGGTCACCAGGAGCGCCCTGAAGGAGCTCACGGCAGGATCCCACGTCCGTGGTGACGGCGGGCCGCGCTGCCGCCATGGACTCCAGGATGCAGAGGGGCTGTCCCTCCGAGATGCTTGAGAGGACCGTGAAGTCGAACTTTGCCAGGTACTCCACGGTGCTCTGGTGTCCCAGGAAGAAGAGGTTGTGCAGGTCAAGGTTCTGCACCAGCTCGTGGCACTCCCTGCCGTAGTCTTCGTCGTCCGTATCTCCCAGGATGTCCAGCTCCACGGCGTCCTCGCCCATGCGCTGAGTCAGCTCGTAGAAGGCGTAGATCATCGTCTTGACGTCCTTGATGCGGGCCAGGCGAATGACGGCTCCAATGATGGTCTTCTTTTCGGGGGCCTTTGGGGGGACCTGCGAGAAGCGCTCGAAGTCCACGCCGTTGTGTATGACGGTGCACTTTTGGGCGTCCGCACCAAGGTCCACCTGGATGGCGCGGGCGGCATCAAAGAGGCTTGTGATGGCCGCGGCGTTCGAGTAACAGATGTTGGAGAGCATGTAGAAGAAGCGAATCCAACGACGCTTGAACTTTGGCTCGACCCAATTGGCTCGGATGAGCTCTTCCTCGCGCTCGCGGCTGTAGATGCCGTGCTCGGTCAGGATGAGGGGTTTGCCCGTCTGCATGTGCGCCATGGAGCCCAGGAGGCCGCCGTAGCCAGTGCAGATGGTGTGATAGAGGTCTGCCTGGGGGATTTTCTGACAGAGCAGGTGAAGTACGGGCAAGAGCATGGAGCGCGAGGTGTGGAAGGTCTTTGCGAAGGGAAGGTGGGCGTACTTCCTGCGGCAGACCTGGGTGACCATGCGCAGGTAGTCCTCGCCCATGAGGACCTCCAGGGGGTCGGCTCCGCCCTGGAAGAGGTCGATCAGGACCTGCCAGTCGGGGTCCTCGCAAGCAAAGAGTCGACTTAGGGCCTCGAGCTCCTCTATGGTGAAGCGGTTCTTGTTCTTCTTGCTCTGGCGAGGGGGCTTGCGCAGGAGCTGGGTATCCAGAAACACCTGGTGGACCTCCGTCACGTTGGGCGGAAGTTCGTAGGCAAAGTGGTCTTTGTCCCTCGCGTGAGCTCCGATGGTCCAGAGGACGAACTCGTGCTGGGGACTGTTGCGGATGAAGGTGTGGGTCCAGGACGAGACGCCGCCGTGGACGAAGGGGTAGGAGCCCTCGAGGATTAGGCAGACCCTCATGGCGCCTCCTTCTGTATGGTGACATCGGCGGTCCTTGCGTCCAGGAGGTAGAGGGAGTCGGTGACCTGCCTAAGGGTTCCGCCTGTCACGGAGGCAGGCTTTGAGTCAGAGAGGCGGACGAAGAGGTAGGTGCCGTCCAAGTAACCGTCCAGGTGGATGCTCATGGCCGAGTCGTCCTCGCTGACCTGCGGCGTTACCATGGCATAGCGCTGTACCGCACCGGCCATCCCAGAACCCGTCAGATGACGTATGCCAGGTGCGTTTTGGTCCACCCAGGTCATGTGGGCTTCCAGGCCGTTGCGCATCGCCGCCCACCCCTTGTCAGCACCACGGGCCTCGTCGGTCACGTCGTCCGGGTGGATGAAGTGCGAGTTCACATAGTGGAGGTTGAGCTCCGAAAGGGCGAGGAATTCCTCGTCCGCAGAGGCAATCTCCCCTGAGGTCACACGGGGAATCTCGACGATGCCATCGGCGGAGACGGTGAACTCCTGGTCGTAGGCGTTGCCTCCGGGCAGGTAGACGCTGGCTATGGCACGGATGGCACCGTTTTCGGCAATGACCTCTCGACCGTCTCTGGACAGTATGTTCGAGGGAGGGACGTATACCACTGGGTCAGACTTGTCGAACTGATCATGGGCGAAGGTCTGAAGTTCCTTCAGGGAGTCAGACATGGCCTTTGGGCTACTCCAGATGCCGTAGTCCTGTCCCTGGGTGTAGAAGGTGTCCCTGTCCACCAGGGGCTGGTGGTTGTATCCGTGCAACGCCAGCTCCCCACCATGGGCAAAGAGGAGGCTTCCGTAATACTGATGGCCGTAGGCTGAGGTCGGGCGGTCGAAGCTTCCATCAGTGCGGCTGTCGTAGGTCTCGATGAGGGCGCCGGTGTAGCTGATGTCGTGTTCCTCCGCGAGCCGGTTGATATCGGGCCACCAGACATTGGAGTAGAACTGGCTGGTGGTCATCCCGTAGTCGCGCGACAAGTAGGGGCTCGTGCCTGTCGGCGCTGGTGCCGGGCAGTCGTCGATGTAGTAGATGGAGCCGTCTATGACAGGGTAGACGCAGCTGGTTCCAAGGAGCGTATATGCCTGGGCACAGACGCCACGGCCGATCTTTCCCCAGAGGTTGAGGTTGTTGACGCAGACCCTGCCCGTGCCAAAGTCATTCGTCCATACCAGGGGCAAGCCTTTTGTGGTTGACGCCCAGGCCCTGCCCGTGGAGAGCGAGACTACCAGGGAGTTGAGCGAGGTGCGGGGCAGCTGGTAGGACTGTCCACCGCCTACCATGAAGCCTCCGGTGCAGGTAAAGTCCTCCGGCGACAGTGACTGGTAGTCGCTTTGGGGAACGATGCCCAAGAGGTCGGCGTACTCGCCTATGCCCCTTGCCCCCCAGGGACTACAGCCCAAGAGGAGCTGGCCACCCTGGGATACCCAGCCGCGAAGGGTTGGCAATAGGGTCCTTAGCTGCTGATAGTTGCTGATGGTCACGACTACCTTGCGATACCTGGTGAGGTCGGGCAGACTTGAGCTGGAGACATCTGCCTCGTCAAAGCCCACGCGCATTTCGGCGAACACGGATTGATAGAGCTGCTCTATCGTGAGGCTGTTCATGTCGTTGGAGTCATAGACGACCAGGCAGTCCGTGGTCGAGGCCACCTTCACGTGGCTGGTGTCTACCTCTTTGCTGTCAAGCATCTGGTTGGACAAGGAGGAGCCCGTGGAGTTTGACCGCCCTATCTGGGCATAGACGAGGAAGGCGATGGCGCAGAGGATGCCAAAGGTCAGGAGCACCGTGCGATACCAATGGATGGGGTGGGCGGAGTGCCTGTAGTCCAGAGGGTCGAGCTTCCAGGAGCTGTCCTCGGTCGTCTGATGGGAGGGTCTCATGCTGCCCCCCAGAATTCCATGGCTTCCTTGACTTCGTCGGTCTTGAAGCCGGTGTTCTTCCTCATCCTATCAACCAGGGTGTGGACGCCGTCGGCGTTACGGGTTATGACGCAGTAGCGCAAGCGGGAGCACCATACGTCCTGGGAGTCGGGCCAAGTCTCCTCCATGTCGGACAGGAGCCTATCTGCCTCGTCGAACCTCCCCGCGTTCAGGAGCTGCTTGACCAACTTTCGGTCGTCTGCCAGAGCCTCTGCCTTTCGGTGCTTCTCCTCCAGGAGATGGAGGTACTCTCCGCGCATCTGCAGGAGCAGCTGTCCCTGAAGGAGATCAGACGCCAGGTAGCGCTCCATGAAGACGATGGCAGCCGCAAGGAGGGACATGTCGTCTGGGTCCTCCTTGTGCATGGCCATAAGCTCGCGGAACTCCTTTTCGTAGGCGTGAGAGAACTCCGCCAGGGCGGTCGAGGCGTAGTGAGAGACCTCGGAGTCGTCGTTGTTGCGGGCGCTCGCAATGGTGGAGATGTAGCTTTCGGAGTCGCCCAAGAGGGCCTGGACCATGGCCTCGCGGCGGGTGGCGGTGTCATCCACTATGAGGGCGTCCTCAAGGGGAACGGCATTCTCCTCGTTGTTGGCATCCAACTCCTCGCTGACCGACTGGTCCTCGGGCTGTGCCAGATCTGGAATGTCCCCCTCCTTGCTACCCTCGAGACCGCGGGATCTCAGCTGAGAGAGCATGAGGATGATGACCTCGCCCACGATGGGCAGACAGGCTGCAATGACCAGCGCCGGCGCGTCCAGGTTCAGCTTGTGCATGCGGTACAGGACGAAGACCAGTGCGAAGAAGACCAGGTGGACGATGAAGACGCGGAGGCCGATCATATCGTCACCCGCTCGTCCCTGATGAAGTCGCAATCCCAGCCGAGGGATCGGAAGCGATCGATGAGGAAGTGCTCGGTCTCGTCGGTGACCTGCATGGCCAGGAGGTAGAGGTTGCCATCCATGCCGATGCCCAGGAAGTCGCTGGAGCGCACGAATCGGTGGATGGAGCTATCCAGCTGCTCGATCGTCTCGCCGTGGGTCTTGAGCCTGAGGAGGCGGTAGGTGGCCAGGCGACGCTGCTGCATGGAGCGGGCGTAGGAGAGCTGCTCGTTGAAACGCTTTGCAGGCATGATGATGGTGTCGCCAATGTAGTTTGCAGAGAGGTTTGCCTTCTGGTACTCCCAGGCCTTCACCAGGAAGTTGCCCATGAGGCGGACCAGGACACGAATCTGGTTGAGGTAATAGACGTTCATCTGCTCGTATGACACGTTGCGCAGGGTGATGAGGACACGGAGCTTGTCCTGGTCGCGGATGCAGGCCACATAGTCGGGCATGTCCTCTACCAGTCCGCGGTTGACCCAGACGTCCTCCTCGGTCAGGGCGTTGATGATCTCGTGCTTCTTCACCAAGTCGATGGAGGTGGGGACCTCGTTGCGGACTCCCTCGGAACACACCTGCAGGCGGGCAAAATCGGCGGACTTGTCATCCACGGTAAAGATCGCCACGGAATCGCAGCTCAACACGTCTTCGATGATGGGTACGGACTGAAGGAAGATCTCGCCCTGCTCGAAGACGCTCAGACGCTGGACGACGTCGTAGACCTTGCCGAAGCCACTTTGGCTCTGGATGAGCTCGCTGCGGTAGGTCTCCTTGATTCTTTGGGAGTCGTCGTAGAGGCTGCGCAGGTAGTTGGACCTGTCGGTCAGGATTTCGTTCTGATGCTTCACGAACTGGTTGTCCTCTTCCTGCTTTGTGTGCGCGTAGCCCACCGCGCCACCCAGGGCAATGTAGAGGATGAAGGGCACCCAGTTCTCGTACCAGAAAAAGAGCGACGCCGCATCCAGGCCATTGGTCATGTAGGACTGGGCCAGGGAGGCGCACATGAGTAGGGAGGCAAGGAGGCCAGGAAAGACGCCATAGGCAGTGGCAATGAGAACGATATAGAGGAGGCGCAGGTCGATCATGCGGAACTGCATACCGGTAGAGAAAAAGGTATTGAAGGTCTGCACCAGGATGGCACCGATGATGGTCTCGACGGCAATGACCAGCTTTCGGTGGGTCTGGAACCACTGGTTCAGGCGTTCGTTCAGCGGGGGCTTTGCACCACGAGCGCGTCTGTAGGCATCCAGACAGAGTTCTAGCTGGGACAGGGGGTTGACCGAGGGCTTCCAGTCGTAGAAGTCCCTGGCCACGTTGTGGTGCTCGTCTACCTGGATGTGTGTCACGGGGTCATCGCTGAAGTCCAGCGTGCTACCGGGAAGAATCTTCTTTATCTCTTCAGCAATCCAGCGGTATGACTCTCCCTTTGGGGGATGAGGTCGATGACCTCGATCTCGCTACGCCAGTCGACGAAGAGCCTGTGCAGTAAGTCCGCCAGATCCTGGATGCTCATGCAGTTGGAGAGCTGTTCGGGACGTCCTGGCATGGTGTAGGAGCCCTCCATCTCCAACTCCTCGAAGGCCCTGTACAGGAAGTCAACGGATGAGCTGGGATTGCAAAGGTAGGGGCTACGCACCATGAGGGTTTCTACGCCACGGTTGTTGCGGAAAAAGGTACACAGGTCCTCAAAAGACTGGCAGACGACCTTTTGACTGTTGTCGTCGTCCTGGAGGACGCGGTTCGAGCCAATGTAGACGAACTTCACTCCCGACTGTTTCTTTAGGCTGTGAAGACAAGTGCGTAGGTCGCCAATGTCCCAACTGCCGTCGCCCGTGGGGTCGAGCGTATTGGAGATGTAGATGACGCGGTCGAAGTCATGGGTGTTGAGGAGGTCCGAATAGGTGATTTCGGGCGAGGCCTTGACCCATCTGATGTGTTCCTTGATGCTACGGTTCTGCGTTGGAGAATAGACCACCACGGGGCTGTCAAAGGCATGACGGAAGAAGGACTCGTCGAGCACATCGGTATACCCAGTGACCAGCGCTGTCATGCCTCACTCCCCTCGCTTCGAAATGGCTGCGTTTACGGGCGGATAGATTCAATTGTATAACGTAGTGAACTATAGGTGTGTATAAATGAGTGTGCACCTGACACATTTTTCAGGAAAAAATGTAACTCTCATGAGCTGCGTTTCTCTGGAGTCGGCAAAAAGAAGGGGCTGCCGCCCGGATGGACGACAGCCCTAGGATGCGACAGGGGGTTTGGGCCCTGAGTCACATTGCTATGCGAGCAGCTTCTTGGTCATGTCGGCTGCCGCCTTCTTGCCTGCGCCCATGGCCAGGATGACCGTGGCTGCGCCGGTGACGATGTCGCCGCCAGCCCAGATGCGGGGATCGGAGGTCTGGCCGTTCTCGTCAGCCTCGATGTAGCCCCACTTGTTGATCTTCTCGGGGCCAATCAGCTTGGCGATGGGGTTGGCGTTGGTGCCGATGGCGGAGACGCCCAGGTCGCAGGGGAGGACGTCGACGGAGCCCTCGATGGGTACGGGGCGACGACGGCCGGATGCGTCGGGCTCGCCCAGCTCCATGTTCTGGACCTTTACCGCAGAGACGGCACCGTCCTCGCCGGCGATGAACTCGATGGGGGAGGCCAGCTCGTGGATCTCGACGCCCTCGGCCTTTGCGTGCTCGACCTCGGCGCGACGGGCGGGCATCTCGGCCTCGGTACGGCGGTAGCACAGGGTGACATGCTCGGCACCCAGACGCAGGGCAGTACGGACGGAGTCCATTGCCACGTTGCCGCCACCAAAGACGACGACGTTCTTTGCGTGCTTGGTGGGGGTGTCGTACTCGGGGAACTTGTTTGCCTTCATCAGGTTCACGCGGGTCAGGTACTCGTTGGCAAAGAAGACGTTGGGCAGGTTCTCTCCGGGAATCTTGAGCATCTTGGGCAGGCCTGCGCCGGTGGAGATGTACAGGGCGTCATAACCCTGGGCAAAGAGCTCCTCGGCGTTGGTGATGCGGCCGACCACGGAGTTGTACTTGAACTTGACGCCCAGCTTCTCCAGACCGTCGATCTCGCGTTTCACGACTGCCTTGGGCAGACGGAACTCGGGGATGCCGTAGACCAGGACGCCGCCGCCGGTGAAGAAGGCCTCAAAGACCGTGACGTCGAAGCCGTTGCGGGCAAGCTCGCCGGCGCAGGTGATGCCAGAGGGGCCAGCGCCGATGATGGCTACCTTCTTGCCGTTCTTGGGTGCCATCTGGGTCTCGGAGGCGAGCTCGGGCTGGTCGCCCAGGAAGCGCTCCAACTGGCCGATGGCCACGGGCTCGGACTTCTTTCCACGGATGCACTTGCCCTCGCACTGGTTCTCCTGGGGGCAGACGCGGCCGCAGATGGCGGGCAGCATGGACTGCTCGTGGATGATGTCCAGGCCGCGGCCAAAGTCCTCGTCGCGGATGGCCTCGATGAACTTGGGGATGTTGATGTTGACGGGGCAACCCTCAACGCAGAGGGGGTTCTTGCAATCGAGGCAGCGGTTGGCCTCGGCGATTGCCATCTCCTTGGTGAAGCCCTTGTCAACGGGACGGAAGTCCTTTGCGCGCTCGACGGGGTCCTCCTCGTTTGCGGGAGTGCGCGGGGACTTCATATCGGGAACGTAACGACCGTTTACTTGTGGCATGCGCAGTTCGCCTCCTCATAGGCCTTGAGGGACTGGCCCTCCTCGGTACGGTATGCAGCCTGACGTGCGCGAAGGTCGTTCCAGTTGACCTTCCGATCTCCACACGGCAGCAGCCGCACATGCCCGTGCCGTCGACCATGATGGGGTTCAGGGACGCAATGATGGGCGTATCGTACTTCTCGCAGGTCAGTGCAGAGAACTTCATCATCGGGACGGGGCCGACGGTAAAGACGTGATCGACCTTCTTTTCCTGCAGCAGACGCTCCAGGGGTGCGGTGACGACGCCCTTCTCGCCGTAAGAGCCATCATCCGTGGTGATGTGGATGTGGTCCTCGGGCAGGAGGGAACGGAACTGGTCCTCCAGCAGGAGGAGACTCTTGGTGCGGGCGCCCATGATGGCGTGCACCTCGTTGCCAGCGTTGGCCAGCTGGCGTGCGATGGGGTAGGCGATAGCCAGGCCGACGCCGCCGCCGATGACTGCCCAGGTGCCCTTGCCCAGGTCAGAGGGCTGGCCCAGGGGACCGGTGACGTCCAGGATGCTGTCACCGACCTCGTAGGTGGACAGCATGGTCGTGGTCTTGCCTACCTTCATAAAGATGAACTCGACCCATCCCTCCTCGGGATTCCAGTCTGCGAAGGTGAAGGGAACGCGCTCGCCCGTCTCGTTCGCACGAACCATCAGGAACTGGCCAGCGTGTGCATGCTTGGCCATATCCGGTGCCTCGATGCGGAACTTGAACACCTTCTCCGAAAACTGAGTCTTTTCGAGGATTTTGTACATCTATGTGCTCCTCTCCCAAACATATAAACCATGGGCAGGGTGGCCCCTTGCCAATGCTGCCCAACATTCGCAATTCTAGCGGATTGGGCAATACGTACTGAATGGACGGTCAAACAAATCGATGGGCGTACAGAATGACTGTCTGTTTGCGTATTTACAAATGAGATACTTCGATAAGCATTGTGCACGGGTACATGTCAAATTCCTGGCGTTCTTTAGACTGTATTCCGAAAATCTGTACCTATGCACAATGTGAGTTTGGACAAGGATGCGACAAAAGCCTATGGGTTCGCCGCTCTCTAGAGCTGGGAGTCGAGGCCCCTTTGGACGCAGGCCTCGCAGACGTCGGCCGCGTCCTGGCAGGTGACCAGGAAGTCCTCCAGGAAGTTTCCCTTGAGCTGGCGCAAGGCATAGTCGGCGACGGTCATCTTTCCGGGTGGGCGACCCGTGCCCACACGCACGCGCCCGAAGTCCCGGGTACCCAGTTTGTTGGCTATGGAGCGCAGACCATTGTGGGCATTGAGCCCTCCGCCGAACTTTGCGCGTACCTGACCGGCGGCTAGGTCTACCTCGTCGTGCACGACTAGGATCTCCTGGGGACTGATGTGCTCCTGACGCATGAGCTTGGAGAGGGGGCCTCCACTCGTGTTCATATAGTCCTGTGGCTTGGCCAGGATGACCTCGCGTGGGCCTTCTGCGGTGCGCAGGGTGATACGGGCTACCTGGCAGCCGGCCTCGCTCTTCCAGTAACGGGCTCCGTAACGTTCTGCCAAGGCATCAACGCAGAGGAAGCCAGCGTTGTGACGGGTGCGTTCGTACTCTGGCCCGGGGTTTCCCAGACCGCAGATGAGGCGGATGTCCTTGGGCTTTGCGTTCTTTGCCTGTGCTGGCATGGGGAGGTCCTTTCGCGGTGAGGATGTCTCCCTAACCATAGCAAATGGCAAAAAGGGGGTAGACCCCGATCGGCTACTTGACGTCCGATAGGCTTACGCGTGAGTAGACTCTCTGCTCCTGGCTGTTGAGCCCACGAAAGACGCCCACCTCAATCGGACAGTCGGCAAAGTCTCGCCCGCAGCAGAGCTTGATGTAGGTCTCGTCGGCTCGACAGGCTCTCGTGGGGTCGATGCCGTACCAGAACCCCTCCTGCCACACCTCTCCCCAGGCATGGCTTGGCCCTTCGCCCAGGGGGATGCCGCTAACGTAGCGGACATTCAGTCGACGTATGCGACAGAGTGCAAGGAAGACGTTCGTGTAGTCCTGGCAGACTCCGTGCCCCTGACGCAATGCCTGATCGGCGGTGGTGTGCACGTTGGTCACATTCGGCGTGTAACAGATGCTCTCGTGGGCGGCCATGGCCATGCCCCAAGCCTGCTCAAGAGGCGTGCCGTCATTAGGTACGGTGGCAGCGAGCTCGGCCAGAGCGGGCGATGGCTGGGTCAGCCCCGAAGGGTATCGGTAACAGTCCATGGGCTTGCAGCATGTGCGCATCGTGTCATCCCGAATCGCCGTTCCCCTGACCACATAGCGCAAGTGGTCGTGGCCCTCGGGCAGCCTGCCCTCGTAGGTGACATTGCCAAAGCTGTCCTTGCCCGGACTGTCGCCCAGGGGCTTTGGCAGGATGGTCAGGTGCAAGTCACTGATTCTCTGCTCTGGAAGGTCTTGTGGCATGCAACGCAAGAGAAAGCTGTGGTCCGTGATTGGTGCCGAGTAACGGTTGTAGGTTGCGAAGTAGAAGTCGAGCCTTTGCATGGGCTTCCTTCCGGTGAGACCTGATCGGCGTGGGAGTATGCCCCTGGGGCATGCGCCACGCCGGCCCCTCTTTCTAGATCTCGATTAATGTCTCAGCTGCTTCGATGAGCTTTGACCGGTTGTCGGGTAGGGCTGAGCCATCGCCATTCGCCTGGGTCAAGAGGAGCTGTGAGAATGCTGCGGAGTTCGTTCGAACTGGGGTCTTGCGCACCCGTGCGAGGAGCTTCCCTATTTCTTTTTGGCAAATGCCATCGGGATAGCCAAGACGCAGGTACAGACTGACGCGCTCTGTCTGAAGGCCACACTTGATGATGTCACGAATGCTCTCTTCCTCGATGTTGTCGTCAAAGCTTCCCCTAAATGCCATGAGGTCGTCCAGCATTTGCTGGGCGTAGATCATGGGACAGTCCGAGTCTTCGGAACTATCGAGGTTGTTTACGGCAAGCTGCAGGTAAGAGAGGGTGTTTGACCCAATGGTCTCACGTAGGGTCATGCCGTTTCCCAACATTCTGTCTGCAGCTATCCTCAGGGAGTCAGCATTGTCCCTGTCGTAGACGTAGTGGTAGAGAAAGCAGGCGTCTGAGGTGTAGACATCTGGTAGGGACAGGCGCTTGCAGAACTCCTCGTGTGGCATCGGATTGCCATCGATGAGCTTGTCGTAGTAATCCATGAGGAAGCGGACCGTTGTGTTCACGCGCTCGGTATAGCGTCCCATCCAGTACAGCCGGTCGATTTTGCTTAGTGTGAGAGAACCCATGTGTCCTTGAAACCCCCGCCCTGAGACGAATTGACGATAAAACTGCTTGGATCGCGTGAGAAGCGTGTAAGGCCACTGGCCCAGACCCGTGTTGTCTCGCCCGAAAGCACGAAGGCGCGCAGGTCGGCCTTTCGATAGACGGTTTGGTCTCCCTCCATGAGGGACAGGTCCTCGAAGTTGACGACCTCCTGTGCGATGAATCGACGCGGCTCCCTTTGGATGGCCGTGCGTAGTTTGTCCAGCTTTCGGACGTCTAGCTTGCTTCCAAACACCACGCCGTAGCCTCCCGACTCGGCAACGTCCTTGATCACCAGGGTATGTGCGTTCTCAAGGACATAGTCTCGGTCCTCCTCAAAGAAGGGCAGATAGGTGGGGGCATTTTTGAGAATTGGCTCCTCGTCCAGGTAGTAGCGGATCATCTTTGGGACAAAGTAGTAGATTCCCTTGTCGTCTGCGATGCCATTGCCTGGGGCGTTTACGATTGCCACGTTGCCTGCCCTATAGGCGGACATGAGGTTGGGTACGCCAATCAGGGATTCTGGCTTGAAGCACAGGGGGTCCAGGTACTCGTCCATGATGCGCCGATAGATGGTTCCCACACGTACGGGACCTGAGTTTCCGCGATAATAGACGGTCTGGTTTTCCACATAGAGGTCTGAGCTTTCGGCCAGGACTGCCCCCGACTGTTCCGCCAGGTAAGAGTGCTCGAAGTAGGCCGAGTTGTATCGGCCGGAGGTCAGGATGACATTGATGCCGCCGCGGTTTACGTATGACATGACGTCGGAGAGCATCTGGCCGTAGTCGCGGTTGTCGACGATGTGATTGTCTCGGAAGGTCTGAGGGCTGCACCGTCTGCACAGGGTGCGGGCAATCAGAGGGTAGGAGGCGCCGGAGGGAATGCGGAGGTTGTCTTCCAGGATGTACCAGGAGCCATCCTTGCCGTGGACCAGGTCGATGCCAGAGATGTGACTGTGGATGTCCCGGGGTGCCCCTATGCCTTCGCATTGGGCGAGGTAACCCGGGGAGCGATAGACGAAATCTTCAGGAATGACCCCGTCCGCGAGGATACGCTTCTGATCATAGATGTCAGAGAGAAAGCGGTTCAGGGCGTTGACACGTTGCGTTAGGCCGCGACGCAACAGGTCAAACTCCCCTGTGTCAATAACGCGGGGGAGTGGGTCAAAGGGGAAGAGGCGCTCATCGAACTGCCCGTTCTTGTAGATACCGAACTGCACGCCATAGCGGGCCATCTGCCTGTTTATGAGGGGTGCCTGCTGGCGTAGCTCCTTTAGCTCCATGTGGGTCCTCCTGGTGAATCGTGCGATAGCTACACGATATTTCCTGCCAGGACGCGGCGGGAAAAAGGAAACCGCCATTTTCGCGTTGATTAGCATGCTGGCCAAATGCTGTAAACACGCGGGCAATCTGGGCGATACGCTGCCGTAAAGCACGAGGATGGGTGCGGATGGGCCGGTTCTGAAAGGTCGTAAGTTGCCTGGGGGAGCTGGGAGAGGCTGCGAGTTGTCCGGGGGGCTTGATTTGCCCGGGGGAGGCTGCGAGATGCTCGGGGGAGGTCGCGAGCCGCTCGGGGGAGGCGTGAGTTGCCCGGGGGCTTGATTTGCCCGTAAGAGGCAGCGAGATCAAGACCTGCATTTTCGAGATGCTGGTACCTAGGCTTCCGATGTGAGTATCTAGGAAACTGATGTGCGTATGTCGGCACCTGATGTGTGTATCCAGCTGGTTGATGTGAGTATCTATGCCCTTGTTGTGAGTGGGTACTCACAACCGTCTTCCAAATCAGCAAGTAATCTACCTGGGAAAATGTAATTCGAGCGACACATGATACTACTTCGGAGGATATTGATCGCTGATTTTTCCACTCACTTCTGATGCGTATTGACACACATCAGGTGGTTGGATACTCACAACGACCTTGAAGATGCACACACCGATACGCGAGATACACACACCCGGTCTCCAGATGCTCACAACCGAAGTGAAGAAAGTCCCAACGTCGAGGGCAGCACTCACACCAGTCCCCCAGATGCTCACAATCGGTGCGCAGATACGCACACCAAGAAGGCACCTACGCACATCCGGCGTCCGGGTACTCACTTCAAATTGTCAGTCACTCACTTCGGGGACGCCCACTCACTTCGGGGACGCTCTCTCACTTCGGGGACGCTGAGATGCGCACCTGACGTGCTTGATCGTGGCGCTGACAGCTAGAAGTAAAAAGAAAAAAGGCGGCAACCCGAAGGTTGCCGCCCAAAGCTACGCTATGATTCGAAGCTCGAAATTCTCCTAGTCGTTCTTCTTGTTGAAGAGGGCGGCAAGACGGTCGACGAAGCTCTGGTTCTGCTGGTCTTCCTGAGTGTCCTCGGCCTGCTTGGGGGCGGAGTCGTCCTTGCTCACGCCAGAGACAACGTAGACGAACTCGACTTCCTTGACATTGGTGTTGGTGGGGTCGACGAAGGAGTGCAGGGTGTAACCGCTGCCCAGCTTCTTGTCGACGGCCTCCTGGATGCCGTCGAGGATCTTCTGGTCCATGCCGCTGACGGAGTTGACCAGGGTGTCCAGGCCGTTCTCAAGGGTCTTGGAACCCTCGTAGGCCTTGCTCGTGCCATCTGCCAGGACACCCATGCCGTCGTCCAGAACGCTAGCGCCGCCTGCGACCAGCTGTGCGCCGGCGTTGAGCTTGGTGGAGCCGGAGTCCAGGGTGTCAAGACCAGCACGGAGCGCGGAGGCGCCGCCTGCGACCTGCTGGGCGCCCTCGTTGGCCTGGGCTGCGCCAGTTGCCAGCTGCTGAGCACCGGCATCGACCTGAGCCGCGCCATCCGCAACCTGGCCAGAGCCGGCGGTCAGGGCATCCTTGCCAGCATCCAGCTGACCAAGGCCGGCATTGAGTTGCTGAGCGCCCTGATTGACTGCACCAGCGCCCGCAACCGCGCCAGGCTGAGCGGGATTGGTGCTGTTCAGACCAGCGTTAATCTGGTCCACGCCGCCCTTGATCTGTCCCAGCTGATTGACCATGGCGTTCACGCTGTCGGAGACCACAGCTGCCTTGCCGCATACCACCGCGAGCTGGGCCTGCTGCTTATACTGCTCGGCAGCTAATTTCTGGGCTTCATCGAGGGTGCCGTTTGCTGCGTCAAGGTTGGAGCCAACGCCGTTTACGGTGTCGTTTGTATCGCGGGCAAGGTTCTGGATGCTCGTTTGTACCGAGTTGGCACTCGTAGAGAGTGCCTTCATGTCATTGAGCAGGGTGGGGTCCTGCACGTCGTCCGAAGCCTGACCGACCTCAGTCACCTTGCTCTTTGCGTCCTGGGCTGATTGGGCGGCCGCATCAGCGGACTTCGCTGCCTTCGAAGCCGAAGTAGAAGCCTTGTCGGCGCTCGAGCTGGTTGCCTGGGCGTCCTTGGAGGCCGCACCTGCCTTTGACTGGGCTGCCTGCGCGCTCTTGAGGGCAGCGCTGAGCTTTGCCTTGGTCTCTGGGGAGAGGTCAGGATCCTTCAGTGCGGCACTGATGTCAGAGGCCGCCGCGCCAGCGTCCTTCGAGGCGGCGTTGGCATCGGTGACGGTCTTGTCCGTGGAGGCCTTTGCGTCCGCTGCATAGCTGCTGGCGTCGCTGGCGTTCTTCTTTGTGTCCGCGGACTTGGCGATTACATTGTCAAGGTCGCTCTGTGCAGCGCTGACCTTGGAATCAAGTGCGTCCAAGCTGCTGCTGAGATTCTGGATGTCGGCCTGGACCTTTGAATTTTGGCTCGTCGCATTATCTGCGGATTGGCTAACGGTTTGCTTAGCCTTGATGCTGTCCAGCTGACTCTTTGCGGACTGAATCTGCTGCTGTTGAGCCTGGAGCTGCTTCAAAAGCTCACTGTAATCGCTGCCATATTTTGCTTTGTAGGCATTGGAAAGATAGGTGGAGACGTCGCTGGCTGCGCCGGGAAGCGCGCTCACATCCGGAGCGTTGTCCAGCGCTGTTGCCAGCTGTTGGCTACCGTTTCCGATTTTCGCTAGACCGGTAAAGAGGGTCTGCGAACCATCGGCAAGCTGCTGACTACCCGCATAGGCCTTGGAAACACCGTCAGCCGCAGCTTGCGTGCCTGCATCCAACTGCTGCGCGCCTGCAGCCAGAGGGGCCGTACCCTGGGCGAGCTGTCCGGCGCCTGCGGCCAGCTGGGCTGTGCCGTCTGCCAGCTGAGACGTGCCTGCCTCCAGGGTCTGCGCGCCAGCGTCCAGCTGACCCGTACCGGCCACGGCAGCCTGCGTGCCGTCGGCCAGCTGACCCGCTCCGTCAGCCAGGGCGGTCGAGCCAGCATGCGCCACGTCGGTGCCAGCCGAGATCAGACCCAGTGCCTCGCGCAGGGCGGTGCCGCCATTGGAAAGCTCGGTCGCGCCGTTGGTCAGCTTGTTGGAAGCGTCGGTGAGCTCTGAGCTGTCAACCTTGGACAGGTCGATGGCCATGTCCAGGGGCATGGCAGAGATCTGCCAGCCAGAGTAGGTGAAATCCTTGGCGTCGCCCTTGATGTGCCAGTCGCCCGACTCGCCGGGAATCAGCAGGTAGGTAACCAAGGTGTTGTTGCCCACGGTGGCGATGGTGCCATCGGCGGCATCGTTGAGCTTGAAGGAGTCATTCGCAAAGGTGCCCTGGGCCTGCATGAGGAAGCTCTGGGAGAAGTCGGACTTGTCGGAGCCGTCATCCAGAGCGTCCACCTTCAGCTCGATGTCCAGGTCACCCGACTGGCCGGCCAGGTCGCTGGGCGAGACCTCCTTGCCATTCAGGCGATAAGTAATCTGCACGTTCCAGGGGAGCTGGGTGGAGCTGTCCAGGTCACCCTGGTAGTAGGTGGGCTCGCCTGCCTGGGTCTGGATGTTCACCTTGCCGCCGTCGTTGTTCAAGGCCTGGGAGGTAGAGAGGTTCTCCACCGTGGTGTAGGTGCCGGGGTCGTCGACGGTCATCTGCTGGTCCGTGTCGAAGGAGTTGACAACGTAGATGCCCTCGCTCTTGCCAGTGGCGTCGGTCTTGGTGTAGACGACCTCGTTCTTTGCCGTCTGGGACTTGCCGGACTGCTCGGTGCCGTCGGGCTGGGCGCTGTCGTCCTTGGCCATCTCCTCGGCAATGGCTGCAGTGGCGCCGTAGGGCAGGGCCATGGAGAGGCCCAGGGCAGCCGTGATGGCGCCGGCGGCAATCCTCTTGCCCAGCGTGAGCTGGCCGTTCTTCTTGGTATTCAAAGTGCTCATCGTTAGATCCTTTCGGAGCGCTGTGGTTCGTTTGGTCTGTGGCGCTGCCCGCGCCTGATTCCGCTATCCGCGGCTATTTGCTGGAGCTGGATGCCTCTGCCGGAATGCCCTTTGGTGCCTGGTCATCCTGGCGGTCACGCTCCGCGTCCCCTTGGTAGAAGTCCAGCTTGTAGGAGGTACGCTGGACGACCCAGTCCATGATCTTGAAGAGCAGGGGTAGGACGAAGAAGATCTCGATTACCGATATCAGGGCACCACGGGCGATCAGGAGGCCCACCTGAGAGATCATGGGGCTGGAGACGGACAGGTAGATGCCCATGCAGGCCAGAATCAGGATGGAGCTGGAGGTCATGATGGGCTGGGCTGTGGCCTCGATTGACTGGAAGGAAGCCTCGCCCTTGTACATTCGCTTGCGTCTGGCCAGGTATTCCTCCGTGTAGATGATTGCGTAGTCCACGGCCGCGCCCAGCTGGACGGCATCGATGACCAGGAACGCCACGAAGTTGATCGTATCGCCCTGGAAGTAGGGAACTGCCTCGTTGATCCAGATGGAGACCTCGATGGCTGAGATCAGGATCAGGGGGAGCGAGACGCTCTTGAACATCACAAGCAGGACGATGCCGATTGCTAGGATGGAGGCGATCTTGACCGTCATGTTGTCAGAGGCGGTGACGGCCTTGATATCGGAATAGGAGACGGCGTTGCCCACGAGCCCGTAGTCGTCGCCGTAGTGGTCCTTGCAGATGCTGCGCACCTGGTCTACCAGGTCAAAAACCTGCTGGGACTCATCGGGGATGGAGGAGGTCAAGACGATACGGCTGTAGCCGCCGTTCAGGAGCTGGCTCACCTGGCTCTTGTCTCCCAGCTCGGTGGGAAGGGCGGAGCCGGCGATGGTGGAGTAGGACAGGACGTTCTTTGTCGTTGGCAGGTCCTGGAGCTCCTTGACCAGGGCGTTCTCCTCGGCCCAGTTGCCCTCGGGGACCATGATGGCCCAAGTCTGGGACTCGCCGAAGGCGTCGTTGATGATGCCCTCGTCGATCTTTACCTGGGAGGTGGCCGCGACGTTGGAGCCAGAGCCGTAGGTAAAGCTCACGGAGTTGGATGCCTTGAGGGCGGGGATGGCGATGACCAGGGCGATGACCAGGGCGGGAATGGCTCCTGCGGTGCAGACGCGGGCCATCCTGTTGAAGGACTTGAAGAAGGGCTTATGTGAGGTCTTCTCCACGAGGTTGCGCATGTTGTAGAGGATGCAGGGCATGAGCACGGTGATGCAGATGAAGGAGCAGACGATGCCCTTTGCGAGTGCGATGCCCATGTCTGCGCCGATCAGGAACTGCATGGCTGCCAGGGACAGGAAACCAAAGAAGGTGACGGCGGCAGAGGAGAGGATGACCGGGAAGGACTTGGACATGGCCATGATCATGGCCTCGTGCTGGTCGGAGGTCTTCTCGCGCGCGCGGCCGAAATTCGTGAGCAGGACGATGGAGTAGTCCATGGAGACGGCCAGCTGCAGGACGGAGGCGACCAGCTGGGTGATGGACGAGATGGACCCACGGAAGATGTTGGTGCCCATGTTGAGCACGATGGCCACGCCGATGGTGAGGAGCATGACCACGGGATGCAGGAAGCTCGTGGTGTTGAGCATCACGATGGTGAAGACCACGATTACGGCGATGATCATGATCTTTGACATGTCGGTGTTGATGGACGCCAGGTTGGCTGCATCAGAGACGGCGGAACCGTCGATGGCCACCGTCTGGGCGCCGGGAAGCGCCTGGGCATCGGAGCGAATCTGGTCAATCTTTGCCTGGTCGACGTCCGAGGTGAGGACGCACTGGAAGAGGTAGCCCTTGCCGTCGTACCAGTCGGCCACGGCGCCCTGGTCCTGGATGTCCAGGGGCTTCTTCACGTCGATTGACTGGTTGTTGTCACCCAGCCACTGGACGTCGACGACCGAGGAGTCGTCGGCGAGCTTGTCGGCAAAGGAGGAGGCGTCGGTCAGGGAAATGCCCGTCACGTAGATACGGGCGTTGGTGATGTCGTTGCCGTAGACCTCCTTCATGGTGTCGAGGTCCTGGGAGGACTTCGCGCTGGTGGGGAGGTAGTCGCTCATGTTGGCATCTACCTTGACCAGGGGAATCTGCAACGCGCAGAGGACGGTCAGCGCAATGAAGATGCCGATGACCGTCTTGCGGTGGTTGAGGATCACGCGAAATATTCGTTCCATCGCCCACGGTTCCTTTCGCTATAATCAACTGTCGAAACTTAAACACCTGTCGTTTTTTACCTCAATTCAAAATCGTTCATTCCGTCAGGCTGACAAATAGGTCAGGAACAATGAACTTTGGTGGAAAACGGACAATGTCTGTTCGATATGTTTAAAAGAGAAGGTAAACATGGCAAAAGAGCTCAATCGCAATGCCAGGCGATCGATAAAACTGTTGCAGGAGGCCTTCTTGCAGCTGTTGGCCGAGAAACCCTTTGACAAGATCACAGTGTCGGATGTCACCCGCCGTGCCGGTCTCAATCGCGGCACCTTCTACGCGCACTTCGACGGGATGGCCGACCTCTTGGAGCAGATGATGGCGGTCTTCTCCAAGGCCCTCTTTGCCCTGGTGGAACAGGTTATCGACCTCTCCTTTGTGGAGAACCCCCTGCCCGTCCTGGACGAGATTGGGGACTTTGTCTCGGAGAACCGTGAGCAAATACGCGACATCGTGGGGTCGAATAGCGCTTCGCCCTTTGTGGACGCCCTGGAGGGGGCCGTCAAGGGGCAGGTCCGCCAGACCCTGCTAGATGCCTTTGGAAACGACGCCCCCTTTGCTCTGGTGACGGCCGACTATTTGGCGGGCGGGGCCCTGCGTGCCTACGCGGCTTGGGTTATGGGCGACTATGGCAACCGCCCCATTTCCGATGTCAATCGCGAGCTGGGAATGTTGGTAAAGAGCACCTGCAAGACCCTGGGCGACGTGGTGCCCCTGGAGGTCATTGCAGCCAAGGAGGCTTCGGCAAGTGACAATGTGGCGAGTCCTGCCGTGGAGGAGAATAATGCGACCTTGGTTGGCGCATAATAGGGTCATTAATTCGAACTGCCGCCTGGTCGATGACTTCCGGCCGGTGCAACCCAGAAGGGAATCATCATGGCCAATAGCTTTGACCTTTCCAAGCCGCTCTCTGAGGCCCTCAAGGACCTGCCCGAGGCCTCTGCAGTTCTGCATGAGATTGGCTTCGACAACCTTCCCGATGACAAGTCCCTTGCCCAGTTGTGCGAGGACGAGGGAGTTGCGCCCTCAATCGTCCTGATGGCGCTCGAGTCCTCTGGCATTGATACCGAGGGCTATGTGCCGGATGACAGCTCTACCGAGGCCACCCAGAAGCTGGACGAGGTCATGAACGTCCTCTTTGGCGACCACGACGACGAGCCCGTGTCGAACTCCCCGATGTTCGCCCACATGCACATGGCCGTAAAGCGAGCCCAAAAGAATGGCGACCTGCCCAAGTAGGATTCTCCACGACACAAAACGCGACAGACACCCCTGGGGTGTCTGTCGCAAAAGAAGGCCCCGATGAGCTTAGCTCATCGGGGCGCATACTTCTGTACCCGTTAGATAGCCGGAGCCGCCCTGCAGCAGGCCCTCGTCTCTTCCTCAGGCGCAGCTCGCGCAGAGCTGTTTGAGCACTGAGGAAGAGACGAGGGTCCTTCCAGCTACAGGTGTAGCACCCTATCCTTGATTTCTTCCGTCCTGCCCTGGTTCCAGAACTGGGTGCCGATGTAGCCGCAGGTGCGACGTGCGACGTTCATCTTTGACTGGTCGTGGTTGCCGCAGTTGGGGCACTCCCACACCAGCTTTCCGTCGTCCTCGATGATCTGGATCTCGCCGTCGTAGCCGCACACCTGGCAGTAGTCGCTCTTGGTGTTGAGCTCGGCGTACATGATGTTCTCGTAGATGAACTGCATGACGCGCATGACTGCCTCGAGGTTGTCCTGCATGTTGGGGACCTCGACGTAGGAGATGGCTCCACCAGGGGAGAGGCGCTGGAAGTCGGACTCGAACTTGAGCTTGGTGAAGGCGTCGATGTTCTCGCGGACGTTCACGTGGTAGCTGTTGGTGATGTAGCCGTGATCGGTGATGCCCTTGACGATGCCAAAGCGCTTCTGCAGGCACTTGGCGAACTTGTAGGTCGTGGACTCCAGGGGTGTGCCATAGAGGGAGTAGTCGATGTTCTCGGACGCCTTCCACTCGGCGCACTTGTCGTTCATGCGCTGCATGACCTGAAGGGCGAAGGGCTTGGCGTCGGGATCGGTGTGGGACTTGCCGGTCATGTACTTCACGCACTCGTAGAGGCCAGCGTAGCCCAGGCTGATTGTCGAGTAGCCGCCATAGAGGAGCTTGTCGATGGTCTCGCCCTTCTTCAGGCGGGCCAGGGCACCGTACTGCCAGAGAATGGGTGCAGCGTCGGACAGGGTGCCACACAGACGGTCGTGACGGCAGCGCAGGGCGCGGTGGCAGAGCTCCAGGCGCTCGTCGAAGATCTTCCAGAACTTGTCCATGTCACCCTCGGAGGAGAGCGCCACGTCGGGCAGGTTGATTGTGACGACGCCCTGGTTGAAGCGGCCGTAGTACTTGGGCTTGCCAGGCTCCCAGTTGCCAGCGTTGGCGATGTTGCCATAGCCGTTGCCAGACCGGTCCGGGGTCAGGAAGGAGCGGCAGCCCATGCAGGTGTAGACGTCACCCTCGCCCTCGGCCTCGCCCTTGGAGAGCTTGTACTCCATCATCTTCTTCTCGGAGATGTAGTCGGGCACCATGCGGCGGGCGGTGCACTTTGCAGCCAGCTTGGTCAGATAGAAGTACTTGCTGTCGGGGTAGACGTTGTCCTTCTCGAGCACATAGATGAGCTTGGGGAAGGCGGGCGTGATCCAGACGCCCTTCTCGTTCTTTACGCCCTGATAGCGCTGCCTGAGCATCTCCTCGATGCAGAGGGCAAGGTCCTTCTTTTCCTGCTCGTTCTGGGCCTCGCCCAGGTACATGAAGACGGTGATGAAGGGTGCCTGGCCGTTGGTGGTCATGAGGGTGACGACCTGGTACTGGATGGTCTGGATGCCGCGGGCTACCTCGTCGCGCAGGCGCTTCTCGACGATCTCGTTGATCTTGTCGATGCCGGGGTCGGCGTTGATGGCCTCCATCTCGGCGTAGACCTGGCGACGAATCTTCTTGCGGGAGACGTCGACGAACTTTGCCAGGTGATAGAGGCTGATGGACTGGCCACCATACTGGCAGGAAGCTACCTGGGCGATGATCTGAGTGGCGATGTTGCAGGCGGTGGAGAAGCTATGGGGCTTCTCGATCATGGTGCCGGAGATGACGGTGCCGTTCTGAAGCATGTCGTCCAGGTTGACCAGGTCGCAGTTGTGCATGTGCTGGGCGTAGTAGTCAGCATCATGGAAGTGGATGATGCCCTCCTGATGTGCCTTCACCACGTCGGTGGGTAGGAGCATGCGCATGGCCAGGTCCTTGGAGACCTCGCCGGCCATGTAGTCGCGCTGAACCGAGACGACGGTGGGGTTCTTGTTGGAGTTCTCCTGCTTGACCTCCTCGTTGTTGGACTCGATGAGGGAGAGGATCTTGTCGTCGGTCGTGTTCTTGTGGCGCTTGAGGCTCTGGACGTAGCGGTAGATGATGTACTTGCGTGCCACGTTGTAGTGGTCGAGGGCCATGAGCTGATCCTCGACCATGTCCTGGATTTCCTCGACCGTCACCGTGTGGCCAGCGTCCCTGCACTCGTCCTCCACGTTGAGCGAGGCAAAGTTGATCTCGCGATCGGTGAGGCGCTCCTCCTCGGGGACCTCGGCATTCGCGGCGGTGATGGCATTGACAATCTTGCTCAGGTCGAAGGCTACTTCCGAACCATTGCGCTTGATGATCTTCATGGTGATCTGCGACTCCCCAGTGACTCTGACCCGCCGTGCGGGCTTGTGTTTGCGTTACCTACTATGCCACATTTTGAGGTCGCTAGATACTAGTTCTTGTGTCAGTAATATTCAGCAGACACAATATCTAGTTGAAAACCTGTCGAAAGGCCTGTTGAAAAGATGTAGAAAGACGCTAAGCCGCAGGTAGGAAATTGGGTGTGTTGCGACCATATATGGTAAGTTTGGACGTGCCCTCGTGGGGAAAATAAATTTCAGCTTTCATTCGCCGATTTTGGCTTGATTCCTACATGAGTCACCCACATCTAGAGAAAGTAGGAACGCTTATGGCTATATGGAATACGCCTGCCGACATCAAGGCAATGTTCTTTGACGCGGACGGAACCCTGCTCTCGTTCAAGACTCATCAAGTGCCCGAGACGGCAACCATGGCGCTGACCGAGCTCAAGCGCCGCGGCGTCAAATGCTTTCTGGCCACGGGTCGGCCACCTTATATGCTCGATGAGGTCTCCATAGATAACCTGGAGGCCTTCATCACCTTCAATGGTCAGCTCTGCTTCTCTCGCGACGAGGTCTACATCGATGAGCATATGGACCCGGCTGACATCGCCACCGTGGTCGACCAGGTGGACAAGGGGCTCTACAACTGTGCCTTCTTTGAGAAGGGAAGGGTCTACATCAGTGGGCACGATGAGCACGTGAATGCCATCCAACAGATCTCGCACGTGGACTTTCCCGAGGGAGACATCCACCAGGCGCTGGAGAACGACATCTACCAGCTGAACATCTTTGCCACGCCAGGCAATACGAGCGTGGTCACCAATGCCTGCAAGGACGTCAAGCTCACCCGCTGGATCGAGCACTTCGTAGATGTCTTTCCCCGCCACGGAGGCAAGCACGTGGCCGTTCGCAAGACCCTGGAACACTATGGCATCAGGCCGGAGGAGGCCGTGGCATTTGGTGACGGCGGCAACGACTTGACCATGTTTGGGGTCGTGGGTACTGCGATCGCCATGGGCAACGGTAACGAGGACGTCAAGGAGCAGGCCGACTACGTGACGGACGACGTGGACCGCGACGGAATATATAACGCCTGCGTGAGGTTGGGCCTGCTGTAGGCGCGGCTCACCCTTCTGGGGCCAAGGAACCAGCCCAACAGGTAACTTCTTCCCATTTCCGACACACGGGAGTGGAGCTCGTCCCAGAAGACGCTGCCAACTATAAGGAGGCCGCCGGACCGACCTTGGCCCAGGTCACCCCTCCTGGTCTTCGGCTGCAAGCGCGTCCGTGAGGTCGAGGTCTATGTCTACGTTCGTCTCTATGCCAGGGACCTTGCCTGTCTTTGTGTACTGCCACATACCGAAGCGGAGGATGGTCGTGGGGTTGGACTCATACTCGGCGTACCAGAAGCCAAAGGTGGCCAGGGCCTTGCGGTCGTAGAGGGCAAGCTCGTACTGGTTGCCGTAGACGACGGCGCTATAGCCGCGACGTTCGCACTCGTCGCAGAAGGCTCGGGCTATGGCCGTGTACTGGTCGGTGGTCATACCCTGCACGCGCTCGGAGTCGTCGTTGTCGGGCTCCATGTCAAAGGCAATGGGGTAGTCGATCTTTGCCCCGCCCAGCAGGTCGCAGGTATAGTCGGCCTCCTCGCGGGCCTCTTCCTCCGTGAGGGCCATAGAGTAGAAGTAGACTCCCACCTGAAGGCCTGCGTCCCTGGCGCCCGAGAAGTTCACCTCGAAGCTGTCGTCGCTGACCACGGTGGGCGACTGGGATCCGCGGTAGCCGGCGCGGATGTAGCTGAACTCGATGCCGGCATCCTTGACCTTCTGCCAGTCAATCTTTCCGTTGTGCTCCGAGACGTCGATGCCGAGTTTGGACAGGGTCTGACCGTCCTTCACATAGGCCAGGTAGCCGTCTTGTTTCTGTAGCTTGCCCCAGTCATAGGGGGAGTCAAAGAGATAGTCCTGGCGCGTGACCGCCATCGACTTGCCGATGAGCCGCGAATCCTCGTTGATCGTCTCCCGCTGGTAGCTGTCACTGCAGAGGGTGAAGCGCAGGGCGGTGAAGGCCACGAGGGCCAGAAGCACGATGGAGAGGAAGCGGCCGATGCCCCTGCGACGTCGTGGCCTGCGCGGTGGGGTACGGCGGCCGCTGCTGTGACGGGGAGCCTGGCGGCCTCGCTGTGGAGCGGGACTCTTGCCATGTCTGGCGGGACTGGTCCTGGTGCTCGTCCTCGCCCTGGAAGAAGACGCCTTCGACGGAGCCCTTCCCCTAGTGGGTGCCTTGGTCCTTGCGGAGCTCCTTCTTTCGGTGCTAGAGCCGTGCGAACTCCCAGTGGGTGCCTTGCCGGCGACCCTGCCGCGACCTCCCCGTGAGGGGGCCTGGCTCCCAGGCCTGGCAGCATAGCTCCGCCCCCGGCCGGGGCTGCCGGAGGTCAGGGAGATGTTGCCTTTTCTGTACCGCGTGGGCTGAATCTGGCCGGAGCGGGAACGGGCCCGAGAGGCTTCCGTTGCCGCTCTGCCAGAGGAATTGCCCCGACGGCTTGTCTGGGTTCTGCGTGCCGTAAGCTAGTCCTTTACGTGCTCTGCCACGGCCTTGGCGACGACGTCGGCGACCGTCTTGTCCAGGGCCGAGGGAATGATGTTCTGAGCGTTCAGCTCGTCCTCGGGGATGATCGAGGCGATGGCGTAGGCTGCGGCGATTTCCATCTCCTCGGTGATCTCCTTTGCACGAGCCGCCAGAGCTCCCTTGAAGATGCCAGGGAAGACCAGGACGTTATTGATCTGGTTGGGGAAGTCCGAGCGTCCGGTGCCCACGACGGCCGCTCCTGCCGCCTGTGCCTTGTCGGGCATGATCTCGGGCGTGGGATTTGCCATGGGAAAGACGATGCCCTCGTTCATACCTGCAACCATCTCGGGTGTGACCAGATTTCCACGCGATACGCCCACGAAGGCATCCGCACCCTTGAGGGCATCTGCCAGGCTGCCGTGCTCGTGTTTTTTGTTGGTTACGTGGCTCAGGGCCTCCTGACCCGCATACAGACCCTCGTCACCCTCGCAGATGATGCCGTTCACGTCGCAGAGGATTACGTTGCCGAAGCCCATGTGGACCAGGAGGGTTGCGATGGCGCAGCCCGCGGCGCCGGCGCCGTTGATCACGATGCGGAGTTGACCCATGGTCTTTCCGGTGACCTTGATGGCGTTGAGCAGGGCAGCGGCAACGACGATGGCGGTGCCGTGCTGGTCGTCGTGGAAGACGGGGATGTCGCAGACCTCCTTGAGCCTACGCTCGATCTCGAAGCAGCGGGGAGCTGCAATGTCCTCCAGGTTGATGCCGCCAAAGGACTTGGAGATCAGCTGGACGGTCCGGACGAACTCGTCGGCGTCGTGGGTGTCCACGCAGATGGGGAAGGCGTCAACGTCGCCAAATTCCTTGAAGAGGGCACACTTGCCCTCCATGACGGGCATGCCAGCGGCGGCGCCGATGTCTCCCAGGCCCAGGATGGCGGTGCCGTCGGTGACCACGGCCACCAGATGGCTGCGGCGTGTGAGGGTCCAGGACTTCTGGTAGTCAGCTTGAATCTGGCGGCAGGGCTCCGCGACGCCAGGGGTGTAGAGGAGCGAGAGGTCCTCACGGGTCTCCACGTGCTTGCGCGAGACGACCTCGATCTTTCCCTCCAGCTGCTCGTGGAGCTCCAGACTCTTCCTACTGGTTTCGTCCATTCCTAGACCATCTCCTCTGGTTTGAATACCTTGTCGAATTCCTCTGCGGTCAAGAAACCAAGTGCCACGCAGGCCTCGCGGAGGCTGCTGCCCTCGCGGAAGGCCTTCTGGGAGACCTTCGCCGCGTTCTCGTAGCCGATAGTGGGATTGAGTGCCGTGACGTTCATGAGTGAGCGATGCAGGTTGTCGTGCATCTTCTGACGATTGGCCTTGATGCCCGAGGCGCAGTGGACGTCAAAGCTGACCAGGGCATCCGCCAGGAGGCGGCAGGACTGCAGGAAGTTGTATGCGATCACGGGCATGAAGACGTTGAGCTCGAAGTTTCCCTGGCTCGCCGCGAAGCCAATGGCTGCGTCGTTGCCCATGACCTGGACGGCCACCATAGTCACGGCCTCGCATTGGGTGGGGTTTACCTTGCCGGGCATGATGGAGGAGCCGGGCTCGTTGGCGGGGATGGTTATCTCGCCCAGGCCCAGTCGGGGGCCCGAGGCCAGCCAACGGACATCATTGGCAACCTTCATCATGTTTGCCGCCAGGGCCTTCACTGCCCCGTGGGCAAAGACAATCGCGTCCTTGCTGGTCAGGGCATGGAACTTGTTGGGATCCGTGACAAAGGGAAGCCCCGTGAGCCCCGCCAGCTTCTGTGCCACCAGGGTGTCGAAGCCCTCAGGCGCGTTGAGTCCCGTGCCTACCGCCGTGCCGCCCAGGGCCAGCTGGTAGATGTCGGGCAGGGCGGCGTCCATCTGGGCCAAGGGCGACTCCACAAGGCCTCGCCAGCCCGAAATCTCCTGGCTGAAGGCTATGGGCACGGCGTCCTGGAGGTGGGTGCGGCCGGATTTCACGATGTCGCGGTTCTCTTCCTCCAGTCGTTGGAAGGTCGCTGCCAGCTGACGAGCCGCTGGCGTGAGCTCGTGGGTCAAGGCAAGGGCTGCCGCCACATGGAGAGCGGTGGGGAAGGTGTCGTTGGAGGACTGGCTGCAGTTCACGTGGTCATTGGGGTGGACGGGGCGGTCGAGCTGGATGCCGCGCTCAGTCGCAAGGGCATTGGCGATGTGGGCCAGGACCTCGTTCATGTTCATGTTGGACTGGGTGCCTGAACCCGTCTGCCAGACCACCAGGGGGAAGGCCTCGTCGTGCTGACCCGCCAGAACCTCGTCGGCTGCGTCCTCGATCAGGGAGGCTACGGTGGGGTCCAGCACCCCCAGGTCTGCATTTGCCTGGGCGGCGGCCTTCTTTACCAGGGCAAAGGCCCGTACGATGCCGCGGGGCATGGTCTCGGTGCCTATGCGGAAGTTCTCGTGCGACCGCTGGGTCTGGGCGCCCCAGAGGGCGTCTGCGGGTACTCGCACCTCTCCCAGGGAGTCATGCTCTATGCGGAAGGCCTGCGGGTCTGATGCTGGCTGGTCCATGTGTCCCCCTCGCTCCTTGAATCTGCCCTGTCCGTATTCTAGCAGGCGGCCTGGCGCGGCTACGCTTTGTCGCTGCCTGGACATGGTTGTCGTTTTGGTGCACGTCTATCTTTGGGCACCTTTGGCCCAAAATCGGCTGTTTTCGCCCAAAAGTGCCCAAAGATAGACGTGGCCAAAGAAGCGCCCTTCATTGGAAGCAGCTCCACCGCTCGTAGATGGGCCATGGCACGCCCCCGTCTGGCCGTTGTAGCCTTTCTCCTGACCGAACGGGCCGTCGCATGCAGGCGGCTTACCACAAGAGACGAAGGCAGGACTCCATGACTGCAAAATACGTGATGGCGCTTGACGCAGGCACCACGTCCAACCGCTGCATCCTCTTTGACCGCCAGGGCAACATCTGCTCCATGGCGCAGAAGGAGTTTACCCAGTACTTTCCCGAGCCTGGCTGGGTCGAGCACGATGCCAATGAGATTTGGTCCACCCAGCTCAAGGTGGCGCGCGAGGCCATGGCCCGCATAGACGCAAAGCCCCAGGACATTGCTGCCATCGGCATTACCAACCAGCGCGAGACCACCATCATCTGGGACCGCGCCACCGGCCAGCCCGTCTGTCATGCCATCGTCTGGCAGTGCCGTCGCACAGCCGACTTTACCGAGGAGCTCAAGGCATCCGACCCCACCCTGGTCGATACCTTCCGAAAGAAGACCGGCCTGGTCATTGACCCCTACTTCTCGGGCACGAAGATTCGCTGGATCTTGGACAACGTCGATGGGGTCCGCGAGCGTGCGGAGCGCGGTGAGCTTTGCTTCGGTACGGTGGATTCCTGGCTCATCTACAAGCTCACCAAGGGCCGTGTCCACGTGACGGACTACTCCAACGCCTCACGAACGCTCCTCTTTAACATAAACACCCTAGAGTGGGACCCGGAGCTCTGCGACATCCTGGGCGTGCCCATGAGCCTCCTGCCCGAGCCCAAGCCCTCCTCCTGCGTCTACGGAGAGGCTGACCCCGAGTTCTTTGGCGCACCGATTCCCATCGCCGGTGCCGCGGGCGACCAGCAGGCGGCACTCTTTGGCCAGACCTGCTTTGAGGCAGGCGAGGCAAAGAACACCTATGGCACGGGCTGCTTCATGCTCATGAACACGGGGGAGAAGCCCGTCTTTTCCGAGAACGGCCTGCTTACCACGGTGGCCTGGGGCCTGGACGGGAAGGTCAACTACGCCCTGGAAGGCTCGGTCTACGTGGCCGGCGCCGCCATCCAGTGGCTCCGCGACCAGCTGCGCGTCATAGACTCCTCGCCCGACTCCGAGTACTTTGCCACGCAGGTCTGCGACACCAATGGCTGCTACGTGGTGCCTGCCTTTACCGGCTTGGGCGCGCCCTACTGGGATCCCTACGCCCGTGGTGCCATCGTGGGTCTGACCCGCGGTACCAACAAGTACCACATCATCCGCGCCACCCTGGAGTCCCTGGCCTTCCAGACCGCGGACGTCCTCCACGCTATGGAGCAGGACCTGGGCGGAAAGCTCAGCTCACTCAAGGTCGACGGCGGTGCCTGCAAGAACGACTTCCTCATGCAGTTCCAGTCGGACATCATCGGCGCTCCCGTCAGGCGTCCCACCTGTGTGGAGACGACGGCGATGGGCGCCTCCTACCTGGCGGGTCTGGCCGTGGGCTTCTGGGGCTCAAAGGAGGAGGTCCTGCAGAACTGGGCCATCGACCAGGAGTTTGCGCCAAAGCTTCCGGAGGCATGGCGGTCCCACGAGCTGTCCGAGTGGCATCGCGCCGTGGCAACGACACGTGGTTGGGCCCGCGAGGACGTCTAGGGCTTGGCGAATGCCCTTTTGCCACTCGTGATAGTCGTGCTATCATAAAGCTGCTGAGACGCAGGTCTCGCTTACAATTGCACATCTCAAGCCTCAGAGAAGACGAGCATGGCTTAAGCATCGGGGATTCTTCCCTGCGGCTTGGCCATGCTTTTTTATGTCGAACGAAGGCTCGGGAATGCGCCTGGACCCGGTCGAGGAGGGGAGTGGACATGAGGAGGAGCGACTTTCTGGCGGAGGTCCGAAAGAACCCCGTGATAGCAGCCGTGAAGGATGGCCAGGAGTTGGACCTGGCCCTAGAGTCCCAGAGCACAATCGTCTTTGTGCTCTATGGCGACGTTAACTCCATCGGCGCCATCACCCGCCGCGTCCGGGATGAGGGAAAGGTTCCCATCGTCCACATAGATCTGGTTGACGGATTGTCCCTGCAGCCTGTGGCGTGCGACTTCATCAAGCACAATACCCAGGCAGAGGGCATCATCTCCACCCATGCGTCCCTGATCAATCGTGCCCGTGAACTAGGGCTCAACACGGTGATGCGCTTCTTTATGATCGACTCCATGTCCTTCAAGAACGTGGGACGTCAGGCCCAGCGCGAGCTCCAGCCCGACCTGATCGAGGTCCTGCCCGCAGTTCTCATTCCTGACGTCTACCGTGCGCTGGTCCAGGTCTCCAAGGTTCCCGTGATGGCGGGTGGCCTCCTGACCAGCAAGGGCGAGGTGGCAAACGACCTACAAGCTGGTTGCATTGCGGTCTCGACGACCAACAAAAAGATGTGGCCAGCGAAAGCGTGACAAAAGCTTCAGAGGGCTGTGACACATTGCAAGGAGAGGATTGGAAATGACCTATGACGTGGTGGTGATCGGAGCGGGCGTGACGGGTTCTGCCGTCGCGCGAGAGCTCTCGCGCTACAAGTGCGAGGTGCTGGTTTTGGAGCGTGGCGAGGACGTGTGCAGCGGCACCTCCAAGGCAAACAGCGCCATCATTCACGCAGGCTATGATGCGCAGCCTGGCTCGATGATGGCCAGGATGAACCTCCGTGGCAACCAGATGATGGACCAGGTGGCCCGCGACCTGGATGTGCCCTTCGACCGCATCGGTTCCCTCCTGGTGTGCACCCACGAGGACCAGCTGGGTGGCCTCCAGGACCTCTATGATCGCGGCGTCCAGAACGGCGTGCCCGACATGAGGATCCTGACCGGCGACGAGGCCCGTGCCATGGAGCCCAACCTGACCGACGAGGTCGTTGGTGCCCTCTGGGCTCCCACTGCAGGCATCATCTGCCCCTTCATCCTCAACATTGCCATGGCCGAGAATGCCTTTACCAATGGAGTGGACTTCCACTTCAACACCTCGGCCGAGAAGCTGGCCCGCGACGACGAGGGCATCTGGCACATCACCACCAACAACGGCGAGTACAAGGCCCGCTACGTGGTGAATGCCGCCGGCCTCTACGCGGACAAGTTCCACAACATGGTCAGTGCCAAGAAGATTCATATCACCCCGCGTCGCGGCGACTACTTCCTGCTCGACCATTCCACCCAGGGTTACGTGAACCACGTGATCTTCCCCCAGCCTACCGCCTATGGCAAGGGCGTCCTGGTGGCTCCCACGGTTCACGGCAACACGATCGTTGGCCCCACGGCCATCGACCTGGCCGACGACGACAAGGATGACACGGCCACCACTCAGGAGGGCCTGGACCAGATTCGCGCCAAGGCATCGGAGAACCTGAGGGACCTCCCCCTGCGTCAGACCATCACGAGCTTTGCCGGCCTGCGCGCCCACGAGGACGGGCACGAGTTCATCCTGGGGCCCGTCGAGGACGCCCCTGGATTCATCGACTGCGCAGGCATCGAGTCACCTGGCCTCACCAGCTCGCCTGCAATCGGCGAGTACATCGGTGGCATCATGCGGGACCTCATGGGTCTCGAGGAGAAGGACAACTGGGACGGCACCCGCAAGGGCATCCTGGATCCAAAGAAGCTCAGCCTTGAGGAGCGCAATGAGCTCATCCGTCGCGAGCCTGCCTACGGCCAGATCGTCTGCCGTTGCGAGTCCATCAGCGAGGGTGAAATCCTGGATGCCATCCACCGTCCCCTGGGAGCTCGCTCGCTGGACGGCGTCAAGCGTCGCGTTCGCGCTGGCATGGGCCGCTGCCAGGCAGGATTCTGCAGCCCCCGCGTCATGGACATCCTGAGCCGCGAGCTCGGACTGCCCCTGGAGGAAATCAGCAAGAGCGGAGGCGACTCAAAGATCGTCCTGGGTCGCACAAAGGAGGTGCAGGCATAATGGCAGACATCATGCAGAGCGCGGACATCGTCATCGTCGGCGGTGGCCCTGCTGGTCTTGCGTCCGCAGTCTCCGCCTACAAGGCGGGCTGCAAGTCGATTCTCATCCTGGAGCGCGACAACTGCCTGGGAGGCATCCTCAACCAGTGCATCCACAACGGCTTTGGCCTCCATCGCTTCAAGGAGGAGCTCACTGGTCCCGAGTACGCGAACCGCTTTGCCAGCCAGGTCCAGGAGCTGGGCATTTCCTACAAGCTGAACACCATGGTCATGGACATCTCCCAGGACCGCGTCGTTACTGCCATGAACCGCGATGATGGCATGTTCCAGGTCAAGACGGGTGCCGTCATTCTGGCCATGGGCTGTCGCGAGCGTCCCCGTGGCGCCCTCAACATTCCAGGCTATCGCCCTGCGGGAATCTTTACCGCAGGTACAGCCCAGAGACTGGTCAACATCGAGGGCTACATGCCTGGTCGTGAGGTCGTTATCCTGGGCTCTGGTGACATCGGACTGATCATGGCCCGCCGCATGACCCTGGAAGGCGCCAAGGTCAAGGTCGTGGCCGAGCTCATGCCCTATTCTGGTGGTCTGAAGAGGAACATCGTTCAGTGCCTGGATGACTTTGGCATTCCCCTGAAGCTGTCCCATACCGTCGTGGACATCGAGGGGCGCGAGCGAGTGGAGGCCGTGACCATTGCCGAGGTCGGCCCCGACCGCAGGCCCATCCCCGGAACCGAGGAGCGCTACACCTGTGATACCCTGCTGCTCTCCTGTGGTCTCATCCCCGAAAACGAGCTCTCTCGCTCCGCTGGCGTGCAGATGAGCCCCGTCACCAACGGCCCTGCGGTCAACGAATCCTTCGAGACTTCCATTCCTGGCGTCTTTGCCTGTGGAAATGTCCTGCACGTGCATGATCTGGTGGACTACGTGAGCGAGGAGGCCGATGCCGCTGGCGAGCGCGCTGCCGCCTTCGTCCGCGGTGAGCTGGGCGACCGTGCCGCCGCGACCGAGGGTGCCATCAAGCTACATGGCGTGGACGGCGTGCGCTATACCGTGCCCTGCAGTATCGATCCCGACCGCATGTCCGAAAAGGTGACGGTCCGCTTCCGCGTTGGTGCAGTCTACCAGGATGCCTACGTGAGCGTCTACTTTGGCGACAAGCGCGTCCAGCACAGGAAGAAGCAGGTCTTGGCTCCCGGCGAGATGGAGCAGGTCATACTAAAGAAGGCAGACATCCAAGCGGCTGAGGACCTGAGCGACGTCACCGTTAGGATCGAGCAGGACTAGGGGGTAGGACATCATGGAAACGAGACATCTGACCTGTATCAACTGCCCCAAGGGCTGCCAGCTGAAAGTCACCCTGGACAAGGGGGAGGTTCTCTCTGTCACTGGCAATGGCTGCAAGAGGGGTGACATCTATGGACGCAAGGAGGTTACCAATCCCACGCGCGTGGTCACTTCGACCGTAAGCGTGACTGGCGGTGAGCGCGAGCGCGTGTCAGTGAAGACCAAGACGGACACCCCCAAGGGGCTCATGTTCGATGTGATGAAGGTCATCAACAGGACCTGCGTGGCGGCTCCCGTGCACGTGGGTGACGTCCTGGTCGAGGACGTCTGTGGGACGGGGGTCCCGCTGGTCGCCACGGCAAACGTCGATGCCGCCTAGGCGGATGGCTGCTGTTGGGGTACGCGCCGCCTTCTGTGGCGCGCGGAAACGTCGCACACGAATTCGCGTAGAGCGGGCAAATCGCCCGTGAAAGCGAACTATTCAAGAATTTGGGTGCACTGGCATTTGAGGCTAGTGCACCCAAATTTTCAAATCAGGCTGGTTCTCTGGCAAAGAGGGACGTCGCGGAAACTTTGTGCGCGTTATGCCTTGGCGGTGTAGCCCTGCAGCGCGGCGAGCGCTAGTCCAGTCGGATGACCTGTTCAAGGTAGGCGACCACCTGCTCGAGGCCGTCCGCGTCCGCCTGCGTAAACCGGGCTGTAGTGGGGGAGTCGATATCCAGAACGGCAGCCACTCGACCAGCTCCGTCGTGGATGGGGATGACGACTTCGGAGTTCGATGCCGCATCGCAGGCGATGTGCCCCGGGAAGGAGTGGACGTCCGTTACCAGCTGGGTCGCGTTCTCGGCAACCGCCGTCCCGCAGACTCCATGCCCGACCCCTATGTGCACGCAGGCGACCTTTCCCTGGAAGGGTCCCAGGACCAGGCGGTCCGACCCGTCGGCGGTCGTCTCCCTTATATAGAAGCCAGCCCAGTTGATGTCATCAAGCGCGTCCCCGATGAGCGCCGAGGTGTTTGACAGGGCCGGCACCCAGCGAGGGTCCTCCTCCGCCACTGCGGCAACCTGCTTTGCAAGAAGCCTGTAGTCTGGCTCAGAAGTCATGGGTTTCCTTTCCGATTGCCTTGATTTTCTTGTCGGCCATCATACACGACCAAGCGGGGGCTACCCCCAATTAGTAACGGCCACGCGAAGCGCGCTGTCCCCAACTTCCCCTTTCATGCAAGACCCGGAACGGGGCACATTCAAAGCCTGGGAGCGGGACCCGGCCCTTGTCCCAGGCGCAGTTCGCGCGAAGCGCGCTGTCTGAGCACTGGGGCAAGGGCCGGGTCCCGCACTCCCAGAGTCTGCGTGCCCCGTTCCTCTTGCCGCGTGCTATGGTGTTACCTGTTGATTACACAGGGGCGACGCCATCGGAATCGCGCCGCCTGTCAGACAGGAGAGCCACATGGATCGCACGAAAATCGCGACGCTCTTTACAAACAAGGATCAATTGGGTGGTAGCGAGCTTACCGTTGCCGGTTGGGTCCGCTCCATCCGTGACATGAAGAACTTCGGCTTTGTCACGCTCAATGATGGCAGCTGCTTCAAGGACCTGCAGGTGGTACTCAACCGCGAGAACCTGGGTGACGAGGAGTACGACCGCATCATCGCCCAGAACGTTGGCGCCGCCCTCATCATCACGGGCACCCTGGCCCTCACGCCCGAGCGTCCCCAGCCCTTCGAGCTCCAGGCCTCGACCATCGTGGTGGAGGGCCCCTCTGCTCCCGACTATCCCATGCAGAAGAAGCGCCAGAGCCGCGAGTACCTTCGCACCCAGCAGCATCTGCGTTCCCGTACCAATCTCTTCCGCGCCGTCTTCCGCGTGCGCTCCGTGACTGCCTTTGCCATTCACCGCTTCTTCCAGGAGCGCGGCTTCGTATACGTGAACACGCCCATCATCACTGCCTCCGACGCCGAGGGCGCTGGCGAGATGTTCCGCGTGACCACCCTTGACCTCAACAACGTGCCCAAGACCGAGGACGGTCAGGTCGACTGGAGCCAGGATTTCTTTGGCAAGGCAACGAACCTTACCGTCTCTGGCCAGCTCCAGGCCGAGAACTTTGCCATGAGCTTCGGTGATGTCTACACCTTTGGTCCCACCTTCCGTGCCGAGGACTCCAACACCCGCCGCCATGCTGCGGAGTTCTGGATGGTCGAGCCCGAGATGGCCTTCTGCGACCTGGCCCAGGACATGGATGTGGCCGAGGCCATGCTCAAGTACGTGATCAACTATGTGATGGAGACCTGCCCCGACGAGCTGGATATGTTCAACAAGTTCGTGGACAAGGATCTGAAGGACCGCCTGCAGCATGTCGCCACCAGCGACTTTGCCCGCGTCACTTACACCGATGCAATCAAGATCCTGGAAGACGCCCAGGCCAAGGGCCACAAGTTCGAGTACCCCGTCTCCTGGGGCGTTGACCTTCAGACCGAGCACGAGCGCTTCCTGACCGAGCAACACTTTAAGAAGCCCACCTTCGTGACTGACTACCCCGCAGCCATCAAGGCCTTCTACATGCGTCTCAACGACGATGGAAGGACCGTTGCGGCTTCCGACTGCCTGGTCCCTGGCATAGGTGAGATCATCGGTGGCTCCCAGCGCGAGGAGCGCCTGGATGTCCTCGAGCGTCGCATCGAGGAGCTAGGCATGGACAAGGAGCAGTACAGGTACTACCTTGACCTCCGCCGTTATGGTGGTTGCCACCACGCTGGCTTTGGACTGGGCTTCGAGCGCCTGGTCATGTACCTGACGGGAGTGGACAACATCCGCGACGTCCTGCCCCATCCTCGTACCGTGGGCAATGCCGACTTCTAATGCAGACAAATCTCAAATAGGGCATATAGGGAGTATCCATAGGGGGTACTCCCTTATGGATAAGGGGTACTCCCCTATGGATATTGGAAACGGGAATAAACCGTATCGAATGCCTTACATTCTGTTTCCTCTGCGAAAACAATTCTCAATCCATGCAGAAATCTGAAGGGGCTTGTACCAATATGAAGTGCGTCAGATGTGCGCACGGCAGCGCCTGCGCGCACGGTGCGACCTTCGGGTCGTGCTTCGTCTTATAGATAAAGGAGAACTCCTATGGAAACAAAGGCGGCTCAGCTCTCTCGTAGGGGCTTTGTCAAGGCTATGGCTGCTGTCAGCGCTTCCAGCGCCTTCGCACTGGCAGGCTGCGGCTCCAAGCGTGCAAGCGACACCGGCTCCGGCTCCGGCGACTTCACCATCACCTTCGCCCAGGGCGCCGACCCCCGAGGCCTTGATCCCGCCTACGTCGACGACGGCGAGTCCGCACAGGTTATGGTCCAGATCTACGAGAACCTCCTCCAGTACGAGGACGACTCCTGCAAGATCCGTCCGGGCCTGGCCGAGTCCTACGAGGTCTCCGACGACGGCCTGACCTACACCTTCAAGATCCGCGAGGGCGTGAAGTACCACGACGGCACCGACTTCAACGCCCAGGCCGCAAAGGAGTCCATCGAGCGTCAGCTCGAGCCCAACCGTACCGACGACATGCCTTATGCCGCCTTCACCTTTGGTGCCGCAGCCGACGGCAACGGCATCGAGTCCATCGAGGCTCCCGATGCCACCACACTGAAGATCAAGCTCCGCGCAGCCTCCTCGGCCTTCCTGGCCAACCTTGCCATGTGCATGGCCTCGCCCATCGTCTCCCCAACGGCAGCAAAGAACACCGACAAGCCCCTCATGGAGAACCCCGTGGGCACCGGCCCCTACAAGTTCGTCTCCTGGACCAAGCAGTCCGACGTCAAGCTGGAGCGCAACGAGGACTACTGGGACAAGGACAACCTGGGCAAGGCCAAGAACATCGTCATCAAGATCATCGCCGAGAACGCCTCTCGCGTGACCGCCCTGGCCAACGGCGAGGTCGACATCATCAACAACCCAGACGAGTCCATGGTCGACCAGATCAAGTCCAACGGTGACGAGATCTACACCATGGACGGCATGAACATCAACTACATGGCCTTCAACACCCAGTCCGAACTCTTCAAGGACAAGGCTGCCCGCATCGCCGTGGCCAAGGCCATCAACGTCGAGGAGATGGTCAAGTCCCTCTACGGTGACTACGGCACCTACGCCAACTCCATCATGCCCCTCTGGATGGCTCCCTACGACAAGGACATCGAGCAGACCAAGTACGATCCCGATGCCGCAAAGACCGAGCTTGCTGCCGCTGGCGTCACCAAGATCCACTGCATCACCTACTCCAACCCCCGTCCCTACAACGGCAAGGGTGGCACCGCCCTGGCCGAGTCCATCCAGGGCTACCTGCAGAAGGTGGGCGTGGAGATGACCATCGACCAGTTCGAATGGACCTCCTACAAGCAGACCATCTCCGCCGGCAACTACGACCTCTGCTTCTACGGCTGGAACGGCGACAACGGCGATCCCGACAACTTCATGAACCTCCTGGCTGCCGACGACTACACCATGAACGTCGCCCGCTGGGACAACAAGGAGTACAAGGACCTCATTGCCAAGGGTCTGACCACCCCCAACGGCGACGCCCGCGACGACGTCTACCACCAGTGCGAGCAGCTGGCTGCTGCTGAGCAGGTCTGGCTGCCCATCTCCCACTCCACCAACATCCTGGGCCACAAGAAGGGCGTCGAGGGCTACATCTTCCACCCCACGGCCGTCACCTTCCTGAGCAAGTGCACCAAGTAGCCCTTGGTGGCCCAAGCGACAACGTGGTAGCGTGCTAAATGTTTCATCTTGGCTCGGACCGCGCGTTGTGCGCGGTCCGAGCCCGTTTAGAGCGGTATTTTTCAAAGGTAGGCTGTCACGGGAAGGGAGCGGGCGCCTTGGTCCTTGCTTTGGGGCCTGCGCTTGCCTTGGGCAGCCTCGACTTGTCAATCTGTCCGTGCCAAACACAGAGAGAGGAGGAAGAAAGTGCTGAAATACATCCTTAAGCGTGTCCTTCAGGCCATCCCGGTCCTTCTGGGCCTCTCGATTGTCGTCTTTTTGATCATGCATGTCTTTTCTGCTGATCCGGCCCCGGTCGTCCTGGGCGAGCACGCCACGCAGGAGCAGATGGCGGCCTGGCGCCAGGCCAACGGCCTTGACCAGCCCCTGCTGACCCAGTACTTCAACTTCCTGGTAGGTGCCCTTCACGGGGACGTGGGCACCTCCTACTACACCCATACCCCCGTCATCGAGGAGATCATGAGCCGGTTCCCCGCCACGGTGGAGCTGGCCCTGGTGGCCATCGTCTTTGCCGCGATCATCGGCGTGGCCCTGGGCGTCGTCTCCGCCGTCCACAAGGGGTCCTTTGTCGACGGCCTCAGCATGATCCTTGCCCTGGTGGGCGTCTCCATGCCCATCTTCTGGTCCGGCGTCCTCATGATCCTGCTCTTCGCGGGCACCCTCCACATCCTGCCCTCGGGCGGTCGCATCGACCCCCTCCTGGCACCGGTGGGGGGCACAGGCCTCTTCCTCATAGACACCCTCTTCTCGGGTGACCTCGAGGCCTTCGCTGATGCTCTCCAGCATATCATCCTGCCGGGCCTGGCCCTCTCCCTCTACTCCATGGCCATCATCACCCGCATGACCCGGTCGGCCATGCTGGACAGCCTCAACGAGGACTACGTTCGTACCGCCCGAGCCAAGGGCCTTCCCGAGGGCAAGGTCAACAAGCACCATGCCCTTCGCAACGCCATGCTGCCCGTGATCACGGTCATCGGCCTCCAGCTGGGCTCCCTCCTGGGCGGCGCCCTTCTCACCGAGACGGTCTTTGCCTGGCCTGGCGTCGGCAAGTACGTGGTGGACCAGATTCTCAAGTCCGACTTCCCGGTGGTCCAGGGCGTGGTCCTGCTGATCGGTGTGATCTTCGTCGTGATCAACCTGGTCGTGGACATCCTCTACGCCTACCTGGACCCCCGCATCAAGTACTCCGGACAGGAAGAGGGGTGATGACCATGGCAGAAACCGCCGCAACCGCCCAGGACCTCAAGGGCGCCCCGACTCCCGAGCCACAGGGCCAGGAGAAGGCCGCCGTCCAGGGCGAGTCCATCTGGAACGACGTCTGGTACTCGCTCTCCCACAACGTTCTGGCCATGATCAGCCTGGTCTTCATCGCCCTCCTGGTCCTGATCGCTGTCGTAACGGCCATCTTCCCGGGCATCGTCCCCTGCGACCCCTATGCCCAGGACCTGACCCAGTCCTTTGCCGCCCCCTCGGCCGACCACTGGTTCGGCTGCGACCAGCAGGGCCGCGACATCCTGAGCCGCATCCTGGTAGGCACCCAGATCTCGCTCTCGGTGGGCGTCATCTCGGTCGCCATCTCGCTCACCATCGGCGTCACCCTGGGCGCCGTGGCCGGCTACAAGGGCGGCAAGGTGGACACCGTGATCATGCGTCTCATGGACATCATGCTGGCCGTGCCCTCCATCCTCCTGGCCATCACCTTCATGGCGGCCCTGGGCAAGGGCATCGATAAGGCCGTCATCGCCATCGGCCTGGTCTCCATCCCCGAGTACGCCCGCATCGTCCGGTCCCAGGTCCTCTCGGTCAAGGCCTCCGACTACGTGTCCGCCGCCCGGGTGGCAGGCGACTCGGACAAGAAGATCATCCTTCGTCACATCCTGCCGAACGTGGCACCCTCTATCATCGTCCGTGCCACCTTGGGCATCTCTGGTGCCATCCTTGACGCTGCCGCCCTGGGCTTCCTGGGACTGGGTGTTCAGCCTCCTCAGGCAGAGTGGGGCGACATGCTCGGCCGTGGTCGCAACTACATCTTCCAGGCACCGCACGCCATGATCTATCCTGGCTTGGCCATCACCCTGACGGTCCTCGCCTTCAACCTGCTGGGTGACGGCATCCGCGACGCCTTCGACCCCAAGTCTAGGAGGCGCTAAGAATGGCATTGCTAGAAGTGAAGGACCTCGTCACCGAGTTCCCTACCCGCAAGGGCATCGTGCGCGCCGTCAATGGCGTCACCTTCTCCATCGACCGAGGCGAAATCCTGGCCGTCGTCGGCGAGTCAGGTTCCGGCAAGTCTGTTACCTCGCTCTCTATCATGCGTCTGCTCCAGAAGCCGGGTCATGTGGCATCAGGCTCCATCACCTTTGACGGCACTGACCTCCTGGCCTTGTCCGAGAAGGAGATGCAGCAGGTTCGTGGCCAAAAGATCTCCATGATCTTCCAGGAACCCATGACTACGCTGAATCCCGTCTATCGCGTGGGCGACCAGATCGTCGAGGCTATCCAGACCCATACCGACATGAAGAAGAACGAGGCCTGGGAGCGCGCCGTTGAGATGCTGCGCGTCGTTGGCATCCCCTCACCCGAGGATCGTGCCCGCGACTATCCGCATCAGATGTCGGGCGGCATGCGCCAGCGTGTCATGATCGCCATGGCACTGGCTTGCAACCCCGAGCTACTGATTGCAGACGAGCCCACCACTGCACTGGATGTGACCATCCAGGCTCAGATCCTGGACCTCATCTACAAGCTCCGTGACGAGTTCAACATGGCGGTTCTCTTCATCACCCACGATCTGGGTGTCGTGTCTGAGGTCGCCGACCGCGTCGTGGTCATGTACTGCGGCCAGGTGGTCGAGGAGGCCGAGAAGGTCGCCCTGTTCGAGAAGCCCATGCACCCCTATACCTTGGGTCTCCTGAACTCCATCCCCCGCCTCGAGGACGACAACTCCGAGCGTCTCTACACCATCAAGGGCACTGTGCCCAATCCACTCCACATGCCGCCGGGATGTCCCTTCTCCGACCGCTGCGAGCGTTGCATGGACCGTTGCCGCAAGGAAGCTCCGCAGCTGCGCAACCTGCCCGGCAAGGGCGACCGTCGCGTCCGCTGCCACCTGTACGACGACCTTACGAAGGAGGCATAGAGCATGGCAGACCCGAATCTCGACAACCGCGAGGTCCTGCTGGACGTCCAGCACCTCTCGAAGTCCTTTGTGGCCGAGGCCAACTTCTTTGGTCGTCCCACCTCCTTCGTGCGTGCCGTGGACGACGTGTCCTTCAAGATTCACAAGGGCGAGTGCTTTGGCCTGGTAGGCGAGTCTGGTTGCGGTAAGTCCACGATTGGCAAGATGCTGGTTGGCCTTCTGCAGCCCTCCAGCGGAAAGATTATCTACGAGGGTCGCGAAATCAGCTCCCTTCCCACAAAGGAGCGTCGCAAGCTCTCCACGGATATCCAACTGATCTTCCAGGACCCCTATGCGTCCCTGGACCCTCGTATGACCGTCTCGCAGATCATCGCGGAACCCATGATCACCAACAACGTCCTGCCTGCCGGCCAGATCGACAAGCGGATCGACGAGCTCCTGGACCGGGTAGGCATCCGTCCCGAGCTCAAGAACCGTTATCCCCACGAGTTCTCCGGTGGTCAGCGTCAGCGTGTGGGCATCGCTCGCGCTCTGGGTGTGAACCCCAAGCTCATCGTTTGCGATGAGCCCGTCTCCGCACTGGATGTGTCCATTCAGGCCCAGGTGCTCAACCTCCTGGACGACCTGAAGGATGACTTTGGCCTGACCTACCTCTTCATTGCCCACGGCCTCAACGTGGTCAAGCACATCTCTGACCGTGTTGGCGTCATGTACCTGGGCAAGCTCATGGAGATTGCGCCAAAGAACGAGCTTTATCACAAGCCGCTCTGCCCCTATACGCAGGCATTGCTCTCGGCTATTCCCTCGCCTGACCCGCACCTGTCGCGCAAGCGCATCATCCTTCAGGGTGACGTGCCCAGTCCCATCGACCCGCCAGATGGCTGCCGCTTTGCCAGCCGATGCTTCGCCAAGGTCGGTGCCTGCGAGGTCGGTGCGGCGGACCTGCGTGAGGTCCTGCCCAACCACTGGTGTGCATGTCACCGTTACACGGACGTCAAGCCCGACAACATCCTGAAGACGGCTCGCGACATCCAGTACGAGGCAGCGCGTCCCACCTATGGCTTTGGTGGCGCCGACGCAAACGCCGACCCCATCTCGCCCGATCCGGATACCCCGGAAGAGGCAGCAGCCAAGGGAGAAAGACTTCCCGAGTAGAAAAGGGAAACGGGACGAAGGTCTTTCTGGAGAGGCCCCCGAACTTGCCGCCACGCTCAGACATCCTCGCGCAAAAAGCGCGCCGTGGAACTCGCGTGGCAACGAGGTCGGGGGCCTCCCTGTCGTCTACTGGATACGCCAGGAAGGCAGACCATGCTCATCCAGGCCTAGGTCAGGGTTTGACCACGTGGCGAGTCACCGCGAGGAAGGGGTTATCCTCGGCGGCGCGTACGATCACGCGGACGAAGGTATCGAACCAGTGGGCCTTGCGGGTGTCTCGGTCTGGCATGAGGACGATCCTGGTGGTGGAGTCGATGTCTCCCAGACAGTCCGCGAGCGCGGCGAAGTTTCCCCCGTAGTAGTCAGGGAAGCCTAGCTCGCGAGCCAGGAAGGCATGAAGCTGCCTGGCTGTAACGAAGTCCTGCTCCTGGATGATGACCAGGCGGGCGGCTGCTTCGCGCCCTATGGGTTTTTCAGGCTCTCTTCCCATCATACGTCCCTAGTAGAGCTGCTCGAAGGTCTTGTAATGGTCGGCGGTGTAGTAGATGAGGCCGTCGTTGGAAAAGACGATTCTCTTTGCGCCGCGTGAGCCTCCGTGGTAGTCGATGTCACATTCGGTCCAGGTACGGCCTGGGGCGTCAGGAAGGAGTCCATCGTCGTTGTAGAAGCGGCTGCCTCCGATGGACTTGCCGGGGCAGACCTCGTCGAGGTTGCCCTGGCTGGCCACCCAACCTGCCTCGCGGGCCTTGGTCTTCGAGATGAAGTTGGATGGTAGATGGCCGAACTTGTGGATATAGGCTGCGACCTCGTCCTTTGAGGTGTAGGTGCCGGATTCCTCGACGGTGGATATGTCTGTGTCGGATTGCGCGGCACCCTGTTCGCTCGTGGCCATGATGCCCGATGTCGCCGTCGTATCTGAGGTGTCCCCTCCGTCCAGCGATGGGACGAGGTAGGAGACCAGGGCGACAAGAAGGACGATGACTAAGGTCAGGATCTTCTTTGCGCCATTCCCAACTGGACGTTGGCCACTCATGCGAAACCTTTCACTTGAAGTGAGATAGTCGGAAAAAACGTAACGTGCGATGTGTCTCCGATGCCTTCCACTTTACCTGTTGGCTGTAGTCGGCAGATTGTTGCACAACAAAATAGGCTTGTATTTTCCTATGCTTGTACAGAGGAAATAACCTTAGGTCACGGTCCCGTCGAAAAGAGGAACGACGATGTGCTGCGTGAACTGCGGAAACAAACTACCTGATGGCGCGGTCTTTTGCCCCAAGTGCGGGACACGAGTGGAAGAGCCCAAGGAGCAAGAACGGGAAGAGGAGACCGCGAAGGAGTCTACGGTCCCTCCTGAGGACTTGACAGGAGATGACCAGCCAGAGCTCGTCCAGGCAGGTGGCTTGGAGTCAGAGGCGTCCCCGGAGTCATACCCCGAGCCCGTCTCTATGCCTTTGCCGGCCGTCGAGCAAACGGTATACCTGGACAATGATGCGTCCGTGGATGTCAACGGCTCGTCAGAGCTTGCGGTGGACGCTCCCAAAAATGCCTCGGGCAGCAGGCGTCGTGCGATTTCCATCGTCGTCATCTGCGCCCTGGTCCTTGCGGTTGGCGTCCTGGGCTTCCTATTCTGGCGGCACGGGCAGCGTGCGAGGCCGCGGCCCATATCCCTTACCGTGAACGTGGCTTCCTTTGGACCTGAGGACTCGGGGATCCCCGTCCACATCTCGGGGACGAATGTCCTGGGAGACCAGGTGGATCAGGATGACTTCGTCTATGCGAACGGCACGGGCCTTGAGCTCCCGGCGGGTTCCTATCAGATAACCGTGACAGCGTCGCCCCTGACTGACGACGGCTCCATCCTAGCCGTGCCGGACCAGGGTATTCAGGTCGATGTGGGGGAGGGCGACCCCTCGCAGACGGTAGATTCGGGACAGACCATTCAGATGGATGCGGTCCCAAAACGAGAGATGACCCGCGAAGAGGTCCAGGCTGCCTATGACAAGGCGGGCTCTGACCAAAGTTTCGACCAGTCCAAACGCGATGGTTACCGTGACACGGCCAACACCGTGGTCAGGACCTATGCGCCCAGCCCGGTCAAGTTCACCGTCAGTGGCGATGGCTATGACTCCAAGGACTCTGCAATAGCCGTTCACGTGAAGGGCAAGGATGTCGATGGGTCCGACCTTCCCGAGAAGGACGGCTACGTGAAGGCGGATGGTACCGGTCTAGACCTTAATCCGGGCACCTATACCATCACCATTGTCGCACCGTCGATTGGCGATGAGGGTCAGGTCTTTCAGCCTGCGGTGTCTTCCCAGAACTTGCAGGTTGGCGTTCCCGAAGACTTTGACGTGACTGTGGACACGAACGACACGGTGACGGTGACGCCCGTGCCAGATGACCAGCTGACGGAGGAGATGATCCAGCAGGCGGTTAATTCCGCGTTGGGCGATCCGAACTTTGACCAGTCCCAGCTGGACGGTTACAAGCAGGCAGCCGATCAGCGATTCCAGTCGGCTGAGGAGGCTCGCAGGAAGGCAGAGGAAGAGGCAAAGAAGGTCCAGAAGGTAAAGGACAATGCCCTCGGCTTTGCGAAGGCATACTTCAACAACTATACTTTGGGTGATCTGAAGACCGAGCCCAATGGCTTCCAATACTACGAGATGAGCGAGACGCCAAACTGGAAGTCAAACTGCCTCAAGTACCTTGCTAAAGGCTCCTCGGCCTATAGCGGGATGTCGAGCAATTCCTATGGTTCCCTGGGCGAACCCGACAGCTATTCCATCTTTAAGAGCGCAGAGGTCCTGGACGCAAGTACGAGCTCCGCAACGGTTTCGGTGAGTTTCCTGGGAGGGAACGGTGAGCTCACTCCTGGCCAGAGGCCGGACACCTTAACCGTCCATTTGAAATTCGATGACGACGGGCTTATTACCGATGTCTCGTTTGATCGCTAAAGGATGTGACAAAGGGGCCAGGCCTCTTTGTCACATTTATTAGTACAGGGGCAGGTTGCCGGTGATGGGGTCGATCTCGTCCGCATGCAGGGGCTCGAAGGCCAGGCAGGTGTAGGTGGGTTCTCCGTGGAACTCCGTCAGGCCGGCGTCGCGGATCAGCGAGACCAGGAAGCCTCGCTCGCGTCCCTCGTCGGCGATGCGGAGGAGCTCCTCTTCTGAGTCCACATATACGCAGACCTTGGCCACGCCCGCCTCGAACCAGTCCGAGAGGGCAGTGGACTCCGCTCCTTCGTCCGCCAGATAGACCCAACTCTGGTCAGGCGTCATGCGCACTTGGTCCAGGCGTCCTTCTTTCGCGAGGGCCATGAGCACGGCCTCCACGCAGGCGTGTCCCGCCTGGGCGGCAATCTTTCCCTTGCGCATCTTTAGGTCGCGTCGCATGACGATCATCTGCTTGGACTTGTAGCTGGAACGGGGCATGTCTTCTCCTCTGTGGTGTCCGTCGCTCCACATGGTAGCAAAGTGGCATTCAAGGATGTGACAAAAGGGGCTACCCCTTTTGTCACATACCTTTTGGCGGTTCAAAATTCCCACACCTGTCAACACGCCGTCTACCTTTGGATTTTCAACTACCATATGTGTAAATGCGGTGCAAAGTACAAATGTTGATAACGCAACGACCATAGTCGGCTACTCTAACCATGGTCTTTTGCAGGCAATTGGAGGGGTCATTTACATGAGCTTCAAGGTAATTGGTACGGGTACCTGCCTTCCCCAGAAGGTCGTAACCAATGATGACCTGTCCGAGTTCGTGGACACGTCCGACGAGTGGATCTTCCCTCGCACGGGCATCAAGCGTCGCCACGTGTGCACCACCGAGACCCTGGACGACCTCGCCATCAGCGCAGCCCAAAAGGCCGTCGAGATGTCTGGTATCGATCCTGGGCAGATTGGCCTTGTGGTGTGCTCCACCACGTCGTCCGACCATCCCATTCCGTCTGTGGCCTGCGTCGTCGCAGGCTCCCTGGGCATCGAGTGCCCCGCCTATGACGTCTACATTGCCTGCTCGGGCTTTGTCCACGGGCTGGAGATCGCGGACGGCTACTTTGCCCGTGGTCGTGCAAAGTACGCCCTGGTTCTCTCGGCGGAGAAGTGCACCCGTCTGGTGGATTGGTCTGACCGCAGCACCTGCGTGCTCTTTGGCGATGGTGCCGGTGCCGCTGTCATCGAGGCTACTGACGACGAGTCCCTGCCCATGCGTGGCTGGACCAAGGCGGGCTTTGAGCTGACCCTGCCCGGCCAGCCCTCAAAGAGCCCCTATGACCAGCATCCTGCCGACTACGGAGATTCTCTGGCCATGAACGGCAGGGCGATCTTCCGCTTTGCCGTAAAGGCGATCAACAAGGAGGTCAAGGCCCTGGCGGCCGAGGCAGGCATCGACTACCACGACATAGACCACTACATCTTCCACCAGGCCAACGAGCGCATCCTGTCCTTTGCGGTGGACCACCTGGGTATCGACAACGACAAGGTCGTCCGCACCATCCAGGAGACGGGCAACATCTCTAGCGCCTGCATTCCCATTGCGATGGACAAGCTCAACCGCGAGGGGAAGCTCCACGATGGAGACCTGCTTTGCCTGGTGGGCTTTGGTGGCGGACTTTCCGTGGGCTCCTGCCTCATCCGCTGGCAGAGCTAGGAGGTCCGCACTGGCAGAAGCGGGCTCACTTGCGCTAGGTTAGGCGCGTGAGCAGCTAGAATCGTGACAGCGCCGCGCATGCGGCTGTCTATACAAGGGTCGTCCGGGCCCCGAGCACGGATGACGCAAGAGCCGCAAGGCGGCAGAACACAAGGAGGAACCATGGCCGAGAGCACGTTTGAAAAGATCTGCGAGATCCTCAAGGACCAGGACGGCGTCACTGAGGAGCTTACCCGCGAGACCACCTTCGAGGAGGCCGGTATCGACTCGCTGGCCACCGTCGAGGCAGTCATGGCCTGCGAGGATGAGTTTGGCATCGAGATTGATTCCGAGGCCAACCCCAAGACCATCGGCGAGTTCGTCGACATGGTTGACAAGCTGATTGCAGAGAAGGCGTAAGTAGATATGATCAAGACCCCCATCTGCGACCTTCTGGGTATCGAGAAGCCGGTTTTCCAGGGCGGCATGGCTTGGATTGCCGATGCCAGCCTGGCATCTGCCGTCTCCGAGGCTGGTGGCCTGGGCATCATTTCGGCCATGAACGCCAACGCCGAGTGGCTGCGTGGCCAGATCCAGGAGCTTCGCTCAAAGACTGACAAGCCCTTTGGCGTGAACATCATGCTGCAGAGTCCCTTTGCCGATGAGGTTGCCCAACTTGTGGTGGACGAGAAGGTCCCCGTCGTCGTGACGGGCGCCGGCGATCCCCGCAAGTACATGAAGCAGTGGATTGCCGCTGACATCAAGGTCATCCCCGTCGTGGCTCAGGTTGCCCTGGCCCGTATGGTCGAGCGTGCCGGTGCCACCGCAGTCGTCGCCGAGGGCGGCGAGTCCGGCGGTCACGTGGGCGAGACCACAACGATGGCCCTGGTGCCTCAGGTCGTCGATGCCGTGAAGATTCCGGTCATCGCTGCCGGCGGTATTGCCGACGGTCGCGGCGTGGCTGCTGCCTTCATGCTGGGCGCAGTGGGGGTTCAGGTGGGCACGCGTTTCCTCGTGGCCACCGAGTGCAACGTCTCTGACGAGTACAAGCAGCGCATCCTCAAGGCCAATGACATCTCTACGATTGTCACCGGCCGCAAGTACGGCGGTGCCGTCCGCTGCCTCAAGACGCCCTTCTCCCGCCGCTTCGCAAAGGCCGAGAGGGAAGGTGCCAGCCAGGACGAGCTCAACGCCATGGGCGCCGGTTCCCTGCGCAAGGCTGCGGTCGACGGCAACTACGAGGAGGGCTCCTTCATGGCTGGCCAGATCGCCGGTATGGTCAAGGAGCCCCAGACGGCCGCTCAGATCGTGGATGACCTCATGAGCGGTGCCGAGGAAGTTCTCAAGGGAGCGACGAAATGGGTAAAGTAGCCCTTCTTTTTGCGGGCCAGGGTGCCCAGCACCCTGGCATGGGCCAGGAGCTCTATGCCAGCGAGCCTGCGGTCAAGGAGACCTTTGACGCGCTTGAGCAGTCCATGCCCGGTCTGACGAAACTCTGCTTCGAGGGCACCAAGGAGGAGCTTACCCGCACCGAGAACACCCAGCCTGCGGTCTTTGCCCTCGACCTTGCCGTGGCTCGTGCCCTTGCCGCGCATGGCGTCAAGGCCGATGCCGTCGCAGGCTTCTCCCTGGGGGAGGTCGCTGCCCTCACCTTTGCAGCTGCCATGACCGACGAGCAGGGCTTTGCCCTGGTCCGTCACCGTGGCGACCTCATGGCCAAGGCCTGCCAGGAGAACCCTGGCGGCATGCGCGCCGTGGTGAAGCTGGACGCTCCCGTGGTCGAGGATCTGGCCCAAAAGGCCGGCGCCTGGCCCGTCAACTACAACAGTCCCCAGCAGACGGTGGTCGCTGGTCCCGCAGAGGCATTGGAGAAGCTGGACGACCTGGTCCGCGAGGCCAAGGGCCGTGCCCTCAAGGTTGCCGTCGCCGGCGCCTTCCACAGCCCCTTCATGCAGCCTGCCGCTGATGGCCTGGCCCAGTACCTGGCCCAGCATCCCCTGGCTCCTGCGCAGGTGGAGGTCTGGGCGAACATGACGGGTGAGCCCTATCCCACGGACACGGCCCAGATGGCCGAGGTCCTTGCGACCCAGCCCGCCCATGCCGTTCGCTGGACCCATACCCTGGAGGGCATGAAGGCCCAGGGATTCGACACCTTTGTCGAGGTCGGTCCCGGCAAGACCCTCACTAAGCTGGTCCAACGCACCCTCGATGGTGTCACCGCGCTGGCTTGCGAGACTCCCGAGCAGCTTTCCGCAGTGCTCGAGGCAGTGGGAAAGGAATAGCCCTATGGCAGAGAAGAAGACCGGCACTCTCGAGCGTGATGCCTCTCGTCGCGTTGCCCTCGTGACGGGCGGCAGCCGCGGCATCGGTCGCGCGACTGCACTGCGCCTTGCTGCAGACGGCTTCGACGTTGCCATCGTCTATGCGGGCAATGCCGAGCGCGCTGCAGGTGTGGTGGACGAGCTTGCCCAGGCTGGTGCCACCGCCAAGGCCTACCAGTGTGACGTGGCCTCCTCCGACCAGGTCAAGGCCACGGTCAAGCAGGTCCTTGATGACTTTGGCTCCGTATGGGCCCTGGTCAACAATGCAGGCGTCACCCGTGACGGCCTGATGGCCCGAATGAAGGACGAGGACTTTGATCGCGTGATCGACGTCAACCTCAAGGGTGCCTTCAACATGGCCCGCGCCCTCACTCGCACCTTCATGCGCCAGCGTGGTGGCCGCATCGTCAACCTCAGCTCCGTCGTGGGCATCATGGGCAATGCCGGCCAGGTCAACTACTCTGCCTCCAAGGCAGGCCTCATCGGTCTGACCAAGTCGGTGGCCCGCGAGCTGGCGCCCCGCAACGTCACCTGCAACGCTGTGGCTCCCGGTTTCGTGGAGACGGACATGACTGCTGGCCTGTCTGACTCCACACGCAAGGATTACGAGAGCCAGATTCCCCTGGGCAAGATGTGCGCGCCCGAGGACATTGCCGCGGCAATCGCCTTCCTGGTCAGCGACCAGGCCTCCCTCATCACGGGCGTCGTGCTGCCGGTCGACGGCGGCATGGCCATGTAGGCACGAGGACAGAACAAGCAGACAAGCAGCTGGACAAGCTGACTTCACTTATTTCTCTGACAGCTGATGTGTCAGCAGGTTAGGAGCGTGTAGATGGAACGCAGAGTCGCAGTCACGGGCCTCGGTGCCGTGTCTCCGGTGGGCAATGACGCCGTGACCACCTGGGAGTCCCTCAAGGCCGGAAAGTCGGGCATCGGCCTGATTACCAAGTTCGATACCACCGACTACAAGGTCAAGGTGGCGGCCGAGGTCAAGGACTTTGATCCCTCCGACCTTCTCAGCGTCCCCGAGCGTAGGCGCAACGACCTCTTTACCCAATATGCCCTCGTGGCTGCTGACGAGGCCATGCGCGACTCCGGCTTGGACGTAGAGGACTCCATCGACCGCAACCGCCTGGGTGTCTACATTGGCTCGGGCATCGGTGGCATTGGCACCACGATTCAGAACACCGAGAAGCTCCTGAACGGCGGCCCTCGCAAGGTCTCGCCCTTCCTGATTCCCTCGATGATCGTCAACATGGCAGCCGGTCAGGTCTCCATCCGCAACAAGGCCTATGGCCCTACCCTGCCCGTAGTCACCGCCTGCACCACCTCCTCCAATACCATCGGCGAGGCCTTCCGCGCCATCAAGCACGGCTATGCTGACGCAATCATCGCCGGTGGCTCCGAGGCTGCTGTGGTTACCCTGGCCGTTGCTGGCTTCTCCAACATGAAGGCCCTGACCAAGAACCCCGATCCCGCCACCGCCTGCCGTCCCTTTGATGCGGACCGCGACGGCTTCGTGATCGGCGAGGGTGCAGCCGTCCTGATCCTGGAGGACCTGGAGCACGCTCAGAAGCGTGGCGCCCACATCTATGCGGAGATTGCCGGCTATGGCAATACCGCCGACGCCTACCACATCACGACTCCCGATCCCGAGGCCTCGGGCATTACCCGCGCCATCAAGGAGGCCGTGGAGGAGGCTGGGCTCAACCCTGCCGAGGGCCTCTACATCAACGCCCACGGCACCTCCACCAAATTCAACGACAAGTCAGAGACTCTGGGCTTCAAGCAGGCCCTTGGTGAGGACGCAGCCCGCGCGGCAAAGATCAGCTCCACCAAGTCCATGACCGGTCACATGCTGGGCGCAGCTGGTGCCATCGAGGCGCTGGCCTGCGTGAAGGCCCTGGAGGAGCACACCGTGCCTCCCACCATCAACTACCAGACGCCCGATCCCGAGTGTGACCTGGACTACACGCCCAACGAGGTGGTCACCTTTGACGCCAAGTGGGCCCTCTCCACGAACCTGGGCTTCGGCGGTCACAACGGTTGCCTGGCATTCAAGGCATACGAGGAATAGGCAGGCGATAGTCCCATGGAATACGACAAGATCAAAGAGCTGGCAAAGCTTCTGGAGGACAGCTCGCTCACGCGTCTCCGCCTGGAGGAGGACGGCACGATCCTGGAGCTCGAGGCGGAGCCTCCCCAGCAGGTCGTGAACATGGTCCCCGCCGCGGCGCCTGCAGCGACTCCTGCTGCCGTCCCCGCAGCTAGCCCCGCGGCTCCCGTTGAGGCAGCTCCTGCGGCAGCGGGCTCCAGCCAGGAGGCCGCCGATGAGGACGCTCCCTACGACATGAGCAAGCTCACCCTGGTCAAGGCCCCCATGGTCGGCGTCTTCTATGCCGCGCCCTCTCCTGGCGCCGAGCCCTTCGTGCACGTGGGCTCCAAGGTCAAGAAGGGCGACACCCTCTGCGTCATGGAGGCCATGAAGCTCATGAACGAGGTTACGGCCGAGCGCGACGGCGAGATCGTGGACATCTGTGTCCAGGACGGTGACCTCGTCGAGTTCGGCGGCACCTTGATGAAGATTTACTAGTGCGGGCTTGGAAAACGGGGAGCCTCCCTTTTCCACCGTACGTGTGGAATGGGGGAGGCTCCCAATTGCTATTCCGGCCAAGCCACTTTCCAAAGGAGTCAACCATGAACAGAGAAGAGCTCCAGAAGATTCTGCCCCATCGTTCTCCCATGCTGCTTCTGGATGAGTCCGAGGTCGTGAACGACGAGGCCCACGGCAAGCTGACGATCAGGGGCGACGAGTTCTTTCTGCAGGGTCACTTTCCTGGCAACCCCATCGTTCCTGGCGTGATTCAGTGCGAGATGCTTGCCCAGAACTGCTGCGTCCTCATTGCGGGCCAGCTTGAGGGCCAGGACAAGACCCCCCTATACACCGGCCTGGACAAGGTCCGCTTCAAGAGCTCCATCCGTCCCGGTGATACCGTTGACCTGGTCTGTCGCCTGACCCGTCACCGTGGTCCCTTCTTCTTTGCCGAGGGCGAGGCGTCTGTGGGCGGCAAGCTCTGCTGCAAGGCAAGCATGTCCTTTGCCCTGGTGGACGCTGACCAGGCCAAGGGTGGCGAGCGCTAGTGTTCGAAAAGATCCTCATCGCAAATCGCGGCGAGATCGCGGTCCGCGTCATCAGGGCCTGCAAGGAGATGGGTGTAAGGACGGTGGCAGTCTACTCCACCGCAGATGCAGACTCCTATCATGTCCAGATTGCAGACGAGGCCTGGTGCATCGGTGGTCCCCGCCCCGCCGACTCCTACCTCAACATGGATGCCATCATTACGGTTGCCGTCGAATCCGGTGCCACGGCAATCCATCCCGGCTATGGCTTCCTCTCCGAGTCTGCCGAGTTTGCTCGCAAGTGTCGCGAGTGCGGTGTCGTCTTCATCGGTCCCTCTCCCGAGGTCATCGAGCGGATGGGCGACAAGGACGAGGCCCGTCGCACGGCAAGGGCCGCGGGCGTTCCCATCGTGGAGGGCTCTGACCTCCTGACGGATGCCGATGAGGCAGAGCGCGAGGCGCAGCGCATTGGCTTCCCCCTGCTGATCAAGGCCCGTGCCGGTGGCGGTGGCCGTGGTATCCGCAAGGTCGACTCCCTGGACAAGGTCCGCGGTGCTTTCCAGGAGGCATCCAGCGAGGCAGAGTCCGCCTTTGGTGACGGTGGCTGTTACATGGAGCGCTTTATAGCCCCCGCCCACCATGTGGAGGTCCAGGTCCTGGGCGACGGCCAAGGCAACGTGGTCTCCCTTGGCGAGCGCGAGTGCTCCGTCCAGCGCAGGAATCAGAAGCTTCTTGAGGAGAGCCCCAGCCCCTCCATCACGCCCGAGGTGCGTGCCCATATGCGCAAGGCTGCCTGCGACCTAGCCCGTGCGGTCAATTACGTGGGCGTCGGCACCATCGAGTATCTCTACTCCGATGCCGACCAGACCTTTGCCTTCATGGAGATGAACACCCGACTGCAGGTGGAGCACCCTGTGACGGAGTTCGTCTCGGGTGTTGACCTGGTGAAGTGGCAGCTTCGCGTGGCCGCTGGCAACGAGATCAACTTCAGCCAGGACGACGTTCACATCCAGGGCCATGCCATCGAGTGCCGCATCAACGCGGAGACGCCGGACTTCATGCCCTCCTGCGGCACCGTCGAGACCCTGCACATACCTGGTGGCCCCTGGGTTCGCTTTGACACGTCTCTCTACCAGGGCGTCACTATCCCGCCCTACTACGACTCGATGTTGGGCAAGCTGATCGTCTTTGCTCCCACGCGCGAGGAATGCATCCGCAAGATGCGCTCTGCTTTGGGCGAGTTCGTGGTCGAGGGCGTCTCGGACAACTCCGAGCTCCAGCTGGACATCCTTTCGAACCCCGAGTTTGTCTCGGGCATGTATCATACGAACCTCATGGAGCATCTGTATGAGTACTAGCAAGCAAATCAAAAGCGTCAACACGCTGGAAGGCCCCGTCACCCGGGTGGACGTGGAGGTACCTGCCAGACAGGTACTCGTCCGCTGCCCCGGCTGCCGCCACGCCCTTTCCCAGACGGCCATCGCCGACAACCTGGACGTCTGCCCCCGTTGTGGCCACCACTTCCGCATCGGCGCCCGCAAGCGCCTGGGCATGACCGTCGACGCAGGCTCCTTCCAGGAGCTGGACGCCGATCTAAAGGCCCGCGACTTTCTGGAGTTCCCTGGCTATGGGGAAAAGCTCGAGCGTGCCCGCGCAAAGTCCTCCGAGCCCGAGGCCGTCATTACCGGCACCGCCACCATCGGCGGCTACCGCACTGCCGTCTTTGTTATGAATGGCGACTTCATGATGGGCTCCATGGGTAGCGTCGTGGGCGAGAAGGTCACCCGCGTCTTTGAGTACGCGACCTCCCACAAGTTGCCCGTCGTGGGTTTCACCGTGTCGGGTGGTGCCCGTATGCAGGAGGGGACCACCTCCCTCATGCAGATGGCAAAGACCACCGGCGCCCTTCGCCGTCATGGTGACGCCGGCCTTCTTTACATTGCCGTCCTCACTGATCCCACCTCTGGCGGCGTTACGGCCTCTTTTGCCATGGACGCGGATGTTTGCCTGGCCGAGCCAGGGGCCCTCGTGGCTTTTGCTGGCCCCCGCGTGATCGAGCAGACCCTGCACAAGCGTCTGCCTGCCGGCTTCCAGCGCTCCGAGTTTCAGCTGGAGCATGGCTTCGTGGACCGCATCGTGGCCCGCAAGGACCTTCCCTCCGAGCTCGCTACCCTGCTGGAGCTGCACGGGGCGGAGCATGTCATGGCCGACGGTTCCTACAAGCCCGTCATCCAGGTGGAGAAGCCCGTGGAGAAGGGCCTGCCGGTTCAGAGTATCCTGGACAACATCGCTGCGGCTGTCGGTGTGATTTCCGCTGGCATCATGGCCGACCCCAAGCCGAACTCTGCCAAGGCCGTCCTCCGACAGGAGGAGCAAAAGAGCGCCTACGAGCTCCTGCAGGTCGTGCGTTCTGGCAAGCGCCCCACCGTCCTGCCCATCATGCGGCAGGTCTTCACGGACTTCGTGGAGCTTCACGGTGATCGCTACTTTGGCGACGACGAGGCCATCGTGGGCGGTATCGCCCGCCTGAGGGGACAGGTTGTCACGGTCATCGGCATCGAGCGTGGCAAGGACACCAAGGAGCGTGTCAGGCGCAACTTTGGCTCTGCCAATCCCGAGGGCTATCGCAAGGCCCAGCGCCTGATGAGGCAGGCCGAGAAGTTCGGTCGTCCCGTGGTCTGCCTGGTCGATACCTCTGGCGCCTTCTGTGGCATGGGAGCTGAGGAGCGCGGTGAGGGCGAGGCAATCGCCCAGAGCCTCATGGTGATGAGTGGGCTCAAGGTCCCCATCGTCTCCGTGATCATGGGTGAGGGCGGCTCGGGCGGAGCCCTGGGCCTGGCCCTGGCGAACAAGGTCCTCATGCTTTCCGGGGCCGTATATTCCGTGGTGAGCCCGGAGTCCTGCGCCTCCATCCTGTGGAAGACCGCAGACCGGGCCTCCGAAGCGGCAGATGCCCTGCACATCAAGGCGGACGACCTTCTGAGGCTGGGCGTCGTCGACGGCGTCGTCGAGGACTATGACATCGGTTCCGCCGACTTTGCCGAGCGCTTCGCAAAGCGCCTGGAGGAGGAGCTGGCCCCCCTGAGGGAGCTTCCTGCAAATGGCATCGTTGACCTGCGCTATCAGCGCTTCCGCAAGATGGGGGAGGATGCACTATGCTAGCCATCGTTACCGAGTCGACGTCTGGCATCACCCGCGAGGAGGCAGACGAGCTGGGCGTCACGATCGTTCCCACCTACTATGTGGTGGACGGCGTCTCTCGCAAGGAGGAGTACGCCGACGAGTGCGGAGACTATGCCTCCCTCTTTGCGGGCGACCTTATCACTCATAGCGAGCCCGCCTTCCCCAACTCCTACGTGGAAGCATTCTCGGAGGCCTTTGCAAAGGGCTACGACGTGCTCTGCATCACCATCTCCTCGCGACTGTCAGCAGGCTATCGCTCTGCTCTCAACGCAAAGAAGTTCTTCTTTGGCGAGGACCAGGGTGACGAGGACGAGCCCGGAAAGCGCCAGAAGTCCCTGTATGTACTGGACTCGGGTGCTGCCGGAGCGAGTCTGGAGATTCTTGTCAGAACGGCGCGCGCGGCGGCCGACAGGGGCCTTTCCCTGGAAGAAGTCGTTGCCGAGGTCGAGCGCAAGCGTGAGCACCTGCATGCGCTCTTTGCCGTGGAGGACATGGTCGATATCCGTCGTAGCGGCAGGCTGACCAATACCCGCCGGTCTGTGAGCTCCTCTCTCGATCGCTATCCGATCTTTGTCATCCAGCGTGGCGGAGTGACGACTTCTGAGGTAGCTCGCGGTACCCAGGGCATGGCAAAGCTCATGTTGCGTGACGTGCCGGCAAATGTGCGCCAGGTCTATGTGGCCTATTTTGGTGTCAAGTCCAAGGCTCTGACGCGTCTGCTGGGAGCCATCGGGACCCAGCACCGAGACGCAAGGGTCTCCATCAAGGATGGTGGTCCAGTACTGACCTGCAACATCGGCGTCGGCGCGGTGTCACTGATCTGGGACGACGAGGACGTGGCCTAGCCCGATGAAGGAACGGATTCCCGGAATTCACGACCTCATCCATCTGGATGAGGTCGATTCGACTAACACCTATGCCAAGCGCATCTATGCGGCGGACGAGGACGGCGTGGCGACTCGCCTATGTGACAAAAGTGCCAGGCGCTATTGTCACATTCCGGTCGATGCCGTTGTCGCGGACGAACAAACGGCGGGACGTGGTCGCCTGGGGCGAGTCTGGCAGAGCCAGAGGGGACAGACCCTGGTCGTAACCTTTGTTGCCTACGTGCCGGCGCGAGTCCTGCGCGAGTTGGGCGGCGGCTGGCTCACCTCCATCTGTGGCCTCGCCTGCTTGGACGTCCTTCGTGAGCTGTGTGACAAAAGTGCCAGGCACTTTTGTCACATCGAGGATCTGCAGCTCAAGTGGCCCAACGACCTCTACTGCGCGGGAAAGAAGCTCGGTGGCATTCTCTGCGAGCTTGTACCTGGGACGGCAACGAAGGAGGAGGTGGGCGTGGTCTTTGGCGTTGGCACGAACCTGCTGACGCCACCCGACCAGCTGCCGCTGCTTACGGCGACCTCGCTTTCCGCCTGGCTAAGAGGGGCGGTGGGCGAGCTTCCCGCCTTTGATGACCTACGGGCTTGCTTGGTGGGAGAAATCGCCCGCGAGTTGGGAGACTTCCTGGGACAGCTTGCGGAGCTTGGGCAAGCTGCTACCGACCAGTTTCTGCCCCGCCTGCGCGAGGTCAGCTACACCCTGGGAAAGAGGGTCGAGGTCAGAAGGACTGACGGGTCAAAGGTCACTGGCGTCGCACAGGACATCCTGTCTGACACGGCCCTCCTGGTGCGAACGGACGCAGGCGAGGGCGTAGTCGTCACCTCCGGCGACGTCGGCGTCCTCTAGTGGGTGTGACATGCTGGTTGCGACTGGTATGCTCACGGCTTGGAGGGGGTACCATTGCTTCTAGTGAATAGGGAAGGGGAGGCGGAGAGTCCCATCTCCGCCTCTCTCATTAAGGAACGGGATGTATATGGCCGCAGACAGAAAGGCAGCAGAGGATACTGAGCGACAAACGAATGGCGCGCTCCGCGAGAAGGAAATCGTTCGCACCAGTATTGTGGGCATCTTTGCCAATGTGGTTCTGGCCGCCTTCAAGGCCTTCATCGGCATCGTCTCTAACTCCATCGCCGTTACTCTGGATGCAGTGAACAACCTCTCCGATGCCCTGAGCTCGGTCATCACTATCGTAGGTACCAAGCTGGCGGGCAAGGCCCCCGACAGGGAGCATCCCCTGGGCTATGGTCGCATCGAGTATCTGACCTCAACGATCATCTCCTTCATCGTCCTCTATGCCGGCGTCACGTCGCTGGTCGAGTCCGTGAAGAAGGTCATCTCTCCCGAAGCTCCGGACTACTCCGCCGTCTCCCTGATCATCATTGCGTCAGCTGTTGTGGTGAAGCTCTTCCTGGGTCGTTACGTTCGTGGAGTAGGTGAGAAGGTCAAGTCAGACTCTCTGGTGGCCTCGGGCTCCGATGCCCTCTTTGACGCCATCCTGTCTGCGTCAGTCCTGGCAGCTGCCGTCATCTACCTGACAACGGGCCTGAGCCTGGAGGCCATCGTCGGTGTGGCCATCTCCGTGGTCATCGTAAAGGCCGGCCTGGAGATGCTGGGTGAATCCCTGAGCCAGATTTTGGGCGAGAGCATGGACCCCGAGCTTGCTGTGAAGGTCAAGGAACTGGCAAACGAGGTCGACGGCGTCTATGCCACCTATGACACCATCCTGCACGCCTATGGGCCTCAGCTCTACATCTGCGAGCTGCACGCAGAGGTTCCCGATACCTACAACGCCAAGCAGATCGACGACCTGACTCGCCAGATTACTGCCAACGTGGCGGCAGGTACCAATTGCAAGGTAATCGTTGATGCCGTGGGTATCTATGCCCGTTGCACCACAGGCAAGTCCGCCGAGCTGCGAAACGAAATCACCCGCATGGTTATGGCCCATCCGAGTGTTATTCAGATGCATGCCTTCCGCGTGGATGAGGAGACCAAGGCCATCAACTTTGATATCATCCTGGACTTTGATTCGGACCGTCACGCAGAGTACCAGAAGATTCTGCACGAGGTCAGGTCCGCCTATCCTGACTACAAGGTCCATATCACTCAGGATATTGACGCTGCCAATCTTCGCTCCCAGCTGGGCGAGGAGAAGATTCGCCTTGCCCGCGAGTCGCTTGAGAGCTAAGACGCCTAGCGCGTAGACTATACCAAGCGAATAGGCCTTAGGGGAAACTGTCCCAGGATGTGACAGAGTCCCCTGGGGGTTTGCTGCATCTTTGGGGGTTGGCTTGGACTTGGACTTGGACTTGGACTACATGCTCGAACGACTCTTCGAGCAACAGAACTCGCGAGGTCTCGTCCGTCCGGACGGGTTCTCGGTGTATGGGCAGCCCGTCCTACGTCGCGTGCCAGCTGGGCATGAGCCCCAGGCCCTTATGGATGCGAAGACTATCCAGCGTCGTCTGGTGGAGTGCGCTCATGCCGTGCACGCAACTTCCGACGGTCTCTGTGCCGGCTGGGTCAAGCAGGTCTTTTCCTCCCTGGGCTTTGGTATGCTGGCTGGAGATGCGATAGACATTTACGATGGGGACTGCCCCTACACGGACACGGCCGACCTTCTGGTTGGTATGGTTGTTGCGACGTCACGTGAGCCCTACTCTGCGGATGGCAGGGCCTACGGGCACATCGGGCTCTACGTTGGCGACGGAATGGTGATGGACAGCGCAGGTGGTCGAGTCCGACGGGTTCCTCTGGAGCTATGGCTCTCTGCCTACGGGATCATGGCTCCTCCGCGCTGGGGTTGGCTTGCTGGCATCGCCCTCGACCAGATGTGACGAGGGAGCCAGGCGCTTTTGTCACATGCGAGAAAGGATTGCAGTTGGGTATTCGACGCGCGACCACAGATGATATAGATGCCATTGCTGCCACCTACGATGAGCTCCTGGACTTCGAGGTGGAGCATGGCAGCGTGACCAACTGGAAGGCTGGTCTCTATCCTACACGCAAGGTACCCGAGCTGGGAGTCTCCAAGGACCAGATGTGGGTGCTCGAGGAGGACGGCCACGTCGTCGCCTCGATGATGCTCAATGGGCAGCAGGGACCGGGTTACGACGAGGTGCCTTGGAAGTACGAGGCTGCCGACGACCAGGTCCTGGTGATTCATACATTGGTGGTGCCCCCGAGCGCCTCGCGTCATGGCTATGGCCTACAGATGCTGGATTTCGCCCTCCAGCAGGGTCGCGAGCATGGAAAGACCGTCTGCCGCATCGATACCTGGGTGAACAACGAGCCAGCAAAGGCTCTCTACCTTCACCATGGCTTTCGCATCTCGGGAACGGTCCACGTGATGCACTGGGGCGTGATAGACGAGAACCAGGTTCTCTTGGAGTGCAGGCTCTAGGAGGGCTCTGGGGCTTCGATGCGGCCTACATCATGCAGGAGCTGCCCATGGAGGGGCCGTGGCCTTCGGAGACGTAGGTGCGACTTGCGTTTCTCATGTTGAGTTCCGCCATCTCGCACTCGCCGTCGATATAAGGCTGGTAGTACTTGTCGATGCCACAAGCGTCCAACGAGCAGTCGCCGCAGTCATCCCCAAAGGACAGGGCTTCCGAGACGATGCGAATGCGCTCCTCGCGCGTGGTGTCTGCGATCTTGATGCTTCTCATCTGCACTCCTTAGCTGTTTTGGCCTAAGCCTAGCACGTTGCCGTGGGGGAAATTTGTCTGGCTTGGCTCAGCCGCGCGTTTGGCATTGCGTGCTAAGGTAATGAGACAAATTGCTCACTGAGAGGGGATTGCCATGACTGCAAATGTCTTTACCATCAGATGGCGCAATGCATATGGAAACATTGGGTCGGGAGCTTGCCTGCTCGCGCTTGGCGTCTCACTTGTTACGGGTGCTGCTGGCGTGGCACCCCTGTTGAGCGCCGTGCTGTTGCTGGCCTGCGCGGGAGCCGCACTGGCGATGGAATTCTCGAACCAACGCGAGGAACTCGACGAGATGGCCATTGCGGACCAGCACACGGCTTCGGCATTTGCGTTGAAGGCGACTCTTGCCCTTTTGGGCATTGCGTGCGCCCTTGCCATGCCCCTTGGACTACAGGTTAGTCTGTCCGCCTTTGCCTGCATCGTCATTGGTTTGGCGATGGTCCTGCAAGGTGTCTCTTTTGCCTGGCTGGAGAGGTGCTAACTGTGCTGACGACAAAGATGCGTGAGTATCGCAAGCGTAAGGGCCTGAGCCAGCAGGAGCTGGCAGACCTTGTGGGCTGTCGACGTGAGACCGTGGGAAAGCTGGAAAAGGGCAGGTACAACCCCTCCCTTAGGCTTGCGATGGACATCGCTTCCGAGCTTGATGCAACGGTTTACGACCTGTTCTTCTTCTCGGATGACACCGAGGAAGACGAATCGAAAAAATAAGAACAAATTTCGAATACAAATGTTCTGTCATCAAAATATGTGGTATATTTAGCTCATGAAGTGAGATAAATATACCACATACATCCAAGGAGAAGGATTCGTCGGACTCGGCTGCCTAGGGGTTATCAGTGCAGTCCATGGAAACACTTACCGAGGTGAGTAACTTGGCAGATAACACAATCTTCGATTCTGTCTTTAAGACAATGGTCCACAAGATGCCGGAACTTCTCATTCCTTTTATCAACGAGACCTTCAACCGCACGTATCAACCTGACGAAGTAGTTGTCCAGTTTAGTAATGAGCACCAAACGCCAAGCGGAACCATCATCGATGATTCGGTGTTTAGGCTGGGGGAGCATATCTATCACATCGAATGCCAAAGTACGCCAGACGCAAATATGGTTGTCCGCATGATTGAGTATGACTTTGCCATCGCACTGGAGCAGGCGCTTGAAGCGGGGGCGCCATATCAGATGGACTTTCCCGAGTCATGTGTTCTCTTCTTGCGGCATACACCATCGACGCCGGATTATCTAGACATGAGGGTCAATCTTCCAGATGGGGGCTTCTTTCTATATCGACCAAAGGTGGTTAAGGCTCAGGGCTATTCGAATGACGAATTGATTCGCAAACACCTACTGCTTCTGATGCCCTATTACCTTTTGCGCTATGAAAGGGTCTTGGGCGAGATTGAGGCGAGTGAGTCCCGCACTGCTCAGCTGATTGCAGACTGCGTGAAAATACGTGCAGGTTTGGAGCGCATGGCTGTCGAGACGGGCGGAACGGTCTATTACGAGCAAATGGTCGAGCTTATAATCAAGGTGTCAGATTACATCTTTGCCTCGTATGATGACCTGCGCAAGAAAGTGAGGGTTGCTATGGGTGGAGAGGTGCTGGAGCTTTTGGGCGAGCGGGCACAGCGCTTGGAGCGCGAGGCCGAGGCCCGCGGTCGCGAGCAGGGCTTGGAGGAAGGCCGCGAGGAAGGTCGCGAGGAAGGTCGAGAAGAAGGCCGCGTGGAAGGCCGAGTAGAAGGTCGAGAAGAAGGCCGCGAGGAAGGTATTGAGAAGGGCCGCGAGGAAGGTCAAAAGCTTGGCATGGACAGGCTTGCAAGACTCTTAATAGTTCAAGGCGTCGACCAGGCTCTTGTGGACAAGGCTCTCAACGAGCTCAAAGATTCACGCGACTAGCCTAGGGCAAAGTACCCAAGCACCTGGCCTTCCAATGCCGAGCATGCGAAGCAAGTACCATTTGCCTTTTCCCATTGGAAAGTCCTGAAACGGGGCGAATCCGTCGACTGGGAGGCCCCGACCTTGTTGCCACGCGAGTTCCGCAGCGCGCTTTTTGCGCGAGGGTGTCTGGTCATGGCGGCAAGGCCGGAGGCCTACTCGGGAAGACGTTTGCCCCGATTCTTTTAGGCTGCCAGGAATGCCTTGTAGCCTCTATATGCCTCAAAGACGTCGGCCTTGCTGGTGGTTTCCCAAGGCGAGTGCATGGACAGGACGGGGACGCCGCAGTCGATGACGCTGACACCGTAGCGAGCCAGGATGTAGGCGATGGTGCCACCACCACCTGCGTCTACCTTGCCCAGCTCGGCTGTCTGCCAGGCAACGCCGGCTTCATCCATGATGCGGCGGATAAGAGCCACGTACTCGGCGTCGGCATCGTTGGATCCGCTCTTGCCACGGGCACCCGTGTACTTGTTGAAGGTGATACCGTGGCCGAGGAAGCAGGAGTTCTTCTCCTCGAAGACTTCAGCGTAGTTGGGGTCATATGCTGCAGAGACGTCGGACGAGAGCATGCGGGAGCGCGCCAGGCAGCGCCTCAGCTCTAGCTCGCCTCCCTGACCAGCTGCGGCGATGACCTCGGCAAGGGTGTTCTCGAAGAAGTGCGACTGCATGCCAGTTGAACCCACGGAGCCAATCTCCTCCTTGTCCACCAGGATTGTGACTGCGGTACGGGCAGGAGCCTCGCACTCCAGCTGGGCTACCAGAGATGGGTATGCACAAGAGCGGTCATCCTGACCATAGCCCAGAATCAGCGAGCGGTCGACGCCTAGGTCACGAGCACGACCTGCGGGAACAACCTCGAGCTCGGCGGAAAGGAGGTCTTCCTCCTCGATTCCGCATGCCTCGCGGACGATGGCCAGGACGTTTTCCTTCACGGTTTCCTTGTCGTCGTCCTTTGCGTCTGCCTTGGGACGGTTTCCTACGATAACGTCCAGCTTCTCGCCCTCAACGACCTCGGATGCGGTCTTTTGCATCTGCTTGGAGCTCAGATGGATCAGGAGGTCACTGACGGTAAAGACAGGATCGTCTGCATCGTCACCTATCGCGACGCTGACCACGCTGCCGTCTTTCTTTGCCACGACTCCATGAATTGCCAGGGGGATGGTGACCCACTGGTACTTCTTGATGCCACCGTAGTAGTGGGTGTCTAGAGTGACCAGCTCGTGCTTTTCCTCGACGGGATTCTGCTTGACGTCGAGGCGAGGAGAGTCCACGTGAGCGCCCAGGATGTTGCAGCCACGCTCCAAGGGCTCGGTACCCAGCTGGACCAGCATCAGACTCTTGCCGCGGACTGAGGCATATACCTTGTCACCAGGGCGCAGGCTCTCGCCAGCGTTCACGACCTCTTCCAGGTCGCGGTAGCCCGCCTCGGTAGCCTTGTTGATGGCCGCTGCCACGCACTCTCGCTCGGTCTTATTGTCAGAGATGAAAGCCTTGTAGTCATCACAGAGCCTGTTCAGCTGATCAAGCTGTTCTGGTGTGTATGCCCTCCAGGCGTTGGGTCGCTTCATGCGATACCTCTTCTACTAGGGAATTGGTTGACGATGAACCAGTGTAAACATCAGGAAAGGGCTTTTCCAGTCGGGTGCGCTCTGTCCCTTTTGTCTCTGAGACAAAGTGCTCCGTCCCCAATGTCTCATCCACTTGCCGTCGAAATTAGGCCGTTCATCCCCTAGACACATAGATAATTGTCACATGTTCACCGGAAGGGCGTATTACTATGGGTATGAGAACGATTTCACATAGGTTAACGTGCGCAACTACCCATGGGGAATCGATGTGCCAGTTATAGGGTGTTGCCGCCATCGGGCGGCGCTCGAGCGAAGGGGGAACTCATGGCACTGGACCACGCGGAGGCTGCTAGACAGATATTGGAGGCGGTAGGCGGACCAGACAACATTGTCTCAGCTGCCCACTGCGCCACGCGTCTGCGTCTCGTTATTGCCGATAACTCAAAGATTGACAAGCAGAAGGTCGATGATGCCCTTGGCGCAAAGGGCAACTTCGAGGCCTCTGGCCAGCTGCAGGTCATCTATGGCACTGGTACCGTCGACTCTGTCTACGACGAGTTTGTCAAACAGGGTCACATCTCTGCCGTGAGCAAGGATGAGGCCAAGCAGCAGGCTGCTCAGCAGCAGAACGGCTTCATGCGTGCCATCAAGGTCCTTTCCGACGTCTTCGTACCCATCATCCCCGCCATCGTGGCTTCCGGCATGCTCATGGGCATCATGGGCGCTCTCCAGTACATGGGCACCCCTGCTCCCGATGGCGCCGGCTTCTTCGCCCTGGATACCACGAGCGTCTGGTGGCGTATCGCAGCGCTCATCAATGCATGTGCCCTGGCCAATCTCCAGATTCTGCTTGGTTTCTCTGCCGCCACGGTCTTTGGTGGCAATCCCTACCTGGGCGCATCCCTGGGTGCCCTGCTGATCAGCAGCGACTTCATCAACGCCTACAGCGCCTCGACCGCTATCGCTGACGGCACCATGATCACCCTGGACGTGATTCCCGGCCTCTACTCCATCGACTGGATTGGTTACCAGGGCCATGTCATCCCGATCCTCGTGGGTGTCTGGATCCTCTGCTTCTTTGAGAAGCGCCTGCACAAGATCGTGCCCGACATGTTCGACCTCTTCCTGACCCCGCTTCTGTCGGTGTCCCTGGCCGCCTACATCACGATCCTCTTCATCGGCCCCATCTTCGTTTGGCTCGAGAACTCCATCCTGGGCGTCCTCCAGTTCCTGCTGAGCGTTCCTGCCGGCATTGGCTACATCGCAATCGGCCTGATTTACTCTCCCTCCGTCGTTACCGGTCTGCACCAGATGTACACCGCTATCGACGTTTCCATGCTCGCTCAGCTCGGCAAGACCTACTGGCTGCCCATCGCCTCTGCGGCTAACATCGCCCAGGGTGGCGCCTGCCTGGCCGTTGCCCTGCGCACCAAGTCCGAGAAGACCAAGTCCCTTGCTGTGCCCTCTGGCATCTCCTGCCTCCTGGGCATCACCGAGCCCGCAATCTTTGGTGTCAACCTGCCCAAGGTCAAGCCCTTCGTGGCTGGCATGATCGGATCCGCCTGCGGCGCCTTCGTCTGCTACCTCACCCAGCTTGCTGCTAGCGGCACCGGCGTCACCGGTATCTTCGGCGTCCTGCTCTGCATTGAGCAGCCCCTGCAGTACGTCATCATGTTCGCTGTTGCCTTTGGCGTGGCCTTCGGCATCACGACCGTGCTCTACAAGGACGAGGACAACAAGAAGGCAGAGCCTGCCAAGGTTATCGCAGAGTCCAAGGCAGCCGCTGACGAGTCTCGCGCTCTGGCGGCCGAGGAGGCAGCTCACGAGGCTCCTGCAGCTGCAGCAGCCACGCCCGAGACCATTGCCTCCCCTATGGCTGGCACCGCCATTGCCATGACCTCTGTCGACGATCCCGTCTTTGCCTCTGAGGCAATGGGCAAGGGTGCTGCCGTCGAGCCTGCCGAGGGCAAGGTATTCTCGCCTGTGAATGGTACCGTCACTGTCGTCGCAAACACGGGTCATGCATTGGGCCTGCTTTCCGACGCTGGCGCCGAGATCCTGATTCACATCGGCATCGACACCGTGAGCCTTAACGGTGCTCCCTTCACGGCTCACTGCAAGGTTGGCGATACGGTCAAGAAGGGCGACCTCCTGATGGACGTCGACCTGGGCGCCATCGCTGAGGCTGGCCTGAAGTCCACGACCATGGTGGTTATCACCAACACCGATGCCTACGGTGCGGTCGAGGGTCATGAGGGTGCCGTTTCCGTCGGCAGCAGCCTGATCGACCTCAAGTAGGAACGCGCATCGCACGCCCCAAGGGGACGGCCGCCCGACGGTCGTCCCCTTCTTCATATCCTGAAGGAGACGGCTCACATGGCCCTGAACTACCAATGGAATCCCGCCCACAACTGGCGGCTCAGGTTCCACCTCCAGACCGAGACGGGAGACGTGACCGATCCCAACGGCCTCTCCCAGCTGGACGGGACCTACCACTTCTTCCACCAGCATCGGAGACTCTGGCCCGACAAGGCCCACGGCTGGGGTCACTGGACCAGCCGGGACCTCGTGCACTGGACCTGGTGCGGAAGCCCCATCATGCCCACCTGCGACCTGGACAGGAACGGGTCCTACTCGGGCTCGGCGGTGGTCCGCGACGGCAAGCTCTGGTGCTACTACACGGGCAACGCCCTGGTGCCCGGCGACTACGACCACGACTGGGCAGGGCGGCTGGCCAACGAGACCCTGGTGGTCTCTGACGGCACGACCTTTGGCGAGAAGCGCCTGGTCCTTGCCAACGAGGGCTACCCTGCCTACTGCTCCTGCCACGTCCGCGATCCCAAGGTCTGGAACCAGGACGGTCGCTGGCACATGCTCCTGGGTGCCCGCGTTCGAGGCGACAAGGGCGCCGTCCTTCTCTACGGGAGCGAGGACGGCCTGTCCTGGTCCCTGGAGGGAAGCGCCACCAGCCAGGAGCCCTTCGGCTACATGTGGGAGTGCCCCAACCGGGTGGCCCTCGAGGGGCGCGAGTTCCTCCTGGCCTGTCCCCAGGGCCTGCCCAAGCGGGACTTCTCCTGGCAGAACGTTCACAACGCGGGCTACTTCCCCCTGGAGGGGACGGTCGTGGACATCCTGGGAGCCGATCCCGGCCTCATGGAGGCGGACGCCCCCTACGCCTGCGTAGACCCTTCGACCTTCGTGGAACTGGACTACGGCTTTGACTTCTATGCCCCCCAGACCTTCGAGGACGAGTCGGGCCGGACGCTCCTGGTGGGCTGGGTGGGACTTCCCGACATCGAGACCCAGTACGAGAATCCCACCCGCGAATGGACCCACACCCTTACGGTGCCCAGGGTCCTCTCCCTTAACGAGGCGGGCAGGATCTGCCAGTGGCCCGTGCCCGAGCTGGAGGCCCTGAGGGGAGACCCCGTCGAGCTTGGGCCCACAGGCTTGGAGGGATTCACGGGCACGGTGGGATCGGCAAGGGCCGAGGAGCACGACCTGGCGGGGGCCATCGGGGCCACCTTCCCAGGCACCTGCGACCTGGTGGTGGAGGACCTGGCAGGTGACGGTCGGATCCTCCTGAACGGCGACCTGGAGCTCATGATCTCGGGCGACCTCCTGGAGCTTGCCTTCCTGAGCCCCGCCGGTGCCTTCCGGACGGTCAGGCGCCTGAGGGCGCAGGACCTCTCGGCAGGCGCCTTCAGGGACCTCCGGGTCCTGGTGGACACCTCGGTGGTGGAGGTCTATGTCAACGGGGGAGAGGCCACCATCACCACCCGCTGGTACCCCCAGGACATCGACCGGCTCCATCTGTCCTCCACCCTTTCCGGTCGTCACCAGGCCTGGGGTATGGAGTCCATGTGTTTTGAGGTCCAAGCCTAAGAAGGTCTGTCGGCACTCGGTACACTACCCTGCTTAGAAAGCGGCTAGTGCGGCATCACCGTCCTGGCCGTACGTCATAATGTGTGCGCGAACAGGGAGATGACCGCATGGCAACCTTGCCCAACTGGCGACCCCGACTTCATCTGACGCCCCAGAGGGGATGGATGAACGACCCCAACGGACTGAGCCAGGTCAACGGTACCTATCACTTCTACTTCCAGTACGCCCCCGCCTGGCCCGAGGATGACACCAAGTGGTGGGGCCATGCTACCAGTACCGACCTTGTGACTTGGACCACGCCCCAGGCGGCCATCCAGCCCTCCTGCCCCCAGGACGCGGACGGCGTCTACTCGGGCTGCGCCGTGCCCCTGGAGGGCGCCGGGCGCCTGCGGGCCTACTACACGGGCGTCCGGGTGCCCGAGGACGCCCGGCCCCACAGCCAGCACGAGCATGACGCCAGCCAGATCGTGGTCGAGACCGCAGACGGCCTCCACTTCGACCAGAAGCGGGTAGTCCTGAGTCCCCAGGACTACCCCCAGGAGGTCTGCTCTCACGTTCGCGACCCCAAGGTCTGGCGCGACGGCGAGGGCGTCTGGTGGATGCTCCTGGGCACCCGTACCAGGGATGACCTGGGCGAGGTCATGGTCTGGCGGTCCGTAGACGGCCTTGACTGGCACCTGGACCACTTCGTCCGCCCCGACCATGACCTGGGCTACATGTGGGAGTGCCCCAACCTGGCCCAGCTGGACGGCCATGACTTCCTGGCAGTATGCCCTCAGGGCCTCCAGAGCGAGGACCTTCGCTGGCAGAACCGGTGGCAGGCGGGCTACCTTCCCCTTAAGGAGGGCATCTACCAGACCCAGGAGGTGGTGGCGGACGACTTCGTGGAGTGGGATCACGGCTTCGACTTCTATGCCCCCCAGATCTTCGTGGACGAGTCCGGAAGGACCCTCCTGGTGGGCTGGATGGGAACTTTCGACCACGTCTACTCTGCGGCACCCGAGGGTCTGGCCTGGTGCCACAGCCTCACCCTGCCCCGTCAGCTTTCACTGGATGCGGACGGCAGGATCATCCAGCGGCCCGTCCCGGAGCTGGACGCCCGTCGGAGGAATCCCCAGGACCTGGCGGCTGGGCGGGCCCACACCCAGGAAGGCCTGGTGGCCGACCTGACCCTCATGGACATCGAGGGGCAGGGATCCCTGGTCCTTGGCACCCAGGAGGAGGGCGACCTCCTGTCCCTGACCCTGGCGGACGACCTTTTGAGCTTGGCCTTCCTGGAGGGGGAGGCCGCCCAGGCGGCGGCCCTGGGCAGGACCCATCGGACCATCCCCTGCACGGGGCTTACGGACCTTCGTCTGGTCGTGGACGGGTCAACGGTAGAGGTCTACGCCAACGGGGGCACGGTGGTCTTCTCGACCCGGTGGTTCCCCCAGGGAGAAGACCTGGCCCTTAGGTCCAGCTTCCAGGCCCAGGGTACGGTCTACCAGCTGGCCTAGGGTCTGGGCAGCGGCCCTGGGCGGCTTTGCGTGCTTGCTCGGGGCCGCCTCCGCTCGTCCCGGACCCGCTAGGAGTCCCGGAGGCTGTAGTACCTGCCTTCGCAGGCCTCCTCAAGCCACTTGGCCACCCCGTCGTCCAGGATCGAGTCCACGATGCAGTCGGCGACCGCCTTGACCTCGTCCGAGGCGTTGTCCACAGCCACGAAGGTACCTACGGCGGGGCGCATGGGCAGGTCGTTGCCCGAGTCGCCAAAGGCAACCAGCTGGTCCTTCTGGAGGCCCAGCTGCCGCATGACCCACTCCACGCCCGAGCCCTTCTCGACCCCTAGGGTCGTGATCTCGATCTCGGTGGGGGTGACGACGGCGATCTGGAGGTCACCTCGGGCCTCCAACTGGGCCAGGTCGCGCTCCAGGTCCTCGTGGGTGTCAAAGCAGGCGCCCATCTTCTCCACGAAGTTGCCGACCTCGTCCACTGCCAGGAGCTGGGGAGTGATGTCCTCCACCGTGAACTTGTTGGGCTGGCTCACGATCTCCTGGGTCAGGGCTTCGTCGGTCAGCCGATCGCTGTGCTCCACCCGGTGGACCGCCTGGGTCATGTAGGACACCAGGCGGTTCTCGAAGTAGGCGCCCGTTGAGGTCAGGCAGTTGAGGCCCGCCCCCCGCCCGTGGAGCCAGGAGGCCCAGGGCGGTGGCGCGGGGGATGGCCTTGCTCAGGAGGTGGTTGCCTGCCGCGTCCAGAATCTGGCCCCCGTTGACGGTGATGTAGTAGTCCACGAAGGGACCCTTGACCACCTCGGGCACGATGGGGAGGTTCCTGCCGGTGCAGACCACGTTGGCCAGGCCCTCCCGATGGGCGGCCTCCATGGCCGCGACCGTGCGTGGCGAGACGTAGTCCAGGTTGAGGATGGTGCCGTCCAGGTCGTAGAAGGCGGCGCCGATACCATGCGGGAAGTGCTGGTTTGCGGGCAGCATGTAACCTTCTCCCTAGGAGTGGGTGATGGTGTAGTCGTGGGTGGCCAGGTTGGCGTCCAGCTGGGCCCAGGCCTCGCCCGAGCTCCGGCGGATGGTGAAGGCGCCGCCCTCGCCGCAGGTCACCTCCATGTCGCCCTCGACGTCGAAGGCGGGGTGGGAGTTGCGCAGCTCCATCATGTCCACCAGCCTGCGGACGACGGGGCGCTGGACTTCGCGGGCGATCTCGTCCAGGGAGTAGTAGTGGCGGTTGATGTTGCGCCCCTCCTTGGTGGCCTCCAGGAGGGTCAGGTCGTTGGCGCCGGCCAGGAGGCCCACGTAGTAGACCATGGGAATGCCGGGGGCAAAGAACTGGATTGCCCGGGCCAGGTCGTAGGCGTCGTCGTCGTTCCCCAGGGCCGAGTAGTAGGTGGTGTTGACCTGGTAGATGTCCAGGTTGTTGTAGGCCTCGGTGTTGTAGATCCTCTTTACGTTGGCTCCCTCCGAGAACATTTTTTCCTTGACCCAGTCGGTCTGGTCGTCGGGCAGGAGGTCCTTCACGTCCACGATGCCCAGGCCGTCGTGGGTGTCCAGGGTGGTGAACTGGTGCTTGGGGCTCATGTCCAGCCACCGCTTGAGGTAGGTGCCGTCGCCGGAGTAGAGGGCATGGAGGGTCAGGACCGGCAGGGCGAAGTCGTAGATCCAGTAACCCATCTGGGACACCTTCATCTGCATGGTGTAGTGCTCGTGGATCTCGGGCAGGACCAGGACGTCTGTGCCCACGACTTCCTGCATGGCGTCCAGGAGCTGGGAGGTGTCGGGCTGCTCGAAGAAGCAGGACCCGCCCGCCCGCTTGCAGGCATAGGCGAAGGCGTCCAGGCGGATGATGGAGGCCTCGTTGGCCACCATGTCGGTCAGGGTCTCCCTGAAGAAGCGCTGGGCCCTGGCGCTCCTGACGTTGATGTCGATCTGCTCCTCGCCAAAGGTGCACCAGACCTTCTCGGTCGTGGCGTCGGCGAAGGGGGCCTCCACGTAGGGGGCACGGGGCTTGCGCTTGTAGATGGCGTCCACCTGTTCCTGGGTGGGGAAGCCTCCCTCGGCTGCCCAGAAGTCCTTGTAGCGGATGAAGAAGTCCGCGAACTCGCTGGCGTCCTTATTTGCCAGGAAGTCCTGGAAGTAAGGGGACTGGCGTGAGATGTGATTGATCATGAAGTCGAACATGAGGTAGCGCCTCTGGCCTATCCTGCGCACATCGTCCCAGGTACCGAACTTGGGGTCCACCATGTCGTAGCGCATGGGGGCAAAGCCCCGGTCAGCCGAGGAGGGAAAGAAGGACAGGATGTGGACGCCCCCGATGGCCTTGTCGAAGTAGGTGTCCAGGACCTGGTTCAGGTTCTTGAGGTCCTTGCCCAGGCTGTCGGCGTAGGTGATGAGCATAATCTTGTTGTCGAGCCTCATGGGCTCTCCTTTCCCGGTGGTCGGTATGGTCGGGGGCGGCTGCCCTTGTCCGCGCTGGCAGGAGCCGTCGATCCTGGGGCTAGAGGCCTAGCACAGTGATCTCGGCGTTGGCGTCGGTGGTGAAGGTGCCTCCCAGGTCGTAGACGATGTTGGAGATCACGTACTGGCCGTCGTTGACGTAGATCTCGACCAGGTGGCCATGGACCAGGATCTCCACCTTGTTGGTCTGGGCCACCTCGGGCGTCACCGAGTGGACGTTCTGGTAGCCCTTCCGGGCCCGGTAGACGCTGGAGCGGTCCACGTGAATCTGGTGGCCCTCCTGCCAGATCCGCAGGCCCCCCACGTTGATGTGGTTGCCCTCGGAGAGGTCGGTGGCAAAGAGGTAAGGCCGGTGCTCGGTGGTGGCCAGGTCCTTGTGGAGGAGGGCGTTGCGGACGTTGGGGTGGAGGTTGGTGTAGACGTGGCCGTTTTTGACCTCCACCAGGCGGGGGGCGCAGAACATGCCGATCCACTCGTCGGCCACGGGCTCGGGCATCCGCATCCAGCCGATCATGACCCGGCGACCCTCCTGGTCGGTGGTGGTCTGGGCGGCGTAGAAGTCGCGACCGTAGTCCACCAGGCGGGGGCCGTCTAGGAGCTTGAGGTCGCAGGTGGCCTCCTCGAAGTGGGCCGTGAAGCAGACGGACTCGTCGCGGCCCTGGCCCAGGTAGTCCATCATGGAGGCCAGAAGGACGGTGTCACCGGTCTCTAGGGTAAACATGTCCGGGCACTCGCACATCCAGCCGTAGCTGGGGTCCATGAGCATGCGGTTGACGTAGGTCCAGTGCAGGAGGTCGTAGCTCTTATAGAAGAGGACCTCGCCTTGCTTGCGGTCCACGTTGGAGCCAAGGGTCATGTACCAGCCGTCGTGGCCGTGCCAGACCTTGGGGTCGCGGGTGTGGACCCTATCGCCCAGGGCCGGGTCGTCCAGGGGCGGGATGATCACGGTCTTGTCGGCGAAGTTGTCGAAGGAGTGGCCGTCGGGCGAGCTCACGGTGAGCTGGGCCGAGGTGAAGCGGTCGGGGATGCACTTGTTGATGTTGGTGGGGTCCACCTCCTCGTAGTGGACGCCGGTGTAGAAGAGGCGGAGCTGGCCGCCCATCTCCACCGCGCTGCCCGAGAAGCATCCGTTCTGGTCCTCGGGCAGGGAGGGAAAGAGGGCTATCTCCTGCTGGTCCCAGTTGACCAGGTCCTTGCTGGTGGCGTGGCCCCAGCAGATGGTGCCCCACTGGGTGGCGTAGGGAAAGTACTGGTAGAAGAGGTGGTACTCGCCCTTGTAGTAGATGAAGCCGTTGGGGTCGTTCATCCAGCCCTTGGTGGTATGGAAGTGGATGCTGCGTGCCATGATGTCCTTTCCTGGCGCTGGTGGGGCGGGGTCCTTGGTCTGGCGGCCGTGGCTAGCGGGTCACCAGGTAGTTCACGGAGATGGGCTCCATGGCAAAGGCGTAGGCGGACCCGATGCCCTGGAAGTCGGCCGTGACCGTAAGCTCGTCGGACTCGTCGAAGTAGCGGGTGCCAAAGACGGTCTGGCCGCCGTTGAGGTAGATTTCCAGGATCGAGGTGTCCACCAGGACCCGGATGTCGTGGACGTCGCCGCAGAGGGTCCGACGGACCTTCCGGCCCTGGCCCACGGTGTCATCCGTGAACTCCAGGGTTGCTACCCCGTCGGCGATGCAAAGGTCCAGGAAGTCGCCGAAGCGCAGGGTGCCCGACCCCTCCAGGCCTTCGAGAAGAAGGTCGGCAACCTTGGGGTCCAGGGTGACGGTGCGTCTGCCGCCCTCGCCCGCGAAGGCCGTCCGGGCCCGGCGCAGGGCGTCGACCTCGGCCACGGGCCACTGGCGGATCCGACCGGTCTGGGGGTCAAGGCTCAGCTGGCGAGGAACGGTGAGGGCGCCGCGCCAGGTCCGAGTGGGGTTGTCGTAGGGACGGACGTCGTTCTTGTCGTGGGGGAGGCTCATCCAGCCCACCAGGAGGGTCCGACCCAGCTCGTCCACCAGGGTCTGGCAGGCATAGAAGTCAAAGCCGTGGTCCCACTCCACGAAGCCCTGGGCGCTGATGGCGGCCTGGTCCGTGGCGTGCGGGGCATCGGCTCCCATGAGGTCCTGGTCGGCTCCCATGAGGTCCAGGATGGTGCCCTCCACGGGGAAGTAGCCGGCGGAGTGGACGTTCTGGCACTTGTAGTCGTAGTTGTCGGTGCCCTGGGGGCAGCAACCCAGGAACTCCCGGCCGTCCAGGACGATCCGGTCGGGGCACTCCCACATGTAGCCAAAGGGCTCGCCCTGGTTGGTGACGGAGCCCGAGAGGGTCCAGAACTGGCCGTCGGGGGAGTCGTACATAAGGATGGACCCGCGCGAGTCCGTCCTGGTGCGGGCTCCCAGCATCATGTGAAGGGCGCCGTCCTGGCGCCAGACCTTGGGGTCGCGGACGTGGCAGGAGCAGTAGGCGGGGTAGCCGGAGTTGTCCAGGACCACCTCCTTGGGACCCAGGTTGGTTCCGTTGTAGGACTTCATACGGGTCTGGTTGGCCAGACGGCCGGCGAAGGTCCCGTCGCCCTCGGGCTCGCGGACGTTGCCCGTGTAGTAGAACCAGACCTCCTCGCCGTCCTCACGGACGTAGGCGCCGCCCGAATAGGAGCCGTCTCGGTCGGAGGGGGCGTCGGGCATGACCTGGCAGCCCAGGAAGACCCAGTTGACGAGGTCGCGGCTGGCGTAGTGGCCCCAGCCGTGAGGGCTGTCGAAGTTGCCGGGATACTCGGGCGCGTTCTGGCAGAAGAAGTGGTAGGTCCCGCGGAACTGGCAGAGCCCGTTGGGGTCGCTGATGGAACCATTGAGCGGGGAAAGGTGAAGCTTGGGACGCCAGGTGTCGTTGCTCATCGTCACTCCTCACGCGCGCCCTCCGGCGCGCCTCGAGACGGCCGTCTAGTTGGCTTCATGGTATATGAAACCGATTCCACATTGTGGGAAGCGAACCCAGGACCTGGGCGAATGGTGCCTCTGGGGCCATGAGAGGCAAATCGTAACGAGACACTAGAGACGGAGCAAACTGTCTCAGAGACAATGGGGACGGAGCACTTTGTCTCAGAGACAAAAGGGACGGAGGTGGACAGGGCGTGGGACACCAAGGCGCAGGAGTGTCCCTTTGCAACCACCTCTCCCGCGATATCCGTATCGGTCGCATCATGCCTGCTGTTCCGTCCCTAATGTCTCAGAGACAAAAGGCTCCGTCCCTAATGTCTCATAATGTCTCACGGCGCATTGGCAACTCTTTAGAGCTGGGCCTCTACTGCCCTGCGGACCTCGGCCATGTCGACGGTGGGCTCGAAGCGGGCTACCAGCTGGCCCTGACGGTCCACCAGGAACTTGGTGAAGTTCCACATGATGTAGGCCTTGTCGCCGAACTTCTTGTTATTGGCCTGGGCGAACTTCTGCAGGGCCTTGGCCTTCAGCCCCTTGCCGAAGCCCTGGAAGGGCCGCTCGGTTGCCAGGTCGGCAAAGAGGGGGTCGGCGCTCTCCCCGTTGACCTCGACCTTCTTGAACTGGGGAAACTCGGTGCCAAACTTCATGGTGCAGAACTGGTGGATCTCCTCGTCGGACTCGGGTGCCTGGTCGGCAAACTGGTTGCAGGGGAAGTCCAGGACCTCGAAGCCACGGTCCTTGAAGTCGGCGTAGATCTTCTCGAGGTCGTCGTACTGGGGGGTGAAGCCGCAGCCAGTGGCGGTATTGACGATGAGAAGTACCTTGCCCTTGTACTTGTCGAGGCTGGTGGTGGAGCCATCACGCTCGGTAACGGTGTAGTCGTAGTAGCTCATGAGAGACCCCTTTCAGCTGGTTTCTGTGGCCTATCGAACTGCCTATGATTATGGCGCACCAAAAGTTAGAAGTAAACAACTAAGTTGTACACAATCTAAATTCACACTTCCGCCACTCATCTACCCACGAGCCGATGTTGGCCTTTTTCTTTGTCCGAGAGTAGTGGACTAAGATGTAGGGGTTACGACAAGCGGGAGAGGGAGACGTACATGAGTAACTTCACCGACACGCCCCTGGTGGGGGCCAATGCGGGACAGACTTACCTGCCCTTCAAAGACAACATCCACGTGCCGACGCTTCCCTATGCTCCCCTGGACGAGCCCAATCCTCCCTATCCCGAGCTTGAGCTCAACCAGATGGCGCAGGGGAGGAACTGGCACATCAACCAGCGGTCCCAGCACTTCCTGCCTGGCGTGACGGCCGAGATGATGGACTGGTTCTGGGGCAACATGGAAAAGTGCTACTACCTCTGGGCGCCCGGTTCTCACAAGCGCTTCTCCTGGCTGTCCGAGCCCTGGATGGCTGGCTTTGGCGGTTCGGCCTTTCTAATCAGCGAGTCGGTGGGGGAGGGTGCCGCCGTCTTTGGCGGAAACGGCATCGAGATTAACCGCCTGACCCTGGACTTCTTTCCCTTCACCTATGCGCTCAAGCACGTCCTGGTGGAAGGCACCTTCAACGACCTGGGAGAGTTCGTGGACATGACCGTCCACATGTGGGAGGACGCCGAGGGCGGGCTCAACCACGTGACGGCAGCAGTCGCCGCTGCAGATGAGGACCTCCACGAGCCGCCCCACTTTGTGAAGGAAATGCTGGCGGAAAATCCCGATGCCGTACCCGTGGCCCCCAGCTCCACGGACCACTCGGAGTACGAGGCATCGCGCTGGCCTCAGTTCCTGCCCCAGCTCTACGCCATCTGGAAGGACCACCCCGACCCCTGCCAGAACTACAAGGCCAATCTCGAGGTGGAGCAGACGGGTCCCGAGACCTGGCGCTACACCCACGAGAACGGCCCCATCCACTACGACGAGTGCTAGACAGCCTGTCCTGCGAAAGAACCCCAGTGGAAATCGTCCCATTTCGGCGAAATCCTCCGGGGCTTCCATATATCGGGGCTACTGCTGCGGTCTGGCCAGACGCGAGAAGAGGTCCGTGGCTGCCCGGCGGACGGCGTCCCAGCCAGTGGGTCGCGCTGCCGTCCAGTCCACGGGATGTTCCTGCAGGTAGAGGCGACCTTCCTCAATCACCTGCTGGCCAGTGCCCGCCTGGAATGCGTCGTCGCCCGAGACGGGCAGGTTTATGTAGACGTCCGCCATGTTTGAGTAGATCTTGTCCAGCTGGTTGGCGCCGCAGGTCATGGTGCGCTTTGCGATGCCCAGGGGAGAAAGGTCCTCTTGCACGGGCATGTGGCGACGCAAGCCGACACCCACCACGGCGTCCACGCTTCTGCGGTCAAAGAGGGGCGTGGGCAGGTTCATCCTGCAACCGCCGTCCATAAAGATGCGGTCACGATACTTGGTCGAGCTGATGGCCAGGGGATAGGAGGCCGACGCCGTGATGCAGCGGGCAACGTCCAGGTCGTCCGAGAGACAGACCCAGTTGCCGTTGGGGTCGCCAAAGAGCTCCTCGTCGTTGGTAAAGACGCAGAGGTCGCCTGAGAGGATATCCACCGCGGGAAGGGCCACGGGCATCTTGAAGTCGTTGAAGGAATGGATGCCCGCCTGGTCCAGGACGTCTCTGGCAAAGCCATACAGGATGTCCGAGTTGATGAGGCCGTTGTTGCCTGCAACGACGTTGAGGACCTTGAGGCCCATGTGGTTCAGGACTCCCTCGGCCACGATCTTCTCATCCATCTGGATCAGGAGGGCCTCAATCTGCTGGGGGCTCAGGCCTCCCGCCACGAGGGCTGCTACCAAGGCGCCCATCGAGGTGCCAGCCACGGCACCGATGTGAATCTCGTTGCGGACCATGTCCTCCACGGCAGCCAGCTCCGAGAAGGACCGGAAACCCCCGCCGCTGAATGCCACGCCCACGCCCTCGACCCTGCTCATATGCCCTCCTTTGACGCGTTGATTTTGTCTACCTTGTACCCATAAATTCTGAGTCTCGTTTTCGCTAGCTTGATGTGGTTCAAGAACTTGCGGTCTTTCACGCACGCCGCTTGCACCTATCGTATACTATAGGAACAGGTGTACGAAAGGAGGCGAGCGTGTCCAGGGCAGACGACATCATCGAAGGGCTGAGGCGCGAGGCAGCGAGCCGTGCGGCGCGCTCGCACGGACATGGGGCGGGCGAGAGAGACCGTGATTTGGGCTCTCTCTTGCAGACCGGGCGCCAGCTGGCAGACAGCATGAGCGGCCATGAGGTCCCCAAATCCACCGACGAAGGTCGTGCCTTCCACTCGTCGCGGGAGGGCCTGGCTGGCCGGGAGGGTCGCGCCTATCGGACTTCCTCCTACGAGGAAGAGAGGGTCCCTCCCCGTCAGGCACGATACAGTCGATCCAATCGGCCCGTCAGACCAGAGGAAAAGCCCGTGAGACAGGCATCGCGGCCCCAGCCATCAAGGGCATCTCGCGAGGCCTTCAAGCGAGCCTCCTTCCTCGCCAGCCAGCGTCTCATGAGGGGGGATTTCGATCCCTTTGGGGATGATCCGGAACCCTGGGATCCGTCCTTTGTACCCGTACCCCCGCCAGAGTCCGAACCTCCAGTGCCCGAGCCCATCACCCATATGCGGGCCATGGCGCATGGCTCCTCAGACCAGGGCTGGAGTTATGGTGGCTCAAAGCTCTTCTTTGAGCAGGCCCTCCTTATGGCCGACTATACGGATGACCTTCCCTACAAGGGACGTTTCACCAGCTACTACCCTACCTACCAGGATATGAGCAATCGCGTCCTCAGGGGCTACTTCACCTGGCGGACCCTCTTTCGTCAGGGGCAGACACCGCTGTGCCCGGCCTCATTCCTCTTTGTTCATGCCTACGAGGTCCTCTGCGGCGTGGGGGTTGAGCCTGGTCCTGCTGGTCTGCGGGAGCTTAACCGCATGTACAAGGCCTATCATGACCTTCCAGGCTTCGAGTCCCTGTCGCGCTACCTGCCGCGTTGGATGCGCGACTATGTGGTGTATCACGGCATCGACCCTGCCGACCTGCCTGCGGACAGCGTCAGCCTGGGCGAGCGAGCTCCCTTCCTTGGAGCGGTGGCCATTCTGCGCAGGGCGGAGGGCCATCTGCTCAACCAGCCGGCTGGCACCCGCTGGCGGGAGGCTCCCAGCATCCCCAACTCCGAGGAACTCGTGCGAGCGCTGGATGCGGCGTCGCGCTACCACCTGTCAAAGTCCAAGGCCATGAAGGTCCACCCACAGGAGCTCACGGCCATCATTCCCCAGGTCTTTGCACGGATGGTCGACCACTGCCGGAGGCGGCGCAAGGTGGGTTTTGTCGATGGGCTCTTTGGGCCAGAGGTCTCAGTCAGCTACCTCATGTATTCTGCAGCGGTCTTTTGGGAAGCCAGCCCTCATGCGGACGCGCGGGTCAAGCTCCCCACGGGCGAGGTCTACACCTGCACCGATGGTCGCTGGCGAGTGCAAAGGGTCTGCGAGGCACATGCGCCCAGCAAGGAGCTGGGCCAGATTCTCAAGGCGGTCGACCGCATCTTTCGCACCCATGTGGACGACCTTCCCCCGCTCAAGGAGGCCAAGACCCCAAAGTATCTGGCAAAGATCATCGAGGAGGAGGTTCAGGGCTATCTGGACCAAAGGGCTGCCCATGAGGCCGCCCAGGTTCACATAGACAGGACCAAGCTCCGCGGCATCCGCGAGGCCGCGGGACGCACACAGGAGGCCCTGCTGGTGGACGAGGAGCGCGAGGAAGTGCCAGTCGTGTCCGAACCCGATCTGCCCGTCCTGGCCGAGGCGGTACCTGCTGAGGCGGCGTCCCGTCAGGCAGGGCACACCACGGACCCCAATCCCTCGAGGCCTTGCGACCAGTCCGGCGATGACGAGGGCGAGCTGCCGTCCGATGCCTCTCCCGATGGGCGAAGCTCATCGGAACAGCTATCCCTAGCTGCCGAAATGCAGGCTGTTGTACCGACTGATGGCTTACCTTCGGGGTCCGAGTCCGTGGGCCTCTCTCCACTGGAAGCGTCAGTTCTTCGGGACCTTCTGGACGAAAGGCCCGCAGACGCGGAGTCTGCGGCGCGTGCTGCCGACATGATGCTGTCGCTGGTGGTGGATACAATAAACGAGAAGCTCCTTGACCTCGTGGGCGATACCGTCATTGACTATGCGACGGACACGCCCGAGCTGATAGAGGACTACATAGAAGACGTACGGGAGGTCTTGTCGTGAGCGACGCCCCTAACACCCAAAGAACCTCATCCGCATCAGCGGCCCCTACCACGCGTCAGAGGACTCGTGTACCGAAGCGCATCGCCACGGTGATCATCAACTCGCTCAAGGGAGGCGTCGTTCCCCGCATCGGCCTGCCCTACATCACGGTCGGTCGCGAGCCAGAGATCAACGCCCTCCTTCGCGACTTGGACATCGTCGCTGACGGAGGAGCCTCCTTCCGCTTCGTGGTCGGTCGCTACGGCTCGGGAAAGAGCTTCCTCCTTCAGACCATCCGCAACCACGCCATGGGCAAGGGCTTTGTGGTGGCTGACGCCGACCTGTCTCCCGAGCGCCGTCTCCAGGGGTCAAAGGGGCAGGGCCTGGCTACCTACCGGGAGCTTATAGGCAATCTGGCCACAAAGACCAGGCCAGAGGGCGGTGCCCTCACCCTGATTCTGGACCGGTGGATTTCTGGCGTCCAGGCCCAGGTGGCCGCGGCGGGCGTCCTGCCTGACGACCCCCGCTTTGCCGACGAGGTCGAGCGCCGCATCTATGCGGTCATAGCTGACCTTCAGGAGATGGTCCATGGCTTCGATTTCGCAAAGATCCTCTCGACCTACTTCCACGCCCATCTGGAGGCAGACGACGATACCAAGGCCTCGGTGCTTAAGTGGTTCCGCGGCGAGTACCGGACGAAGTCCGAGGCCCGTCAGGAGCTGGGAGTCAACGTGATCATTGGCGACGAGGACTGGTACGACTACATAAAGCTCTTTGCCCGATTCCTTCGTGGGGCTGGCTACCAGGGCTTGGTCGTCCTGGTGGACGAGCTGGTGAACCTCTACAAGATTCCCAACGCCATCAGTCGCCAGTACAACTACGAGAAGATCCTGACCATGTACAACGACACCCTCCAGGGAAAGGCTCAGTACCTGGGCATCATCATGAGCGGCACGCCCCAGTGCGTGGAGGACCGCAGGCGTGGCCTCTACTCCTACGAGGCCTTGAGGAGCCGCCTGACCCAGGGTCGCTTCGGCCGCGAGGGACATGTGGACCTGATGGCCCCCGTCATTCGCCTGACGCCCCTCACTCCCGAGGAGCTCCTCGTCCTGGTGGAGAAGCTGGCAAACATCCACGCTGGTCTCTTTGGCTATGAGCGAAGGGTGACCGAGGATGACCTGGCCCACTTCCTGGAAGTGGAGCTCTCCCGCGTGGGCGCAGACACCCACGTGACTCCGCGCGAGATCATTCGTGACTTCATCGAGATGCTGGACGTGATGCTCCAGGATCCCAGCCAGACGGTGAGCAGCCTCCTGGGGTCGGGCGACTTTGGCGGCTTAGGCTCGGATTCGGATGGCGGCTCTGGTGCGGCGGGGTCAGCGGAGGGAGCTCCCGCCATGGCCCGGGTCTCCTCGATAGGCGGTGCGTCGACGACTGGCGCCGACCCTGCTGGCTACGCCGAGTTCAAGCTGTAGGAGCGTCGAATGGGAGTCTTCGATCGATTTGCCCCCTTTGTGCAGGACTTCGTCTACGAGCATGACTGGGAGTCACTTCGTGGTATCCAAGTTGCCGCAGCCGATGCCATCTTTAACACCGACGCCAACGTTCTCCTTACCTCGTCTACCGCATCGGGAAAGACCGAGGCAGCTTTCTTTCCCATACTCACGGAGCTTTGGGAGGACCCGCCAGCCACGGTGGGCTGCATTTACGTCGGACCCCTCAAGGCCCTGATCAACGATCAGTTCTATCGGCTTACCGACCTCTGCGAGCAGGGGGACATAAAGGTCTGGCACTGGCATGGCGACGTTTCGGCCTCGCACAAGGCGCGTCTGATGAAGCATCCCTCGGGCATCTTGCAGATTACGCCCGAATCCCTGGAGGCCATGCTCCTCCACCGTCACGCCGCCATACCCAAGCTCTTTGGCGACCTTCGCTTCGTCGTGGTTGATGAGGTTCACTCACTCCTGCGTGGCGACCGTGGAGCCCAGACCCTCTGTCTGATCGAGCGCCTGTCCAGGCTGGCTGGTGTGAACCCGCGCCGGGTCGGGCTTTCCGCTACCATCGGGGACCCCCTGGCCACGGCTCGGATTTTGGGTGCAGGCTCGGGTAGGGATACGGTGATTCCCCAGGTAGACGACCACGGTGCCACCTGGCGTCTCTCCATGGAGCACTTCTACACCTCTGGTCCTCAGGCGGCAGACCGTGCCACGTCGAGCGAGCTTCGCAGGGCCTCTGCCGATGGGTCGATACCCGTTGATGCCATAGTCGAGCGTGTGGATGGGGAGGGAGACGATGCACCTGACGTTGGCGGTGCTCAGGCAGGTTCGACTGCACTTGCATCCCAGCCGGCTGCGATTATGCCCACAGCCCCCCAGGGAGAGGCCCAGGATGCCACCGACGTGGCGCCCAAGGAGGCCGATCCTGGCTTGGCCTATATCTTTGAGCACACCCGGGGGCGGAAGTGCCTGATCTTCTCCAACTCTCGCGAGGAATGCGAAGAGGTCTGCTCTACCCTGCGCTCCTATTGCGAGAGAAACGGCGAGCCTGACCGTTTCCTCATCCACCACGGAAACCTCTCCTCCAGCCTGCGTGAATCGGCTGAGGAGCTCATGCGAGACGAAGATGCCAACCTCACCACCTGTACCACGGCCACCCTGGAGCTAGGCATCGATATCGGCCGTCTGGAGCGGGCCTTCCAGATGGATGCGCCCTTCACGGTCTCGGCCTTCCTCCAGAGGATGGGGCGCACTGGCAGGCGCGGGCAGCCGCCCGAGATGTGGTTCGTGATGAGGGAGGACCAACCCGAACCGCGCTCGCTCCTTCCCGAGCGCATTCCCTGGAAGCTTCTCCAGGGTATCGCCCTGGTCCAGCTCTACCTGGAGGAGCGCTGGGTGGAGCCTCCGCGCGAGGGGCGCCGTCACTACAGCCTCCTCTACCATCAGACCCTCGCGACCCTGGCCTCGGGAGGCGACCTGACCCCCGCAGAACTGGCGGGTCGGGTCCTCACTCTGCCGCCCTTCGGCCACGTGAGTCAGGATGACTACCGGGTCCTTCTTCATCACCTTCTGGAGACCGATCAGATTGAGCAGACCGAGACGGGTAGCCTCATCGTTGGCCTGGCTGGCGAGCGAGTGGTCAACAACTTCCGCTTCTACGGAGTCTTCGTCGAGAGCGAGGAGTACACCGTTCGCGCTGACAGTCAGGAGTTGGGTACCGTGGTGCAGCCTCCTCCGCCAGGGGAGAAGCTGGCTATTGCGGGCCATGTCTGGATCGTTGAGGAGATCGACCATCGCAAGCACCTGGTCTACGTGACCCAGGTCAAGGGAAAGGTCCCCGCCTACTTCGGCGAGTGCCCGGGTGACATCCACACCCATATCCTGGAGCGGATGCTTCGGGTTCTGGGGGAGCACAAGGACTATCCCTACCTGGGAGACAATGCCCGGGCTCGCCTGGCTGCCGCAAGAAAACAGACCATTGCCGCGGGTATCGCCGGGCCTGGGGCGGGCATGGGCGCGGTGACGCCAGGGGGAGGTGCGCTTCGGGCTATGGAAGACGGCCAGGATGCCAGTCCCGACGTTGATGGCTCCGTCCCCATGTCCCTGATCAACCTGGGCGGAGACACCTGGGCCCTCTTTCCCTGGCTGGGTACCTACGCCTTCCTGGCCCTGGAGCGCGTGATAAAGCTCCGCATGCCAGCCGAGCTCGGCATAAAGGGCGTGGACGTGAGTCGACCCTACTTCATCCAGTTCCGCATGTCAGCTGATAGGGAGGACTTTCTGGACGCGCTCGCCACGGTCTTCTCCCAGGAAATCGACCCCATGGGCTTGCTCTATCCCAAGGAGCTTCCCGTCTTTGACAAGTACGACGAGTACCTACCCCCCGAACTGGTTCGCAAGGGCTTCGCCGAGGGTGTCCTTGATGTCGAAGGAGCCCGAGCCCGTGTCCTCGGCTGGTAGGAGAGAGCTGCCTGCTGGTGGCCGTTTGGTCTCGTTCCTGCAAAGAGGCTTTCCGCCGGTATGACTGTCGGGTGAAAATGACTGGCGGCAGGCCTCCCCTTAGAGGCCGGTGGGCATGGGATGTGGCCTAGCGGGAGAGCTTGTGTTTGTGAAACCTGTGCTCCAGGAGTTCCGTGGCTGAAAGAGGTAGGAGTTTCCCACGCAGGTAACAGAACCGGTCACGGTAGTTCGTGCAGCAGCGATTGTGCATGAAGGCAAGTTGTAGGGGACACCAGAGAACCATGCAAATCATGTCAAAGAGATAGTAGAAGACGACCCAGAGGATCAGGGTCTGCTCGGTGAGCCAGCCAAGATGGGAGAGGACCAGGCCTACGACGATGTTTCCTACGATCCAGGCGATACCTACGGGCAGGATTTCACGGTAGCGTCTTGCCCGGATGGATTGGCGGAGCTCTTGGCTGGCGGTTAGCTCCTTTTCCTGCCAGGGGAGGATGCGCAGGACATTCCACATGCTTGCAGAGGGATAATCCGAGAGTCTGAAGCGCCTGTAGCCTAGTTTTGTAGACTATGTTACAAAATCGCTGTCTACCCTTGTATTTCACTGCTTTGGCTTGCTTTTGTTGAAATAACAGTTATAGCATAGTGGTGCTAGGCTGCGTCTCCTTTCCGACTTTGAGTGACAACAGCATCCCTACGCAGTACTAGCGAAGCCGCACCACGTCTCATGTGATGCGGCTTTTTTGTGCGTGACATGTCAGGACGAAAGACCCTGAATGCAGAAGCCGTCTGCGCCATCGATTTCCAGATTGCTGTCATAGAAGGCGCGCAGCGCTCGAATTCCGTACAGGGTGTCCTTGGTACCTGCGGTCTCAAAGGCGGAGTGCATGGCCAACTGTGGCAGTCCGATGTCCAGGGCATGGACGCTGACCTGCATGTTCGAGAGATTGCCCAGGGTTGATCCGCCTGCGGAATCGCTCCTGTTGGCAAAGGACTGGGTGGGTACGCCAGCCCCCTCGCAAATTGCGGAGAATATGGCCCGGCCGAAGGCGTCCGTCGTGTACTTTTGGTTTGCCGCCTCTTTGATCACGACGCCCCGGTTCAGGTAGGTGCAGTTGACGTCGTCGGTCCTTTCGGGATGGTTGGGGTGGACCGCGTGGGCGTTGTCGCAGGAGACCATGAAGGAGCGGCTGAGTGCCTGCAGATAGGTGGCCTCATCCATTCCCAGGGAAAGGCTCAAGCGAAGCAGCGTATCATGCAGGAAGGTCGAGAGGGCGCCCTGCTTCGTGTTCGAGCCAACCTCTTCATTGCCGAAACAACAATAAATGTTAACGGCATTCTTGTTCGATGATACAAGAAGCGCCTTTAGACCGACAAAAGCACATTGAAGGTCATCGAGCTTTGGCGTAGAGACGAACTCCTGCCCAGCTCCCCAGATCAGACCTTGCTGACGGTTCACGAGGAAGAGGTCCTTGCCCAGAATCCGGTCAGCCTCGACGCCCAGCTCTGATGCCACCAGGGCATCGAAGGCACCCTTCTGCAGCCTTCCCGCGGAAAAGAGGGGGCAGAGGTCAACCTGTCGGTTGTAGCTGTAGCCGTCGTTGATCTTTCGGTTGAAGTGGATTGCGACATTGGGGATGAGAAGGAGGTCACGGTCGGGGGCGAAGAGCCGAGAGCTGATGTGGGTACGTTCGTCTTTGCCGTCCTCGCGTACGAGCACACGGCCGGCTATGCCGAGGGGACGGTCAAACCACGAGGAGTCAATCATGCCGCCATAGGCCTCCACGTCCAGGCGCAGGTAGTCTGCGGGACCGGTAAGCTCGGGGACGTTCTTTACCTTGTAGGTGGGGGAGTCCGAGTGGGCTGCCGCCATCTGGAAGTGGATGTGGGCTGGGTCGGCAAGGGCATCAGCACCGACCGTCCAGGCGATGAGGCTGGAACCGTTGCGCGTCGTGTAGTAGCTTCCGCCCGGTTTGACCTGCCAGGCGGAGCCCTCGGGTAGGTAGGTGAATCCTGCCCCGTCCAGGTAGGCACGTTCCGTCGCTATGGTGTGGAACATGGAGGGACTCTTGCGAATGAATTCGAGGAGCTCCTGGCTGCTGGCGAGGTCCTCCTCGCTGATGGTGATTTCTGCGGTCATGCGATTCCTTCTTTGCTGACAATCAAGTGTTTGTGTGACAGATACCCAAGGGGAATTTGTCACACAAACACATTGTCACACAAAGAGGGGCGCCGTAGCCGTGGCCACGACGCCCCTCTAGCTTTCCGTGTCAGAGACGCGGGGGATTTACTTCTTTGCCTTGCCCTGGTTGGCAACAGCCTCGATCTTCTTTGCGATGGTCTCGGGGTCGCCAATGTAGTGCTTGTCCACGACGTTCCAGTCCTTGTCGAAGGTGTAGGCGCAGGGGACGCCGGTGGGGATGTTGACCTTCAGGATCTCATCGGGGGTGAGGTGCTCGAACTGCATCACGAGGGCGCGCAGGGAGTTGCCGTGGGCAGCGATCAGGACACGCTTGCCAGCCTCGAGCTGGGGCTTGATCTCCTGCTCGAAGTAAGGCCATGCGCGGGCGATGGTGTCCTTGAGGCACTCGGTGTAGGGGAGGTCCTCCTGGGGCACGTCACGGAACTGGTCCTGGATGTGGGGGTCGCGCTCGTCGCCGGGCTCCAGTGCGGGGGGCTGGACGTCGAAGGAGCGACGCCAGATCAGGACCTGCTCGTCGCCGAACTTCTCGGCAGCCTCGGCCTTGTTCTTGCCCTGGAGGGCGCCGTAGTGGCGCTCGTTGAGGCACCAGGTCTTGTGGACGGGGAGCCAGTTGCGGTCAAGCTGGTCGAGGATGATGTTCAGGGTGTGGATGGCACGCTTGAGCAGGGAGGTGTAGCAGACGTCGAAGTCGTAGCCCTGCTCCTTCAGTGCCTTGCCGCCAGCGGCTGCCTCGGCGCGGCCCGTGTCGGTAAGGTCAACGTCGGTCCAACCAGTAAAGAGGTTCTTGAGGTTCCACTCGCTCTCGCCGTGGCGCACGATCACCAGGTGCATAAGTCCGTCGTTCTCAGCCATTTGGGCTCCTTTCGTCTACCTGCATCCAGAGTGCTGTGTCTGGGTGTCGAGGGCTCTTGCGCTCGCACCCACATGCGTCTCTATTACAGCACCTTTTGCCTTCCAGTTGCTGCGCGTTTGCAGATTGGGGTGGAATTTTCTGTTACTGCGTGTGACATTAGCGCCAGGCGCCTCTGTCCCAAAATGTGACAATAGCGCCTGGCGCTATTGTCACATCCTTACCGCAGGCTCTCCAGGCCCAGGAGGGCGGCTCCGATGGCACCACAGAGCTGGGACTCCTCGTGGGTTTGCACGGGAGCTCCCAGGACGTCCTCCAGGGCCTTCACGACGCCCAGATTGTTGGCCACGCCGCCAGTCATCAGGTAGGGGGCCTCGCCGTCCACTCGCTTTGCCAGGGTCGCGGTCTTTCGTGCCACGGACTCGCAAAGACCATGGATGATGTCGGGGGTCGGCGTGTCCTCGGCCACCAGGCTTACGACCTCGCTTTCGGCAAAGACCGTGCACATGCTGGAGATGCGGACGTCCTTCTTCCAATGCAGGCCGGTCTCGCAGAACTCATCCAGGGGCATCTCCAGGGTGCGGGCCATCATCTCCATGAAGCGTCCCGTACCGGCGGCGCACTTGTCGTTCATCACGAAGTTCGTCACGCCGCCGTCCTGGTCCAGGTGGATGACCTTGGAGTCCTGGCCGCCGATATCGATGATGGTGCGGGCCTGAGGTGCCAGGTGGTGGGCGCCGCGGGCGTGGCAGGTGATCTCGGTGATGGCAGTGTCCATCTGGGGGATGTTGTCACGGCCGTAGCCGGTGGCGACCTTGAGGGCCATGTCCTCTTCGGAGAGGCCTGCCTTTTGGAGGGCCTCCTGCTTTGCTCGTTGGGCACTCTGCGTGGCCTTTGCACCCGTGGGTACGATGACCGAGGAGATCACCTCTCCCTTGTCGTTCACGATTACGGCGTCAGTGGAGGTGGAGCCAGAGTCCACGCCCATCACGAAGGTACCCTTTGCACTGGCGGGGCGTGACGTCGCCAGGTCCTGGGCGGCTTCGGCCCCTCGCAGGGTCTCGCCAAAGGCCTCGAGGCGGGTGCGAAGCTGTCCTGCGCTCTGGGAGGTGCCGTCGGTCTCGATCTTTACCATGGGGGTGCCCTTCTCTTCGTTGGCGACGGCATACTCGAAGCCGTAGTAGTCGCAGAACTTCATGGTGTGGTAGATGACTCCTCGCTGGCCCTGTGCGCCAAAGAGGTCCTGACGTGCGGCGACGTCGTCCATTCGCATGCAGGGGGTCTGGTCCAGGAGGGCGTCGGCGTACCAGTCGAGGAAGGCGTCCAGCGATGCTGTCGCGGGGTCCGTTCCAGCCCCTGCCTGAGCTACGTCACAGGCCTCGCAGTCCCCCGAGGGGGCCATGCGGGCCAGGTTCGCTGGCGGAGAGGCCAGGACGTGGCGCTCGGAGCAGGTGCGGTTCTGCACGGGGTACCCAACGCCCTTGCCCACGGCGTCCAGGAGGGCTCCCGTGGCGTGGGCACCCAGGAGGGTCACGCGGTCATCGGTGCGGGGGACGGGCGGGACGAAGGCGGCCAGGGCGCGACCGGGATCGAAGGTCCTGCCGCTATAGGCGGCGTATTTCTTCGCGAGGTCTGCCAGGCGGGCACGGAAGATCCTGCGCTCTGCAGGGCCGCGACCATGTGGCAGGTCCAGCAGGTAGAGGAAGTCCATCTGACCCCTCTCGAGCAGTACGTCGTAGGCGCGCTTGATCACGTCGCAGCAGGTTACCAACACTGCCTCGTGCACGTCATCTGCCAAGAGACGCTGGATGAGACCCTTGCCGTAACCGCAGAGGTTTGGGTGGGCAAGACGGTCAGCCTCGTCGAAGCCGGCGGCGTCGGTTTCGGCCAGACGAGCGTTGGCGCCGAATCCGGCCAAAAGCTCGAGCGGAGTGTATTTGCACGCGTAATAGACCGTGTGGTCTGAATCAATCATGTGTCCTCCCGTAGGGCGTGACGAAACGTGACAGGTACCCCTGGGGTGAATGTCACATCCGACTGCCGATATTACCTTCTGGCCCGCAGCATCTCGATGAAGGCCGAGAAGCGCGTGGACAGCTGGCCCTCCATGCAGTTGGCACGGTCGCAGCCGTCTCCGTCCAGGACCAGGGTGGGGAAGCCCGCCTCCTCCAGGGTGCGCTTGAAGTACTGGGCGGCCCCGGCTGTCTCCTTGCAGCCCCAATGGCAGAAGACCACCACGCCGTCGGCGGCCGTTTCCTCGGCCAGACGGCGCAGGGTGTGGGCGCGGCGAGAGGCCGGCCCGTTATAGCAGCTCTTCACCATGCTTTCGGCCATCGCCTCGAAGGGCTCGTCGGCGCCGAAGGCCTTGCCCTCCTCGGGCAGGGCCTGGTGGAACATCATGTCCGAGGCCACGATCTGCGAGGTGAGGGAATGGTCGATCATGGCGCCTAGGGAACCCAGGAAGTAGGGCGAGACGTGGGCCCAGACCAGGTTGACCCCCTGGTAGGCATCGGCCGAGGTGAAGTCGCGCAGCATCTGTTCGGCTAGGGCGTCCGTCTGGGGGAGACCCAGGGAGAGCTGGAAGTCCAGCATCTCCATCATGTCCAGGGTCATCGTGTTTGCCAGGTAGTGGCCGCGTCTGGCGTGAATGGTGCGCAGAAGGGTCTGCTCGGTCTTGAGCGAGGTGGCTACGAGCTGGCGGAGCTTGTCGTGGTCGAGCCTTCTGCCGTAGGCGCTCTCGGCCACGGGGACCATGCGTCGGAGCTGGTCGGCGACGTAGTGCACGCTGTCGTCGCTGGTGTCATAGGGGACGTCGATGTAGGCGCGCTCGCAGTCCCAGCGACGCTGGAGCTCTCGGAAGGTCAGGTTGTTGGCATCGCAGGCCACTGAGCAGGAGGCAACCATCTTTCGTGGGGCAAAGACACCCGAGTTGACCAGGCCCAGGAGGGCCCTGTGATAGCTGCAGTAGGTTTCCGGGAAGCCCGCGCCCTCGGCGTTCGCCAGAAAGGCATCCTCTGCCTGGGCACCGCTGACGAAGGCGGCGGCGGCTTCGGCTGTGAGGGGCTTCACGCCCAGGGCGCGAAAGATCTGCGTCGGCAGAAAGATGCTCGTGACGATGGAATCGTCGGGATCGGTATAGGCATCGACCACTGACTGCATGAAGAGGGCATAGCCCTTCTGGCCGGAGGGGTGGAGGTTGCCGTCAGGCAGGCGCTTGGACTTCTCGGTCATAAGCTTGTAGCCAAAGTCCAGCCAGCCGCTCACGAAGCCGGGGTTCTTCTCAAGCTTGTCTGCCGCGACGCGACCGTACCAGCCGACGACGCGGTCTCCTAGTTTTCCGTCGTGTGCCAAGATGCTCCTTACCGTGCGCATGGCGGGGACGTCAGCCCAACGTCCCCGCTCGATAGATTGCGCTGAATTTGATGGACCCGTACCATTTGGGCACGCGCCGCATTTCGGGTCGTGCCGCCTAGGCCAACTCTATGGGCTCAACACCCTCCAGGGCCTTGCTCGAGGCGATGGCCTCCCTGGAACCAAAGACGCAGACGCTGGCAGTCTCGGGGAGGTCCGACAGGACCGCTCCCTTGGCGACAAGGTCACTGGCGTCAAAGTCTAGCACCTGCTGGCGGACGATTTGCTGCCAGTTTGCGGGGCGACCGCGGAAGAAGGCCAGGTCCTGCTTGCGGGCTATCTGACGTGGCTTCAGGGGAGCGTCGATGCCTGCCACGCTGGAGACCACGTAGCCGTCGAGCTCGTCTGCGCTGGGCTTCCAGTCGCGCAGCCAGCTGGCAGCACCCTCATAGCGGTCGAGGGTGTCGTCCACGGAAGGATCGCGGAAGGACCAGAAGGACCTGGAGCCTGTGGTGCTGTAGGTGAAGCCCACGCCGTAGGCGCCGCCCTTCACGCGGACCTCGTCCCACAGGTAGTCCAGGGAGAGGATGCGGCCTGCGACCTGCCAGGAGCCCAGGCTCGTCTTGTCCTGGGCTGCGCGGGGTGCGCCTTCGGCCACATAGCTGATGGACGAGGGAATGACGAAGGCCTCGCGTCCCTGCTGGGGCACGCCCAGCTCAAGTCTGTGACGGGCGACCTCGTCTCCCGCCTTGGTCAGGCCCAGACTGCCGCCCAGCTCCCAGAAGCGAATCAGGTCCTCGCGGGAGCCCGTGAAGCTCGTCGTCAGCTCGTCTGCGGTAAAGATGGACTTTGCCAGGCTTGCCAGTCGCCCTGCCAGAGCATCCTTGCGCTCGTCCCAGTGGCCCAGGAGGTCGCTCAGCCAGAGGTAGGCGTCCACACCGCCGATCCTGTCGGGAACGACCGAGGCGTTGGAGTAGTGGGTGGCAACGCGGGAGAGAGCTGCCTGGTGGCCAGCGTTGATGAAGTTCTGCTGCTGGTTGATCCTGCGCTGGACTAGGAGCTCGTAGATGCGGTCCGTGTCATCAAAGAGTGTCTTGCCCCAGACTTCGGAGGGGAGGGCTGCCAGGGCGTCGATGTTCTCGGAGAGGGCGCTGGCGCTGACCACGAACTTTGGGTCAGCGTAGAGGGGGTCGTCATCCCTGCCGAAGGTGACGGTGTAGGCGTTGAAGGTGCCCAGCTTTTCCTCCAAGAGCATGTCCAGCTCGGAGGCGGTGTGCTCGCTGGTGTTCAGAGAGCCAAGGAGCTCACTGAGGATTCCCAGGTAGGGAAGGTCGTCGGCGGTCAGGCGACGCAGGTCAAAGTAGTGGTAGACGTAGGCGATCCGGTGCGTGGGCAGGTCGTGGTAGAGACAGGGTAGGGGCGCTTCCACCTGCTCCAGCGGGGTCTCGTTGGGGGCGTCGGTGATGTCGGCGCGGGTGAGGTGGGGGAGCTTGGCCAGGTCCTCGGGGGCATCGGGTGCCTCCTGCTCCGCGCGGAGGGCTTCGACCTCGGCGCGCACCTCCTCCAGTGAGACATTAGGGACGGAGTCTTTTGTCTCAGAGACATTAGGGACAGAGCCCGCTGCTACTGGCGTGGTGCCGGGCTGCTCCGTCCCCTTTGTCTCTGAGACAGAATGCTCCGTCCCTACTGTCTCTGAGACAAAGTGCTCCGTCCCTACTGTCTCGGTGGGGACCAGGTCGACGAGGGCGTTGTGCTGGCTGCGGCAGACGAGCTCGTCCAGGAGGAGCTCGAAGTAGCCCGTGTCCAGCTGGTCCTTCATGTGGTCAAGGGCATTCTGGAAGTGCAGGTAGTCCACGGGACGGTCGTCGTCGTAGAGCCAGCTTGCCAGGGACATCATGGACAGGGCCACACCGTCGCCGTAAGAGCCCCAGTCGCCCTCACGGAGGTTGAACTCGGCCTGCGAGAGCGAGGCCACCAGACGCTGACGCTCGATGCCGCTGGTCACCAGGTTGTGGCAGGTCTTCTCCACCAGGTCGCGGAACTTCTGGGCCACGCCGGGCTTTGCCCCCTTGAGCTCAAAGACGATCGTGGGCTGCAGGGTCGAGTCCATAAGGGTCGCATAGAAGTCGTTGCCCAGGCCACTGTCCAGGATGACTCGCTTGAGGGGGGCGTCGTTGGAGCCAGCAAGGGCGTCCAGGAGGATGCTCGTTGCCAGCACGCGCTCGCGATCAGCGGCGGTGCCCAGGACATAGGCCAGGCCCACGGCGGCGTTGTCGGGGGTCGTGGGCATGGTGACCGTCTTTGGGGTGGGGGTCACGGGTGTCTGCAGGACCAGGGGATTGGGGGCACCGGCGCCGCGGTCCGTGGCGCCCTGGAAGCGCTTGTCGATGAAGGCTAGCTCGCGGTCGATGTCCAGGTCGCCGTAGAGGATGGTGTAGGAATTGGCCAGGTTGTAGTGACGTGCGTGGGTGTCCAGGAACTTCTCGTAGGTCAGGCTGGGAATGACCTTGGGATCGCCGCCCGACTCGAATCCGTATGCCGTGTCGGGGAAGAGCTGGGCTGACAGGCTGTCCACAAGAACGTCGTCGGGGTTGGAGAGGGCTCCCTGCATCTCGTTGTAGACCACGCCGTTGTAGGAGAGCCTGCCCTCCTCGTCAGCCTCCAGGTGCCAGCCTTCCTGCTCAAAGATACGCTTGCGATGATAGATGGCGGGATGGAGGACGGCGTCCAGGTAGACGTCCATGAGGTTCTCCAGGTCTTGGACGTTGGTGGAGGCCACAGGATACATGGTCTTGTCCGGGAAGGTGAGGGCGTTCAGGAAGGTTTGCATGGAGGTCTTGAGCAGGTTGACGAAGGGCTCCTTGACGGGGAAGCGGTCGGATCCGCAGAGCACCGAGTGCTCCAGGATGTGGAAGACGCCGGTGCTGTCGGTTGGTGGGGTCTTGAAGGCGATGGAGAAGGACTTGTTGTTGTCGGGAACGGCAATCCAGAGGGCGCGGGCCCCAGAGGCATCGTGACGCAGGACGTAGGCCATACCGCCTAGCTCGTGCAGTCGTTCGACGGATGTGACGGTGAAGCCGGCGTGGTGGGTGCCCACTGCCAGCTGGGGGTCGGGCGTGGTAAAGGGCGTGCTTGCTGACCTGGTGGTCTGGGAGTCTTTGCTCATGCGATTCCTCCGTGTTCGGATATGCTGTGGCGCCGCATACTCGCACGGGTTGCACGATGCCATGCGGCTAAGATTCCATATGGTGTCCTGTCAACTGTACCCAATATTGAAATGTGGTCGATGCAGGCACGAAAAAGGAGTAATCTGCATGTAAACAAACAATTTGTTTGTTTACATTACAAATAGTTTTTTCTTTGGAGTCACATGGGCGTGGAAGAGAAGGATACCGAGGTCACGGGAGCTGGGGAGCTTGAGGCAGCTCGGAACGTTCGTCACTCGAAGCTGGTCATGGGGACCATCATGGCTCTGGCTGGAGGCACCCTCTGGGGAATGAACGGCACGGTGGCCAGCATGCTCATGAAGAACTATGGGGTGGACCCGCTCTGGATTATCTGCGTCAGGGAGCTCTTTGCATGCTGGCTTTTCCTTCTGATGGCGCGACTCCGCACTCCGGGAAAGATTTCCGAGGTCCTGCACAGCAAGGAGGCCATGAAGAGCATCTTTGCCGTGTCGATAGGCTCGATTCTCTTCTCGCAGGTCGCCTACATCCAAGCCATCCACGCCACCAACTCCGCCACTGCCACGGTCCTTCAGAGCCTCAACGTGTTGATCGTGATGGTCTATGTCTGTCTGGTCAACCACCGTCGGCCCCACAGGCGCGAACTCGTTGGCCTGGTCCTAGCTACCCTGGGTACCTTCCTCATCGTGACGGGAGGAGACTTTGGCACCCTGCAGCTGCCGCCCCTGGGCATCTTCTGGGGCCTGATGACTGCCACGGCCGCTGCCGTCCTGGCCGTCCAACCCCTCAAGCCCATGACTCGCTGGGGCAACTTTACGGTCAATGGCCTGGCCTTTCTGATTTCGAGCGTCCTCATCTCACTCTACTACCAGCCTTGGGCACACATGCCTACTCTGGATGCCACGGGTTGGGGCCTGGTGGCCTTCTCGGTGGTCCTGGGCACCTTTGGCGCCTACGGTCTCTACCTGGCAGGCGTCCACAAGGTCGGCTCCATCCGGGGCACCATGCTGGGCACCTCTGAGCCCGTCATGGCCACCATCTCTACGGTCCTTCTGATGGGCACGGTCTTTACCCCCACGGACCTGATCGGCTTCGCCTTGATCCTGATCATGGTCTTTCTGACGGCTTAGTCCCTAGCCAGGTCGACAGCAGCTGGCTTTCCCTTGCAAAGCGCCTGGTTTGGGCGAAAACTACGATGTTGTTGCGCGACGAATAGAGACGAGGGAGCTCATGAACATCCAGATATTCGGTACCAATAAGGGCTTTGATACAAAGAAGGCACAGCGCTGGTTCAAGGAGCGTCGCATAAAGTTCCAGTTCGTGAACCTCAAGGAGAAGGACATGAGCAAGGGCGAGCTCCGCTCGGTGATCAGCGCCGTTGGCGGCATCGACAAGCTAGTGGACCCAAAGGCAAAGGACCAGGACACCGCGACCCTGATGCAGTACCTGTCCCAGGACCAGAAGTTCGAGAAGCTCCTGGAAAACCAGGAGATTCTGAAGCAGCCCATAGTCCGCAACGGCAAACAGGCGACCGTAGGCTACGTTCCCGAAGTCTGGGAAAGCTGGAAGTAAAAAGTCCAGGAAGCTTGGCAGAAAGAAATGGCCATCAAACACATAAAGACTGACAGGCAGCCCGTGGGCTGCCCCAAATTTCCCTCACGTTAAAAAGACCTGCGAAGGGTCAAATTACGAACCGAGAGGAGGCCCGGCACCTTGTTCCAGGCACAGTTTCGCAGCGGCCGCGCTACGCGCGAAGCGAGCTGTCTGAGCGCTGGGGCAAAGTGGCGGGCCTCCCCCTCAGGTTAGGTTTGACCCTTTGTTCCTTACTTGATTACGAGGGTGTCGCACTTTGCGTTGCGGGTCAGGAAGGTCGAAATCGAACCCAGCAATGCGTACTTGATGGAAGACAGTCCTCGGGCTCCGCAGATGATCAGGTCGGGCTCGATCACGTCAATCATCTCGTCCTTGAGGGTCTCGCGAATGCGACCGGCCTTGATCACAACCTCGATCTTCTTGATGGAACCCTCGGCCTCTGCCTTCTTTATGTCTTCCGCGATGGAGTTCAGGAACTCCTGCTTGAGGTTGTCGATGAGCTCGGTGGGGTAGGTGCCTGCCGTCTCCAGGGCCGTCGAGTCGATAACGTGACCTATGTAAAGCTCCGAGTTGTTGTTTGCTGCCATGATGATGGCGCGGTCGAGCACCTTCTGTTGCATCTCGCTTCCGTCGAGTGTGACGAAGATCTTGTCGTATCCCAGACTCTGATAATCGGTCATGGTGCTACCTCCCAGAAAACCATCGATACCGTAAAGTGCATACAGGGCGCAACGGAAAGGGACGAGACGCCCCGAATGCCTCCTGCCTGCGCCTTTCTCAAGTGTACCCTTGGCCTCCTACCGCATTGCTTTCAGGCTCGCCCTGTGCCGCTCGCCTTCCGCGAACGTCGTGCAAGAGGTGGTGCTTGCATGATTTTTCCCATTTGTACGACGTAAGGTGTCACTATCTGTGAAGCTATGAACTCGCGCGTTAGGAGGTTTGCGTGAATCCAATCGACATATTCAATGCCGTTCTCTATGGCGTGGTCGAGGGCATTACCGAGTGGCTGCCCGTCTCCTCAACGGGACACATGCTTCTACTGGACCAGTTCGTGCGCCTTGGGGTCTCCACTGATTTTTGGAACATGTTCCTCGTGGTCATCCAACTGGGCGCCATCCTGGCCGTCTGCGTTCTCTTCTTTCATGAGCTCAATCCCTTCTCGCCCAGCAAGAGCTCGGACGAGCGCCGCTTCACCTGGTCGCTCTTGGCAAAGATCATCGTTGCCTGCCTACCGGCTGCCATCGTAGGTATCCCCCTGGATGATTGGATGGAGGAGCACCTGGGCAGCCCCTTTGTCATTGCCGCTGCGTTGATCGTCTACGGCATCCTCTTCATCGTGATCGAAAATGCCCGCGAGCGTAAGGCGGAGGCTCTGGCCCTGGAGGCTTCCGTCGGCCGCGTTGGCTCAAGGGCCGGCAGCTCTCCACGCCATATGGCTCGGCCCAAGGTGCAGGAGGATGCCCCCCGTGCCGCCGCCTTGGCCGACAGAGACGCCCGCGTCCAATCCATCCAGGAGCTGGGCTGGGGCACTGCCATCGGAATCGGCATCTTCCAGATCCTGTCCATGGTGCCTGGCACCTCCCGCTCGGGATCTACGATCATTGGCGGACTCCTTCTTGGCTGCTCTCGTGCGGTTGCAGCCGAGTTCACCTTCTACCTCGCAGTTCCCGTTATGGTTGGCGCCAGCGGGCTTAGGCTCTTCAAGTTCATCCACGCGGGCAATGTCCTTGCTGCCAACGAGCTGGTCATCCTGGTTGTCGGCTGCGTCGTCGCCTTCGCTGTCTCGCTTGCTGCGATTCGCTTCCTGATGGGCTTCGTGAAGAAGCATGACTTCAAACCCTTTGGCTGGTACCGCATCATCCTGGGCGTCGTGGTCATAGCCTACTTCCTCCTCTGTAGGTAAGAAGACATAGCGACATCGGCGCGGTAGGTAATGGCACCTGCCGCGCCTTCTTTCAAGCGAAATGTAGTCCCGCCTTGAACCCGTCTCTCCCTTTCGACCTGCTCGGCTTTGACCTGGACGGGACCACCATTCCTAGCGACGGAGAAGTGGTGCCCCAGCGCACCATGGACGCCCTCTCGGCAGCGCACGATGCTGGCACAGTCGTTACCGTTGTGACGGGGCGACCTCTGGACATGCTGGGCTTCATCTCGGGCGAACCGTGGCTTGACTACCTGGTCACCCTCAATGGCGCCCTGGCCAGGCAGGGTGGGGACTTTCACACGGTCTATGGGCTGGCCTTCGAGCCCGCACAGGTTGATTCAATCCTAAAGGTTGCTGACGCGGAGGGCGGTGGTGGTTGGTTTGCCTTTCAGGGGGATCGCAGCCTCATGCAGGAGGACGTTCTCAGCTACATGATGCACGACCTGCGCCATACCCGTGAGCAGCTGGAGAGCAGGTTTCCCGCCAGTGGCCCAGTGGATCGAATTCTACTTGGCCTAGCGATTCTTCTTGCGGCTTGTCACAACTGGACGAGCATGGCCTTGCAGCCTGCGAGGACGTCTGTATAGGTAACGTCGAAGTTGTGGGTGTACCAGGGGTCGGCCACGTCACGCGGGTGTCCGGTCCAATCCATGAGGAGGGAAACCTTTCCCTCTGGATCGGCGCGGCGTGCCAGGTCCTCGCTCACAGGGTCCCAGTCCCAGCCAAAGCCGGTTTCTCCCGACAAGAGCCGATACATACCCGCCAGATTCTCTGCGTCCATTCCCACGATGTGGTCAAAGCTGTCATAGTCGGCAGTGCCCATTTGCCTGGAGCTGTGGTGCCCACAGGGAATGCCCACCTGGGCCAGCTTTCGGCGCGTGCCGGGATGGACGTCGTTTCCGATTTCCTCGCGGGAGGTGGCTGCCGAGTCCACGAAAAAGTCGTTCTCCCGTCCCTCGCGGCGCGCCAGCTCGGTAAAGACAAACTGGGCCATGGTGGATCTGCAGATGTTTCCGTGGCAGACGAAGAGAATACGCTTCTTTGCAGTCATGGGTCCTCTCAAAGTGTGACGGTTACCCCTGGGGTATTTGTCACGCTAGATTCGCTGCATCTGGGCAGAGACGGACGCGTACCAGTTGCTCCAGGTGGGTGGGCAGTATTTCTTTGCCATGGAAGGCGTGAGGTAGCCGCCGTAGCCCCTTGCGATGCCGGACACGTGGGCGCGGATGGCGGTGTCCCAGTCGGGCCAGCTGGACCTGCCCCAGCCCCAGGCGTTGTGGGGACGGAAGCAGACGGCGCCGCGTCCGCTCTCGACGTTGGAAATGGCGGGGGAGAGGCGAGGGTCCACGCCGTAGTCCCAGGCCGCTTCCGCGAAGGTCTTTCCGTGGCCAGCCAGGGGGGACCCTGCCAGGTAGGAGTCGATGCGGCTGGTCCACTGGGCCACGAAGGCACTCTTGTCGCTGGACCAGTTGACATTGGAGGCTGATGAGGCGGAGCTTGCCGAGCTGCTGGTCTTGCTGGGCTGGCTTTGTTGGGATGTGGGCTGGCTCTGCTGGGGCGTGGTTTGAGCGCTGGAGCTCGCCGAGGAATCATCCTGCTGCTCTTGCTGTCCCTGGCTCTGCTCCGTGTCCTGGCTGGTTTCCTGCTGGGTTTGGGTGGGCACTTCGACAGTTGCTGTGTTGCCTGACTCCGTGGTGAAGGTCTGGCCCTGGGTGGCGGCAGCGGCTGCCTCCTCAAGGGCCCTCTGTGCCTCCTCGGCCTCGCGCTGCTGCTCCTCCTCCATCTTCTTTTGCAGGTCCTGGCGGGCGCGCGTGGCGTCGTCCAGTGCCTCCTTTGCGGCGGCCTTCTGCTGTTCTGCCTCCGCCTTCTGCTTGCCCAGGTCATCCTGGGTGGCCTGGGCCTCTTGGGTCAGCTGGACCAGGTTGCCTACCTGCTCGGCATTGCGATCCGAGATGACCTCCAGGTACTGGATGGATTCGATGAAGTCACCCAGGCTCTGTGAGTCCAAAAGGACGCCGATGAGGTCGGGTGCGCTCTGTTGCATCTTGTACTGGGCGATGAGCCCCTGGGAGGCTTGGTCCCTGGCCTCGGGCAACTGCTGGTTGAGCTCGTCCAACTTTTGCTGGTTCTGCTCGATCTGACCTTCCAGCTCGCTTACCCTTTTGGTGGCGTCTTCGTATGCGGAATTGCTAGCGCCAATCTGATTTTGTGAGGCGTCAATCTGCTGCTTGAGCTCGTCAAGCGTATCCGCAAGGGCGGTATGCGGATAGGGCACCGTTCCCCCAAGTCCCGCGAGGACGATGGCAGATGCCATCAGAAGTGCGGTTCCCCTGAGCCTGAGCTTGTACAAGTTGACCTCCCTGCAGCACGCGTCGGTGCGTTTGAGCTTCAAAAGATGCGTAGTTGCCTCTTTATAGTAACCGCTTAGGTGGTCATACACCCATCCTGCAAAAGCGCACGCGTGCCTAACGCATTTCCCCTGCGGCTATATCGAGGAGACGTAGCCCTTGTCCATGGTGATCTGGACGACTGCGTCTGGAATCCTCTGCCTAACCGCTTCCGTGACGATGTTTGTGAGCTCCTTGTCTTCGATGCCCAGGTCGTCGGGACGCTGACAGTCCAGACGTACCCTGGTGATGAGCTCCGCGCCGGTCGGCGAGGTGATGACCTTGGGGTGCGAGACCTTCACGTCGTGAACGGAAATGCGGCGGTCGATCTGCCTCAGACGCACGGTCAGCCAGTTGCGGAGGTTTGCGTTGCCCTCCTCGGTCTCGATGGGATCACAGTGAAGGACGATTGGTAGGTTGTCGTGCTTGAGGAGATGGTGCTCTATCTTGTCCAGGACCTTGTGGCTTTGGCGGACGGTGGTGTCAGCGGCCGTTTCCACGTGGGCGCTCGCAAAGTGGCGACCGGGGCCATAGTCATGAATCATGAGGTCGTGCGTGCCCAGGACGCCGGGGTAGCTCATGATGGTGTCATAGACGTGCTGGACGAGCTCCTCCGAGGGAGTTCCTCCAAGAAGGGGGTCGACGGTGTCCTTGAGAAGGCCCACGCCACTCACGGCGATGAAGATGGCGACGCCCAGGCCAGCCCAGCCGTCGAGCTCGAGGCCCATGGCCTTGCCAACGAAGCCCGCGATGAGGACGGCACCCGTAGCGATTATGTCGTTGCGGGAGTCCACCGACGTGGCCTCCAGTACGCCCGAGTTTATTCTCTGTGCCAAGCGATGATTGAATACGGCCATCCAGAGCTTGACCGCCATGGAGATGACCAGAGACCCCACGGCAAGAAGGCCAAAGTCCTGCGGCTCCGGCTTCATGATTCTGTCGATGGAACTGCGCCCCAGCTCGACGCCGACGGAGACGACCAGCACGGCGATGACCATTCCTGCCAGGTATTCATAGCGTCCGTGCCCATAGGGGTGACCCTCGTCGGCCGGGCGACTTGCCAGCTTGAAGCCGATGAGGCTGACGATGTTGCTGGAGGCATCGGTGAGGTTGTTCACGGCATCTGCGACGACCGACAGGGAACCAGAGAGAATGCCTGCCAGACCCTTGACGAGACTCAGCAGGATGTTGAGCACGATGCAGGTGATGCTGGAAAGGCGGCCATACGCCCCGCGTGTCTGGGGGTTAAACGTGTCGTCTGGGTTTTCGCAGGTACGGGCTATGATTCTGTAGGCGATGTCCCGCCTTGCCCCAGCCTGTTTGGTAACCGTCTCTGTCATGTCAATCACTTCCCTTCGAAGGCGTTTTAGCCGAATATTCTATCCGTGTCGCGCCGCGCTTGTGTGACGAAAGCGTAAGAGCTTACCTTGATTTTCTCGCTTGGGGAAGGGCGGGGCGGCAGGGGAGACGACCACCACAATTCGTGCGAAGTTGCCGCCACGGGGCCATTATCGTCGTGTCGGCGGGCTACACTCATAGTCTGAAGAATCGCGGTCGCCGCAGGCGGCCCTCGCCAGCGAACTAGGAGTTTCATGCCCAGCTTCAACGAGTTCCAAGCTAGCCTCTTTGGTCCGGACTTCGGTGCGCAGAAGCCCGCAAAGCCCGCAAGGAGGCACGTGCCCGTTCCGACCCCTACGCCGGTTCCCACGCCGGTGCCAGTGCCGACTCCCGCACCAGCTCAGACTGCATCCGCCACGCAGCCACCATCTCGCTTCCAGGGCCCTGCCGCTCCTGGCTCCATCGACCTAGACGGCTTGAATCCCGCACAGCGCAAGGCAGCCGAGACCACCCATGGCCCCCTTCTGGTCCTGGCTGGCGCTGGCTCGGGAAAGACTCGCGTCCTTACCTACCGCATCGCCCACATGATTGCCGACGAGGGCATCCGTCCCTGGCAGGTCCTGGCCATCACCTTCACCAACAAGGCCGCGGCCGAGATGCGCGAGCGTCTGAACGCCCTTTTGCCCGGAGGCACCCGAGGAATGTGGGTCTGCACCTTCCACGCCATGTGCGTCCGCATGCTTCGCGAGGACGGCGACCGCCTGGGCTATACCTCCAACTTTACGATCTACGACGACGATGACTCCAAGCGCCTGGTCAAGTCCATCATGTCCGACCTGGACATCGACCCAAAGAAGTTCCCCATCAATGCCATCCGCTCGCAGATCTCCCAGGCAAAGAACGCCCTGGTGATGCCTGACGAGCTGGAGGCCCAGGCCAACACGCCCCCGGTCATGGTGGCCGCTCGCGTCTACCGCTCCCTCCAGCGCCGTCTGGAGAAGGCAAATGCCATGGACTTCGACGACCTCCTGATCAAGGCCTTCGAGCTCCTGTCAAAGAACCCTGACGTCCTGGATCGCTATCAGGAGCGCTTCCGCCAGATTAGCGTGGACGAGTACCAGGACACCAATGCCGTCCAGTACGCCATCACCAACCTCCTGGCAAAGAAGTACCGCAATCTCATGGTCGTGGGCGACGACGACCAGTCCATTTATTCCTGGCGTGGTGCCGACATCCAGAACATCCTCTCCTTCCGAAAGGACTATCCGGACGCTGTGGTGGTAAAGCTGGAGCAGAACTACCGCAGCTACGGCCATATCCTTAACGCCGCCAATGCCGTGGTGCGCAACAACTCCCGCCGCGAGGCAAAGCGACTCTTTACCGACAAGGGCGACGGCGAGAGGGTCTCGGTCTTTCAGGCCGAGGACGAGCGAGACGAAGGCCGCTGGGTCGGGGCCCAGATCGAGAAGCTCCACGACAAGGGTCGCAGCTACGACGACATGGCCGTCTTCTACCGTACCAACGCCCAGTCCCGCATCCTCGAAGACATGTTCCTGCGCGCTGGCGTTCCCTACAAGATCGTGGGCGGCACGCGCTTCTTTGACCGCGCGGAGATTCGCGACGTGATGGCCTATCTCAAGCTGGTCGTGAACCCAGGCGACGATGTGAGCGCCCTTCGCGTGGTCAACACCCCTCGCCGTGGCGTTGGCGCCACCTCCATCCGCAAGGTCCAGCAGTACGCCGCCGAGGAGGGCATCACCTTCTTCGAGGCGGCCGAGGCGTGCGTGGCCGAGCCCGGCATCGTCAGCGCCAAGGCCCGCACGGGCCTCGCCGAGTTCACCGGTGCCATCGAGGCCGGTCGCCATTATTCCGGCGAGCTGGCCCGTGTGGTCGAAGCCGTGGTGGACAAGGCTGGCCTGATTCGTGCCTACGAGGCCGAGCAGTCAATGGAGGCCGACGGTCGCATCGAGAACATCAAGGAGTTCTTCTCCGTCGCCCAGGAGTTCGACGAGACCCACGACGACGCAGCCGAGACCTTGGAGAGCCTAGAGCAACTAAAGAGGGCCGGTCTTGTGGACAGAGCTGACGAGAACGAAGCGCGAGGGGGCGAAGCCGCCAGCGCACTTGCTGGTCAGTCCCCCGTTCTCGCGAGCCAAGCTCCCTTGATCGCGGGCGCTGACGCCGTCCCCGTGGGTGAGTCGCGCCAGCGAGGGGGCGAAGCCCCCGCCGAGCCCACGGGGACGGCGTCAGCGCCCCCCGCGGTTGCAGAGAAGCTTCCCGCCTTCATGGAGTGGCTCGCCCTGCGTTCGGACCTCGACTCCCTCGACGGACAGTCCTCGGCAGTCACCATGATGACCATCCACTCCGCAAAGGGCCTGGAGTTCCCCGTGGTCTTCGTCACTGGCATGGAGGAGGGGATTTTCCCTCACCGTGGCAAGGAGGACGACCCCGCCAGCATCGAGGAGGAGCGTCGCCTGGCCTACGTTGCCATCACCCGAGCAGAGGAGAAGCTCTACCTGACCTATGCGAGCACGCGCCATGTCTTTGGTTCCGTGCAGACCAATCCACGTAGTCGCTTCCTCAACGAGATTCCCGAGGAGGATGTCGAGGCAATCGGTGTGGGTTCGTCGGGCTTCTCGGGCGTCGGTTGGGCAAAGCGTGGCGACCGCCATGGCACCTATGGTTCTGGACGCGGGTCCGAGGTCTATGGTGGTAACATCTTTGGCTCGCGAACGCGGTCCACGGGCGGTGCCCCGCAGTCACAGCGCACACACCCCCAGGGCATCCGTCGCGATGCCGCCAAGGCAGCCGAGACCTTCTTGCCAGGTGACAAGGTTTCGCACAAGACCTTTGGTCCAGGAGTCGTCAAGGCTGCCTCGGGGGATACGATTGAGGTTTTCTTCACTCGTACTGGAAAGACCAAGAAGCTCATGAAGGGCTTCGCACCCATCGTAAAGATCGAGGGATAGCGTGGCGGATGGCGTGTGACAAATACCCCTGGGGAATCTGTCACACACCCTTCGCATATCAGGAGGAAATGACATGAAGGTAACCGAACTGGCCATTCCAAAGACGGGACGCATGCGCGCCATCGTCTCGGTGGTGTTCACGCTGGTCTGGGCACTGGTGATGGGCATCCTGGGAAAGGACGATCAGATTATTCGGATGCTTCAGGGGGCTCAGGCTCTCAGGGTCCCGGAGCTGGTGTTTGGCGTGGTCTTCTGGGCCTGCGCCCTGCTGCTGTGCTCCTATCTGGCGGGTCAGCGAGAGAAGCTGATGGAGTTGGACCTTATCCAGATCGTCGTGCTCCTGGTCCTCTCCGTGATACTGGCCTTTGAGCCCTGGGGCGCCATCAACAACTGGCGTGATGCCCTGCTTCAGGGAGACATCTCCCAAATGCCCTTGGCCATGTTGGCAAGCTGTCTGGGTGCCCTCGCACGACCGCTCCTGGTGGTAGTTGCCCTGACGGTGATGCTGGGCGTCACTGGCGGCAAGGACGCTGTCTGGTCCGAGCGTCGCCGAGTCTCCATTGGCAAGGCCCTGGTCATCGCCCTTGCCTGCGTTGGTCTCTGGCTCCTCTTGAGGGCTGTGCTGACCGTTAGCCTGGGTGACTATACCAGCTCTGCCCAGTCCGCTGCTGTTGCGGGGCTTCTTTCCGACGATGCGGCCACGGTGGTGGACAACGCCCGCTATGCCGTCTGGTACGACATGATCGCCCAGGCCTTCAACTTTGCCGCGCTTCTGCCCGCCCTGCTGGTGGCACCCCTGCACACACCGTATGCGGGTGATTCTGCCGTCAGGACAGATGGGCATCGTGGTCGCTCGGACCGTCAACAGCCGCGAGATACTTCGCGCCGACCCTCTCGTCGCCGTTAGCGAGGCATTCCCATGGAAGAGCTTTCGGAGATCACGATACTGGGCCTGACGCTTTCGGACTTTCTGGGCCGCGTGGTCTATCTGGCCATCGTCGTAGTCATCGCCCTGGTGGTCCAGCGTTTCTTGGTCCGTGCCCTCCACAAGGTCCTCGACAATTCGGAGATACCCTCGGCGTCGATCTTCATCAATATCGTCCGTGCCCTCCTCTGGCTCCTCGCCCTGCTTTCGGTGCTGAAGCCGGTCTTTGGGGTGGATCCCACGGGCTTCATGGCTGCCCTGGGCGTCAGCTCCATCGTCATCTCCTTTGGTCTGCAGGCCACTATCAGCAACATCGTTGCGGGTCTGGGCCTCATGATCGGCAAGGTCGTTCAGCCGGGTGACCAGGTGAGCGTGGGAACCTTTTCGGGTGAGGTCGTCGATGTCACTTGGCGCCACACGGTCGTTCGCGGTCGCGATGGGTCCGAGCAGGTCATCCCCAACTCCGTCCTCAATACGACCGCCCTTACGCGACGGACGGACCTCTATGCGCAGGATTGTGCCGTACCCCTGGCCATAAAGAAGGGTTCCGACTTGGTCCGGGTGGAGCGAGACGTGCTTGGCCTGGGCGGGGACCTCATCAAGGAGGACCTGGATCCGCAGAAGCCAGCAAGTGTCCTCTTTGACGCGGTGGGAGACTTCAATATCACGGCAACGGCCCACTTTTATCTGAAGCCTGGAGCCAGTCCCTGGACTGCCCGCGACAAGGTCATTCGTGCCGTTGCCAATTGCGATTGGATTGCTTAACGTCTAGGTGGATGTCTAAAAGTGGGCAGCCCCCCTTTTGGCGCAGGACTCACGTCAAAAGGGGGCTGCCCCATTTAGACACCCTCACAGTGCGAAGGCGCCGTTCTTAAGCATGCCAGATGGGTTGCTAGGACCGCATCGTGTTGTCGTCGGATGCGACCATCATCTGGTCAAAGACGCTCGAGGCCTCGCGGAAGTCGCTGGGCAGGACCACGGTATGGGAGCCGTTCTCGGCGTACTTGGCCATCATGTCCACCCACTGGGTGAACTCAAAGAGCTGGTTGGCCTCTGCGGGTGTGAGGTTTGCCTCGCGGATCGTCTCCAGAGAGGAGCGGATACCCTCGGCGATGGCGGTGCGCTGATTGGCGATACCCTCTCCCTCCTTCTGCATTGCCTCTGCCTTTGCCTGAGCGCCGATGACCGTCTTCTGGCGAGCGGCCTCAGCGTCGTTCTTTGCGGACTCCAGGTTGTTCTTGGATGCGATGATGCGGTTCATGGAGTCCTGGACGTCCTTGGGGAGCTTGATGCGGGTGATCAGGGTGGCGACGACGGTGTAGCCGTAGTCGTGCATCTTCTGGGCGACGATCTCCTCGATGGACTGGGCGATGGTGTCCTTCTCGGTAAAGACGGCATCCAGGGTGCGCATGGGGATTTGCGAGCGCAGGGCGTCGGCAAAGTAGTCGCGCATCTGGCTCACGGGGTCCGTGAGGGTGTACATGCTCTTCCAAACCCCGGAGTTTGGTCCCATCTGAACGTCGGAGGAGTCAACGCGGTACTGGATGGAGACGTCGAGCTCGATGGTGACGTTGTCCGAGGTCTTTGCGTCGAAGGTCATGTGCTCGTCCTCGGTCATGAGGCTCACGTCGCGGGCGCGGTCGATGAAGGGGACCTTCACGTGGAAGCCAGGTCCTACGATGTGGTCGAATCGGCCCAGTCGCTCGATAACGGCGACGTGCTGCTGGCGGACGACGTATCCGGTGGACAGCACCAGCGCGACGATGATGACCAGCAAGATGATAAGGGGCATTTTCGCGCTCCTTTCTTTGGAACTTTACGGTCGGATAAAGTATATCAGTGGGCCGATAGCTGCCTGCATCGTTCGTGTAACGCCTTCTTAAGGGCACTGGTTTGCCCGCGAGTGAGAGCTGTGACACACTGGTCCCAACATAATCCCGTCGCCTGCTTTGTGGGTCAGCAATAGTCGAGAGGAACCATCATGGAGAAAATCGCCAGCTTTACCGTCGATCACCTGCGTCTGGAGCCAGGCATCTACGTGAGCCGCGTCGATTCCTGGCAGGGCGTGGATGTGACTACCTTTGACCTACGCCTGACCGCCCCCAATCGCGAGCTGGTCATGGACACCGCCGCAGTCCACGCCATCGAGCACTTGGGCGCTACCTTCCTGCGCAACGACGCCGAGTGGAAGGACCGCGTGGTCTACTTCGGGCCCATGGGCTGCCGCACGGGCTTCTACCTGGTTCTCTTTGGCCAGGTGACTCCCCAGGAGGTGGCACCGCTGGTGACCAGGCTCTTCGAGTTCATCGTGGGCTTTGAGGGGGAGATTCCAGGTGCCCGTCCCGAGGAGTGCGGCAACTGGCATGACTCCGACCTGATCCAAGCACAGTGGTGGGCCCGCCGTTACTTGGACGAGACCCTCCGCGTCCTGGATGACGCCCATACCAACTATCCCACCCGATAGCCAAAAGGGGTACTCCCTTATGGATAAGGGATACTCCCTTTTGGCTATCGCCTCCGGAGGGCGTTCTCGCGGAACTCGGGCACCTGCGCGAGCATGACTGCCGCAAAGACGAGCATGCAGCCCAATAGCTCGATGGGGGAGAGCGATTCCGAGAGAACCAGCCAGCCGCCCAGCCCGGCAAAGACGGACTCGAGGCTCATGAGGATGGCCGCCACAGTTGGGTCGGTGGTCTTTTGTGCGATTATCTGGCAGGTGTAGGCGATGCCGTCCGAGCATATGCCCGCGTAGAGGATGGGTATCGCAGCGGCTACGATTTGTGCTGCCGTCGGATGCTCGAAGGCCAGCGCACAGGCCAGTGCGATGCATCCCGAGGTCAGGAGCTGCATACGCGAGAGCCGCACACCATCTACTTGCGTGAACCTGTCGATAACGATGATGTGTGCCGCGTAGCCGAAGGCGCAGAGAAAGACGAGGACGTCGCCGAAGTAGAGGTCGCCGAAGCCGTTGGGCACGCAGAGCAGGTACATGCCAACGACCGCGACCCCGACGGCCACGAAGACGATGGGGTGCTGCCTTCGCTGGGTGAGACCGGTGTAGAGGGCGACGATAACCATGTAGAGTGCGGTGATGAAGCCCGAGCGGCCTGACGCGGCGGCGTTGGCAGGGTAGGCATTGATGCCTGCCTGCTGCAGCCAGGCAGCCAGAAAGAGCACGATGCCGCAGGAGGCGCCGGCGATGAGGAGGGTACGGCGGTCGTAGCCGGTGCCGTCCTCGCTGGGCGCCTGGTCGACGCCTGTCTTCTTTCGCCAGAGGATGACGCCGGTGAGGAAGACCACACCGATGAAGTTGCGCGATGCGTTGAAGGTGAAGGCGCCCACCGAGTTGCCGCCGACGGTTTGTGCGACGAAGGCCATGCCCCAAAGTATGGCGGTAATGAGCAGGAGAACGGGGCCTTTGTACTTCATGGATTGCTTTCTGGTAGGGGTCTTGTTCGATGTACTGGACAGCCAAACTACCTTACTGTACTTGTACGGTTTCGACTCTGGTTTTTTCTTTTTGTATATAGGCTGCCCTGGGCGGGGTAGGGCTCTGCCCACCCCGCCCAGGGCAGACCAACTTCCCCCGCGTCACCGCGCCTGCCAGGGGCAGGTGGAGGCCGACGGGTGGGGCGGCTTTCTTTCCCTGAGACTCATCCGCTTGCGCTGAGTCTCAGGGAAAGAAAGCCGCCCCAATCCAAGGCCCGTTCCGCTTACTCCTGGCGCGCGCCTTGCACTCCCATCCCCATCAGGTCGGGACCCGTGTGTACCAGCAGGTCCGGCATGAGCTCGTGATGGGTAAGGCCGATGATCTCGGCAGTGATCTGCTTCTTGAGCTTCTCTTCCAGCTCCGCGACGTACTCGTCGGTGTTGGGCGTGCTGCAGATGCCCAGGCGTACCTTCTCGAAGCGATTCGCCTTCTGAGCGGTGAGCTTGACCATGGAGTCCATGGACTTGTTCCAACCGCGCGCCTTCCTTGCAATCGCATAGGTGCCGCTCTCGTCGCAAGTGAGGACGGGCTTGATGTTGAGGACGCTGCCCACCTTGTAGATGGCAGTGCTGATACGGCCTCCCTTGTGGAGGAACTCCAGGTCCTTCACGGCAAAGTAGACGTTCGTGTTGGTCGAGTCCTCGTCCAGGCGGCGCTTGAGGTGCTCGAAGGGAATGCCCGCCTCCACGTACTCGACGCAGCGGTGAACGACCATGCCTGCGGCCATGCCGATGGACTTGGTGTCAATGACCAGGACGGGAAAGTCGTCCAGCTGCTCGGAGATCATACGGGCGGTTTGGTTGGTCGCCGAAAGGGCGCTCGCGATGGTGATGATGACAGCGCGCTCGTAACCGTCTGCCTTTGCCTGCTCGAGGGTCTCCAGCATCTCCTGGGGAGAGGGGAGCGAGGTGGTGGGCACCTCTTCCTTGAGGTGGTCGATGAGCTCGGTCGAGGTGATGTCCACGCCGCTCTCGAAGGTGCGCCCGTCGGAGTAGATGATGCGCAGGTGCATGATGCGAACGTCGTGCTCCTGGCAGTAGGCGGCATCGCTGTCGGTGCCCGAATCGGTAATAATCGCGATGCGTTGGCTGTTCATTGGCCCTCCGCGAGAAAAAACTTGAACAGATTAACCAAAACCTGTTTATGATACGGCTTCTTTTAATACTACACAAATCCTGTGGCATACATATGGTCCATTCCGCGTACGCCATGCGACAGACCGCTTAGTGTGGCAGATACCGCTGGGGTATCTGCCTCGTCACATTTGGGCGACCCGTGTTTTCGGGCGGCACGTGCCAAGAATTCATTTAGGCTGGTAAGGATTAGAAAAAATATCCAGAGCAAGGAGGGCAGGATGGCACAGACAAAGAGCATCTATCGTGAGCCCAAGGTCACTCGGCGCATCGAGCGTCGCACTTCCCTCGACAAGATCACCTCGAACGGCACCATAGCTGCGGCGGTGATGGTGGTTGCTGCGTTGCTTGCGGTGAGTGTCGCGAACTCGCCTGCATACACCTTCTTCCATGATGTCTTTGAGGCACCATTGGGCGTGGGCATTGGTCCCCTTCGGGTCTCCATCTCCTTCGAGACCTTTGTGAACGACTTTTTGATGGCAATCTTCTTCCTCTTGGTGGGCATCGAGCTCAAATACGAGGTTACCGTGGGACAGCTGCGCAAGCCTCGCCAGGCGGCCTTGCCCATGCTTGCCGCCGTGGGTGGCGTGGCCATGCCTGCCCTCATCTATACGGTGCTGAACTGGGACGGAGGTCTTCTTCCAGACTCTGGCCATCGCGGATGACATTCTGGCAATCGTGGTCATCGCCCTCTTTTACGGGGGAAGGATCGATGTCGCCTGGTGCGCAGCCTCGCTCATGATGGTCATCGTCCTCTGGGGACTCAATCGCTCGCGCATCTTCTCCCTGAAGTCCTATATCGTCGTCGGTCTGATTCTGTGGGTCTGTATGTTCAACTCCGGCATCCACGCAACCCTCGCTGGCGTCATCCTGGCCTTCTTCCTGCCAGCAAAGTCGGATATCAAGCTGAACTCTCTCCAGGGCTGGCTGGTCAGCCGCGCGGAGAAGCTCGAGGATACCTACGATGACGACCAGCACGTTCTTGGCCAGCACGACTTCACTCACACGGCAGTGGGCATCGAGCGCGTGATTCACCATGTGACGCCGCCCCTGCAGCGCATGGAGCGCTACATCTCGGTCCCGGTGAACTTCTTCATCTTGCCTATCTTTGCCTTTGTGAACGCGCAGCTCCGTGTCGTGGATGCTGATCTTTCGGTAGTCATTGCCGATCCCGTGACCCACGGCGTCTACTTCGGTGCCGTACTGGGCAAGCCCATCGGCATCATCCTGGTTACCTTCCTGTTGGTAAAGATTGGCTTTGCCAAGCTTCCCCAGAACGTGGATTGGAAGCAGATCGTTGCGGTTGGCCTCTTTGGCGGCCTGGGCTTCACCATGTCGATCCTGATAGCAGGGCTGGCTTTCAGTGACCCCTCGGAGGTCATTGCGGGCAAGTGTGCCATTCTGACTGGTTCCGTGACGGCGGCTATCCTGGGCCTGGTCTACGTTCGTATGGCCTGTGGCGTGCGAGAGCGGCGTGCGGGTGCCGATGACGTGGGCGACGCCGCCGACGACGCGGATGAGGACGATGACGAGTAATCTCAAATAGGCTCTGCCACTGTGCCACTTGGGGGGCAGCCCCTAAGTGGCACCATTTTCGATTTTGCAAGAGAGACGATTGGATGACCAATGAAGCCCTTTGACTATGACTTCGAGTACGATTCCATGCCTGCCAAGCGTCAGAGCGTCGTGCCTAGCAGCGTCCCCTCGCCGGAGTATGGACAGTTGCAGAAGCTGGTGGACGAGCTCTTTGAGGATGACCCGAAGAGGTTCGTGTCAAAGCTCGACGTGTTGATGCGGGCTGACATCGATGACCTTTCGGACGACTTGCGTGAGGTCATCGACCTCCTGCCGAGCGGTCGGTATGCCCGCCACCGCCTGTGCGACCAGATGAACTCGATTATCACGGCTCACGGATGGGGCTATACCTACGGAACGGTGGAGTAGCGAGGGATAAGTCGCGAGGGGCTCCGCCGTGCTTCTTGTTCGGGGGCTCAGCGCCAGCGAATGAGCCCCGGACAAGAGGCACAGCCCGGCCGCGGCTTGCCCCTCGGCTGGCTCTGGCAGGGGGGAGGTTGGCGAGCCGGCGGGGCTTCGCCCCTCCGGCACGCCCTTGAGGGGAGGCCCGGCGCCAGCGAATGAGCCCCGGACAAGAGGCACAGCCCGGCCGCGCCGTCCCGCTCCCAGCCCCACGTCACATCTTTCTTGTATGTTCCAAGCTCATATCTTGTATGGGCGTTGGGTTGACGGCGGGCTTATACTTTTGGACGCTAACGTTGACGCTTGCGCCATTCCTGGCTGGGGATTGGCGTGGAACCCAAGGGAGAATTATGCCAAACGTATACGAGTCGATGTCCGCCGCCGAGCTCGACCAGGCCCTTGCTGACCTCCAGAAGCAGGCAGATGCCATTGCCGCCCAGAAGCTCTCGCTGGACATGGCTCGCGGAAAGCCCAGCTCCGAGCAGACGGCCCTCTCCAAGCCCATGCTGGACCTGGTCAACTCTTCGACTCCCTTGGTGGACGGAAAGGGCATCGTCGACAACTACGGTACTCCCGAGGGCCTGCCCTCTGCCCGACGTCTTGCGGGCGAGATTCTGGGAGTTCCCGCTGACAAGGTCGTGGTTTCCGGCTCCTCCAGCCTGAACCTCATGCACGACCTGGTCGCCCGTGCCTTTACCAACGGCGTGGCTGGACAGAAGCCCTTCTACCAGCAGGGTCAGGTCAAGTGGCTTTGCCCCGCACCTGGCTACGACCGTCACTTCCGTGTTACCGAGGACCTGGGCATCCAGAATGTCGTCGTCCCCATGCATGAGGACGGTCCCGACATGGACATGGTCCAGGAGCTCGTCGAGTCCGATCCCACGGTCAAGGGCATCTGGTGCGTGCCCAAGTATGCAAACCCTACGGGCGTCACCTATTCTGACGAGGTCGTTCGTCGCTTTGCCGCCCTCAAGCCCGCGGCTCCCGACTTCCGCATCTACTGGGATAACGCCTACTGCGTCCACTACTTTGGCGAGAAGGACGACGAGCTGCTCAACATCTTTGATGCGGTCAAGGAGGCTGGCGGCTCCCAGCTGGTCTACGAGTTCGGCTCCACCGCAAAGGTTACCTTCCCTGGTTCGGGCATCGCATTTGTCGCCGCGGACGAGGAGGACATCAAGGCCGTAAAGGCTGCCTTCGCAGTCGAGCGTGTGAGTGCCGAGAAGTTCTCCCAGCTGGCCCATGTCCTCTTCCTCAAGGACCTGGACGGCGTCAAGGCGCACATGAAGAAGCACGCCGCTGTCGTTGCCCCGCGTTTTGCCTTGGTGGAGCAGAAGCTCACCGATGGCCTCGCCGACCTTGGCATTGCTTCCTGGAGCCATCCCCACGGCGGTTACTTCGTGAGCTTCGATGGTCCCGAAGGCTCCGCGAAGCGCATCGTGAAGCTTATGGCAGATCTGGGAGTGAAGCTCACCCCTGCGGGAGCCACCTATCCTGGTGGCAGGGATCCCAAGGATTCCAACATCCGCATCGCGCCCACCTATCCCTCGATTGAGGACTTGGGTGCCGCCCTGGACGTCTTTGTCGTTGCCGTCAAACTCGTCTCTGCCGAGCTCGCCCGCGAGGCCCGCGCCTAGGACAGTCGCCCGCAACCGCTGGACCGTCTGAAATGGTGAAGCTCTGCATGGCTTTTGTGGAAGCTTGGGTTTCTGTAGAATGCACATGCGGTTACTTGTGAAATACCAGTGTGACGTATGCCGTCGCACCCATGCCATATCGTCTGGATCGTGCAGACGATAGCCAGGAGGGTTTTGAGTTCATGGCACAGAACAACGACAAAGACACTTCGGACAAGTCCGGCCTCCACCCCGGCGAGAGAGTGACGGGTGAGGACCTTCTCTACGAGGAGGCAGCTGCCCCAGACGAGCTAGGGACCTCTTATAAAAAGCGCTCCGCCTTCACGCGCAAGGGAGCCGGTCGAGCAAAGGTCGCTCGTCCGAAGTCCGAGCCCGAGGAGAAGGCTGGCAAGCACGCGGCCGAGAAGAAGGGTCCCGCAGAGGCTACCTTCAAGCCCGGCGCCCTGACCGAGGACCTACCAGATGATGCCCAAGGTAAGGATACCCAGAAGGCAGACGAGGAGGTTCCCAAGGAGAATCCCTACGTCACCGTTGGCAAGGATGGCAAGGCAAAGATCGACCTTGACCGTCATGCCATTCCCAAGCTCCACGGCAAGGCAAAGCGTCGTGAGGTCCTGGTGGCCGTCTTTGCTGTCGTCATCGGCGTGTCCATGATGCTGCCCTCACTCTCCTACATCTTTGCCGGAGCGAGCGGCTCCAACTCTCAGGACACTCAGACATCCTCTGACGCCTCGCAGGCAGCCAATGACGAGAATGCCAGCAACCAGCCTGCCGCTGACACGCAGACTGCTACCAGCATGGAAGCCGTGGACTCCCAGTACCAGAGTCTGGTCGCCCCCCTTGAGTCCGACCTGCAGAACGCCTCGGACGACACCGCAAAGCTCTCGTCCTTCCTGGGCCTTGGCGACGATTACAGCAAGTGGGGTACCGCGGCCACGCAGTTTGCCACCGACGATGCCAGCGAGCAGCACGTCATTGACCTCTTCAACAAGGCCATCGACTACTACAACCAGTACCTGGCCATCAATGACTCCGACGCCGTAAGGGTAAAGGTTGCCCAGTGCACCATGTTTAGCGGCAAGGTCGATGAGGGCCTGGCTTCCCTGGAGGCAATGACCCAAAAGAACCCCGACTATGCCCCTGCGTACGTGTATATGGGTATCGGCTATGCCGCCAAGGGTGACATGACCAAGGCCGTCAACACCTTCAAGCTGGCAGAGGAGAAGGACCCCGACGACAAGTACGGGGCAAAGACCCTTGCCCAGAACTACGAGGCCTACCTGGCCTACTACACCCAGCAGCAGTCCAACGCCAACGGCAACACGGATGCCTCCGGCAATGCCAGCGGTTCCGCCAACGGGAACGGTGCGAACGGCTCCAACACTGGCACCGACTCTGGCTCTGCCACTGATGGCGCCTCTGGTACCAACGGCTCTGGTACGGGTATGGGTGCCCTGGTCAACCAGCTCAACACCGGCGCAGGCACTGGTCTATAGGCCTGCAATCTCACATAACGTCTTCTGGAAACGGAGATTCTGATATGAGCATTTCGGTACAAACGACGCAACGTGACGATGTCGCGTGCATCATCTGTGGGGGAGAGGTGGACGTCTCCAACGCCGGCGAGCTCAGGGATGCCTTGGATGCAGCCCTGGCCAAGAAGCCCGCTGGTATCGAGGTAGATGTCACGGATGTCTCCTACATCGACTCGACGGGCATTGGCGTCCTGGTGGGTGCGGCTCACCACGCAAAGGACGCGGGCCTTTTCCTGAAGGTCCTGCATCCGCAGAAGAACGTTGCGCGCGTGTTGAATCTCCTGGGCGTCACCGACGACCTGGGTGTGGAGGAGTAGGAAAACGAGGACTGGGGTCGTCCCAAGGCCAGCGAGCTGGCGATTGTCGGGATGACCCTGCGTCTTTTTTTTCGAGAGGTTTGGAGGTGTGAGCGCATGTTTGGTATTGGCGAGACCGAGCTTGCCATGATTCTGATCTTTGCCTTCCTGCTGTTTGGCCCCGATAAGCTGCCGGGTATGGGAAGGACGATCGGCCGTGCGCTTCGTCAGTTCCGCGAAGCCCAAGAGGGCTTCACGGAGGTCGTGCAGAGTCAGGTCATGGATCCCTTCAATGACGCCATGAACGCCACTGACGAACAGCAGAAGAAGAGTGCGAAGCGTGCGGACGCCCTCTCCGAGGACGCTGACGTGGAGAACGAGTCCGTGCCCAGGAAGCGCCAGAACGAGACCTTTGCCGAGCGCAAGGCCCGTCTGGAGGCCGAGCGCAAGGCGAAGGAGGCAAAGGAGAAGGCTGAGGCCCAGAATGCGGGGGCAGGTGACGCCGCCTCCGAAAAGACTATGCCTGCCGACGCCGATGCGGATTCCGACGCCGACGCCTCGACGAAGCCCGAACCCAAGGCTGAGGGTCTCAAGGCTGATGCTGACGAGTCCGAGGAAAAGAAGGCTGCCACGAGTGCGGCCGCCCTCTGGTCCATGAAGCCAAAGAAGCACGTGGAGGCGACGCCCGCAGACCCCGATTCCGACTCTGACGTGGATGCCGAGTCTGCCCCCGTGCCAGATCCCAATGCCGATTCTGACGCCGATATTGACGCCCCCGCGACTCCTGCGGCCGATGTCGACTCCGATGCCGACGTGGACACTGACGCCGACATCGAAGCAGCCGGAAAGGAGGACTAGCCATGCCTATCGGACCAGCGCGCATGCCCCTCATGGACCATCTGGGCGAGCTCAGGCGTCGACTGACGATCATCATCGTGTCGGTGCTTATCACTGCTGTGGTCGTTTATGAGGCGACGCCTACCCTGATCGACTTCCTGCTTGACCCCATCAAGGACAATCTGGCTGGCAGTGGCCTTACGGTCTTCAGCGTCTTGGGCGGCTTTACCATCCGCTTCAAGGTGGCCGTCTTCTTCAGTCTGATCATCTGCTCGCCTGTGGTGATCTGGGAGATCCTGGGCTTCTTCCTGCCTGCGCTCAAGCCCAAGGAGCGCAAGTGGGTCATCCCCACGGTTGCTGTCATGGTCGTCCTCTTCTACCTGGGCATGATCTTCTGCTACTTGGTTATCCAGAATGCTGCCGTTGGCTGGATGATCGGGCAGAGCGCGGACTTTGCCGCGGTCATACCTGACGCCGAGGACTACCTGAACATCATGATGCTCCTGGAAATCGGCTTTGGCGTGGCCTTCCAGATTCCCATCATCATCTTCTACCTGTCTGTCTTCCACATCGTGCCCTACAAGGTCTTCCGTAGCCAGTGGCGCTACATCTACGTCGGCCTCATGGTCTTCTCTTCCATCGTGACTCCTGATGCGTCGCCCGTGACCATGGTCCTGATGTTTGCGGCGCTCATTGCCCTCTATGAAATGGCCCTGCTGGTGGCCCGATACGTCTTGATCGCAAAGGACGGCAAGGCCTCGCTCAAGTGGTCACGCGAGGAGTACGAGGACTACAAGTTTGCCAAGGAAGAGCAGGAGGACTAGTGCCCGTCAGACTGGCATTTGGCTTCCGTCACTCTCTCACATTGCTAGTTAGCTGCTAGTTTTCAGGTAACGCTCGTAGAACGCGAGCGTTACCTTTTGTGGCTTTACGTCGATAGGGCCTTCCCTGGCGCTACAGTGGTAGGCACGTCTTTGCTATAGTCGCACTCCGTGGAAGGACTCTTCCGCACATCCGTCCACTCGCGTGAGTGCAAACGCCGGTTTCCGAAAGGAGCCATTACCTTGAAGCTCGTTGTTACAGAGAAGAACGATGCTGCGCAGCAGATTGCGCGCCTGCTCTCGACTGTGGGCAAGCCCAAGGCAGACAAGGTCTACGACACTCCCGTCTACCGCTTCAAGCATGATGGGGAGGATTGGGTGACCATTGGCCTGCGTGGCCACATCATGGCGCCCGACTTTCCCCATGAGCTGCACTACAGTAAGAAAGAGGGTTGGTTTGCGGTAAACGAGGACGGTGAGGTCATGCCTGCTGCCGTTCCCGACAACCTGGCTTGCCCGCCCTACGATTCGAAGCGAAAGCCCTACCTGCCTGACGGCATTGACATAAAGGGTTGGAAGGTTCCTAGCCTGCCATACTTGGTCTGGGCCCCCATCGAGAAGCTTCCCGCCGAGAAGGGCATCATTCGCGCGCTAAAGAATCTGGCGAAGAAGGCCGACTCCATCGTGATCGCAACGGACTTCGACCGCGAGGGCGAGCTCATTGGCTCGGACGCCCTGCGCCAGATGCGCGAGGTTGCACCCGATGCGCCCGTGAGTCGCGCACGCTACTCTGCCTTCACCAAGGCGGAGATAGACCATGCCTTTGACAACCTGGTGGAGCTGGACCAGGACCTGGCCGATGCCGGCGAGTCCCGTCAGTACATAGACCTCATCTGGGGTGCCGTCCTGACTCGCTATCTCACCATGGCCCGTTACGGCGGCTTTGGCAACGTCCGCTCTGCCGGTCGCGTGCAGACGCCCACCCTGGCCCTGGTGGTCGAGAAGGAGCGCGAGCGCCAGGCCTTCGTGCCCGAGGACTACTGGGTTCTCTCGGGCATGCTGGCTCCCCAGGGCAAGGACGACGAGGACCATCAGTTCAAGGTCACGCATGCTACGGCCCGCTTCAAGAAGAAGGACCAGGCAGATGCGGCCTATGCGCACGTTAGGGACGCACGTACGGCCAGGGTCACGGACATCGAGAAGAAGAGCCGCACGACTCGTCCCCCCGCGCCCTTCAACACCACTTCCCTGCAGACGGCTGCCGCCTCCATCGGCCTTACGCCCGCCCGCACCATGCGCGTGGCCGAGTCGCTCTACATGGATGGCCTGATCTCCTACCCCCGTGTCGACAACACGGTCTATCCCAAGTCGCTGGACCTTCGCGACTGCGTGAAATTCCTGTCTAAGGTCCCCCAGTACGCGCCCTACTGCCGCGAGCTCCTGGCTAAGGACAAGCTCACGGCAACGCGTGGCAAGCAGGAGACCACCGACCACCCGCCCATTTACCCCACCGCGGCGGCAGATCCCGACAGGCTCGATGGCGCTGCCTGGAAGCTCTACAACCTCATTGCCAGGCGCTTCCTGGCCACACTCTCCGAGTCCTCGGTGAGCGAGTCCACCAAGGTCTCATTTGACGTGAATGGTGAGCCCTTCAACGCATCGGGTACCGTGGTGGTAAAGCCTGGCTTCAGGGCCATCTACGCCTTTGGCCAGCGCAAGGACGAGCTTCTGCCCGCCCTTTCCGTGGGCGATGTCTGCGATGTCTGCTCCATGAACCTGGAGGCAAAGCAGACCGAGCCTCCCGCCCGCTACAGCCAGGGTCGCCTGATCCAGGAGATGGAGAAGCGCGGTCTGGGCACCAAGTCCACGCGTGCTTCCATCATCCAGCGTCTCTTTGACGTGAAGTACCTCAAGAACGACCCCGTGGAGCCCAGCCAGCTGGGCATGGCCGTGATCGAGGCCCTGACCACCTATGCGCCCCATGTGACCAGCCCCGACATGACTGCCGAGTTGGAAGCAGACATGACCAAGGTGGCCGAGGGTACGGACACCCAGGACGAGGTCGTTACTCACTCGCGCGCCATGCTCTCGGGCATGCTGGACGCCCTCATCGAGCACAAGGACGACCTGGGAGATGCCATCGCCGACGCCGTCACCGCTGACGCAAAGGTGGGCGTCTGCCCCAAGTGCGGCAAGGACCTGGTCATGAAGCACTCGGCAAAGACCCGCGGCTCCTTCATCGGCTGCATGGGTTGGCCTGACTGTGACGTCACCTACCCCGTTCCCTCGAGTGTGAAGGTTCAGCCCATCGAGGGTGAGGCTGGTGTCTGTCCCGTTTGCGGTGCTCCCCGCATCAAGTGCAAGCCCTTCCGATCCAAGGCCTACGAGATCTGCGTAAACCCCATGTGCGACACCAACCGCGAACCTGACATCAAGGTGGGCGAGTGCAAGGTATGCGCCGAGGCCGGCAAGCACGGGGACCTCATCGCACACAAGAGCGAGCGTACGGGTAAGCGCTTCATCCGTTGCACCAACTACGACGAGTGCGGCACCAGCTACCCCCTGCCTGCCCGTGGCGAGCTGCATGCGACGGGAGAGACCTGTCCCGAGTGTGGCGCCCCCATCGTGGAGGTCGTCACGGCCCGCGGTCCCTGGCGCATCTGTGTCAACATGGACTGTCCCGCCAAGGAGAAGAAGGCCAACTCCCGCGGACGTGGTACCCGCGCCGGCTCCCGCAGCCGGAGCGCAAAGAGCTCGACCAAGGGCACCGCAAAGACCACGACCAAGCGTCGCACCACGCGCAAGTCGACGACGAAGAAGTCTGGCAGCTCCACCACCAGCAAGAAGGAATCCTAGCAAGGACAGACCTCGCGCGGCCCAACTCGCGTGACGAGAGGAATGGATTGAACGACATGACAGACAGCAAGACTCTGGACGAGGGCGCCTTCATCAGCTTCGAGGGCATCGACGGCTGCGGAAAGACCACCCAGGCCATGGACCTGGCCGAAACTCTGGAGATGGACAACTACGACGTCGTCTACGTGCGCGAGCCCGGCGGCACCGCAACCGGCGAGAAGATCCGCGATCTCCTCCTGGACAAGGAGAACACCGACATTGTGGACGAGTGCGAGCTCCTGCTCTACGAGGCCTCCCGTGCCCAGCTGGTCAAGGAGGTCATCCAGCCCGCTTTGGACCGTCACGCCGTGGTGATCTGTGACAGGTTCTACGACTCCACCTATGCCTATCAGGCAGGTGCGCGTGGCCTGGATGCCGACCTGGTAAAGAGGGCCAACGAGCTGGGTTCTTGCGGCCTTGCCCCCGACATCACCATTCTGCTGGACGTCGATCCCGAGCTTGCCCACAAGCGTTCCAAGTTCGAGCGTCGTGGCCAGGAGGACCGTATCGAGGCAGAGGGCCTGAAGTTCCAGGAGTCCGTGCGCCAGGGATACCTGGACCTGGCCAAGCAGGAGTCCGACCGCATCCACGTAATCGATGGCAGCGGCTTCGTAGGCGAGGTTACCAACAAGATCCAGGAGACCATCGTCAAGCAGTTCCCCATGTTTGCCTCCGCCTTCATGGTCAGCGCGGGCTTCCAGGTGGTCGATCAGCTGCCGCGCGCCGAGGAGACTGACGAATAAGGTGTCGGAAAGGTCCACAGCTCCCGCTCGGGTGTCCGTCCCACAGGTTTTGAGGGTCCTCGACCAGCAGCCGCGTGTCAGGGACTTCCTGGCAACGGCCCATGCCGAGGGCCGGCTGAGCCATGCCTATCTTTTCCTGGGGGCGCCGGGCTCGGGCATGTTGGATGGCGCCTATGCCTTGGCAAAGCTCGTCGTCTGTCCCAACGGCGGTGACGGAAGCTGCGACGAGTGTATCCGCGTCTCGCACCGGACCCATCCTGACGTGCACTACCTCAAGCCCGGCAGCGCCACGGGCTATCTGGTGGACCAGATTCGCAAGCTCATCGACGACGTCTCCCTGGCTCCCGTCAGGGGCAGTGGAAAGGTCTACATCATCGACAATGCGGGCCTCTTGCGCAGTGCTTCGGCAAACGCCCTGCTCAAGACCATCGAGGAGCCTCCCGCGGGAGTGTACTTCGTTTTGATCGCCCGCTCTGCTGCGGCAGTCCTGCCTACGATAGTCTCCCGCTGCCAGCAGGTGCCCTTCCGCATCGTCGCACAGGATGCCGCCGAGAAGGAAGTCGAGATTCTCTCGGGCATAGGCGGGACGGATGCTCGCATCGCCCTGGCTGTCGCGGGTACGCCCGAGCGTGCGGCGGAGTTTCTGGCGTCTGCCGATCGCAGGCAGGTGCGCCGCGTGGTCGTCCGCACCATGGGAGAGCTGGCAGACGATGACTCTTGGGATGTGCTCCTGGGTGCGAAGGCCATCCTGGATGCCGTTGAATCTCCGCTTGAGCAGTACCGGAAGTCCCAGGAGGACTCCCTCAAGGAGCACGCGGACTACCTGACCAGCGCCGCCATGAAGCAGCTTGAGCAGACCAACAAGCGTGAGCTCACGGCAAAAGAGCGTTCGGGTATCATGGAAGCGTTCTCTGCCGCCGAATCGCTCCTCAGAGATGTGCTCGTACGCCGTGAGGGCGTGGCTGAGCCCATCGTGAACGAGGACGTGGCAGACGTGGTCGATCGCATGGCAGAGTATGCCACGAGTGAGGCGGTGCTACGTGCCCTGTCCTGCATCTCTCAAGCTGCCGACGACCTCTCGCACAACGTAACACCTCAGCTGGTCCTCGAGACCATGCTTCTTTCTGTCAAGGAGGCACTCACATGCCCACCGTCATTCCGGTGAAGTTCAAATATGTGACGCACGACCTTTGGTTTGACCCACTCAAGACGGGTGCCGAGGAAGGCGATCACGTCATCTGTGCCACTGAGCGTGGCCAGGAGATTGGCCTGGCCACCATGAATGCCATGGAGGTCAGCCGCGACCAGCTCAAGGACACCATTGGCAACTCCCGTCTGAGCAACGTCATCCGCATTGCCACAGAGGAGGACCTGCAGAAGGCCGACGAGCTGGCGAGGCGCGGGGACGAGGCCCTGTCTGTCTTCCGTGATGCCGTGCACGAGGAGGGGCTCGACATGAAGCCCGTCAGCGTGGAGTACCTCTTTGACGACAATCGTGCCGTCTGCTACTTCTCTGCCGAGGATCGCGTGGACTTCCGCCAGCTGGTGCGCGAGCTCAGCCGCAGCCTCCGCAAGCGCGTGGACATGCGCCAGATTGGCGTCCGTGAGGAGGCGGCCCTCATCGGTGGCTATGCCCACTGTGGCCAGGAGCTCTGCTGCGCCCGCTTCGGCAGGCAGTTCGAGCCCGTCTCCATCCGCATGGCCAAGGAGCAGGACCTGCCTCTCAACACCTCAAAGATTTCCGGCGCCTGCGGCCGTCTGATGTGCTGCCTGCGCTACGAGTTCGATGCCTACAAGGACTTCAAGCAGCGTGCGCCCAAGCGCAACGCCGTCATCTCCACACCCCTGGGCAAGGCAAAGATCGTCGAGTACGACACCCCCAAGGAGCAGCTTTGCCTGCGTCTGGAGAACGGCAAGCAGGTGCGCATTCCCCTCGCGGACATGGAGACCTCCGATGCCGCGGTAAAGAAGAGCCAGGAGCTTCATTGTCCCTGCCGTCCCGACACCGTCCCCCGTTCCGCCCTGGAGAAGCTCGAGTCTCCCGAGGTCCAGCTGGCCCTGGCGGATCTAGACCGTGCCAACGGTGTGACTCCGCCCGAGGCCTACGATGAGGCGGACATCTTCGTTGAGAGCAAGGGTCGTCACCGCAGGCGATCCGTCCAGAGCGGCCCCGAGCTTAGGGGACCGGGCTCTGACCAGCGCAGGCGTGGCAGCAACGGCTCCACCGCCGACAATGGCAACGGTAACGGCGGCGGTCGTGGCAGGCACCTGCGTGGCACGTCGACTGCGGACCAGGCTCAGGGTGGAGATGGCGCGACGACCAAGCGTACCCGTCGCCACAGGAAGCGCAGCGAGGCCACGCCCGAGCAGGCGACAGCTGCCAGTGCCCAAAAGAAGGAGACGGCTACCACCGCAAGAGATGGCGCAGGCTCCCGTCCCGCCCGCGTCGCAGGCGTCCCCGGAAACGGCATGAGGCGCCGCCGTTACCATCGTGGCTCGGGTGCCGAACAAGGTTCTCGTGCACAGGGCGCGCAGGGCACACAGGCCCGCAGCGGCAGTGAGGCGGCAAAGCCCCAGGCCGAGCAGGGCCAGCGTCCGCGCCGTCGTCGCCATCCCGGCGACCATGGTGGCATGCAAAGCCAGGCTCAGGGTGCTGCCCAGCCCAGAAAGCAGCGTCCCCAGCAGGGCGGCGCAGACCAATCTGGCGAGGGGACAGACAGGCCCAAGCGCCGCAGGCGTCGTCGCGGCGGCCGTGGTCATGGTGGCAACGGCTCCGGTGCGGAGGGTGGAAAGCCTGGCGGCAACGGTGGCCCGAAGCCTGGTTCTGACGCCTAGGAGGTCCCATGTATCAGCTATCCACTGAGTACTGGTTTGACAGCGCGCACTTCCTTACGGACTATCACGGAAAGTGCGAGAACCTCCATGGACACCAGTGGCGTGTGACCGTCTACATTGCCTCTGACGAGCTTGCGGACGGTAGCGCTGATGCAGGTACCAGCAGGGGCATGGTCGTGGACTTCGGCGCCTTCAAGCGCATGGTGCGCGAGGAATGCGACGCCTTGGACCATGCCTTCCTGGTGGAAGAGGGCTCACTGAAGCCGACGACCATCGAGGCCCTGGAGTCCGAGGGCTTCTCGCTGACCATCCTGCCCTTCCGTACCACGGCCGAGAATCTGGCCCATTACCTGGCGGACCGCCTGATTGGACGGGGCTTACCCGTTACGCGGGTGGATTGCAACGAGACGCCCAACAACCGCACCTCTTACATCCTGTAACTGCTAGCGGATCATAGAGCCAGGTCCTCTTGTCCCAGGGGGCAGGAGGACCTGGCTTCGTTTCACTCATTGAGGAGATCAAATGCGTGTTCGCGAGGGGTATATGCCTTACCTGGGCTTCAGAACCTACTGGAGGGTGGTCGAGCCAGACGAGCCCAATCCCTCGCATGCGCCGCTGGTCCTTCTGCATGGTGGGCCTGGCTCCACCCACAACTACTTTGAGGTCTTGGATTCCCTGGCCGACGAGGACCATCGCTCCCTGGTCATGTATGACCAGCTGGGCTGTGGACTGAGCTGGGATGATGCCATGTCCGACAGGCCCGAGCTCTGGACCTATGCCACCTGGGATGGGGAGCTTGCCGCCCTGCGAGAGGAGTTGGAGCTGGGATGCTGTCACCTTCTGGGGCAGAGCTGGGGCGGTATGCTCGCCCTGGAGTACCTGATCGATTGCAAACCCGCTGGCGTGGCGTCAGTCGTTCTTTCCAGCACTCTGGCTTCCACCAGGCTTTGGGGTTCGGAGGCCCACCGACGTCTCCGCTACCTGTCAGCCGACGAACGTGCTGCCGTGGCCGCGGCCGAGCGTACGGGCAACTATGACGCTCCTGCATTCCGTGCTGCCGAGGCACATTACATGGAGCTCTTCTGCTCGAGTGAGCCTGGTCCCTCTGATCCCGAATGTCTCCGTCGCCCAAAGCGGTCGGGTCGCGAGTCCTACCTGGCCACCCAGGGTGACAACGAGCTCTCTCCCACGGGAATCTTTCGTACCTGGGACTATAGCGACCGTCTGGGCGAGGTGTCCGTGCCGGCGCTGGTGATCAGCGGGACCCAGGACCTCTGCAGCCCCCTCATCGCCAAACAGATGGCAGACGGCATTCCCGGGGCACGCTGGGAGCTCTTCGAGAACTGTCGTCACATGTGCTTCGTGGAGGATACCCCTCGCTACATGGACCTTCTGCGCGACTGGCTCGACGAGTGCGACGCCTAGGCAGTCCGTCAGTCTTCTGCCTATGCGGAAGCCCTAGCGGATTTACTCGTGAATCTCGATGGGCAGGTTGTCTGGGTCATGGAAGAAGGTCATAGGCTTGTCGGTGAAGCTGTCACGGCGGATGGGCTCGCACTCGATGCCCGCCGCCTCCAGTTCGCGGACCGACTCTTCCACGGAGTCAACGCAAAAGGCCAGGTGACGCAGGCCGCAGGCCTCTGGTGAGGGTCGTGTGGGCGCGTCCTGTCTTACAAATATCTCCAGCTCCGTATGGTCGTTCAGGCTAAGGTCGATCTTCCAGTCGTTGCGGTCGGGGCGAAAGTTCTGTCGGATGATGGGAAAGCCCAGCTTTCCCACGTAGAAGTCCAGTGCCTTGTCCTTGTCCGAGGCAATGATCGCTATGTGGTGGATGCGGTTGAGCTGCACGTCCTCGCCCTCCCTCGGCGTATCCATATATCCATAGGGGGTACTCCCCTATGGATAAGGGAGTACCCCCTATGGATATTAGGGAGTACCCCCTATGGATATTACATGGATAAGGGAGTACCCCCTATGGATATTACTTGATTGTAAGGGCCTCCTTGGGGCACACCTTTGCACACTCGCCGCAGAGGATGCACTCGTTGCCACGCAGGCGACCGCGGTCGTTGGACCGCATGTTCACGTCCATGGGACAGGCACGCTCGCAGGCGTGGCAGCCGACGCAGCGGTTCTCTTCGAAGCGGACGCGAATCTTTGCAAAGCGGGCTGGCAGGCGGATGATCACGGCCACGGGGCAGAGGTACTTGCAGAAGGCGCGGTTGTCTTTGAGGGCTAGGGCAAGGATGGTGCCCACGAGATAGTAGGCAAGGTTCCCTATGATGAAGGCAGCAAAGATGATCTTTGGAGACTCCTCTGGTGCGAGGGTCAGCACCGCTGCCACGAAGGCGATGGAGCCCGCGAAGATTACGTAGCCAGCGGGCTCCCAGTGCCTGCGCGGGGTCTGTCGGGTCTTGTAGGGGAGGAGGTCCAGGACCATGGCCGTCCAGCAGGCATAACCGCACCAGCCTCGACCAAAGAGGAGGGGGCCAAAGACCTTTGCGACGGCATAGTGGATGACCGGGCCGGAAAAGACGCCCAGTGCCAGGAAGTACCAGAGGCCCTCGATCTGCATGTTTTCTCGCTCGATCAAACCCAGGTAGATGAGCATGTAGAGTCCTACTGCCAGCTGGGTGAAGTGGCGCGCCCACTTCCAACCCCTGGAGAAGAGCGCGATGCCCGCGGTAAGGCTGCCGCCAATGTAGGCAAAGTTGAGGAAGTAGAAGAAGTTCCCCGTTGCCTGCCAGAGACCAACCGCTACGCCCAGGAAGGCCAGGCCGATGAGGATGATGGGTAGGTTCTTTCGCATGGCGTCTCCACGGCTTCAATGGCGAAACTGTCCTTTCGTTCCAGTATATGAGCCCTGGACGGCGCAAATGTAATGCTTCCGCCAAGGAAAAGTGTGACAATTTCCCCAGGGGATTATCCAAAAGGGAGTACCCCTTATCCATAAGGGAGTACCCCCTATGGAAGGGAGTACCCCCTATGGATAAGGGAGAGAGGGAGCCATGGAGATGGGAATGAAAGCTCAGGAGGCGCTCGACCGCCTGATGGAGGGGAACCGCAAGTTCATCCAGGCCACGACCCACCAGACCGATGTGAGCCTGCCCGTTCGAGAGGGTCTCGTGAAAGAAGGCCAGCATCCCTTTGCCACCGTGATAAGCTGCTCGGACTCGCGCGTGATTCCAGAGCATGTCTTTATGTGCGGGCTTGGTGACATCTTCTGCGTGCGCACGGCGGGAAACACGATCGGTCCGGGCGAGCTCGCCAGCGCCCTCTACGGCTGCGAGCACCTGGGGACCCAGCTCCTCATGGTGATGGGGCACACGGGCTGCGGGGCAGTCGCCTCGGCAATCGAGTCTGACGACCATGGCCCCCTGGCGCCCATCCTGGGAAAGGTCGAACAGGCAATCGGAGACGAGCGTGATCCCTATGCCGCAACGGTCGCCAACGCCAGGGCCAGTGTCCGTGACTTGCGAGAGAATCCCGAGCTTTCCCACCTGGTGGGTGAGGGAAAGTTGACCATCCTGGCGGCTGTCTTTCACACAGACTCAGGCGAGGTGGAACTCCTCTAGCACGATGACCGCCTGCGAGCAAGTTGTGTCCAGCCCTGTTTAGAAGAGGCGCTCGATGGCCTCCACGATGCCGTCGTGGTCGTTGTCGGCCACGACTAGGTCCGCAATCTCCTTGATCTGGGGTGTGGCGTTGCCCATTGCCACGGCGCATCCCGCCGCACGCAGGGCATCGGTGTCGTTGGGCGCGTCACCCACTGCAACCACCTGGTCCATGCCGATGCCCAGGGCATCGCAGACCGCCCGAAGGCCCTTGTCCTTGCTGATGCCCCGAGCGGTGCACTCCAGCGAGGTCTCCTCGGCGTCCACTAGCTTGAGACCCATGCCTGCCAGACGCGCGCGGGTGCGCTCACGGGCCGCGTTGTCCAGGTGGTAGAGGTTCGTCTTGAGGACCTGCCCCTCGTGGGCGCGTACGTATTCTTCCAGGTCCTCTGCGCGTGTGCAGAGCTTGTCGAACATGCCGTGGTAGATGCCCATATGCACCTGGTCCATGCGGTCGATGTCGGTCTGGCGTGCCACCGAAGTGCCCACGCAGAGCAGGTGGACCATCACGTTTTCGAGCGCGCCCGTCTCGATCACGTGGCAGCAGGCCTCGGTGGGCAGTGGTGTCACGGACAGGGCCTCCTGGCTGGAGAAGTCATAGGCCAGGGCTCCCGAGACCAAGGATCCGTAGCGGATGGAGGGCAGCTGGGCCACGTAGTCGGAGAGCTCCGTGGGGTTGCGCCCGGTGCAGTAGGCCACGGCGACACCGCTTGCGGCCAGCTGGGCTATCGCCTCCCTCGTGCGTGGAAGGACCTGCTTGTGGGAGTCGAGCAGGGTTCCGTCCATGTCCAGGGCAAGGAGCTTGTAGGGGGAGGGCATTTCTTCTCCTATCCGACGTGTTCTGGGAATGTGACTCAGTGGGCCTCTCGCGAGACGTCCGGGGTACGCTTTCGCGCAAGGATACATCAAATGGCTTCCCTTGCGTCCATGGGGCAGTTTTGCCTGTGTGACAAAGGTGACCCGTGCTGCCTTTGCCACGGACGTTGTGCTACCATGCCACACAGGCAATGACGGAGAGGTCCGTGACTCGCGTGACCCCCGCACAGAGAGGGCGCCCATCGGCTGAGAGGCGCCTGCGGGAGTCGAGGGGCGGAGTTCACTCCAGCAGCTGCGAACTCAAAGCTGGCCAGTCCATATGGTCATGCGAGTAGGGGAGCCGCCCGACCCACGACACGGGTCACACGAGTGGTCGCTCGCGAGAGAAAACGCCTGCGACAAGCAAGGTGGTACCGCGGATCTTCCGTCCTTGAGCTGAGCTCGGGGACGGTTTTTTATTTTGGAAGGGGTTTCGTATATGGCAATGTCCGACGACCTGAAGTCGATTCAGGAGCAGATTGATGAGAGGCTGCGCGAAGCGGACTCTCTGGAGGCGCTCGAGCAGATCCGAGTGGCAGCACTGGGAAAGAAGGGCTCCGTCACGGCAATCATGCACATGATGGGCAAGGTCCCGCCCGAGGAGCGTCCCGCCATGGGCAAGCTCGCCAACACCGTCCGCGCAAACGTGGACTCTGCCATCAAGGAGCGCAAGCTCCAGCTGGCCAAGGCCGCCATGGACGCCCGCATAAACGCCGAGGCCTCTGACGTCACCCTGCCGGGCCGTCGTCTGTCCCCGGGTACCCAGCACCTGATCAATCAGATCCGCGAGGAGATCGAGGACATCTTCTGCGACCTGGGCTACACCGTCGAGGACGGCCCCTTCATCGAGGACGTCTACCACAACTTCACAGCCCTGAACGCTCCCGTCAACCATCCCAGCCGCTCGGCGTCCGACACCTTCTACGTGGTGGACAACGCCCCTGAGGGCAAGGGCGACCTGGGCCTCTCTGCCTCCGACGTCCTCCTGCGCACCCAGACCTCGGGCGTCCAGGTCCACGTGATGGAGAAGCAGCAGCCTCCCATCTACATGATCTGCCCGGGCACGGTCTTTCGTCCCGATACCGCCGACGCCAACCACCTGCCCCAGTTCACGCAGGTCGAGGGCCTGGTCGTCGACGAGGGCATCACCTTCGGTGACCTCAAGGGCACCCTGGACTACTTCACCAAGGAGATCTTTGGCAAGGACCGCGCCACCCGCTACCGCCCGCACTTCTTCCCCTTCACGGAACCGAGCTGCGAGGTGGACGTGTCCTGCGGCGTCTGCCATGGCGAGGGCTGCCGCTTCTGCAAGGGCACGGGCTGGCTGGAGATCCTGGGTTGCGGCATGGTCGACCCCAACGTCTTCCGCTATGTGGGTATCGACCCCGAGAAGTACTCCGGCTTCGCCTTTGGCATCGGCGTCGAGCGCGTCGCGGCACTCCGCTACGACCTGCCCGACCTCCGCATGCTCATGACCGGCGACATGCGCTTCCTGAAGCAGTTCTAGCGGCTATGGTGGCCGCCTGGCTTTTTGGCTGGCGACCGCTTGCGGCAACTCCGCAATCAGAAACTTCAGCGCGAAAAAGAAAGCGAGATACGAATGCGCGTTTCATATGAGTGGCTTGGCACCATGGTTGACCTTCCCGAGGATCCCCAGGAGCTCGTGCACGAGTTCGTGCGTACGGGCACTGAGGTCGAGGCGGTCGAGAAGGTTGGTGCGGACATCACCAAGGTCGTGACCTCCCAGGTCCTGGAGAAGGTCAAGCACCCCGACTCCGACCACATGTGGGTCTGCAAGATGGACGTGGGCGCAAACAACGTCGACGAGAATGGCAATCCCACGCCTCTGCAGGTCGTCTGTGGCGCCCAGAACTTCAACGAGGGCGACAAGACCGTGACGGCCCTTGTTGGCGCAACCTTGCCCGGGGGCGTGAAGATCAAGAAGGGTAAGCTCCGCGGCGTCGTCTCCTGTGGCATGAACTGCTCCAGCAAGGAGCTTGGCCTGGACGGCGACCATTCTGGCATCATGATCCTGCCCCCCGACACTCCCGTGGGCCTTGACTTCGTCCAGTGGCGTGGCCTCTCTGATACGGTCATCGACTGCGAGCTCACGCCCAACCGTCCCGACTGCCTGTCCATGACTGGTATGGCCACAGAGGTCTCGGCCATGCTCGACGAGGACACCCACATCGAGCTGCCCCAGATCCAGAGCGAGTCGACGGAGTTCGGTCGTACCGCAGACATGGTGGACGTGGCCATCACCGACCCCCAGCAGTGCCCCCGCTACACCGCCCGCGTGGTCAAGAACGTAAAGATCGGCCCCAGCCCCGAGTGGCTGGCAAAGCGCGTCATCGCCGCTGGCTCCCGCCCCATCAACAACGTCGTGGATGTCACCAACTACGTGATGTTCCTGACTGGCCAACCCCTGCACGCCTTTGACCTGGGCAAGCTCACCGAGCGCGACGGAAAGCGCCACATCGTGGTTCGTGCTGCCACAGACGGCGAGAAGATCGTGACCCTGGATGGCCAGGAACGCGAGCTTACCAGCGACATGCTCCTGATCACCGATGACGGCAAGACTCCCGTGGGCCTGGCTGGCGTGATGGGCGGCCTCAATTCCGAGATCGACGAGACCACCACGGACGTCCTGCTGGAGTCCGCCTGCTTCGACGCGGGCCACATCTCCCGCACCAGCCGTTGCCTGGACCTCATGAGCGAGGCTGCCATCCGCTATGAGCGTCAGGTGGATGCCGCCAACTGCGCAAACGTCTCTGACATCGCAGCCGCCCTCTTTGAGCAGTGCTGCGGCGCCCAGGTCTGCGAGGGTATGGTGGACGAGTACCCCGCTCCTGCCGAGCCGGTTGTCCTCGACATGCGCCCCGACCGCGTTCGTGCGCTCTGTGGTGCTCCCATCGAGACCTCCTTCATGGTCCAGCGCCTGCGTCGTCTGGGCTGCCAGGTCACCGAGGGCGCGGACGAGCACGAGACGGTGAAGGTCGTTGCACCTACGAACCGTCCCGACCTCATTCGCGAGATCGACCTCGTCGAGGAGATCCTACGCCTATGGGGCGAGGGTGACGTGGAGCCCACCCTGCCTGCAGCCCGCAATCACGCTGGCGGCCTGACCGTGGACCAGAAGCGCATCCGCAAGATCGGCCAGGTCCTGCGTGCCTCCGGCCTCTCCGAGACGACCACCTACAACTTCGCTGACCCTGACGATCTCAAGCGTCTGGGCATGACCGAGCTTGGCCGCGGCGTTCCCGTGAAGATCATGAACCCCCTGGTGGCAGACCAGTCCGAGATGCGCCGTGACATCATGCCCGGCCTTCTTCAGTCCGTTGCCTACAACCGCGCCCATGGCGTGAACAACGTTCATCTCTATGAGGTCGGTCGTGTCTTCTTTGGCCACGAGAAGAAGAGTCATCCCGATGAGCCCACCTATGTGGCTGGCGTCCTCTCTGGTGCCTGGGACGACGACCAGTGGAACAGGAAGTTCCGTCAGCTGGACTTCTTTGACGCCAAGGGTGTCGTGGAGAACCTCCTGGAGGCCCTGCGCATCACCAAGGTCCGTTTCCGCCCTGCTGATGCCGAGGCCTATCCCTACCTGCAGCCTGGCTGTGCCGCCGAGGTCCTGGCAAAGGGCGAGCTCTTGGGCTGGGTGGGCAACATTCACCCCAGCTCCCTGCAGAACTTTGACATCGACGCACCGGTCGTCGGCTTTGAGCTGTCCGTCGCCGCACTCCTGCGTCTGGCAAAGAACGAGCTGCCCTACCAGGACGTTCCTACCCTGCCTGGCGTTTCCATCGACCTGGCCCTGGTTGTCGATGAGGACATGCCCTTCGAGCAGGTTGTCCAGCGTATCCAGAGTGCGGGAGGCAAGCTCCTGGCAGACGTCCGTCTCTTCGACGTCTACCGCGATCCCGTTCGCGTTGGCATGGGCAAGAAGTCCATGGCGTTCTCGTTGACCTATCGGGCAGCTGACCGTACCCTGACTTCCCAGGAGGTCGAGAAGGCCCATAACAAGCTCGTGACCAAAGTCATGAAGTCCACGGGCGGCGAGGTCCGCAGCTAGAGAATGTGACATTTGCCCCAGGGGCGAGCGTCCCGCTTTCCCCTGGGGTGACCAATCGGGGCTACTCCCGATTGGTCACCTTGTGGGATTATGCGTGCTTGACCTCGGCCACGAGTTCGGGAGCACTGGCGCCCTGACGGGCATAGCCCATGAGCCCCGCGACTATGCGCCTATTGACCACATCTGTCATCTGGTCGAAGAGCCCCTCCGAGAGCAGGGAGTACTTGGGCATGTGGCTCAGGTGTCCTTGCTGGTTGGCCCGAACTATGCGCCTGGCCGACTCGATGGCGGCCTGGGTGTCCACGGGCTCGATCGGGTATTGGGGGAAGACCTGCGCCTGGGCAATGAGCTCGTCCGTAGGTGTGCAGGTCATCGATATGTCGCGCGTCCTGCCAAAGAGCTCGAAGTCGCTCTGCTTCATGATGCGGGTCTGCGTGTTGAACTTTGCTCCTTGGGCTAGGAGATAGGCATTCACGCTGTGGTTGTAACCATTGTCGGCAACCAAATGTGCCCAGGCTCCCAGGGTGACATCGCTCACGCATCCGTCCGCGTCTGCACTGGCTAGGGCGTATTCGCGCCAGAACTGCCAGAAGGCGGGCTCGGGTATGTAGCCGGGCTCCACGAAGTGCGTGGTGCCATAGGCAATCTTGTGGGTGATGTCCTTGACCATGTAGCCCACGTAGATGTCCGGTATGTAGTTGCCGAACAGAAAAGCGTTTACATCGCGAATTCCCAGCTCCTCGGGGCTGTGCTCGCGCAGGACGCGCTCGACATGGGCAGTATGTATATTCCAACTAGGCATGGGTTAACTTTAGCAGGTCACGCGGCAACGGAAAGTGGGAATGCTGGAGCCTTCCTTTTCTTCAGATGTGACAAATCCCGGAGGCCTCTTCCGTGCTGGGAATCAGTGGCGGTAGCGTTGAGCTACCTCCAGGAACTCCGCCTTTCCGTCGATGTAGTCTGCAAAGGCAAAACGCGGCTCCTGCCCATGGAACTGTGCACAGGTGCCACAAAGGTCGCAGTCGGACAGGCAAGGGAACTTCTGTCGAATGTACTCTCTTCGCTCATCTGCGGTTGACTCGTCGATTGTCGGGGGCTGCTGTGGCATGATCATTCGTCAATCACTTCCAGGAGCTGCTCTACGGGTATGCCACGTAGTGGGTCGTTCTGGTTTTTGCAGATGTCAAGCATGCCGTAGACGGCATCCATGGCAGATTGGGTGGAGGATTCCAGCATCTGGTCCTGGAGAAGCCTGCCCAAAAGGACCGCGGAGAAGAGGTCGCCCGTGCCGGGGAAGTCCACGGGTATCCGCTCGAAGGGCAGGCAGAAGCGTTGGTCCAACAGGTAGTCGTAGCCTACGACGCAGTCGCCCTTACCCTCTACCACGCAGCTTGTGATGGAGACAGACAGCGCACCAAGCTTGCGAATCTTGTCTACAAGCCCGTCAGCCTCACGTTGGCTGATGGGGTCTGTGACATAGGGGGTCTTGGTCAACATGCAGGCTTCGGTGTAGTTGGGCACGGCAATCGATGCTACTGCGATGAGCTTGCGCATGAAGCGCGGCATCTCACCACCGAGACCGCTGTAGAGGTGGCCATCGTCTCCCATGGTGGGATCGACCAGGATGTAGTGTTCCTCTCGGTCATACTGGCTGCAGAAGTAGTTGATCAGGTCTACCTGCTCTTCGGACATCATGAAACCAGTGGCGATGGCGTCAAAGGAGAAATCCAGCTCTCCCCAGGCCTTGAACGACTCGCGCATGTGTGAGGTGGTGTCGAGCATATTGAACTTGTTGTACTCGAAGGCATTCGAGACAAGCGCCGTGGGTAGGGTGCTCACCGGGAATCCCATATAGGAAAGGACCGGAACCATGGTGGAGAGGGCCAGCTTGCCCACCTCTACCATGTCGTTGATGAGAAGTATCTGCTTGTCCATGCCAAAGCCTTCGTACTGTGATGCGACGCCAACCCTATTGGAGGGCGACGCGTTCTTTCTCACCTTGAGCATAGACTGCGGTAGGTAGCACACTTGCACTTATGGGGTTGCAAATCGGTGTGCGGATGCAGCGTCTTGCGTAAGCCGGTAGCCCTACAATATGAACACAAGTTGTCCAGTTTTTCTGATTCGTCACTCTGTTTGACTTTCGTCTTGCAAGGAGGGTTCCCATGAGTTGGTACGAGGAGTCTACGGTCTATCAGATCTATCCTCTGGGCCTGTGCGGCGCGCCCTATGAGAACGATGGCGTGTCCGATCCCGAGCCCCGCATCCTGCAGCTTATCGACAAGGGTTGGATTGACCATATTGCCAAGCTGGGTGCGACCTGCCTTCTCCTGAATCCCGTATTTGAGTCCGAGGCTCATGGCTACGACACCCGCGACTACACGGTGGTAGACCGCCGTCTGGGAACCAATGAGGACCTGCGCCGTGTGGTGGACGCCTGCCACGAGAAGGGAATCAAGGTTCTCCTTGATGGTGTCTTCAACCATGTGGGTCGTGGCTTCTGGGCCTATCAGGACGTGTTGCAAAAAAGGGAGGCAAGCCCCTACGCGGGTTGGTTCAACATCAACTGGGGCGGCAACAACGAGTGGAACGATGGTCTCTCCTACGAGTGCTGGGAGGGCGTGCCCTACCTGATCAAGCTCAACCACAACAACTTTGACCTCAATGCGTACCTGGCAAAGGTCATCAAGGACTGGGAGGAGGAGTTTGACATCGATGGCCTCCGTCTGGATGTGGCCTACTGCCTGGATAGGGGCTTCCTGGGTTACCTGCGCCAGATTGCCAACGAGCTAACCGCAAAGAGGTCGGAGCGCCTGGGCGAGCGCGACGGCAAATTCGTCCTGGTGGGCGAGACCATGTTTGGCGACTACAACCAGTGGATGGGCGACGGTCTGTGCGACTCCGTGACCAACTACGAGGTCTACAAGGGCATGTGGTCTTCCATGAACTCCGCCAACATGCACGAGGTCGCCTATGCCTTCAAACGCCAGAGTGGCAGCGAGCCCTGGGACCTCTATACGGGCAAGCACCTGCTGAACTTCGTGGACAACCACGACGTGCCCCGCATTGCCACCAAGTTGGAGGATAAGAGGCAGCTGCCCTGCCTGTATGGCCTGCTCTTTGGCATCCCCGGTGTGCCCTGCGTCTACTACGGCAGCGAGTGGGGCATCGAGGGTGAGCAGAACTTTGGCGACCACGAAATCCGTCCCGCACTGGAGGCTCCCGAGTGGAATGAGCTTACGGACCTCATTGCCGCCTATGCTCGTGCGCGTCAGGCTGGAAACCCTGGTGCTGAGGCCCTGGCCTGGGGTGACTACACAGAGATTCAGGTGTCGCCAAAGACCCTGCTCTTCCAACGCAAGAGCGAGCATGAGCGCGTGATCGTGGCTGTCAATGCGGGAGACGAGCCCGTGACCTTCCACTTCGATGCTCAGTGTGGTCGTGCGACCGACCTGGCAACGAGCGAGTGGCACGACTTCGGTGGAGGCTCTCAGGTGGCGCCGTTCACCACCAAACTCTGGCTGTGCGAGCGATAGCTCACTCGTCCCAGGGGCCTCGACATTCCCGCCAGACTCAGACAGTTGCTACGCAAAACTCGTCTGGCAAGAATGTCGAGGCCCCCTTGTCGTGATTCTGCTCTTACATCCAGAGCTCGGGGAGCGCTTCGGCGATGAAAGGGAAAGGAATATGGTGCGCCAGCAACGCTGGCGCACTCATTTTGTAACCCCCTCAATCTGCGACCTGCCCTGCTGCGGACGGGGCAAAGTCGGCCGCCCCTGGCCTCCCTACAGGGCAGCGCAGAACCAACTTGTTATGCTGGTGGGGTGTGTGATGGCCGTTCCCACGACGACTGCCCAGGCACCCGCTTCCATGGCGGCGCGAGCGTCTTCTGGGGTGTGAACGTGCCCCTCGCAGATGATGGGCAGACCGGGAAACTCGCTTGTTGCCTGTCCGAGAAGGTCGATGTCCGGCCCCTCTTCCAGGCTGGTGTCAATGGCGGGCTTGTTGTGGCTCAGGGTCGTCGACACGAGCTCGCAGCCCACCTCAACGGCGCGACGGATGTCCTCGATGGTCATGCAGTCTGCCATTACGAGGACTTCGCACTGGGCCCTGAGCTCGTGGACCGTCTCTTCGAAACTGCGCCCGTCTAGTCGGGGCCGGTCGGTCGCGTCCAGGGCGACAATGTCCGCTCCAGCGTTCACACAGGCAATGGCGTGGCGGAGGCTGGGGGTTATGTAGACACCGTCATGTCCCTCTTTCCACAGGCCGATTACAGGCACCTCAACGCGACCCTTTATGGCGGCAATATCGGAAAGCCCCTGACAGCGTATGGCTGCAGCGCCACCCTGCACGCATGCCTCGGCTATCTGCGCCATGGTCTCTGGGTGACGCATGGGCTCACCAGGATAGGCCTGGACGGAAACGATGAGCTTTCCCTTAAGTGACCGAATGATTGGATGCATTTCCATACCAGGATCTCCTTTATCTGAGTGGTATCGTCGTATTCCCATATTTTGGACCTTAAAGTCGAACAAATCTGTCATCATTGGGAATAAATGGGTGGAGTGGAACATTCCACGGACCATGCTTGTCATGGAATGTCCGGTCTCCGCCGCCCTTTCACTGAGAGAAGAGTGCCCATGGTGGAGGACATTCGAGCATACCAGCCCTCCTCAGAGATGAGGCGGATGCTTGAGCCGTCGAAGATTGCCTTTGGCGTCTTCGAGAGGATTGATGGCGAATATGTACCGATTCTCTTCTCTGATGGCATGTGCGAGCTCTTTGAACGTAGCCGTGACGAGCTAGTTGGCTGTCTAAAGAGCAAGAGTTTCCCAATGATGCAGGACGACGATGCCGATCGGCTCATCAGGATGGCCAGGGACTTTCCAAATCGGGAAGAGGGTATTGCGGTTTGCCGCGTCATGCACTCGGGCGAGTACCATCCGATCCTCTTCCGCGAGCGCCTCCACGTTATGCCCGATGGACCCGAGCTCTATCTAGTCGAATGCTTCGACCTGGACAAGGTTGCCCAAAACGGTGGGGACTGGTTCCTGAAGTACCTGGACGAACAGAAGAACCAGACCTTCATTGATGAGGTCACGGGACTTCCTGGCATCACCTACTACCAGCGTTTTGCGACGGGTACGCTCAGACGGCTCCTCGACCAGGGTGACAAGCCCCAGATCATTCTCTTTGACATCCAGGGGATGCACTTCTACAACGACCGCTTTGGCTACGAGAAGGGTGATCTCCTCCTCAGAGAGACGGGAAAGATCATTCAATCGGTCTTTGAGGGCGACTTCTGCGTGCGTTACACGGAGGACCACTTTGTGGTCATTACTACACGCGCAGACATTGATTGGCGCATCGATCTGATCTGCGAGCGCCTGCATCTGTATGTTGATGACGCCGCGGTGGACATCAACGCAGGCGTTTACAAGTACGTTGATCCCTCTGAGACCTGCGACTCAGCGGTGGACAAGGCGCGTAGGGCCGTGGACTTCATCCACAATAGCCCCGATGCCCACGTGCGTTTCTACGATCGAGACGTTGCCCAGAGCTATCACAAGAGGAACTACGTCCTCAGTCATTATCGCGAAGCGATGAACAAGGGCTGGATCAAGGTCTACTATCAGCCCCTGATCAATGGTCTCAATGGCAAAGTCGTTCACTGTGAGGCCTTGGCCCGATGGATGGATCCCATTTTCGGCTTGCTGGGTCCAAACGAGTTCATTGGCATATTGGAGGACCGTCATCGCATCTGGGAGTTGGACCTCTTTATGCTGGAGCAGGTCTGCAAGGACCTTGCCGCGTGGAAGGCCGCCGGCAAGGTCTATCCGCTCATGTCGGTCAACCTTTCTCGTCATGACCTGGCCGTGTCAGAGATCCATAGTCGAATCAACGCGATTCTGGATACTTATGGGGTGGGCCACAACGAGATAGCCATTGAAATCACCGAGTCCGCCCTTGCGGCGAGCGAGCAGTTGGTAGCCCAGCACATAAAGAGGTTCCACGAAGATGGCTACAAGGTGTGGCTCGACGACTTTGGTAGCGGCTACAGCTCCTTCAATGCCCTGCAGAACTTTGACTTTGACCTGCTGAAGATAGACATGCAGTTCCTCAAGAACCAAAATCAGCGTACGGCCAGTATCTTGGCCAGCATCGTTGACCTTACCAAGCAGCTGGGCATCCACTCGGTCACCGAAGGTGTCGAGACCGAGGAACAGAGTGACTACCTCCGAGGAGTAGGCTGCGAGATGCTCCAGGGATACCTCTACTCTATGCCCATACCCAACGACCAGCTGTTTGACACCCTGACGAAAAAGGGCTTGGAAGTGGAAGCGATGGATGATCGCGGCTTCTACGAGGCCCTGTCCCGCGTAAATGTCATCAACATCGACCACCCAACCGACTATGGCAACTACCGCCCCTTCGGCGGCGAGAAGTCAATCTCCATCGTCATAGAGGATGGCGGGGACATCCAGATCGTCTATGCCAGTCAGGCTGGTAGGGAGTGGATGCAGCGCATCGACTATCCGACCCTGGGCGAGATCAGCGCTCGAGCCAGTCAGGTGGAGATGCCCATCCACAAGGCGATGACGGAATGCTTCAACGAAGTCCATCAGCCAGGCGACATAGCCTCCCGCTGGGTGGTCGACCCCTCCTTCGAAGGAGACATGCAGGTGGAGCTCATTGCTTGCATGGAAGGCAGGCGTGGTTTCGTGGTGAGCTGCATGGACGCAAGGCGCCCCGCCAAATAAAAAAATGGCCAAAAAAATGCTTATGAAGTGGGCAATGAAGTAATCAAGCGATGTGGCAGCAAAGCTGCCACGAGCCCCTCAGGTGGAATCGATCAACAAGCCAGAGGGTTTTTCGACCCACAAGCGATGTGGCGGCAAAGCCGCCACGAGCCCCCCAAGTGGTCACGACTTCCCACCAGGCACTCCCCCTCAATGGGCAGCCTCAGGTCCGTGGCGCGCGGGCCAGCAGGCAAGAACGAAGCGCCCCCCTCTTTCCTTCCTTATAGGCGACTTATGTCTTGGAGCCTATAAGGAAGGAAAGAGGGGGGCGCGATCAGGTTCGATGTGGCCCGCGCCGAGCTACTGAATCTGAGACACCATCAGCGTGTTGGTGGAGGTGGTGTAGTCGCCCTGGCTGGGGGAGGTCTGCGGGTCGCCGGAGGTTACTACGACGATGTCGCCCGTGTCCACCAGGCCGAGCTCCTTGGCGGTGGTCAGCGCGTTGTAGATCGTTGCCGACAGAGAACCCTGCTCGATGGTCTTGAACGCCCTGACGCCCCACTGGAAGCAGGTCTTGCGGATGGCATGGTTGGAGGGGGACATGGCGTAGATGGGCAGCTTGGGCCTGAAGTTGGAAATCAGGCGAGCGGTGCGACCGGAGTGTGTGGGGCAGATGATGCACTTTGCGCCAACGCGGTCGGCAACCTCGACGGCCGCGGCACCGATGGCGGAGTTCACGTTCTTCACGCCGCCACGGTCGTGGTACTTGACGTGCATGTCCAGGTGCTTCTCGGTCTCCATTGCGATGGAGGCCATCATCTTCACGGCCTCGACGGGGTACTTGCCGGCGGCAGTCTCGCCAGAGAGCATGACGCAGTCGGTACCGTCGTAGATGGCGTTGGCAACGTCTGCCACCTCTGCACGGGTGGGACGGGGGTTGTGGATCATGGAATCCAGCATCTGGGTGGCGGTGATGACGGGCTTGTAGGCCGCGTTGCACTTCTCGATGATGGTCTTCTGCACGTAGGGGACCTCAGCGGGAGGAATCTCCACGCCCAGGTCGCCGCGGGCGACCATGATGCCGTCGGAGTGCGCCAGGATCTCGTCGAAGTTCTTCACGCCCAGGGCGGACTCGATCTTGGGCAGGATGTAGACGTTGTGCAGGCCGTTCTCGACGCAGATCCTGCGAATCTCGTCCACTGCCTCACCGTTGCGGATGAAGGAGGCGGAGATGGCGTCGATGCCCAGCTCGCAGCCAAACATGATGTCGGCGCGGTCCTGCTCGGTGACGGAGGGGAGGGAGATGTCGACGTTGGGGATGTTCACGCCCTTGTGCTCGCCCAGCTCGCCACCATTGACGATGGTGCAGTACATGTCGTTGCCCTCGACGTGGTCGACCTCAAGGCCAATCAGGCCGTCATCGATCAGAATGATGGAACCTTTCTCGACCTCCTCGGGGAGCTTCTTGTAGTCCAGGGAGAAGCGCTCTGCGGTGCCCTGGACATCGTCGTCGGTGGTGATGATGGCGGTCTTGCCCGTCTCCAGGGTGACCTTCTCGTGGTTCACGAGCTCGCCGGTGCGGACCTCGGGGCCCTTGGTATCCAGCATGATGGCCACGGGGATGCCCAGCTCGGCGGAGATACGGCGAACTCGGTCGATGTTCTTGCGGTGGTAGTCGTGGGAGCCATGGCTGAAGTTGAAGCGGGCGACGTTCATGCCGCTCTTGATCATCTCGCGCAGGATGTCATCATCCTCGTTTGCGGGACCCATGGTGCAGATGATCTTGGTTCTCTTCTCACTCATCTAGAAATCCTTTCCTATGAGCTATGGCTGGTTACCGGTCCAGTCAGTATGTAAGCAAGTGGGGTAAGGCAATCGGGGTCGCGGTAGGTCGCGAAAAGCTAAGCCTAACCATAGGGACTCATTCGATCTGATGAACCTCCTTCGACGGGGCCCTTACCAAGGTAGAACTCCCTGCTGTCACGCGCTGAAGCTCAGCTGACGAACCCATGACAGACGTACTATCAGCTCTACTCTTCGGCACAAGGATACCCTCTTGTGGGAGCGATAACACAACTTTGAACAGGTGAAGGAAAAAAATTTAACACTACCAAAGAATCGATAAGCTCCGATAGAAATGGCTCGTCTAATGGCGAACGGTCGATATAAATCTGTGAAAAGCGGGATTTTATGGACACAGATTCATCATTTGCGCGAGGATGACCATGCTTGTGGATGGGCTTTGGCCGTGCGAGCGAGCCACGCGGAAGAGTCCCCTGTGTCGTGGTAGGCATGTATAATGATGCGGTGCGCAGGAAGGCCTGCGTGACTATGGGTGTCTGGCACGGCAGCCTTGGTGAGCCCTTGCCCCTCCTGGGGAATTATGATCGGGCATCAATCTGCCAGACACGAGGTAGCGGGGGATGGTCCCCCGCCTGATTTCCAGGAGGGAAAACTTGAGAGAGTATCTGGTACCTAGTTCCGACGTGCTCAAGGAGTGCGGAACCGACGCCGAGCAGGGTCTTGGCGAGGGGCGTGCCCAGGAGCTGTTGGAGCAGAACGGTCCGAACAAGCTGAAGGAGGCCGAGAAGACCCCGCTGTGGATTCGCTTCTTCCAGCAGATGGCGGACCCCATGGTCATCATGCTGATCATCGCTGCTGTCATCTCGGCAGTCACCGGAATGGTGCAGGGCGAGGCAGACTGGGCCGACGTGATCATCATCATGTTCGTCGTCGTCCTTAACTCGGTTCTGGGCGTCGTCCAGGAGGCCAAGTCCGAGGAGGCCCTGGCGGCACTCCAGGAGATGTCTGCCGCACAGTCCAAGGTCATCCGTGACGGCAAGCAGGTGAGCGTCCCGTCGTCTGACCTTGTGGTGGGCGATATCGTGATTCTGGAGGCTGGCGATTCCGTGCCCGCGGACTGCCGCATCCTCGAGTCCGCCTCTATGAAGATCGAGGAGGCTGCCCTTACCGGCGAGTCCGTCCCCGTGACCAAGCATGCCGATGTGATCAAGCTCGCCGACGGTGCCGACGACGTGCCCCTGGGTGACCGAAAGAACATGTGCTACATGGGCTCCACCGTGGTCTTTGGCCGTGGCCGCGCCGTTGTCGTCGCCACTGGCATGGACACCGAGATGGGAAAGATCGCAGACGCCATCTCCCAGGCCTCCGACGAGCTTACGCCCCTGCAGGTCAAGCTCAACGAGCTGTCGAAGATCCTGACCATCCTGGTCGTGATCATCTCCGCCGTCGTCTTTGCCACCGGCTTCGTCCGCTTCCCGGGCTTCCTGGGCAACATCGACCTGGTTCTGAATACCTTTATGGTGGCCGTGTCTCTGGCTGTCGCCGCCATCCCCGAGGGCCTCGTGGCTGTCGTCACCATCGTCCTCTCCATGGGCGTGACAAAGATGTCAGAGCGCCATGCCATCATCCGCAAGCTCTCGGCAGTCGAGACCCTGGGCTGCACCCAGATCATCTGCTCCGACAAGACGGGCACCCTGACCCAGAACAAGATGACCGTCGTCGACCACTACACGGAGAACCTGACATCGCACCTGCGTACGATGGCCCTCTGCAATGACGCAAAGTGGGACGACGAGAAGGGTGAGGCCGTGGGCGAGCCCACCGAGGCCGCCCTCGTGGCAGATGCCGCAAAGAACGGCTATCCCACCTCTCACCTGATCGAGTCCCGTCCCCGCGTGGGCGAGGCGCCCTTCGACTCCGGCCGAAAGATGATGTCCGTCGTCGTCAACAACAAGGGCTGCTACATGCAGCACACCAAGGGCGGCCCCGACGTCGTCCTGGCCAAGTGCACCAAGTACCTGGGCGAGAATGGCGTCGAGCCCATGACCGAGGAGATTCGCTCCCAGATCATGGCTCAGAACAAGGCCATGGCAGACAAGGCCCTGCGCGTCATGGCCTCCGCCCGTCGCGACTGGGGCTCCGAGGCTCCTTTGGACTTCTCGCCCGAGAACCTCGAGCATGACCTCACCTTCGTTGGCCTTTCTGGCATGATCGACCCCGTCCGTCCCGAGGTGAAGGCCGCCATCGAGGAGGCTCACTCCGCAGGCATCCGTGTCGTTATGATCACTGGCGACCACAAGGACACTGCCGTGGCCATCGCCAAGGAGCTCAGCATCGTCGACTCCGCCGAGCACGCCATCACTGGCGCCGAGCTGGACAAGATCTCGGACGAGGACTTCTTCAACAGGATCGAGAACATCGGCGTCTACGCCCGCGTTCAGCCCGAGCACAAGACCCGCATCGTCGAGACCTGGAAGAAGAAGGGCAAGGTCGTCGGCATGACCGGCGATGGCGTCAACGACGCTCCCTCCATCAAGCGTGCTGATATCGGCATCGGCATGGGCATCACCGGTACCGACGTGACCAAGAACGTGGCCGACATGGTCCTGGCCGACGACAACTTCGCGACGATCATCAACGCCGTCGAAGAGGGCCGTCGCATCTACGACAACATCCGCAAGTGCATTCAGTTCCTTCTGAGCTCCAACCTGGCTGAGGTCATCTCCGTTTTCGTTGCCTCGCTGATCGGCTTCACCATCCTGGAGCCCACCCACCTGCTGTGGATCAACCTGATCACTGACTCCCTGCCCGCACTGGCCATGGCCACCGAGAAGGCAGAGCCCAACATCATGGCGCGCAAGCCCCGCGACTCCAAGGATGGCATCTTTGCCGGCGGTGTCGGCGCCGATACGGTCTTCCAGGGCGTGGTCATCTCCATCCTCACCCTGGCCGCCTACTTCGTGGGCATCAACCATGCTGGCGTGACCATCGCCCAGGTGGTCCAGGACCCGCAGATGGGCCTGGAGGGCATGACCATGGCATTCCTGACCCTGTCCATGGTCGAGATGTTCCATTCCTTCAACATGCGCAGCCTGCGCGGGTCGCTCTTTACCCTCAAGGGTCAGAACAAGTGGCTGTGGGGTTCCTTTGCCATGGCCCTGCTCCTGACCTTCGTGGTCATCGAGACCCCGCTCTCCGTTGCCTTTGACTTCGCCGAGCTGGACATGGCCCACTATGCCATGTCCATGGGCCTGGCCATCCTGATCATCCCCATCGTGGAGATCGAGAAGGCGGTCATGCGCGCCATCGACAGGAGCAAGGACAAGTAGTCCACCTCTTCTGTAGGAGAAGGGCGTCTGGCGCCGGCAGGGATGACCTGCCGGCGCCATTTTTGTAGGGTCGATTCACCTACAATGAAGGCCTAGCTGTCGAGGGACGGAGCAGGGTAGTGGCAAAGAGGGCAAAGGGCAAGAAGACAAGGGCAAAGGCGCCAGGAGGACGTAGGCACGGGAATGCCGGCCAGGGAGCCGGCGCCGTGGCGGTCTCCTCCCTGCCAGACCTGCCATCCTTGCGAGACCTTCCTGCCTGGGAAGACCTGACTCCCAGCCCGGAGCAAAGTTCCGAGCTTGCCCGCGTGTGCCAGGAGTTGGCTGAGGCGGGAGATGCCGCGCTGGAGGAGCTCTGCATGGGCTGCGTCGTCCGACTGGACCGTGGCTTTCCCGCCATCGTGACCCAGGGCTCCTTGGTGAGGGCGGAGTTTGCCACACGCCTGACAAAGAGCGACTACTCGAAGGTGGCCGTGGGTGACTGGGTCTGCGTCCGTCTGCCAAGTGGTCACCAGATGGCTCAGGTCATGGCAATCCTGACCAGGACCAACGACATCGCACGCTGGCGAGGCGGCTCTCGTGGCGAGAAGCAGACCCTTGCGGCAAATGTGGGCCGTGTCCTGGTGGTCCAGGCACTGGGTAGCGACGGGGTCTCCCTGGACCGCATTGCTCGCTCCGCCCTGATTGCCGCCGACTGCCATGCCAGCGTCGCCGTGGTCCTCACCAAGGCCGACCGTCTGTCTGTCGCCGAGCTGGCAAAGGCGGTGTCTTCCGTCCGAGAGCTTCTTGGTGCAGAAGCGCCCGTGGTCGTCACCTCCTCGATGGATTCTGGACGGTTTGACGCTAGCCAGGACTCGGCTGATTTTGTGACTCTCGATGCAATGAGGCAGGCCACGGAGTCAGCGGGTGCCAGCTGGGGCTATGGGCACGTGGCGGGCCTCGTGCCTGCGGGAACCGTGGCCATCGTGCTCGGCGAGTCTGGTGCGGGAAAGTCCACCTTGCTCAATGCCCTTCTGGGCCATGAGGCACTGGAGACCGGCGCGGTGCGAACCAAGGACGACGCGGGCCGTCACATCACGGTGGCCCGTCGCATGGTGCGCCTGCCCCAGGGTGGAATCATCGTGGACGAACCTGGCCTGCGCAGCCTCCCTATAGTGGGCCACGAACGTGGCCTGGCCCTCCTCTTTCCCGAGGTGGCCGAGGAGGCCCAGCGGTGCCGATTCCGCGACTGCACCCACACGCATGAACCCGGCTGTGCCGTGCGCGAGGCTCTGGAGACTGGCGCCTGCAAGCCGGCTCGTGTCGATGCCTATGTGGCGTTGGCCCAGGAGATGCGCTCCAGTGCGAGTTCTCTGGACCCGGACATCGTCCTCTAGGACTAGTCGGCAGGATGAGACTGTCTGGGTATGGCTGCCTGGCCAAGGGCCCCTGTCGTGGCGGTCGCTGTGTCGTGGCAGTCTCTGCCCGACGATTTCGCCAAGAAACGAAAAATACTGATGCTTTTTGCCCGTGTTGGGGGCGTTGATTTCCATCGGCTCCCTCAACTGGGCTTATGAAGGGGAGCTACGGAAATTTTTTCCTGGCTTCTCTTTTTTTCGTCGCGGTCATTAGCTGCGGATATTGGCTCGCCCCGCAAGACAACGGCTAGCTGACCGTCAGCCAGCCGTTAGCTAAAAATCGAAACTTCACAGGTAGATACCCCTGTTTTGCCAACATTGATGTCATAGGACACGCCCTTTTGGCAAAGGAGGATGAAGGTGTCACTGAGGTTTCGAATCATCTTTGCGAGCGCCTGCGCGGTGCTCGCAGCTCTCTTGGGGCTCTCGTATGCGGACGCGGTCAAGGCTGAGGCCCAGCAGGAGAGGAACGAGGCGATAGCCCGGTATGGCGGCGACGTCGTGAGTGTGGCGGTGGCAAACAGGCAACTCAAGGCCGGCGATGTGATCCAGGAAGGTGACGTGACATCGAGGGACTGGGTCCTGGACCTGGTGCCCGAAGGCGCCATCACGAGTACGGACGACCTGGTGGGAAAGAAGCTCTCGGCGCCTGTGGCAAAGAATGGCGTCCTTACCGACGCCTGCTTCCAAAAGAGCGGCCAGACCATGGCGGTCCCCGACGGCCTTGTGGGAATCTCCATCCCCGTCAGTGACAAGCTGGGCATCTCCGCCGATACCGCCCAGGGCACCAAGCTTGTGGCCTACGAGGTGGGCAAGGGCGGGTCGGAGCAGATCGGGGACTCGGTGGTCCTTCTCTCGAGCCTTGCCCAGACTGCGGAGGGGGAGAACCCAGAGTCGATATCCCTTGCTGTCAAGGGGGCCGATGTGGACCGAATCCTTTCCGCAAGCGCGGCGGGCACCCTGTCCTTCGTCCTTCCGGCAAATGGGGCGAACGCCAAGGACCTGGGCTCCACCAAGGTGTCGAAGGACCCTGTCCAGTCGACGGCACCAGCTGAGGTAACTGGCTCTGGAGGAGAGAGCGCCAAGCAGGACGATGCGGACAAGAGCAAGCAGACCACGACGAACGCGACGTCCCAGTCGTCGCAGGCTGCCCAGACGGCGAACGGCTCAGGAAATACCGGTACCACCGAGGAGGAAAAGAAATGAGCGGACAGACTCGGACCTGTGACACGTGGTTGGGTTACACAAGCCCTGGCTCCCGCAGGGAACTCATGAGGGCCCTGCAGAGCGTTGCCCCGTCAGCAATCCTGGGCTTTGTGGATGATGCGTCTGAGCTGCGCGAATCCTTTCTGGATGAGGAACCGGGAACCGTCGGTGCCATCGTTGGCCTGAGCGATCAGGGGGTCTCGGACGTGAACCTCGCTGCGGCCCTGGCCATGGACGGTCGCGCTGCGGAGGTGGTGCTGGTCTGCCGTCGGGCCTCGGGCTCTCTGAGGTCACGTGCTGCCCGCGCGGGCATCAGCCAGGTTATCGAGGTCGACGGACTGCGGGTCCGTGAGCCCTTCCCTGATGGGCAGGAGCCGAACCAGCGTGGCGTGAGGGGACGTCGCAAGGAGGTTTCCAGTCCGTCGGGGAAGGGGGAGAGGGGTCTTCCTCCTGCAGATAGGGAAATGCCGTGGCGAGTCGATGGGCAAGCCGAGGAAGGACTTGCTGCCTTGGACCAGACGGGCCCCCTGGCCAGCCCCGTTCCGGCTGCTCAGCCCCAACCCCAGCCCTACCAGTCCGACACATACGCTCGTGGCAGGGCGCCAGTGATCGCATTCGTCTCTGGTCGTGGCGGCGTGGGAAAGACCACCCTCGTTGCCTCATGTGCGGCACGTGCCGCATCCTGGGGCATGCAGGTAGCCATAGTTGACCTCGACTTCTCCTGTGGAAACCTCCACTCCTACTTTGGTGCGCGGCTCAAGTCCGACCTCGCCGCCCTCTCTGACGGGGACATGACGACGGTGCGCATGGGGCGTGCGGGCGAGAAGGTCTCGGATGGCGTGATGCTCTGGGGTCCCTGCGAGCGGCCCGAGGACGGCGATCTCTTTGCCCCTCACGTGGAGGAGCTGATCAAGTATCTGAGCTCACGCTTTGAGCTGGTCCTCATCGACTGCTCGTCCACCTTTACGGAAGTCGTTGCCAGGGCAGTGCGCCAGGCTGACCGTGTCGTCCTGGTCGGTGGCCAGGAGGCCGACTCACTGGACTCCCTTGCCAGGACGAATGGGCTGGCCGTGCGTCTGGGCGTGGAGCGCACCCGCATCGTTCGCGTGGAGAACGGGGCCAACCTCAAGGCTGCACCGCCCAAGCTCCCAACCGGAGCGGCAGTGGGCCTGGAGAACGCAAAGCTCTACCGCATTGCCGATGGGACCCAGGACGTGCGTGACCTGTTAGGTGCGGGCGAGGTCGTTTCCCTGGCCTGCGAGGACGGGGCCTTCGGCAACAGTCTGGGTTCCCTGCTGGCCCATCTTCTCTATGAGATGGGACGGCTTCCCGAGAGTGACGGGGCAAAGCACGACCTGAAGGTTCGCGTGGGGCGTAGGAAGTTCTCGCTCTTTGGCAGGAGGAAAGAGGAGGTGTAGCCATGTCTCTGAGGGATGTGGTCCTGGAGCAGAAGCGGGGGCAGCAGTCTGGCCAGGAGGGTGGCGTGGCGGTGCTGGAGAGGCCCGTTCATGAGGATGCCCTGCAGGCGCACATCAGCCTGCAGGCAAGCAATCACCTCAAACGCGAGCTCGTGCAGCGTCTGGGACTGGGCGTTGTCGCCCATCTGGCGGGAGACGCGGATACCGACCGTGCCCGAAGGGAGCTTTCGGTGACCTGCCAGACCATCCTGAATACACCAGAGTACTCCATGCTCTCTCCCGAGCAGCGAGCGCTCCTGATCGGGCGGGTCCTGGATGACATCTGCGGCCTTGGTCCCCTCCAGGAGCTCCTCGAGGACGACGAGGTGACGGAAATTGTCGTGAACGGTACCGGTGGTCTCTTCTACGAGAAGCACGGTAGGCTACGCCCGGCACAGGCGGTCTTTGAGAGCGACGAGCAGATCATGATGATCATCGACCGCATCCTGGCTCCCTTGGGAAGAAGGCTTGACCGAGCGAGTCCCATCGTGAACGCGCGACTGGCAAATGGTGACCGCGTCAACGCAGTGAGCACACCAATCGCGGTGGATGGGCCGGCCGTGACCATCAGGAAGTTTTCCAACCGAATCACGACCATGGAGCGACTGGTGGAGCTGGGCTCCTTGCCTCAGTGGTACGCGGATTTGCTTTCCATGGCGGTGAGGACGCGGCAGGATATGGCGGTGGTTGGCGGCACCGGCTCGGGAAAGACGACCCTGCTCAATGCCCTTTCGGGCGAAATCTCCCTGGACGAACGCATCGTAACCATCGAAGACTCGGCAGAGCTGCGCTTTGCCCGCCATCCCGACGTGGTGCGGCTGGAGGCGCGCGATGCCTCCATCGAGGGCACGGGCCAGGTGACCATCCGTGACCTGGTAAAGAACGCCCTGCGCATGAGACCAGACCGCATCATCGTGGGCGAGTGCCGCTCGGAGGAGACAATCGACATGCTACAGGCCATGAACACGGGCCACGACGGCTCTCTTACCACTCTCCACGCTGGAACTCCCAATGAGGCAATCCTGCGTATGGTGCTGATGGCCAGGTTTGGTATGGACCTGCCCACCGACGTGATCGAGGCCCAGATTGCCACGGCGCTGGACTTCCTGGTGATGAGCCACCGCATGAGCGACGGCGCACGGTTCATTGGCTCCCTCTGTGAGGTGGGTCTTTCCAATGATAACGGTGTTGACCTGCATGAATGCGTGCACTTTGACGAATCCCAGCGTAGCTGGTCCCTTTTGGCTGAACCAGCTTTTGTGGCCAGGGCCTTGAAGGCGGGATCCTTGGGCGATGAGGAGGTGGGCCGATGGAGGAAGAGCTTGCCCTAGTGGGTGCCGACGCCGTCGTGGCATGGGTCTGCTGCTTCGTGATGTTGGGTGGCGCGGGCAAGGCGCAGATGAGCGCTCCCAGGAGACGTGCCAGGATCTGGCGCCGAATCAGTTGGGCCCTGGGCATCGTGGGTGACACGAAGCTCGTTCGTTGGCTCCTTACCCAGGATTCATGGAAGGACCTTGCAGGAAGTCTAGCCGAACGACTGCACGGGAGGGGCTTTGAGCTGACCTTCGAGCAGGCCTGTGGGGCTGTCTTGCTTTCGGCGGCAGCACTTGCCCTCCTTCTGCACGACGCCTTTGGCATTCTCCTCCTGGCACTACTTCTGGCGGGTGGCGTTCCGGCCTGGCATGCGGCGGTCCTTCGCAAGAGGCACGGTGCCCTCTCCAAGGAGATGCCCGGGGTCTTTCGAGCCCTGGCCATGGCACTGGGATCGGGCGAGACCCTCTCGCAGGCCATTGGATACGCGGGAGCCCATGTGGGCGGGACCGCTGGCAGGGCCTTCTCCAGGGCAAGCCTGAGGCTCAGCTGCGGCGAGACGGTGGATGAGGCTGTCGAGGCCCTGCGCAAGGAGCTGCCTGGTCCGGGAATCGGCCTTTTGGCTACAGCCCTGGTCGTGTCGCAGAGAACGGGCAGTCCCCTGGGCGGACTCTTTGAGTATGCGGCGCGACTGGTGGAACGGCAGGGGGAGTTCGAGCGACTCCTCATGGTAAAGACGGCACAGGTGAGGCTGTCCGTCCGAATCGTGTCTACCCTTCCCGTGGTCATTGTCGTCTCCATGGCCCTGCTCTCTCCGGACTTTCGTGCGGGCATTGCGACCCCCGTTGGCGTGATCTGCCTCTTTGTGGCGGCGGTCATGGACTTGCTTGCACTCCTGATCATCCGAAGACAGATGGGAGGGATCTTGAAATGAGCGTCTCGTGGTTGGCCTATCTGGCAGGTATGGCGGGGGATGCGTGGCTGGCTTCCTTTGTGCTGATGGGTGAGGGGGACAGGAGGGGAAGGCCTTCGGTCTCCAGGGCTGACACACTGCAACGCGCGGTCAAGCGCATAGACGAGGCCCTTCGTGAGCTGCCTGCTACAAGGCGCCTCATCGAGAGTGCCCGTCGCAGGGAACAGCGCAACAGGCTCCTTAGGGAGCTGCCACAACTCATGGATGTCGTGACCCTGGGGCTTCTCTCGGGACTCTCCTTTGATGCGTCACTCTCCCTGTATTGCGAGCGCTATGACAGTTCCACCTCGCGGCTCTTCGAGGAGGCGATGACCAGCTGGAGGTTGGGCGTTTGCACGAGGGAAGAGGCTCTGGGTGCCATGGCAGAGCGTATGGACGTGGGGGCACTGAGACGCTTTTCGGCGGTGGTCGCGCAGGCGCTTCACTTTGGCTCGCCCCTAGCGCAGACACTCGAACGTCAGTCAAGGGCAATCCGTGAGGAGCAACGAAGCGAAGTGGAGGAGGAGATAGAACGAGTGCCGGTTCGCATGCTGATACCGCTTGGGACGCTAATCGTGCCAGCGATGCTGCTGGCCATACTTGGCCCGCTTCTGGGTGGGTCGGTGCTCTTTTCCTAGGGCGGTCGGTCGGGAAGTCGACCTGCTGGGGATATGTAGGCAAAAGAAGATGGGGGTAGAGATGCAGGGTTTGGAAAAGTGGTTCTGGGATACGAAGCTGGCCATCGTGAGCATCCTCTGGGGCAGACGTTCGACGTCTGGCCAGGGAACGACCGAGTATGCCATTCTGGTCGGCGTTCTTGTGGTTATAGCAATCATCGCCATCGTGGCCTTCCGTGGGAAGGTCCAGGAGCTTTGGGATGCTATCGCCAATGGCATCAACTCGCTCTGATGCGAGGTGGATTCCATGACAAGGAAGACGGAAGGCGGCAGGGGAAAGCGCCGGATCCACAGGCGCCACATGTCACGGCGATCCCTCTTCGTTGGGGTCATGCTGCTTGCATTTTTCCTGCTAGGCATGGGTATTTGGCGCGTCTTGGGAGACTCTGACTCTGGCTTTGGACAGGGGGCTGGGAAGGGACCCAGCGATGAGGGAGGCGCGTCTCTGCCAGGGGGTTCCGCTGGTGGGATGGGGACAGACGAAGCTGCTACGGGTGGCGAGTCGTCCACCGAGACGGGCAACGGATCGGGGGCCAATGAAGGCCCTGGACAGGCTGGCCAATCCGGCGACACGCGCTACTGGGAGTCTGACCGGACCCTGCCTGAGGAAGCAAAGGAGCTCCTTGCCAGCTACCAAAGGGCAGGCAATTGCACCTTGGCTGAGGCGGATTACCTGGATCTCTTTGGCAAGACCTGGGGTTGCGTGATCCAGGGCGATGGATGGGTGGATCTCTGCGTCGTGCAGGAGAAGGACTCGGGTGGCTCCAGGGCTCGCGTGACGAGGATGGATCCAAGGGAATGGGAGGGTGAGCTGGATGCTCGAGGATTGGCTTCGTAACCAGAGGGGCCAGTCCACGGTCGAGTATGCCGCGCTTCTCCTCGCCTTCATGGCGATGATCATCGCCTTGGATGCTATCTGGCGGCGCGTGTCAGGAGGGGGTCTTTTGGACCAGGCGCTGGCGGCGGCATCGCATGTCTGGGGTTCGGGAGGAATGATCGGCGTGAGCCAGGACATCCTCATGTTTTAGGTGCGGCACATCGGACGTAGCAAGGGACATGCCAAAGCCGGCGAAGCCACGTGAAGGGAGGTCACGCATGAGTTGTCTGGTGGCCAGAAATCAAAGGCCCTGGTGTCAGGAGGGGCAGGCCAGCGTTGAGGCGGCGGTTCTCCTGCCCACGTTGATGCTGGTCTTTGCCCTCCTTCTGCAACCCGCCTGCATGGGATACACCAGATCGGTCATGCAGTCTGCTGCGGCGGAGACGGCCCGAGCAGCCCTTACCGACACGGATGGAAACTTCGACGACTGCGTTGCCTTTGCAAAGAGGCGACTCGCTGCGGTGCCGGAGGTCTCGATCTTTCACGTGGGCGGTGCCGACGACTGGCAGGTACAGGTGGATCGTCAGGACTCCGGAAAGAAGGTGCATGTGGACATACGCGGTCACGTCCGACCTCTGCCCCTGATGGGGGTCCTGGCATCGACCTTTTCGGAGTCGGACGGGACGGGTGTGGTGATGGACGTGCAGGTGGATGAGGAATTGCGAGCGGATTGGGTTGGAGGTTCCTATGACAGTTGGCAGGAGATCTGGGGCTGATGGACGGGAGAGGCCCAGCTGGCATCCGTCGGTCGAGCCCTTCCTGGACGACGAGGGAGGCTATACGACGGTTGCCGTGGCGGTTGCTCTCCTGGCCAGCCTTGCCCTGGTCTTTTCCATCGCGTCCGTGTCATGGACCAATGGACGTGCGGGTGACGTCCAGGCAGTTGCGGATTCTGCTGCCCTTGCCGGGTCCAATGCCATCGCGGGTTACACGACGGTGGCCCAGGTGTTGGATGCCTGCGTGCTCAGCCTGGGGCTTCTGGGGGTGACGATCCTGGGCGTGGGCCTGGTTTTGGCTGCGATACCGGTGGCCCAGGCTGCATCTCCGCAGGTGGTGAACGCGGGAAGGGAGGTTCTGACCGCACGAAGAAAGTTCGCGAAGTCTGCTGCCCAGGGTTTGCAGAAGTACGAGAAGGCCCTACCTACCCTGGTTGCCGCAAATGCATCTTCCTGTGTCTCCGCCAACGCCGAGGGTCAGATGGACTATGTGGGCACTGCCTTCGTGATGCCCGTGGATTCGGCCACCGAGTTCGGCAAACTCGATGATCAATTGGACGACGAGGAGCTGGCAAGGGAGGCTGAGGAGCTTCGTCAGGCGAGCGCCAGAAAGGAGGAAGCGGACCGTCGTGCCCAGGCGGCCAAGGAGCGCGCCTGGCAGGCCGATACCAGGGACAAACCTCTCTGCATGAGGAGTCGTGCCCAGTCTCTTGCCGGCCTCTCGGGTGTCCAGAATCCCGACTATCCTTCGGCTGATCTCTGGCGCTTTGGCTATGCCCGCATTCGTGCCCAGAATTACTACTACACACGCTGGCAGAAGGAGCGCGTTGGTGGCGCAAACCCCGACGAGCTGCAACGGTCCTGCGCACGCAAGGCATTCTTCCACTATGCCTGGCAGCAGGTCTCTAGGGCCACCTGTGTGGAGGGAGCGACCGTACAGATTGACCTGCCCGACCTGCCCCATACCACGGCCATGGTCAAGGGGACCAGCCTCTACAGGGATACGTCCTGGCCATGCACGACGGCTGAGGATGGGTCCCGTACCCTGCACTGTTCGTTGGATTGTCCTGCGGCCCAGGGCCAGAGCCCCTCGGGCAACGCATCTTTGGCAGACATAAACCGCGGATCCGTCAGGCGTTGCGACACCTGCAAGATGGATGCTGCCGCCATGGGGAACGTGGCGGACGCCTCCACGAACATCAACAACGGCTTCGAGCACTACTGGCGGATTGTCGTTCAGGCGGGCGATGACTACGAAAGGGCGGTCAGAGACGGCAATGCCGCCGAGGAGGAGATGCGCAAGCAGGCACAGGAGGGGCAGAGCGCCTTCCAGAAGGCCATGGACATACTCTCGGTGGATCGGCCGAAGATTGCTCCGCCTGGACGCTATGGGGTTGTGGCAGTGGTCAGCAGGTCCAGCGTGGATGTCTCGCCAGACCTGATGGGATCCTTTCTTGCTGGCGGAACCTTGCCAGCGGGAGCCGCCATATCCGCCTCCACCCTGGCGCCCGAGGAGAACACCGATGGACACAACATACTTTCCAGTGTCTTTGATGGGCTGAGGGGGCAGGACGAGCCCCTGGTGGTTACGGCGGTGGGCAGCATCACCCAGCTCTGGGGCAAGCTCCTCGTGGGCTATGGGTCCAGTTACGGAAGCGTATCCCAGACGGTCGAGGACGTGCTGGAAGGCATCGGCAACGTTCTGGGGGAGGAGACCGCCTCCTGGCTCCGGGACAAGATCGTCTCCACGGTGAAGGCAGCAGGCTTCGAGCCCGCGGACATGCGCCTGAGAAAGCCAGTCCTGGTGAATACCCAGGAAGTGCTCAACAAGGCGGGATATTCCAACGTAGGTAAGGCCAGGGAGTTCATCGAGTCACTCCCACCAGATCAGGAAGGGCAGGTGAAGGCATGCAAGGACAAGCTCAAGGAGCCTCTGGGACCTGTCGAGTTCACGGTAGCGGAGATTCTCATCCCAGGGACAAACATAACGATTCCGCTAAAGATCAAGCTCTCGGACCTCTGGGGTGGGGGCGGTTCATAGGAAGTCGGTCTTCCTCGCGTTGGCGGTCAGGCCAGATGGTGGTGGAGTTTGCCGTCCTGATGCCCGTGGCCATAGTGGTGGCCCTGATCGTCTTCAACCTAGTCCAGTTTGCCAGTTCCTGCTCCCGTTTTGACCGCGTGGCCTTGGATGCCGTGACCAGTCAGGGGGTGGCTCCTGCGGGTAATCAGAACACGGAAACTGCCGTGGGTGCCGTACAGGGGGCTCTGGAACAGGGCATGGGGGATTTGCACGTGGAGGTGTCGGTACGCGCTGAGGGGCCATCGATGGGCGGCAAGGGGTCGGGGCATGAGCTGGACTTCCCGGTCTCCCCCCTTCTGACCCGCTTCGTTTGCACGATGCGCTATGAGCCCTGGCCGCGCGTGGGTTCCATTGCGGGCGTACATGGAGGCTCGCCAGTAGCCTTGACGCACGAGAGGTCGTTGACGGTGGATCGTTACAGGGCGGGAGTGATTGTATGAGCGAGGAATTGGTCGAGGTCTTTGCCAGGAAGAGGGGAGACAAGGACTACTTTCCAGGTGAGTGGGTCCTTTGGATGGGAACCTTTGAGGTGAGACTGAGCTATCTGGGAAGGCTCCGTGGCTTCCTGGGCTGTAGTCCCGCAGATCCGCCCCTGGTCCTTCTGCCCTGCAAGTCCGTGCACACCTTTGGGATGAGCTTTCCCTTGGACATTGCCTTCATAGGGCAGGGCGGACTGGTGGTGAAGGCCGAGCGAAATGTGAGGCCAGGAAGGGTCCTGTCGTGTGAGGAATCCTGCCTTGTGCTGGAGCGAGCTGCAAGCCCTGACTTTTGGTTTCGGGTAGGCATGGGGATGGCCTTCGACTACAGGGATGGATCGATCGAGAGGGGAGAGGAGAAGCGCTATGGCTACGACTTTGAGCTTCGGGACGAGGACTGATCAAAAGGAGGAACTGGACCAGACTGGGAGTATCTCTGACGGAAGCACAGACAAATACGATGAGCCCACTACAAAGACCTGTCCCCGCTGTGGGGCGGAGCTCTTTAGCGATATGGACATCTGCTACGACTGTCTGTACGACTTCACGAGGTTGCGCCCCCAAGGTGGGGAAGGCCTGCGACTGGACGAGCAAGATGAACTGACACACGAGCGTGGGACCTGGGACGAGGGTATGGAGAGCATGGAAAATGCCGTCTCGGCTGATACCACTATGGACATATCTCTGGATAGCTATGGCGTGAGGGTTCCAGATTTGCCCAGCCTGCGTGTGCGCTGCTCGGACATGGACGTGACCTTGCCCATAGGAGAGGACGGCCTGACCGTGGGCAGGGCGCCAGACTGCGACCTGGTCCTGCACTCGGCGGCTGTGTCCAGAAGGCACCTCTTCATTGAGACCAAGCAGGGAATGGTCTGCGTGAAGGACCTGGGCTCTACGAATCCGGCTATGCTCCGCGGAAGGCCCGTTGCGGGCGTGCAGATAGTGAGGATGGGTGACACGGTGGACGTTTGCGGGACCCTGCTTACCCTGGTGGGACCTCCGACGGAATCTCTGTCCGATTAGTTCAGGCGAGGGGCAACGGCTCGACTCTCGATCTAAAGCCTGCTTTCCGAAAATTGCAAGCAATTGGAAAGTATCCCTAGCCGACCCTTGAAAAAGCTGCGGGGGGGGGAGTACGATTCATTAGATTCGAAAGTATCCTTAACTTTCGGATTCAGTTTAAATTTTTCGGAATCTGCGAGCACGACCCCTGCGCCCATGTCGCCAGAGGCTAGGAGAAAGGGACGATACCCATGCAGTAGATCGTGTCGCGAATGTTGGTGTAAGCGGCAAAGCGGCCGCTCTCGGGATTTGAGATAGGCGTGGCCACCGCCTTAGAATCTGTAACCGACCAAAGTAACGGATTCGAGGAAAGGTCGATGGCCACAATGGACAGTGTAACGGTTGAC
>ONBR01000004.1 GCA_900316105.1 uncultured Olsenella sp.
CCAAAGGGCGTATGGCCCACGTCGTGGCCAAGGGCTATGGACTCGATCAGGTCGATGTTGAGCCCCAGTGCCCGTCCGATGTCGCGCGCGATGCGGCAGACGAGCTGCTCGTGAAGGTTTCGCCTGGTGATGTCGTCGTTTGCCGCAAAGGAAAAGACCTGGGTCTTTCCGTTAAGACGGTTGTATGCAGGGGTGTGGATGATCTTCTCGCAGTCGCGGACGAAGGCCGGACGCATGAGGGTAGAACGGTCATGTACCATGTCGCGACGCAGACAGGCCACGTCCGTCGTGGCAAAGGGCGAAAGCTGCCTCGCCTCGTGGAAGGAGCGAAGGGCTTCCTGGGCCTCCGCGGAAAGCCTTCCCGTCATGTCAGGTGCCAACTTGTTGATGAGCTTTGACTCGGCCATTACAGTCCTCCGTTCGCCGCGATAGCTTAGCAGAGGACAGCGACATTGTCATGTAGACGCATCGTGGCGGCCCGGAGGGCCTTCCGTCACTCGGACCTCGTCGCAGCCGAGAGGTAGCACTGCTCGTTTGCGGGGGTGACCTTCATGCCCAGGGACCTGTGGAGCCTGAGAGAGACCTTGTTGTCCTCGTAGACCTCGCTCCACGGCATCCAGCCTCGCGCCTGATGGTCCTTGACCTTTGCCTCGAGGAGGCTCCGCCCCCAGCCTCTGCCGCGATGGTCCGGGAGGACGTAGAGCATGCCGATGGAGCCGCAGGGATGCTCTCCCACGAAGCCAACGAGCTCTCCGTCCTCGAAGCCACCCAGGATCCCTCCCCCGTCCAGAAGCCCCCGAATTTCCTCGTCCGAGGCCATCCCCTGGTCGGCGTATCCGGCCCTCACCTGTGCAAAGAAGGCCTGGTCCAGGGGGCGGATGTCGCGCGGGACATCGGCGCCAGCGGACTTCTTTGACTTTGACCCGCCCTTGGTCTTCGCCTTTGGCGTCGACTCATCCAGATAGCACAGGTGGTACGGCCTCAAATCGGGAAGCGAGCAGGCCTGCTGGATCTCGCGCACCAGCACAGGCTCCAGGCAGACGATCACTGAGGAACTGAGCAAGGTGACTATGACCGACCTTCCCAGATCCTGGTCAGAGGACCAGAAGGTCTGGATGCCGTCGGGGGTGCGCAGGAGGACGCAGTCCTTGGAGGCGTATTCGATGGTGCCGATGCCGCGCCTGACCATCTCCCTGAGGGGAATGCAACGCCTGGGAGCCTTCTTGAGGGCCCCCTCGGCGATGACGCGCAGGTCCTCCTGGCTGCGTTCGCGGTGCGTGATCAGGATCTTCATGCGCTGTGCCACCTGTCGCATGCCCTCGGGACTGGGATGCTCGTAGCCATCCGAGAGGTACTTGGCCTTGTGGTCCAGGAGCCTCATGCCGTCCACCAGGTGCATCTGCCCATAGCGCCCCGAAACGTCGGCGATCATGGCGGGCAGTTGGTGCCAGCAACTCCCCGCATGCGAGGGATAGGCCTCCTCGTTGTGCCAGAGGGGGTCCAGTACGTAGGTGGTCGTGTCCGGCCAAAGACTGTCCAGCTGGGAGAAGTACTGCGTCAGGTCCCGCCTGACCAGGCGTTCCTGGCAACGCTCATAGCGGTAGTTGGCCCCCAGCGCCACGATGATGTGCGAGACGTCCGTAACCTCCCTGAGGCCCGAGAAGGTACCAGGCTGAAAGACCTGTCCCCCGATGCTCTGGTTGAGGAGGTCGAGCCCCATCTTTCGCGCCAGCTGCGCAGGCCAGCTCTGGCTGGGGTCGCCGCAGACGAAGCCCTGGGCTATGGAGTCGCCCAGGACTAGGAGCTGCCTCCTCTGTGGGACGGGCTCGATCATCGTGCCATTGCCCACCACCGACCTCAGGGCACAACCGCGCAGGCAGGGCAGCCACACGCGCACGTGGTGTGTGTCTCCCATACCAGGAAGCTGGCCGATGCCGTCGGCAGGTGACTTCCTGGGATCGTCCACCCAAAAGCTGAAGGCGCCCTTGCCCACCTTGGGCATGACAGGGTCCAGGATCTTTCCGTCCACCTCCAGGCCAAAGCCGTCATGGGTCTGGATGCGCCCCTCTCCCCCGTCCACGAAGGCCACCTCGTCGGGCACGTACTTGAGCTCGGACCGGGTGCCTGCGGGTTCGGGGTCCAGGGAAACCTCCAATGCGATCTCGGAGGAGTCCGTGGTGAACTCCACCGTCACGCCGGCCGTGGTCTGGGCCATGGTGCGGTAGAGGCCAGGATGCCAGGCAAGGACCGAGCCCACGGCCCTGATCTGCCCCTGGGTCAGGCGCTGCGGTCGCACCCAGCCGTCCCTGCTCGTGGAGATGGCAACACAGCCGTGTAGGAGCTCCTTCGCGGGCCTGCGCACCAGGGTCTTCGAGCTGGCAAGGGCGGAGAGTTCCATGCGCACGCTCATGGGCGTCCCTCCCCCTCGGGTACTATCCGTCCAAAGGCCTCCATGTCGCGAATGGTCGCAAGCCCCTCGTCCTCCACCGTCTCGCGTACCACGGCATAGGCCTCCACCAGGTCGTCCAGGCGCCAGCGCGCGTTCGCGGGGCTCGTGGAAGGCAACACCGTGCAGGAAACGCCCAGGTTAGGCTCCAGGTATCGCTTGTAGAGCCTGCCGGCTGTCGTGCCCGTGCAAAAGATTCGACGAATGGGGGCACCAGCCAGAATGGGCCTCAGATCGTTGGGGACGGGGTCCTTTATGGACGCGTCCGAGGCACCCTTGATCTGGGCGCTCGCCAGCACGTCATGCAGGGCCAGGTGGTGACGGCGCAGGAGGTCAAGACGGGCCTCCATGGTCTGGGGAAGCTCCTCTTGCCAGAGGGCCGCCATGACCTTCCAGAAGCGGTTCTGGGGATTGCCGTAGTGGAAGCCACGCTCGCGCGACTTGGGACTGGGCAGCGTCCCCAGGATGAGGACGCAACTCTCCGCGTCATATACGGCCGGCAGGGGCGACGTCACACGCTCTGTTGAGCTCACGCCTACTCCCCTTTTGCAATCTGCTCGTAGAATTCCTCGCCGTCGTCCAGACGCACCATGGAGACCTGGCCAAAGCCCGCTCCGCCGGCTGCGCCCGAGTCGATGTCCCATCGGTCGGACACGCCGCCGGTAGCCTCGCAGGCACCAACCCGTACCTGCCTGCATAGCCCCTCCTCCGTATAGGGGGAGCGCTCCATCCGGTCGGCCATACCCTCCAGGTATGCCGTGGGGGTGTGTCCAGCGACCACGATAGGACCCTTGCCCTTCGAGTCGACGAGACCCGTGGGCTGACCCCAGAACTCCTGGCGAATCCACAGGAGGTCCTCGGGATCCTGCTCGGACATGAAGGTCCTCAGACCCTCGGCGGTCAGTCTCTCTGGGGGCTGGGGACCCTTGGGCCTGATGCCGGCATGCGCCAGGATGAAGAGCCTGCCGCCCGCCTCGCATATACCGCACAGGGGCAGGGAGAAGACCCAGTCCAAAAGCTCCACGCGCTCGTCGTGGGGGAGCCTTCCCAGCCCGTCGATGGTGGTCTCGGAGCCGTTGATTCCCCAGTTCAGGGCAGCCATCTCGTCACCCGACTGAAAGTAGGCCATCATCAGGTCCTCGTGGTTTCCCATCAGGACCTGGGCGTTTTTGAGGCCACGGCAGACCTTGAGCACCCCCACCGGGTCGGGACCGCGGTCCACCATGTCGCCCAGCATAAAGATGCGGTCGTCATCCGTGGGAGAGACCCTCTCGAGCAGACGCTCCAGGGGTGCCCTATGGCCGTGAACGTCAGAAAATACATAGGTGGCCATAGTTATCTCCTCATCGGTACCGAATCTCGAACTCGAGCGAGATCAGCGACCTGCGCTAGCCGTTCGTTCCTACTTAGGATAGCAAGCTTTCGGAAAGCGTGCATCGAGTCTTGCGCTGAGAAGAGCCTATCGCCGGCGTCTTTGGGCGGGAAGAAAGTACTCCCGGCGCACGCGGAGCTTCCAGGGAGCCGTGGAACCAATCTGCACGAACCTCCCCGGACGACGCTTCGTCGGCATGTCAGAGGCCTCCCGGACGACGCCTACCAGCTCTTCCATAGTCTGGTCAAAGCAATCCTTCTTGAGCCGGCACTCCCACACCACGGCCACCGTCCAGCCCCCGTCCAGGAGGAGCCGATAGTCCCTGTCGTCACGGGCTCGATTCCGGGCAAACTTCGTCTCCCAAAAGGAGACGTTCGACTTTGGAAGGGGCAAATCGCAATAGGGGCAACGGTGCCAGAAGCAGCCGTTGACGAAGATGGCCACCTTGCGCCCCGGATAGCAGATGTCGGGCTTGCCCGCCGCCTTCTTCCAGTGGAGTCGGTAGCCGCTCAGGCCAGCCTCCCTAAGGGCGTGGCGGACCTTGAGCTCGGGCTTGGTGTTCTTGCTCTTGTTGGCCTGCATCACATGATGGGTGGCCAGGCTGACCCTGGGGGCAGCCTCGTTCCTTGGGGATGCGGCATCCGGCTCCTTGGCCTTGGTCGCCTCGCCCTTGCTCACATCACTCACCCGTCCTGGCCCACTCCCCTGTAGGTCACGCCCACGGGCGGCTTTGCCGGGTCCTCGGTGGCATCGGGATCCACGGGCTGGCCTGAAAAGTTCAGTCCACCAGTCAGCTCCAAGGCCGCCTTATGGTCAAAGTCCTTGGCCAGGAAGTGCTCGATTGACTCGGGCACACGAGACAGGGCGCAGTCATAGAGGTCCCAGAAGTCGTCGGTCGAGACCTCCCCCGTGAAGGGGTTCACCCAGGGCAGGCGGTCCGCGTTGTCAAAGGCAGAGTGCACGTCTGCACGAACTCGATGGGCCATGGCATGGTAGAGCGAATAGCGCTTGTGAGTCACGGCATGCTCGAGGGGACCGATCAGCTTTGACTTAACCTCGCCGGGGTTGTAGAGGAGGTGCTGAATCAGCCTGAAGTCCCTTACTGCCTGGGTATAGCAGTCCAGGCCTACCGTGTGGCTGTAGGTCCACAGGTTCATGTAGAAGTAGAGCTTGTCAATGATGCCGAGGGCCCTGTCCGTGGCCTTGAGAACCTCCCGATAGGGCAGGAAGTCCCTGATGGTCTTTGCCGTCTTCACATAGAGGACCATCTCGTCCAGGTCACGCTCGATCTCGGCGTGGACCTGGCTGCCATCGGACCTGTCAAGTCCCTCGATGCCGGCGTCACAGATGCCGTACTGCGCCGAGAAGACAAGGGGATGCATGGTGCTGTCCAGCAGGTAGTGGCAGAGGAAGCCCGCCGCATAGGCGCGGGCCACGTCCAGCTCATCCTTGCCTATCATGCTCAGGGCATCGTGGAGGGAGGCCAGAAGGAGGGCCGGGCGCTGATGGTGCATGGTGTTGCCCATGAAGTCGCGCTTGTCCCCACGTGGGTCTAGCGCCAGGTAAAAGAGGGGATCAGGTCCCTGGTTGCCAATCAGGAAGGCCTCGTGCTCCTCGTTCGAGAGCAGGCCAAACTTGAGTGACATGCTGTCATAGGCATCACGGCCAAAGAACTCGTGCGTCAGAATCGCCGACATACCAGAACCCCCTTCTGCGGATAGGCCATCGTGTCACCACGAGGCATTGTCTCACTGGGGCCATGTTAGCCAATCCTTCGCCAGCGCGTCGGTGCCGTTGCGTGACTTACACTCCCCTTGCAAAATGCCTGCAGTTACAATGCTAGGATACTTCAGGTTTTATGCACTGTGCCGCCTTTGGTCCGCACCGGTGACACATCGTAGGGAAGGGACAGTATGGCATCTTCAAAACTATCAAAGGCCGAGAAAAGCTGGATCCTCTACGACGTGGGCAATTCCGCGCTTGTGCTCTTGGCCACCACCATCATCCCCATCTACTTCAACCACCTGGTAAAGTCTGCTGGAGCAGCCGAGCAAGGCAGCGCCCTCATTGCCTGGTCCTACGCCGAGACCATAGCCTCGCTGATCATCGCCCTCCTCATGCCCATCCTGGGCTCGATCGCAGACATGCAGGGCATGAAGAAGAAGTTCATCGTGGGTACCGTGGGCACGGGCGTCATCGCCACCATCGCCATGAGTTTCCCCACCGTACCCATGGTCTTCCTCGTGATCTACGTGATCTCTTCCGTAATGCTCAACTCGTCGATCGTCTTCTATGACGCCTTGCTGGTGGACGCCACCACTGACGAGAACATGGACGAGGTTTCCAGCAAGGGCTACGCCTATGGCTACATTGGCTCAGTCGCCCCCTTCATCGTCTGTCTGGCAGTCGTGCTCCTGCGCCCCTTTGGCATTGAGATGCAGACGGCAATGGCCATAGCCTTTGTGATCACTGCAGCCTGGTGGGTCATCTTTACCATCCCCATGCTCAAGAATGTCGAGCAGGTTCACTACAAGCCCCGCATGCCCCATGCCGTCTCGAATGCCGTCAAGGGAATCGGCAGCACGCTCAAGAAGATCTGGGCCGATAGGACCATTCGCTACTACATCATTGCCTACTTCTTCTACATCGACGGCGTCCACACCATCATCAAGCTGGCCACCTCCTATGGCTCCAACCTGGGCATCGACTCCACCCAGCTCCTGTTGGCACTCCTTGCCACACAGTTCGTCGCCTTCCCCTCCGCCATCATCTACGGCAAGCTCTCAAAGAAGGTCGGCACCCGCAAGATGCTGCTCGTGGGCATCCTGGGCTACACCTGCATTACCATCTACGCTGCGCTGCACCTCTGGACCGCGGTGGACTTCTGGATTCTTGCCATCGCAGTCGGCCTCTTCCAGGGCGGCATCCAGGCCCTCTCCCGCTCCGAGTTCGGCAAGCTCTGCCCCAAGGAGCACGCCAACGAGTACTTTGGCTTCTTTGACATCTTTGGCAAATACGCCGCCGTCATGGGCACCTTCATCGTGGGCTTCATGACCCAGCTGACCGGCAACTCCAACCTGGGCGTCCTCTCCGTGGTCGTCCTCTTTGTGATTGGCTTCGTCGTGATGCTCAAGGTCCCCGACCGTCAGTCCGAGGCAGAGTAGGAAAGTTTGACCAAAACCCCTGGAGCAATTGACGCACAAAACGCGGGGCAGTCCGTTTTGGGCTGCCCCGCGTTCTTGTGTGACCTTTGTCAGTTGAGCTACTTCTGAATGCTCGCCGCCAGTGCGTCGGCCAGGGCGTCCAGCTGCTCGACCGTCGCGGGCTTCACGGCAGACATCATCTTTACCGTGGGCTCGACCAGGGTCATGTCCTTCATACCCTCCAGGCGCTGCTTGAGCAGGGCGCCGGACTGGGGTGCCCAGGTACCGTTCTCGATGATGCCAACGGTCCTCTTCTGCAGGTTGTGCTTGGCCAGGTCGCCCACGAAGGAGTCCATGCGATCAAAGATTCCCATGTTGTAGGTGGAAGAGGCAAAGACCAGGGTGGAGTACTCGAAGGCACGGGAGACCAGCTCGGAAGTGTCGGTCTTCGACACGTCGTAGATACGGACGTTCTTGAGACCCCTGTCAGCCAGCTTTGCGGCCAGGATGCTGGCGGCGTTGCCCGTGTGACCATAGATAGAGCCGTAGAAAACGCAGACGGAGTCGACTTCGGGGGTATAGCTAGCCCACTTGGCACAGAGGTCGATGAACTTGCCCATGTCCTGGCGCCAGAGGAAGCCATGGAGGGGCAGGATGTACTTGATGTCCAGCTTGGCGGCCTTCTTGAGGAGGTTGGTGGTCTGCAGGCCGTACTTGCCCACGATGTTCACGTAGTAGCGACGGGCCTCGGCTGCGTAGTCGCGGTCCCACTCCACCTCGTCGGCCCAGATGTTGCCACCCAAGGCACCAAAGGAGCCAAAGGCATCAGCGGAGAAGAGAGCTCCGGTGGCGGAGTCATAGGAGACGAGAACCTCTGGCCAGTGAACCATGGGGGCAGCCACGAAGTTCAGGGTGTGCTTGCCCAGCTCGAGGGTGCTCCCCTCCTTCACGACCACCTTGCGGTCGGTCAGGTCAAAGTCAAAGAACTGACCCATCATCTTGAAGGCTTGGGCGCCAGCCACGACCTTGAGATTGGGGTAGCGCTGGACGAGGTCGCCCAGGACGGCAGCGTGATCGGGCTCCATGTGGTGGACGACCATGTAGTCGAGGTCGCGATCACCGAGCACGTGGTCGAGGTTCTCCATGAACTGGTCACGCACGGCGCTGTCGACGCCGTCGAGCAGGCAGGTCTTCTCGTCCAAGATCACGTAGTTGTTATAGGAGACGCCATCGGGGACAGGGTAGACGTTCTCGAAGAGCTCGATGCGGCGGTCGGAAGCACCGGTCATCCATGTGTCCTCGCACACCTGACGAACGTTGTACATAGAAGTCACTCCTCACGAGCCGGCCTCCTCTGGCCTGGCTCATAGCTGGGCACACTCACATACGAAATTCTAGGACTTCACGATCTGCAAAGTCTCGCGATAATGGCACTCTCAGCTATTTCCCAGAACGACCATCCCTCACTGGCGGATTTCAGACCGTCAACGATTCACGACGGGAAAATGTAGGGAGCCAGTCCTTTACCAACGCATATGCGTCATCGGTCTCGTAGGCAAAAAGAATTTCAAACTTTTTTCGATTGACGCTTGCAAAGTGGGAGGAGTTTGGGCATTATTAACTACCGCGTTACGTGGTGGGTCACTTGGTGGGTGTAGCTCAGTTGGCAGAGCGACGGACCGTGGCTCCGTAGGTCGAGGGTTCGAGCCCCTCTACCCACCCCATTTCACTACGCCGATGGGTCGTTAGCTCAGATGGTAGAGCAGGGGACTCTTAATCCCAAGGTCGAGGGTTCGACCCCCTCACGACCCACCATCGCTTTCTCTGAGGACGAGTGATTCTTGCTCGTCCTTATATTATGCCCTCGGGCATATCACATAGCTGGGTCGTTAGCTCAGATGGTAGAGCAGGGGACTCTTAATCCCAAGGTCGAGGGTTCGACCCCCTCACGACCCACCAGCCAAGGATTGGCCAGGCACTTCGGTGCCTGGCTTTTTTCATGTCCCTCCTCCCCGACAAAAACTAACGAATAGCGAAGGCTTTTGCGAGCCAGCTGCCAGCCCGGGGCAAGCCACCTGTCAGCTTCGGGGACTTAGCTAGCAGGGCCGTATTTCTTCCCCTCAATCACCCTGATAATCACGGGGATTCCCTTCCAATGACTGCTCCAAAGGCAAAGACTTGCCTTTCCCGACGGAACTCTTTGGAAGGAGCTCACCATGAGAACGCATGGGCACAGGAGAAGACAATTGCACCGCCTACGTGGCCGGGGAGGATTCTTCTCGACAGTCACGACCGTTCTCCTTGTGGCGATGGCCCTCCTGCTCTCCCCCTGCCTCGCCGAGGCATACTCTCTCATGCCCCAAGACAACGGCATCAGGGAGGGGCAGACCGTAACGATCAACACCATCGGTTCCGGCTACGACTCCTGGTACGGAGAGGTCAATGGCACCGACTGGATGGCTGCCTGCGTCCAGCTGGGACCCGACAGCAAGCCAGGATCATGGACCGCGACGGCGCGCGATCTCGTGGGCTCACCACGGCACGGCGGCGGCACCTGGAACGAGTCCCAGGTCAGAAAGTGCGCCATTGCGCAAAAGTACCTCCTGGAGAGGCTGGGGCAGTCCGACGATGCCCACAAGGCCTTCTCGGCTTGGGTCTGGCACATGTCCGAACAGGGCGGCTGGGACTATCACACCGAGCACGTGAGCAGCGTTCGGAACCTCTTTGCAAGCCACAGCGGAGGGGTCAGCATAGCGGAGGTCGACAACTATGTGAGCGAGCACTACGACGACTATCGAGGCTACGGCTGGTACTTCGACCCCGGCAACAGCCTGCAGGCCATGGCGGTCTTTGGCCTGAAGCCCGCTCCGGGATACCTGACCCTCAACAAGTACAGCGACATCGAGCCCACCACCCGGGACAACCCCTGCTACTCCATCGAGGGCGCAGAGTACAAGCTCTACTCCGACTCCCAGTGCACCAAGGAGCTGGCCACCTTCACGACGGGGGCAAGGGGAAACACGAACACCGTCGAGCTGGAACCCAGGGACTATTGGCTCAAGGAGACGAAGGCCTCTAAGGGATACCTCCTCGACCTAGACGTCCACAAGATCACGGTAGGCACCAACGCGAACATCTCACAGGAACTGTCCGAGATTCCCGCCTCGGATAGCAGCTGGGCCCTGGTCCAAAAGCTCGACCTGGTCACGGGCAAGCCCTCCGCCCAAGGCGACGCCTCGCTGGAGGGGGCGGAGTTCACGGTCCGCTACTATGCCAACGACCGGGATGACACGTCGGGAAACCCCACCAACAGCTGGGTGTACCGCAGCGACGCCCATGGCAGGATCGCATTCGATAGCAAGGACGCCCTGGTAAGCGGCAGTCCCTACAAGGACAAGAACGGAAGACCCACCATGCCCCTTGGCACCTACACCATCCAGGAGACCAAGGCGCCCCAAGGCTACCAGCTCAGCGACAACTCGGTTCACCGCGCCCGCGTCTACCTGGACCAGAAGGGGCAAAGGGCAAAGTGGCAGAACCTCGACAGCTGGAACACCACTGGAGCAGATGCCAGCTTTGGAGGTCGTGCCGTCAAGGACCAGGTCCTCACGGGGTCCATCTCTGGAGTGAAGGTCGACGGCGAACGCGACCAGGCCGTCCCCCAAGGAGATGCCACCCTCGCGGGAGCGCAGGTCAGCATCGTAAACTCCTCCGAGCATTCCGTAAGCTATGGAGGCAAGGAATTTGCCAAGGGCTCAGAGGTCGCCGTGGCAACGACGGGAGAGGACGGCTCCTGGCACGTGGACAGTCTCCCCTACGCTAGCTACACTGTCAGCGAGAAGTCACCCTCCAAGGGCTATCTGAGGAACGAGGGCTGGAGTCAAAAGGTCGAGGTCCATCCTGATGGAGCGACAGGCAGCTTCACTTCCGACAAGCTTCCCCAAACCCCCATCCGCGGAGGCATCCGCGTGGGCAAGGTCGATGCGGAGAGCGGACGTCACAGGGCCATCGGAGCCACCTCCCTCGAGGGTGCCGAATTCACCATCTACAACAGGTCGGCGAAGTCGGTCCTTGTCGCCGGAGACCGCGGTCGCGTGGTCCAACCGGGCCAGGTGGTCATGACCATCACGACTGGCAAGGACGGCATCGCCTCCACGGGCAAGCAGGACCTCCCCACAGGCAGCTACGAGGTCAGGGAGACCAAGGCCCCCAATGGTTACAGACTCAATGACAAGTGGAGCCGAAAGGTGTCAATCGGACAGGCCAGAGAGGGCATGGATGCCCACACGCTGAGGGATGGGGAGTTCGCGGAGCTGACGAGTGAGGGCTACCTCGAGAAGGACGGGTTCACCGTCCCAGACCCGGCAAGGTCCCTCTCTGCATCTGACCAGGCCTTCCGCCAGGACCTCTCCTTCCACAAGAAGGGCGAGGACAACATGGAGACCATGCCCGGGGTTCCCTTCCTCCTGATAGCCCAGTCAGATGCGGACGGTGACGGCAGGCACGAAGCCCACCTCATGGTGACCGACGCCAATGGCAACCTGGACACCTCCGCCTTTGCCTCGGGAGCCAGGGACAATTCCAACGACGCGGCCCTGGACAGGTTGGAGTTCACTACCGATTCCACAGGTCGGACCCTGGCAGACCTAGCCAAGGTGCACGTGGACGACGCGGACTTGGACGCAGGGAAGGGTGCCTGGTTCAGCGGTCGCACCGACCTCACGACCTCCCAGGCAGACGACCTGGCCTCCCTCCCCTACGACAGCTACGTAATCCAGGAACTCCCCTGCAAGGCCAATGCGGGAAAGGCCCTCGTGACCTTCGAGGCCACCCTGACGCCAGCAAACCGCAAGGACGGCAGCACCGTAGACCTGGGCACCGTCTACGACAAGACAAAGCCCGGCATTTCGACCACGGCATTCGGTCCTGACAAGACCTCATCCGTGGATGCCTGCGAGGATCAAAAGCTGACCGACCTCGTGACCTGGCGCGGACTCGACCCCGCTAGCAAGTACAGGCTCACGGGAGAGCTCCACTACACGGATGGGACCAGGGACCTTGGGCCCGTGACGGACACAGAAGGCAAGGCCCTTACCGCCACCAAGGACTTCACTGTCAATGCGGGGTCCGGAACCTCCGAGGTAACCATCGCCCTGGACGCATCCGCCATGTCCGAGGGAACCATGCTCGTCTGCTTCGAGCGCCTGACCCGTGAGGACGGGTCCTTGGTCGCCGAGCACGCAGACGCATCCGACCGAGGCCAGACCGTGACCGTCAGGGTAGGAGGCCATACCAAGGCCCAGGGCACAGCCGGGCAGATGATTCAGGCGGCGTCTGCTCAAAGGGTCGTCGATACCATCTTCTACCAGGGTCTTGTCCCGGGAAAGACCTACACGGTACAAGGCACCCTGCACCTTCGGGGCGATGATGGCTCTGACGCTGGTGCGCTCAAGGGCGCAGACGGCAGCCCCCTCATCGCGTCGACGGACTTCACGCCTCAGGCAAGCTCTGGCGAAGTCCAGGTCACCTTCGACCTCGATGCCAGCCAGCTGGCGGGACGGACCGTCGTTGCCTTCGAGGAAGTGACCCAGGAAAAGAGGACCGTCTTTGCCCACGCGGACATCACCGACGATGCCCAATCCATCCAGATACCCAAGGTATCCACCACCGCAAGCTCGAAGGAGGGCGGAAAGGAGATCCTTGCAGCCGACGACCAAACCGTGAAGGATGAAATCGCCTATCAGAAGCTCGTCCCCGGCAAAGAGTACAAGGTTCATGCCACCCTTCACCTGCTGGGCCAGGACGGCTCCGACGAGGGCGAGCTGGAAGGCTCCCAGGCAGAGCTGACCTTCAGCCCCGAGAGCCCCGACGGCACAGTGTCCGTAGAGATTCCCATCGATGCCTCGAAGCTCCAGGGTCGCTCGGTCGTAGCCTTCGAGGAGCTTTCCTGCGAGGGGGTCACTGTAGCCGCCCACGCAGATGCCACGGACCAGGGACAGACGGTGCACGTCCCCCAAATCCACACCTCGGCCACCGGCACCAACACGGGCACTCATGAAGAAGCCGCCACCATGGGCGCAGCCATCACGGACACGGTCGCCTATCAGGGTCTCACACCAGGACGTACCTACACCGTCTTCGGTACCCTCCACGTCAGGGACGACGAGGGCAAGGACTTGGGCGTCCTCCTTGTCGATGGCTCCTGGAAGCCAGCAGACCAGCTGGCGGAGGGCGACGAAAGCGTAAAGGCAGAGGCAGAGCTCGTTCCCCAGGAGGCAGACGGCACCATAGGGCTGCCCTTCGCCTTTGACGCCACCCAGCTTCAGGGCAAGTCTGTCGTTGCCTTCGAGGAGCTTGTCCATGATGGAGTCACCGTAGCCACCCATGCCGACATATCGGACGAGAACCAGACGGTCCGCATACCCGGCATCGCCACCACTGCCACCGTTGACGGACAAAAGACCGTCGATGCGGGCAAGGTGACCGTCACTGACACCGTCGAATACCACGGGCTCACGCCAGGAAAGGAGTACCACGCAAAGGGCCTCGTAGTCGACTCGAAGGGAGAGGCCATATCCGAGGAATCCACCACTGACTTCACCCCCGACCAGCAGAATGGGAAGGTGGACATTCGGATGGACACGGACCTCAGTGACATGGACGGCCAGAAGGTCGTGGCCTTCGAGCGCCTGGAGGACGCAAACGGAAAGGTCGTGGCGGTACACGAGGACCTCTCTGACGAGGGGCAAACCATAGCGGTCAACCCCAAACAGGAGACTCCACAAGCGCCGGAAAAGCCAGGGACACCAGAGTCGCCCAGGCCCTCGTCTCCCCTAGCGCAAGTCCGAAGCCTGGCACAGACCGGTCTTGGCCTGGGGGCCTGGCTGGCCCTCGTAGGTGGAGCCGCCCTCTGCGTCCTTGCCTACAGGCGGTCCGTCAGCAGAGGGGCCCGGATTCCCCAGGCCCGCTACGACCTCCGCAAGGGGACGAAGCCACCCATGCGCAGTGCCAAGTCCAGAAGCGGTCTGGAGCCACCCAGCAGGAGACGTCGATGAGGAGGCAGACTGGCAAGCTCGCCACGGCTCTCCTCTTTGTCCTCGGGGCATGCGGCATCGCCCTTGGCTGCCGCATGCTCCTGGGGGAGCTGGACTCAGTCAGAGACCTGGACCGGGTGGCAGACGCGGTCAGGGGACCAGACGGTGAGACCAACCCGCAGGCAATGGCGGACCGCCTTCCCTCGGGCACGGCCTGGCTGCAGGTGCCTGGTGCGGACATCGACCTTCCCCTGGTCCAGGCAGACCCAGCCCAGCCAGACTTCTACCTCCGCCACACTCTGGACGGGAGCTACTCCCCCGCAGGTACGCCTTACATCGACGCACGAACCAGCATGGGCTCCCAGCACATCCTGGCCTACGGCCACCATCTGACAGGCATCGGTGGCATGTTCTCAAACCTACAGAAGTGCTACCGACAGGATGAGTTCAAAAGGCGCTGCTCCCAGGGCCTCTTCCTCACAACTCCCACGCCAGAGACGACGAGGCGCCACATGGAGGCACTCTGTGCCATGACGGTGGACAAGTCCTACTCCCCCATTCAACGCTTCGCCTGGAGGGACGACGAGGACTTCCGCTCCTGGCTGACCACCCTAGCCAACGAGTCGACGGCGAGGTCTCCAGACTGGGAGGACCTCATAAACGGTGCCACGCACGCGACGACCCTGGTCACCTGCAGCTCGGACATTGGAGGCCAAAGGGCGCGCACCCTCGTGGTCTTTGTTTCCTAGGGCCTTACAGATTCATTGTCAGACACATATGCGTGTCCAACGTGACGCGGAAAATCGAGCAGAGTGTCAGGGTACGACCTCCACGAAACGAATCGTTAACCTCCCCCCGCTTGCTTGCATCCTCGCGTGGAAGCTATGCTAGAGCCATTGCAAACAATGCGCCCTTGGGGCGTCACAAAAAGGAGACACCATGGCACGTACCTCTCAGAACCAGCTCACCCGCAGGCAGCTCATCAAGGGCAGCGCCGTAGCCGCTCTCATCCCCCTCCTGGCCGCCTGTGGTGGTCAGTCCCAGGGTGGTTCCGGTTCCCAGGCGCCAGCATCCAGCGCCTCCGGCTCCTCCATCGAGGGCTTTGACGGCAAGTTCGTAATCGGCTTCGACCAGGAGTTCCCTCCCTACGGCTATATTGGCGACGATGGCAATCCCACCGGCTTCGATCTGGACCTTGCCAAGGCAGTCTGTGACAAGGAGGGTTGGACCTACACCCCCACGCCCATCAGCTGGGACGCAAAGGACGCCATGCTCAACTCCGGCCAGATCACCTGCATCTGGAACGGCTTCACCGTCGAGGGCCGCGAGGACGACTACACCTTCACTGACTCCTACATGGAGAACCGCCAGGTCATCGTCGTAAAGAAGGACTCCGGCGTCGCGAAGCTCGCCGACCTCAAGGGAAAGAATGTGGTCACCCAGGCGGACTCCGCTGCCCTCGACCTGCTTTCCGATGGTGGCTCCCAGGCCGACCTGGGCAAGACCTTCGGCAAGCTGGATACCATCGACAACTACAACACGGCCTTCATGATGCTCGAGCAGGGCACCTATGACGCCGTTGCCATCGACTATCCCGTTGCCGTCTTCAACATCAGTGACAAGAAGGACAAGTTCACCATTCTGGATGAGCCCCTCAACTCAGAGCACTTCGCGGTTGGCTTCGCAAAGACCGATACCGGCAAGGCCCTGGCAAAGAAGGTCCAGGAGGACCTCCAGGCCCTGGATGAGGAGGGCAAGGTCAAGGAGGTCTGCGAGAAGTACGCCGACCAGGGCGTCTCCTACGACCTCTGGGTCCTCCCCAAGAAGTCCGCGTAGCTTCGCCGATGGCGCCACGGCGCCAAGGTATCGCGAACAGCCTGGTCGCCTTGGGCGCTACCAGGCTGTCTTATTCTCTCCCCGTTAATTAGGTGGTGTGCTAGTTGGATCTCTCGACCATGGTGACCATGCTCCTCACGGGCTATGTCACGTCTCTGCAGATCTTCGCCGTAACCCTCGTGGGGGCGCTTCCCCTGGGCATCCTGGTTGCGATGGGTAGGCTCTCAAAGTTCAAGCCCCTCTCCATCCTGTGCCAGCTCTTCATATCCATCCTGCGTGGCACCCCCCTGATGCTGCAGATGTTCGCGGTCTTCTTTATCCCCTATTACGTGTTTGGGATTCCCACGGGACCCGGCTTCATGTTTACAGCCGTCCTCATCTCCTTCGTGATCAACTACTCCGCCTACTTTGCCGAGATTTATCGCTCGGGCATCCAGTCCATCCCCAGAGGCCAGTACGAGGCGGCCGAGGTCCTGGGCTATACGAAGAGCCAGACCTTCTTCCACATCGTCCTGCCCCAGGTCATCAAGCGCGTCCTTCCCGCCATTGGCAACGAGGTCGTCACCCTGGTCAAGGACACCTCCCTGGCATTCTCCATTGGCGTGGCCGAGATGTTCACCACCAGTCGCGCCCTCGTGGCATCCCAGCGTGACATGGTGCCCTTCATCATCGCAGCCCTAATCTACTGGGTCACCTGCCTGGTCATCGAGTTCATCATGCGCCGCATCGAGAGGAAGCTGAGCTACTACCATGACTAAGCACGCAAAGCCAAAGTTTGATCTGCCCCGCCCAGACCAGAGTTACGCCAGCTTCATGGGCCTGCCCGCCGTCTACCTCAAGGACGCCACCAAATCCTTTGGCGACAAGGAGGTTCTCAAGGGCGTTAATCTCCTCATCAACAAGGGCGAGGTCGTCTCCATCATCGGTCCCTCTGGCGCTGGCAAGTCCACCCTCCTGCGCTGCCTCACCATGCTCGACCGCTTCGACGGAGGAACACTCGCCTATGGGAGCCTGACCGTCTTTGGCGAGGACGAGGACGGCAAGGCGGTCTACGACGAGGATGCCGTCCAAGAAGCCCGCATGAAGTTCGGTATCGTCTTCCAGAATTTCAACCTCTTCCCCCACCGTACGGTCATGCAGAACATCATCGACGCTCCCATGATCGTCCAGAAGCGCGAGGAGGAAGAAGTGCGCATGCAGGCGTCGGAGCTTCTGGAGCGCCTGGACCTGACCGAGCATGCCGACAAGGTACCCGACCAGCTCTCCGGTGGTCAGCAGCAGCGTGTGGCCATCGCCCGCGCCCTCTGCATGAATCCCCAGATCATCTACTTCGACGAGGCTACCTCTGCCCTGGACCCCAAGCTCACGGCCGACATGCACAGGCTCATCCGCGAGCTAGCCGCAGACGGCATGGCGGTGGGCATCGTTACGCACGAGATGGGCTTTGCCCGCGAGGCCTCCGACCGAGTCTGCTTCCTCTTCGACGGTCAGATAGTAGAATCCGGCAAGCCCGAGCAGGTAATAGAGCACCCCAAGGACGAACGAACTCGAAGCTTCCTCGCGAAGGCGCTTGACTAGCTGACGGTCTCACGAACCTGGACGAGGCCCGTCAGCCTTTGCCCCGTGCTCAGACATTCTCGCCGCGCTACGCGCGGCTGCGAAACTGCGCCGGGACAAAGGCTGACGGGCCTCTTCTCGCTGGGGGGCCATCGGGCGCAAGCGCCCTCGGCGCGGCAAGCAAAGGGAGTGTTGCAGCAACTCGGCCTTCAACTCAAGGAGACCGCTGATTCAGCGGTAGCCTTACCTGAGGAAGGTGATTGCAGTAACACTCCCCGTTAGCAGCCGGACTCGCGGCCCCTGGAGGCGGGTCCTGGGCTTGCGCAGGCGCAGTTTCGCAGCGGCCGCGCCACGCGCGCTGCGAGAATGTCTGAGCACTGGGCAAACCCAGGATCCGCCCGCTCCGGAGCTTACGAGGAGGCGAACCTCCTAGCCATCAGCCTGCCAAAGAGGGCTGCCATGAACTGCTGGAAGAAGGTCCCCGCCATCACGGGAAAGAGCGACCTCGCCGGCAGGTAGGCGGTCGCTATAACGGCACCGGCCGAGATGTTCTTCATAGCTGTTGTGAAGGTCATGCTGGCAAAGCGATCATCCGGTTGCCCCGTCACCGTCGGCAGGGCAAAGCCCAGGAAGAAGCCACCCACGCAGAAGATGCCCATGAGGACGATGATGCCCACCAGTTCTGGGTTCAGGTTTCGGACGAAAGGCGCGATGTTTGTCGAGTTCGTGGTGATGATGACCAGAAGGAGGACCTTTGCCAGAGGCGCAAGGCGACGTCCCAGGACCTTCTTTCCCCAGCCGTCGGTCCTCTCGTTGACCAGAGTGCCCACGACCGTGGGCAGGGCAACGACCACCAGAAGCTGGGTCATCATCGAGCCCACGTCCACCGACACCGAGGTCCCCAGCAGAAGTCTCATAGTCACGGGCAGGGTGAAGGGGCAGATGACCGCCGAGATCAGGATGGCCGAGAGGGCCAGTGCAATGTCCCCCTCATACATACCCACCCACATGATGCTTGAGCTTGCTATGGGCACACAGTACTCCAGGAGCACGCCAGCCATCACCTCGGGGTCACCGCCGACGAATATCCCCGCCACCAAGAAAACCAGAATGGGCATGAATACGTGGGCAGTTCCCAGAATCAGGATAAGAGGAAGGGGCTGTCGAAAGGTCCGCCTCACATTGGAGAAGCGGTTGCCCAAGGCACCCTGGAAGGCCATGACCATGAACATGGGAGAGACCAGCGGAGTCAGCACCGAGAAGACCTGGGGGAAGGCGATGCCCAGGGCCAGGCAGCAGGGCATGATGTAAACCATGTGCCTGCCGATTGCCCCGCCCAGTCTCTCCCAAGCATCCATGCCGTGCCTCTCCCCTGCTCCTCAGACGAACTTTCAAGCCTAGTATTTCTACACCTTGTGGAGCGAAGGACGCCAGAAGTTGGTAGGTCGGTAACCTGGCTATCATTAAAGTCGCAAAAAGCACCTGAACCCCAAAGCGGAGGAGACTGACCACATGGCAGCATACAAGATCGTCGCAAGCGATATGGACCAGACCTTCCTGGACGACCAACACCAGATTCCCCAAACCAACGTCGATGCCATCCGTCGCATGCGCGAGCTCGGCTGCCTCTTTGTTCCCGCCTCTGGCAGGTCCTATCCCTCGGTCATGAACTCGCTCCGCAGCCTTCCCAAGGACCTTTTGGAGGGCTCCTACCTCATCTCCTACAACGGCGGCTGCATCAACCGCATTGGCGAGGACAAACCCATCGTCTCCCACTCACTCCCCTTCGAGCGCGTGCGCACCCTTTGGGAATACGGTATGAGGCTGGGCATCTGCATGCACGTCTATGCCGTCGAGGGCACGCTCTGGATCTTTAACATGACGCCCGAGGAGTACGACTACGTGGAGGGTCACGACAGGTACATCGACTGCCACGAGACATCGCTCGACTTTGTCCGTGACATCCCCCTGGCAAAGATCCTCTACGTCCTGCCGGGTCAGAATGACAAGCTCCACGAGATTAGGGCCGCCATGCCCGACGAGCTCGTCGAGGGGGCGGACACCACCTATTCCTCCCAGCGCTACCTGGAATTCATTCCCCAGGGCACCTCAAAGGGAAATGGCCTCCTCCAGCTGGCCGACTACCTGGGCGTCGACCACTCCCAGACCATAGCCTGCGGTGACGCCGGGAACGACATCACCATGATTCGCTCCGCCGGCCAGGGTGTGGTCGTGGCAAACGGCGACACCGTGGTAAAGGAAGCCGCTGACTACGTAGCCACCTCGACCTGCAACGACGGTGTCCTAAAAGAGGTAGTGGACCACTTCCTGGCGTAGAAGCGATGCGACGCCGAAGGCGCCGCAAGCATACTTAGCCATCAACTTATAAAAATAGCTGTGGCGTCAATGGCACCACGGGCTAATCCCCCCAGCACGGGGCGCGCGAAGCGCGCGCCATTCTCCCTCCCCCGCAGACAGACCCGCGACGGGGCGAATTCCTGCTTTGGGCAGGCCGCGTCGGCCTTTGCCCAGGCGCAGTTTCGCAGCGGCCGCGCAAAGCGCGCCGCGAGAATGTCTGAGCACTGGGCAAAGGCCGACGCGGCCCCCCAGCAGGTCTCGCTCCGTCGCTCTGTGCAATCGTCCCATGGTTTTGTCTTCTCATTGGCTGCATTTTGTCTAAATCACTTTGAAAGAACCCCACATATGGGGGTAAAATCCCTCCACGGAAGTAGGAATTATCCGCGTGGAGCGCCCCGTCATCCCTGGCACCCCACGCGTTCTTACGGAGAGAATCGTTTCATTCAAGGAGAGGCAACTATGTCCGACAAGCTGCTAGACATCACCGGGCTCTCGGCGGGGACCGAGGACAAGCCCATTCTGAAGGGCATCAACCTGAGCGTTGGCGCAGGCGAGACCCACGTCCTCATGGGACCCAACGGCGCCGGCAAGTCCACGCTCGGCCACGTGATCATGGGCGACCCCATCTACAAGGTCTCCCAGGGCACCATCAGCTTCGACGGCCAGGACGTCACCGCCCTCGGCCCCGACAAACGTTCCCTGGCCGGCATCTTCCTCTCCTACCAGGCCCCCGTCGAGGTCCCCGGCGTCCCTCTGTACAGCTTCCTGCGCACCATCACCCAGATGCGTCCCGAGCTCAAGATGAACGCCCGCAAGTTCCGCAAGCGCATCGCCGAGATCTCGGAGCAGCTCTCCATCCCCGATGACTTCCTGACCCGCGAGCTCAACGTCGGCTTCTCCGGCGGAGAGAAGAAGAAGATCGAGATGCTCCAGCTCCTTCTTCTCCGTCCCAAGCTAGCCATCCTGGACGAGACTGACTCCGGTCTGGACGTCGATGCCCTCACCATCGTCTCCCGTGCCATCGAGGCCTATCGTGCCGACTGCGACGGTGCCCTCCTTATGATCACCCACAACACCCGCATCCTCGAGAAGCTCGATGTCGACCGCACCCACGTGATGGTCAAGGGCGAGCTCGTGGCCGACGGCCCCGCCTCCCTGATCGACGACATCGACGCAAACGGCTTCGGTCGCTTCATCACGACTGCCGAGGACGAGAAGGTCGAGGCATAAGTTGAGCGATACGCAGAACAAGACGGCGGAGGACCTTGCCTTTGCCAAGCAGGAGGTGGACGACAAGGGCCGCTCCAAGGTGGCAGACGTCGACCGCTCCCTCTATGACTTCAAGATGTCCGAGGAGGGCTACGAGCGCTACGCCGATGGTCTGACCCCCGACATCGTCCGTTCCATCTCCGAGAAGAAGTCCGAGCCCCAGTGGATGTTGGACATGCGTCTGAAAGCCCTCGAGGTCTATCACGACATGGACATGGCCGACAACTGGGGTCCTGACACCTCCGGCCTGGACATGGACCACATCTCCACCTATGTCTCCGCAGGCACCAAGCAGGCCAAGGACTGGAACGATGTCCCCAAGGACATCAAGGACACCTTTGAACGCCTGGGCATCCCCGAGGCCGAGCGCGAGAGCCTGGCCGGCGTCGGCGCCCAGTACGACTCCGAAATCGTCTATCACAACATGCGCGAGGAGGTCGCCAAGTCCGGCGTCATCTACACCACCATCGAGGACGCCCTGCACGACCCTCAGTGGGAGCCCGTGGTACACGAGTACTTCGGCACCCTCATTCCCATGCGTGACCACAAGTTCGCGGCCCTCCACTACGCCGTTTGGTCGGGTGGCTCCTTCGTCTACGTCCCCAAGGGCGTCCGTGTGGACTACCCCCTGCAATCCTATTTCCGTCTGAACGCCCAGGGCGCCGGCCAGTTCGAGCACACCCTGATCATCGTCGAGGAGGGCGCCGACCTCCACTTCATCGAGGGATGCTCCGCACCCAAGTACTACGAGGCAAACCTCCACGCCGGTGCCGTTGAGCTCTTCGTGAAGGATGGCGCACGCCTGCGTTACTCCACGATTGAGAACTGGTCAAAGAACATGTACAACCTCAACACCAAGCGTGCGACCGTCGGTAAGGACGCAAAGATGGAGTGGGTCTCGGGCTCCTTCGGTAGTCATGTCTCCTACCTCTACCCCACCACGATCCTCCAGGGTGCCAACTCCACCTGCGAGTTCACCGGCATCACCTTTGCCGGCGCCACCCAGGACCTGGACACTGGTTGCAAGGTCGTCCTCAACGGTGCCAACACCAAGGCCTCGGTGGAGACCAAGTCCATCTCCAAGGACGGCGGCAGGAACACCTTCCGCTCCTCCGTCGTGGTGGGCCGCCATGCCGACAATGCCCGCGCCACGGTGAGCTGCCAGTCCCTGATGCTCGATGACATCAGCCGTTCCGACACCATTCCCGCCATGGACGTCCGCAACAACACTGCATCCGTGGGTCACGAGGCCACCATCGGCCGCATCTCTGACGAGACGGTCCTCTACTTGATGAGTCGTGGCTGCTCCGAGCAGGAGGCTCGCTCTATGGTCGTCAACGGCTTCGCAAACCCGGTCTCGAAGGAGCTCCCCCTGGAGTACGCCGTCGAGATGAACAACCTGATCAAGCTCGAGATGGAAGGGGCGATTGGCTAGATGGCAGACACCACCGCACAGGCGATGACCACCCTCGCCCACGTGAACGTACCCCCCGCGCAGACCTGGAACTACCTGCGCATCAATGACATAAAGCTCGAGGTTCCCAAGCCCGACTCCAAGGGTGACGTGCCCGCGCGCCTGCCTGAGCTCTTTGGACGTATTCCCGCTGGCATCGGCAACGAGGCCGTAAGCTGGATCGAGCACATGGCGGGAGACTCCCACTACGTCGAGGTCCCACGCGGCACTGTCCGTCAGAGCCCCATCGTCGCCGTCTCCACCGCAGAGACCGGCGACGTCGCCGACACGGGCGTCAACGTCCGCGAGGGAGCCGAGGCAACGGTCATCATGGTAAGCCGCACCAGCAACGGCCCCATGGTAGAGTCCTCCGATGTGGACGAGTCCGCAAAGGCACCAGTCGACCCCGCAACCTCCGTCTCCGCAAACCTCATGCGCATCAATGTCGAGCGCGGCGCCAAGCTTCACGTTCTGGAGTTTGTTGCCCTGGACGATGCCCACACCCACATCGATGGCCTGGGCATCTCGGCTGCAGAGGGCGCCGAGGTGGATGTCCGCCAGTACGCCCTGGGAGGCGCAAAGGTCGCCATGGGCCTGGGCGTTGACCTCTTTGGAAATAGCTCTCGTCTCCAGCTGGACACCCGCTACTTTGCCCATCAAAAGAACGTCCTGGACATCAACCACGCCGTCTACCAGCGCGGTCGTCTGACCCGCGCCGACATCGTTTCCCAGGGACTCCTGGCCGACGCCGCTCACAAGACCATGCGAGAGACCATCGACCTCCAGCACGGGGCAAAGGGTTCCAAGGGCAACGAGACAGAGACCGTCTTGGTCGAGGGCGACGAGGTCGTAAACAAGACCCTGCCCGTCATCCTCTGCGACGAGGACGACGTAGCCGGCAACCACGGTGCCTCCATCGGCTCCATCAGCCCCGAGCAGGAGATCTACCTGCAGGACCGTGGCCTCAGCGAGGACCAGATCACCAAGCTCTTTGCCCGCGCCATCTTTGATGACGCCTTCATCCACGCAGGATCCGACGAGGCCATCGGCGCCATTCTGGACCGTGCCGAGACGGTGCTGGGCCAGGACACGGCCGTCGACATGAGCGAGGGCCTGGGCCTGTCGCTTGACGACATCAAGAGCGAGGAGGACTTCGACTAATGCTGACTGCCGAAGAGCTCAAGGACATCGAGCAGAACCCCTACAAGCAGGACTTCCCCCTGCTGGCGCAGAACCCTGACATCGCGTTTCTGGACTCTGCCGCCACGGCGCAGCGTCCCGAGCTCGTCTTGGACGCCCAGAAGCGCTTCTACGAGACCATGAACGCCAATCCCCTGCGCGGTCTCTACCGCCTGTCCGTCGCGGCCACTGAGGCCATCGACGACGCCCGCGCCCGCATCGCCTCCTTCATCGGAGCCTTGGATGAGGGTGGCAAACCCCAGGCAAGCCAGATCGTCTTTACCCGCAACACCTCCGAGTCCCTCAACCTCGTGGCCAACAGCCTGGGTCGCTCGGTCCTGGAGCCAGGCGACGAGGTGGTCATCTCCATCATGGAGCACCACTCCAACCTCATCCCCTGGCAGCAGGTCTGCGCAGCCACTGGAGCAAAGCTCGTCTACCTGCGTCTGAACGACCAGTACGAGATTACTCCCGAGGAGATCGAGGCAAAGATCGGTCCCAAGGCAAAGATCGTCTCCGTGACCCAGGTCTCCAACGTCCTGGGCACCCAGACCGACATCCCCGCCATAGCCAAACGTGCCCACCAGATGGGTGCCTACATGGTCGTGGATGGTGCCCAGGGCGCTCCCCACGTAAAGACCGACGTCCGCGAGCTGGACTGTGACCTCTACGCGCTCTCTGCCCACAAGATGGGCGGTCCCATGGGCATCGGTGTCCTCTGGGGAAAGAAGGACATCCTCGACGCAATGCCTCCCTTCCTGACTGGCGGCGAGATGATCGACTCCGTGACGGAGACCGACGCCGTCTGGGCCCCCGTCCCCCAGAAGTTCGAGGCGGGCACCCAGGACGCCGCTGGCACCTACGCCTTTGGCGCTGCCATCGACTACCTGCAGGACAAGGGCATGGATGCCCTTGAGGAGCGCGAGCGCGAGCTTGCCTGCTACCTCACGGACAACCTGGCGGCCCTGGACTTCGTGGACGTGATTGGCCCTGCCGACGGCAGGAAGCATGTGGGCGCCGTCTCCTTCAACGTCCACGGTGTGCATCCCCACGACGTTGCCTCGATCCTGGACGGATCGGGCGTCTGCATTCGCGCCGGCCATCACTGCGCCCAGCCCCTCCTCGCCTACCTGGACGTGCAGATGGGCTCCACCTGCCGTGCCAGCGTAGCCTTCTACAACGACAAGCAGGACATCGACCGCCTGGTCGAGGGCCTCAAGATGGTTTGGAGTGTCTTCAATGGATAACAAGGCAGCCGGCGTCACCGGCCTCTACAACCCCGAGTTCATGGACCACGTCCAGCACCCGGACTACAAGTATCAGATGGACGACGCCACCTACACCCACGAGGGCGTCAATCCCTCCTGTGGCGACGAGCTGACCTTCTCGGTCCGCATGGCAGACGACGGCACCATCGACGAGGCGGCCTACCAGGGGCACGGCTGCGCCATCAGCCAGGCCTCCGCAGACATGATGAGCGACCTCATGGTGGGCAAGACCCCCGAGGAGGCCATCAAGCTCTGCAAGCTCTTTGGCCAGATGGTCCGCGGCGAGGAGAGCGACGACGATATCCTGGACGAGCTTGAGGACGCCGCCATGCTCAAGGACATTAGTCACATGCCCGCGCGCGTCAAGTGCGCCGAGCTGGCCTGGCGTACTCTCGAGGAGATGCTCGAGGCCCAGGGCCAGCAGGCATAGGAACGGAGCGAAAACCATGTCAGGGATGTTCTCGACAAAGGGGCGTTACGCCCTGCGCATCATGGGAGACCTTGCTGCCCACGAAGGTGGTTGGGTGTCCCTGGGTGACATCGCAAAGAGGCAGGGCATCTCTCGCAAGTACCTGGACCAGATCGTCTCGCTCATGCACAAGGCGGGCTACGTGGAGTCCATGCGCGGCAAGGGTGGTGGCTACCGTCTGACCAGGAAGCCCGAGGAGTACACGCTGGGCATGATCCTGCGTGCGGCCGAGGGCTCCCTGGCCCCTGTCTCCTGCCTGGACTGCTCCAACGACGAGATCTGCCCCAACATCATCAACTGCCCCACCGTGGGCGTCTGGCGCGACCTGGGAGCACTGACGGCCGAGTATCTGGACAGCAAGACCCTGGCCGACATCATCGAACCGATGCCGCCAAAGAAGACGCAGAAATAGGCGACTGTCGCGAGGGGGATAGATCCCCTTTTTGCGATTGCTTGTGTACAAGCCATTTGTTTGGGCTGCCCTCCAAATAATCGGGGCAGCCCTTCTTTGTCACGATTACCGAATGCGCGACTTCACCGCATGTGGAACGCGCGACTTCACCGCATGTGAGGAATATTCTCTGGCAGAAATTTCGAAATTGTGAATAGGTACTTTGGGGGGGTCAGCTCCTACTCCGCATTCGAGCTTTCTGTCAAAATTCCCAACTGGGAAAATGTCGCTCGTTATCGATTTTTCCCGTTCGAGTGCGGAGCAAATCCCAGACCCCCAATAGAGCCTGCATATTTTATGGCCGCATTTTCATATAATCGCATCTACGGACATTCCTCTGCAACATATCGAGGACTGCAGGTCATGCCCCCTAGCCAACATGCGCTATCCGCGCAGAAAGACCCACTGGTCCTTGCTGGAGCGCCCTTCGTCGAAGCGGTAGCCACGCTCGGCGAAGCCTCGCAGGTCGGCGACCTCCTCTACCTGGTGCTCGGCCGCCCAGCGAACGAAGGAGCCACGCGCCGCCTTGGCCTCGGTTGACGGCTGGCGGACCTTTCCATCCGCTCGCAGCGTGCCAAAGACGCAGGTCAGAACCCTGGGACCGCCCGGAATGGCAAAGGGCTCCACGGCCTTCGAGTACTCCTTTGAGGCGACGTTCACGATGGTGCCCACGCCAGGCATGGTAGCCAGGGCGTCGTAAATCCTACTGTCCCAGAACTCATAGAGGTTGCGGGCACCGCCCACGGGAAGCTTCGCCTGCATCTCCAGCCTGTAGGGCGTCACTCCGTCCAGGGGACGGACCAGGCCGTAGAGTCCCGAGACGATGCGCAAGTGGAAGGAAAGCCAGCTCAGCTGGACGCTATCCATCACGGGCGCCGCCAGGTGGGTGTATTGGATGCCGCTGTAGCTCGCGGCCGCCGCCGTGAGGGTGCTCGTCTCGGCCAACATGTCCTCGGGCAGGGTGAGGGTGCGCGTCCAGTTTTCGTCCGCGAGTTTGTCCGAGCACTGCCAGACCCTCTGGGCCTCCTCGCGTCCCAGGGAGCGCAGCTCCAGGGCAAGCTCGTGGGCCTCTTCAAGAAACTGTGGAGCCGAGCTTGGCCGCGGCTCGTCGTCGCTCTCGACCATCTTCTTTGCCGGCGACACGATCATGACAAAGGACATGCGGCTTCCCTCCAATGCCGAGATGTGACAATTGCCCCAGGGGATTTGTCACATTCTGGGACAGTTACCCCTGGGATAAATGTCCCGCACCTACTTGTTCTCGATACGCGCCACGTTTTTGATCAGGATCGATACCATACCGTCGGAGTCAGCCGTGAACTCGATGTAGTTGTCATCCGCCGCATACTCGCTGGGGAAGGTGATCTCGATTCCCGTGTCAGTCTTTATCTTGTGGTTCTTTGCGATACGGTTGGCTGCCGAGCGACGAACGGGCACCTCCTCGGGCAGGCGCTCCTCTCGCGCCACCTGCTCGTAGCGCTCTTGCATCTCGGGGTGCTCCTCGAAGACCTGCCTGCCCACCTCCATGGGCGAGAATGACTCCTCCATTTCGGCGGACGAGGTCACCGCATGCTTGGCCTGGGCCACGGCCTCAACGACGTTCTTGCCGTACTCCTCGGCCACCTTCTCGACGATGTGCTCCACGCTCTGGACGGCCTCCTTCGCGGACGCCCTTGAGCTGCACTGGAGGAGATGCTCCGGGATGAGTTCCACCGTGCTGCCTGCCTGGCTGCGCTCCTTGTCATGGAAGTCTATGGTCCCAGTCTGCAGGTTCACCAGGAGGTAGGTATCCAGCTTCTGCGAGGGATTGGGCAGGGTGGAGTCCTGGCGCAGGATCTCGTTCGACGCGGCGCCCGTGCCGTCCGCGCCCAAGTCGTGCACGTAGGCCTGCTTGCGCGGGAGGAGGGCCGCCCCAAAGTAGCGCTCGGACAGGTCCTCCTCGTCGGCCAGCTGGGCGGCCGCGGCTACCATGGCCTGGGCGACCTGACCGTCACCTGCATCCTTTGCCTTGGAGCTGATGTCGCGGGTGTCCGTGAAGTCGGCCACCAGAAGGTCGCATTGCTCCAGGTCTTCGCAGCGGCGGAGCTCTTCCCAGAGGAACTGGGCCAGCTGCTGGGAGAGTTCCACGAAGCTCACTCCCCCACCGCGGGCGTATTCCTCCAGGGCCCCGCCAAAGGAGCTCTGGTCGTCGAACTCCCCATGCCTGCTCTCGGGCGAGGAGATGAGCTTGCGCATGTTGCGCTGGACGTAGGACTTGACCGCACGGGTCTCCAGGTCGAGCTCGCGCTCGCTGGGATAGACGGAGCCAGATTCGAAGTCAAAGGCGTGCAGGATGGCGTGGTCGATGTGCATCATTGTGAGGCAGCTCCAAAGCTTTCGTACGTGTGTGACAATGGCGCCAGGCGCTATTGTCACATTCCTCTTGTCTAGAAGAGGCAGGAATCAATGAGGTCCTTCTCGCGGAGGGCGTCCAGCCACTCGTCGGGAATCGACCAGGCACCGTAAATGGTTCCCGCCAGGGCTCCGGCAACGGCAGCTGTCGTATCGGTATCGTCACCCAGGTTCACTGCCGCTAGGACGCAATCCCGATAGTTCGACGTAGTGCCCACGCACCAGAGTGCCGCATAGTAGGTGTCGCGGACGAAGCCGCCCGAGCGCACATGTTTGCGCGACTTGTCACCGTACTGGTCTTTCAGGCGCTCGCGGACGGCGATGGGATCTTTGCTGGCGTCTCGCAGAATGTGAACGAAGCTCACACAGGTCTCGTAAGACACGTGGTGGGCATGGGTGATGGCACTCACGTCGCGGATCTGATCGTCGCTCGCGTCGCAGAAGGCCAGGGGCGCAATGCGCATCAGGGAGCCATTGCCGTTGTCACGCTCTCCCTTCATGCCGTGGCCCTCCATGAGGGCGTTTCGCGTGGTGTTGCCGATGTCAAAGAGGCCGTCAACCGTGTAGTTCCCCATCCTCATCCAGGCCTCGAAGCGCAGACGGATGTCATCCACATCAACACAGCCGCAGGTCTTTATGGAATCGCAGGTGGCAAGGGTCATCGAGGTGTCGTCTGACCAGGTTCCCGCAGGCTGGTCGTGAGTCCCGTGGCCAACCATGTCCGTGCACTGGAAGCTGTCGCGGCTCATGAACTCGAAAGGGACGCCCAGGGCGTCACCAACCGCCTCGCCGTAGATTGCATCGCGCAGGCCATGCAGCTTTGCGCTCTGGGTCGGTCGTTCGGTCGTAGGCATTGCTCACCTCTCTGACGTGCGGAATAACTTTTCTATCATGCCACAAGACAGCGAGACATTAGGGACGGAGCACTTTGTCTCATTGGCTTGGGCCTCTACCTGGAGAGACATTAGGGACGGAGTCATTTGTCTCATTGGCCAGGGTCTGGAGCAGTTTCTGGGCCGGCGTGAGGGCCGGCGACTGGGCCGTCGTTTGGGCCGGCGTCAGGTCAGCCGTCAGGACTGGCGTGAGGGCCGGCGACTGGGTCATCGTCAGGCCAGCCGTCTGGACCGGCATCTGGTCGGTGATCTGTACCTCGGCTTGGCCCAGAGGGTCAGCTCTGTCCGCTTCTCCTCGTCACCTTAGCCCGCGCCTCAGTCTGCGCCGCCCCCTGTCACGCTGGCCTCAGCCCAGCCACTAACATGCTCTGTCCCCTTTGTCTCTGAGACAGTTTGCTCCGTCCCCTTTGTCTCTGAGACAGTTTGCTCCGTCCCCTTTGTCTCTGAGACAGTTTGCTCCGTCCCCTTTGTCTCTGAGACAAAGTGCTCCGTCCCCAATGACTCACTGGCGGGTGCAGTGGTCTCCTCGGCTGGTCACGACCTGGTAGCCCACGCTGGAGACGCGCCTGGCCATGCAGGCACGACACTCGGCTGCCTCGTCGCCGGTACAGATCTTTCCGTCGTAGAGCAGGTACTTGCCGCGAACGTCACGGGGTGACAGGTTGGGCATCACGACGTTTGCCCCAGCCAGGATGCCCAGCTCGCGCCCGCGCGGGTTGATGGTCCCCAATGCTGTCGTCGCGGGCAAGAGAACCTCCGGCATCATGAGCCGAATCACTCCCAAGAGGTGAAGGGTGTCCTCCAAAGTCCCCGCAGGCTCGTCGCGAAATGGCGTGTCCTTGTGGGGGATGAAGGGTCCGATACCTACCATGTGAGCTCCCAGCCCCTGCATGTACTCCAGGTCCTCGACCACGAACTCCCAGGTCTGATAGGGTGTCCCCACCATGATGCCGCAGCCAACCTGATAGCCGATGTCCATGAGGTCGCTCAGGCAGCGCTTGCGGTTGGCGATGGAGAGCTCGGCGGGATGGAGTTTGCCGTAGTGCCAGGGATTGGAAGTCTCCTGGCGCAGGAGGTAGCGCTCGACTCCCGCCTCGAAGTAGCGCTCGTAGCTCTCGCGGGACTTCTCGCCTATGGAGAGGGTCACGGCACAGTCGGGATGAGCCTCCTTGATGCGGCGAACCAGGTCACAGAGGATATCGTCGGTATAGTGGACGTCCTCCCCGCCCTGAAGGACGGAGGTGCGAAAGTCCAGCTCATAGCCCTTGTCGCAGCAGTCCAGAATCTCTTCCTCGCTCAGGCGGTAACGCTCGACATGACTGTTGGACCGGCGCAGTCCGCAATAATAGCAATCGTTCTTGCAGTAGGAGGAGAACTCGATGAGGCCGCGGAGGTAGACCTCCTTGCCGTAGTGGGCCTCGCGGACCTCGCGGGCGTGGCCGTAGAGGAACTGGGCCTCTTCCTCGTCCATCGTGCGCAGGAGATCAGCTAGGTCTGCCGCGGGCAGGGTCCTCTCCTGGCGGAGGCGCAGGATTCGCTCCTCATTGGCCGTATGGGCCTCCCAGCTCGCTGGCGGGTTCTGTTGCTGTGACCTCTGCGTCGCGCGCAGGTCATTTACGGACAGCAATTCCATCATGCACGTTTCCTAGTCGTCGATTCCATCGATATCCGCAGGAGTTATCCATAGGGGGTACTCCCTTATCCATGGTACTTATCCATAGGGGGTACTCCCTTATCCATAAGGGAGTACCCCCTATGGATACCCCTGTGAGGGAGTACCCCCTATGGATACCCCTATGGATATGCCCCCTATGGATATGGATACGCCTGGCCAGCGGTCTACCCACTCCCCTAGTCCAAAAGCACCGCCACATCCGGGAAGAGGGCCACCGTCCTGCGGAGAATACCCTTCATGTGAGCGATGGCAACCCCGTAGTTGGTCATGGGCACGCCCTGTGCCTGGGCGCGTTTCATGCGGGTCTGCATCTCCTTCGCGTTGAGCATGCAGCCGCCGCAGTGGACCACGGCGTCAAAGTCCGTCAGGTCCTCGGGGAACTCGCGGCCGGAAGTCCAGGAGAGGTCCAGGTCCTTGCCCGTATACTCGCGAAGCCAGCCAGGGAGCTTCACCGTACCGATGTCGTTGCACTGGCGGTGGTGGGTGCAGCCCTCGCTAATGAGGACGCGCGCGCCGTCGTCCAGCCGGTCAAGGGCGGCAGCGCCAGCGACGGCGGGCTTGAGCAGCCCCTTGTAGCGGGCCATGAGGATGGAGAAGGACGTGAGCGGGACCTCGGGCGGCACAATCTGCGCCACCTCCTGGAAGACCTGGCTATCAGTGACGACGAGGGCCGGACGACGGTCCTCTCCGCGCTCCTCCAGGGCCTGGGCCAGGCGATTCTGCTGGACCACGATGGCCTCCCCGTCCCCGTCCAGGATGTCGCGGATTGCCATCTGCTCAGGCAGAATCAGACGACCCTTGGGCGCAGCCTTGTCGATGGGGATGACCACCATCACGGTCTGACCGGGCTGGAAGAGGTCGCGCAGGAGTGGCCGGTCCTGACTCCCCTTGGTCCCCAGCTTCGCAATGGCCTCCTTGAGGGTGTTGATGCCCTCCTTGGCCGTGGCCGACACGTGGATGGCATGGTCGTCGTCGGCAGGCACCTGATCCAGGAGGTCACGCTTGTTGTAGGCAATCAGGTAGGGCGTCCCCTGCTGCTTGAAGAGGTCCACAAGCTGGCGCTCACAGGCACCCAGGCCAGCGGTGGCATCCACCACCAGGACGGCCACGTCCGTGGAGCCCAGGACCTCACGGGTCTTCTTCACGCGGAGCTCGCCCAGCTCGCCCTCGTCGTCGAAGCCAGGGGTGTCCACTATGGTCACGGGTCCCAGGGGCAAAAGCTCCATGGACTTGATGACCGGATCGGTCGTGGTCCCCAGCTTGTCCGAGACCACGGCCAGATTCTGGCCCGTGACGGCGTTGACCACGCTGGACTTGCCAGCGTTCCTGCGACCAAAGAAACCGATGTGCACGCGCTCGGCGGACGGCGTGTCGTTCAGACTCATGCTATCTCCTCTCACGATGTGACAATCACCCCAGGGGTAGGCGTCCCAAAATGTGACAATCACCCCAGGGGCATTTGTCCCATTTCCAGCAGGTTGGGAATCTCGTGCAGCCACTGGCGACCCGATAGGGCCAGCTGCGGCAGCTGGTGGAAGGCAAAGCCCTCCTGGTCACGCTGGTCGCAAAGCGGCTGGTAGAAGGGGTCGGCGATGACATCCATGACCCCAGACAGCGCTCTCTCGACCTCCTCCTCGCCTTGTGCGCAGGCGTCTCCCAACTCGGTCGAGACCAGCTTCCCGGAGTCCTCCACGGGCGCCAGCAGCCGGGTACGCACACCCTCACCGGATAGCTCCAACGCTGCGGCAAGAGACCCCATGACCACGGGCTCGCCGACGAAGACGGACGTGCGAGACTCTGGCACCAGGCCCACCGCCTCCCCGCGGTCCCTGCGGCAAGAGACCCGTGCCTCCAGGTAGGCCAGCCGGTCCCTCCCGTCGGTCAGGCTCTGCTCCATGGCACGATCAAGCACCCCCGCAAAGTCCCCGCAAGGGATACCCGCCACCCAGGGCTGGCCGAAGCGCTCCTTGAGGACCCGGGCGGCACGCAGGCCCGTAGCGGACACGACCAGGTTCAGATCGGCCTCCCCCGCCCGGGCGATGTCATCCAGGGAGTCCCCCATGGCCCAACACGAGGTCAGCGAGAAGCCCGCCTGGCCCAGCCAGGTCTCCAAGGACTCCCGAGTCCCCGCCACAGCAAAGTCCAGCGGTGTCAGCCCCAGGACGTTGACCCTTCGGGTGACCTCAGACCGAGCGGTCCCGATCGGACCAGCCCCAGCCCGATCGCAAGCCCCAGCCCAATCGCCAGCCCCAGCCCAATCGCCAGCTCCAGCCCGATCGCCAGCCCCAACCCGGCGATCGCCCTGTCCAGCCCCACGCACAAACTCCCGCGCGAGGAGCTCGAATGCCAGACCGGCCCCGCGCACGTAGTCGTGCATGCCGTTCGTGCTCAGGTAGTAGGTGGGAATGCCGCACTGGCGCTGGACCAGGCGTGCGATGGCCTCGAAGTCCATCCCCATCTGGTAGGGAATCGGCGAGTTCACCAGGACGATGAAGCGGGGATGCATCTGCCCCGCGGCCTCCACCACGTCGTGCACCAGACGTTCGTCGTCGCCCATGATGGCGTCGACGTCGCGCAGTCCGCTGATGAAGATGAGGCTGTCCCGGTCGTACCAGCGAATCTCGTCGTGGGTGTTGTAGGTGGAATTGCAGCCCGAGGGGTCGTGGATGACCACCATGCCACCCAGCTCAAAGAGGGCGGAGCAGACGCCCGACACGTCACCCGTATAGACGGGCAGGATGCTGTATGCCTGTCTCATTCGTCCCTCCTTCCTAGCGCGGCAGCTGGCAGGCACAAGGCATGCCCAGCCCCTTGCGCGGCACCAGGGCCTTCGTGTCCTTGGACTCGGTCCAGGCCTCACGCATGAGCGTAACCAGGCGCAGGATGGCCGAGTAGCCCCACATGCCATCAGTTTCGATGATGTTCACGAAGTGGCTGGTCCCGCAGAACCATGCCGCCTTTGGCCCCACCGCCAGCCAGTCGTCTCCTGGATGGGTAGCACCGTCCAGGCCGTCATTGTCCAGCTGTCTCAGGCTGGGATGGATGGTGGACCAAAGCTCCAGGTCGGGCGCGTTGACGCGCAGCCAGGCCAGGGTCTCCGCCTCCTCGCCGGAAACCGCGTCCAGGTAGACGCGACGGACGTCGAAGCCATGCTCAAGGAGGAGTCGCGCAAGCTCCAGGGGGTGGTTGATGCCCACGTAGTCGATGGCCACGGGCACACCCGAAAGCTCACTGGAAAGCTCGTCGAGCGCCGCATCGCAGGCGACCCTCTTCCCCGCCGTGTCCGGCGCCTCGATCCCCAGGGCCGCGGCCAGACGGCCCAGCCCCTGGTCGATGCCCCCATAGCTCAGGGAGGTCGGCATGTAGAGTCCGGTCCTCCCCGTCCGTCGGACCAGCTTCTGGAGGCCATAGTCGCCAAAGAAGGACCGCGTCAAAAAGAGTCTGCTTGCCCCCAGCCCCAGGTACTCCTGGTAGGTCGCGCAGTCGTGGATCTGCCTCACCCGGAAGCCGGCCGCATCCAGCATCCGCACGATGTCCGAGTCGTCTGGCAGACGCAGGTCGTCGTTCACGACAGCCACCAGCCGCTCGTCCTCGGGCAGGGCCTGGATGGGGTCCAGCATGGCCTTGCGCTCCTTCTGCTCGGGCGTGATGCCCGTCTTTTGCATGACAGGATCCATCCAGCAGCGCATGAAGAAGATGTCCGGGAAGCGTCGTTCTAGCTCTCGGTAGACGTAGGCCACGTCCGTACCCACGAAGTGGTGGAGGCAGACCAGAAAGACCATGACCGCGGGTGGCCTCTTGGGCAGGCGGCGAATCACGTCCGAGACGCCCTCGATCGTCGCCGTCTCCAGGTTGTCGTAGAGGTCATTCTCGACGAGGGTCACGCCCGAGAAGCGGTCTATCTTTCCCATCTCGGCCGCGGTCAGGACCACGCCACGCAAGCAGTTGTCCGCGCATACGTATATCTGGTGCGCCTCGGGAACCAGCATGCCCGTATGGACGATGTTCCAGTTCTCGTGGACGGGAGCGTTGAACTCCAGGACGTTGGGCACGGGTCGCGGGGTCTGGGCGTCTGCCACGCGGACCCAGGCAGGATGGGCAGAAGCCGCAGCGCCAGCCTGGCCAGCAGCCTTCCCCGCCTCGGGCCTTACACGGGACAGCATGTGTAATCACCATCCTGACCTGCGGAAAGTCCAGCAGCCTGACCATCCTGGGCATCCGCGCACACACGCTCGATGGCATCGGCAAGGGCACGGTACTCCTCCGCCATGGCGGACTCGGGAGCAAACTCCATCAGGACCTGCCCCGCCTCCTCGGCGTCGGTCACCGCTTGCTCGTGCGGAAGGTCGCCCACGATCCGCGTGTCCAGGTCACCTGCCAACTCGTGCACCTTGGCCTCCTCGTCGCGAACGTCACGACGGTTCAGGATGAGGCCTCCCAGGCGGGCGTAGCCGCGCTCCTGGTAGTGCTGGGCGGCCAGGCAGATGTTTGCCGCGGCGTGGATGGACATGTTCTCGCCACTCGTCAGGACAAAGACTTCCTGGGCGTAGCCTTGGCGCATGGGCAGGGCAAAGCCGCCGCAGACCACGTCGCCCAGCACGTCGTAGAGGACGATGTCCGGGTCGTAGGTATCGTAGACGCCCTTTTCCTCCAGGGTCTCCAGGGCCGTGATGATGCCGCGACCGGCACAGCCGCGCCCCGGCAGTGGTCCTCCCGCCTCGGCGCAGAGGACGCCGCCGAAGCCCTCGACCACCACGTCTTCCAGGTCGAAGGGCTTGCCCGAACGGACCAGGTCCATGACCGAGGGTACCTCCCTACCATGGCGGAGGTAGAGGGTGGAGTCGGCCTTGGGGTCACAGCCCACCTGAAGGACCCTGTGGCCGCGGCTCGCCCACACGGCCGCCAGGTTGGAGACGGTCGTGGACTTGCCGATGCCACCCTTGCCGTAAAAGGCCAGCTTGAGCATGTGGTCTTCCCTCTTTCTCTACACTAGCAGATACGGGGCAGGAGTTCGTTTCCGGGCTCGGGCAGGATGGTCTGGGTGCCGATCTCGGTGTTCATGACCACGCGACCGGGCAGCTCGTCGGTAATGTGGCCGATGATGGCTGCGCCCTCGGTGTGGGGGCAGCCCTTGAGTACCTCCACCAGGCGGTCGGCCTCGTCGCCGGGGCAGATCATGACCAGGCGACCCTCGCAGGCTAGGTAGAGGGGCTCCAGACCCAGCATGCCACAGACACCCGAGACCTCGGGGGCCACGGGGATGGCGGTGGAGTCCAGGCTGACGCCCACGCCACTCTGGTGGGCAATCTCGTAGAGGACGGTGCCCACGCCGCCGCGGGTGGCGTCGCGGATGGTGTGGATGTCGGGCACGGCGTCGAGCGAAGCCTGGACCGCTGCCGAGAGGGGCGCGCAGTCGGAGGTCACGTCGGCCTCGATGCCGTACTCGTTGCGGGCCAGGAGGATGGCGCAGCCGTGGCGACCCACGTCACCAGTCACGATGACGGCATCGCCGGGCTTTGCGGCGGCGCCGGAGAGGTGCGCGTCCTCGCGGACCACACCCAGGCCGGTGGTGGTGATGAAGACCCCATCTACCTGGCCCTTTCCTGCCACCTTGGTGTCACCGGCCACGATGTGGACCCCCACCTCGTTGGCCGTCTTCTCCATGGCGCTGACGATCTTCTCCAGGTCGGCCATGGGGAAGCCCTCCTCGATCTGGAAGGCGCAGGTCAGAAAGAGGGGCCTTGCTCCCATGCAAGCCACGTCGTTGACCGTGCCGCAGATGGAGAGCTTGCCCACGTTGCCACCAGGAAAGAATGCGGGCGAGACGATGAAGCCATCCGTGGACATGGCCACCTTGCTCGAAGGCAGGCTCAGGACGGCAGCGTCATCCTCGGTGAAGTAGGGGCTGCCCAGATGGGCCTTGAAGACGCGGTTGATGAGCTCGGAGGTCTGCTTGCCACCTGCGCCATGCGCCAGGGTCACGATGTCATTCATTAGTCTGCCTGTCCTTTCTGAGGGGTGTTTGCCTGTGCCTTTGAGGCGTTAGCGGAGGAAAGCTTGTCCAGGTCCTCACCATACAGATAGAAGGCCGAGCAGGCGCCCTCGCTGGAGACCATGCAGGCACCCACGGGATGCTCGGGTGTGCAGGCGCGGCCAAAGACCGGACAGTCCTTGGGCGTGCACTTGCCCTGGAGGACCTGGCCGCAGCGGCAGGCGGGATTCTCGCGGCCCTCGATGTGGGGCAGCTCGTACTTCTTGCGCGCGTCATAGGCCGAGAACTCGGGACGGAGCTCCATGCCCGACTGGGGGATGACGCCGATGCCACGCCAGCGGGCGTCGCAGGGCTGCATCATCTGGTCCACGATCCTGCGGGCAGCGGGCGATCCCTCGGGCTTGACCACGCGGGGATAGCAGTTCACAAAGAAGGGCTCCCCCTGGGCGAACTTGATGACGCCCACGGCAAAGGCCGTCAGGAGCTCCTTGGGCGTGAAACCCGCCAGGACGCCGCTCACGCCCTCCTTGGCCGCCAGGTCCTCGCAGACCTTGGTGCCCGTGATGGCATGGACGTGACCGGGATAGAGAAAGAGGTCCGTGGAGTCCTTCATGGCCTCGTAGGCGCCGGGCATGGTCTTGTTGGCCGTGAGGAGCGAGAAGTTCTTGATGCCCGCGGCCTGGGCTTTCTTGACCGCGATGCAGGAGGAAGGGGTCGTGGTCTCGAAGCCCACGGACAGAAAGACGACCTCCTCGTCGGGATGGGCCTCGGCGTAGGCCTCGCCGTCCTGGGGCGAGTAGACCACCTGGACCTTTGCCCCGCGGGCACGGGCGCCCTGCAGGGACATCTTTGTGCCGGGCACGCGGACCAGGTCGCCAAAGGTGGTGATGGTGCAGCCGTGGCCCAATGCCAGCTCGATGGCCTCGTCGATGAAGCCCACGGGGGTCACGCAGACGGGACAGCCGGGACCGGAGATGACCTCGATCTGGGGAGAGAGGACGCGGCGGATGCCCTGGCGGAAGATCTCGTGGGTATGAGTGCCGCAGACCTCCATGATACGCACGTGTGGTCCGTCGTAGTTCTGGACGATCTCCAGGGCGGAGGGGCGCTTCCTTGCGCCAGTCGTTGCTACAGCCATTACAGGTACTCCTCCAAAAGCGCATCGGTCTCGTCGGCATCGTCGTCGCTGATGCGGGCGATTGCCGAGCCGGCGTGCACCATCACGTAGTCACCGGGCTCCAGGTCCTCCAGGAGCTGGGCCGAGACCTCACGCTTTGCGCCCGAGGCGTCGACGAGCGCCGTACCCTTGTCGTTGACCTTGATGACCCTCGCGGGCAGTCCTACGCACATATCGATTCCTTTCAAGAAAGTGGGACAGCTACCCCAGGGATAACCGTCACATTTTGTCTGCTTGCGGCAACGACGGCCTGGCCCAGGGCAATGCCGCCGTCGTTTGGTGCGATCAGGTGGTGGCGAAGGACCTTGAGCCCCGCGCCAAGAAGTCCCTCTTCGCAGAGGCGAAGGAGGAGCTTGTTCTGGAAGCAACCGCCCGAGAGGGCGACGGTCCTGACGCCCGTCTGTTCCGCCAGATGTCCACAGGCCTCCACGACCATGGCGGCAAGGCCAGCGTGAAAGTCATAGGCCAGTCGGTCCACGTCCCCGCCGGACAGGCGCTCCCCCAGCAGCCAGCGCACGAGTTCCTCGCTGCGCAGGATAAGAAAACCCTGCTCATCGACCTCGACGAGCCTCTTTCCCAGAAGCTCGACCAGGTTCGCGGATACCTCGGCCGCATCAGCCTCGGCACGTAGCGCCGCGTACTCCAGGGCACAGGAGGCCTCCCCCTCGAAGGTCGACCGAAGCCTCAGCCCCAGGATGGCCGAGACCGAGTCAAAGAGGCGACCGGCGGAGGTGGATGTCACCGCGTTCAGGCGCCTCTCCACCATCATCACCTGGACGCGGGCGGTCTGCTGATCGCAGAGGCCCAGCTGGTCCACCAGTTCCAGGGTCCGACCAAGGTCACCCGTAAGGCCGTGAATCATGGCCACGGCGATGCGCCAACCCTCCAGGGAGGACTTGTCGCCACCCACCTGGACGAAGGGACGGATGCTGCCCAGGCGACGGTAGCCCAGGTAGTCGGCCAGCATAAGCTCGCCGCCCCAGATGGTCCCATCCTCACCAAAGCCCGTCCCGTCGAAGGCGACCCCCAGGACCGGCTCCGCCACGTCGTTCTCGGCCATACAGGAGACGATGTGGACGTAGTGGTGCTGGACGTGGACGAGGGGAATTCCCGCCTCCTCGGCAAGGCGCTCTGCCACGGCGGTGGAGTTGTACTTTGGGTGCAGGTCGCAGGCCACCAGCTGGGGCCTTAGCTCCAGGAGGGTCTCCATGCGGTCCACAGACTCCTCAAGCGCGCGGACCGTGCGGAGGTCGGCGAGGTCGCCCACATAGGCCGAGGGGTAGAAGAGGTCCCCCGTGGACAGGCAGAAGGTGTTCTTGAGCTCGCCGCCGATAGCCAGGACCTTGGGCGCATCCGCACCATTCCCGTCCTCGTCCGAGAATGCCGAGACGACTACGGGCAGGGGCGCATAGCCACGCGAACGGCGGATCATGTAGGGCTCGCCCCCGTAGAAGTCCATGACCGTGTCGTCCGCGCGTGTGCGGATCAGGCGGTTGTTGGACAGGACGACATCGGCCAGACCAGTCAGCTGCTCGCGCGCGTCATCGTCGTCCCTGCAGATGGGGGCACCCGAGACGTTGCCCGAGGTCATCACCAGGCAGTCCGGCATCCGGACCTCGTCGTCGTAGTCAAAGAGCAGGAGCTGCACCGGGGCATAGGGCAGCATGACGCCCACGCAAGGATTACCTGGGGCGATGGAGGGGGCCAGGCGGGCCTCGTCCGAGTCTCGTCTGTCCAAAAGAACGATTGGCTTCTGATGGCCGGTGAGGACCTCCTCCTGCTCGGGGGCGACCAGGCACTCGCGACGGACGGTCTCCTCGTCACGCATCATCACGGCAAAGGGCTTCTGGGGACGGTGCTTGCGCGTGCGCAGGAGGGAGACGGCCTCCTCATTTGTCGCGTCGCAGCAGAGGTGGAAGCCGCCTATGCCCTTGACGGCCACGATGCCGCCAGAGGCGATGGTCCGACGCGCCTCGCTGATGGCAGCGCTACCGCGCTCGGGACGGTCCAGGAGGTAGACCTCGGGACCGCAGTCGTTGCAGCAGACGGGCTGGGCGTCATAGCGGCGGCTCGCGGGGTCATGGTATTCGTGGTCGCAGCTGGGGCACATGGGAAAGTCCGCCATGGAGGTCCGCTCGCGGTCGTAGGGCAGGGCGTCCAGGATCGTCAGGCGTGGCCCACAGCAGGTGCAGTTGATGAAGGGATGAAGGTAGCGGCGGTTCGAGGAATCAAAGAGCTCACGCTTGCAGTCGTCGCAGATGGCGATGTCCGGCGAGACGAAGATGGCCCCACGGGTCCGCTCGGACTCCACGATGGAGAAGTCCCCATAGGCGCAGGCATCCGCGGTGTCCACGTCGGCAAGCTCGACCTTGATCACGTCCGCACGCCTGGGAGGCTGGTGACGAATTAGGTCGATGAAGGCCTCTACCTGGTCCCTCGTCCCCTGAGCGAAGATTTCCACGTAGGGTCCCTTGTTGCAGACGGTCCCCCTCACGCCAGCCGTCGCGGCGTGGCGTGCCACCGTGGGCCTGAAGCCCACGCCCTGGACGATGCCGTAGCAGCGCACCCGTCGCGTGACCAGGTCGTCGCTGCCCAGGTTCTGTTCGACCGTCTTTTCCAAAAGACCCCCTCCCCTCTAGTCTGTCAGGTGACCCGATAGCGCAAAGTGGGTCAGGTCATGGAAGTCGCCGTCAAAGTCAGGCACGAGCCTGGCCAGAACGGGGTCCGCCAGGACCGCGTCGAAGCCGCCCGTGCGGACGAGCTCCTCGAAGTCGCCCTCCTCGCGCAGGTGAAGGTCGCCCTCACCCTTGAGCTCGTCTGGCTGCAGAAAGAAGCTCGACACCCTGACCTCTGCCGCGCCACGTGACAGGAGTTCGCGACGGACGGAGTCGGCCAGCACCTGCTGGTGGACGACGAGGACCCTCTTTCCCGTCCAGTCGGCGTCCGGAAGCAGGCTCGTCGCCAGGGGGCAGGCGACCTCATAGGGCGTGCCAAAGTGGCGCTCCAGCCACTGGGCAGCCTTGAGGCCAGACGGTGCCACGACGAGGTTGCGCTCGGCAGCGCCGGCACTCCTCAGCTCGTCCAGGCTCGCGCCGCCGCCAAAGCAGGTCACCTGCTGCCAGCCCTGCCCGCGGAGTTCCTCGGCCAGGCGCTCCCCTCCCCTGGGGTCGTTCGTGTCCATGGGAGTTGCGCCCCAAACGCCCAGGCGACCCTTCTGAACGGTGGTTTCTTCCTGGGCAAACTCAGACAGCAGAGACAGATACGCCTTCTCGGCGCCCTCGTCGTAGAGGCGCATGCCGTTCGTGTCCACCGATATCACGGGCAGGCCGCACTTACGCTCGGCCAGGCGGCGCAGGGCATGGAGGTCCGTGCCGATGACCGAAGGAACGGGCGTGCCGACGAGGGCGGCAAAGCTCGCGTCGACCTTCGACGCGGCGTCTGCGAGCTTGGAGATCAGGAGGTCGTCTCGACCCATGATGGCATCCATGTCTCTGAGGCCGGCAGAGAAGACGGCATCCTTCTGGCCGAACCAGCGGGGCTCGTCGAAGCCGCAGATGTTGCCCACGCAACCTCCGGCGTCGACGACCACACTGAGGCCGCCCATCCCATAGAGGACGGAGATGGCGCCCGACTGGTCGGGGGCAAAGGGCGTGAGGACCCTACGAAGGCCGCGGACGCGGGTGCCCTCGGGCAGGTGCCGCAGGTGCTGGTGGGCTCTGCCCGAGACAGCCTCCCGGACCTTGACGGACCTTCTCTGCTCGGCCGCCAGGGAGATGGCCCCCTGGACGCCCTGACCCTCGCCCCGGGAGAGGAGCTCGTCCAGGGCATTGAAGAGGCCCGTCACGGCGCTGTAGCCAAAGGGCTGGACGTCAGAGTTCCAGGCCAGGTTGGGGCAGTCGGGATGGTAGTAGCCGGCGTCGCGACCGATGGTCACCGTGACTCCCGAGCCCGCCGGGTCGTAGTCAATCATGGTGGGCTCGAGGTTTGAGTAGACCTTGGTCTGGGGCGAGAGCTCCGCAAGATGGCGCAGGTAGACGTAGTGGTCGGGCGCAATGGTGCCAAAGACCTCCCGCACCTCGAAGCCGTAGCGCACCAGGGCCAGGGCCAGCTCGAAGGGGTTGGCGTTAGAGCCCTCCCCCACCGAGAAGACCTCGCCGGAATGGCGGTCATGGAAGGATCGCATGGCGTCGCGGGCCTGGACGCGCAGGTCCTCGTGGTCAAGCTGGACACCAAGGACCGAGGCCAGGGCGTCGTACTGCTTCCTGATGCGGTCCACCTCGTAGAAGCGGGTCAGCTGGATCCAGGGGATTCCCAGGCGCTTCTCCAGGTCTTGTGCCGCGGGGCCCGCCTCGGGGCTCAGGACCAGGTTGAAGTTGGCACTCGCCATCTTCTGGAAGGCATCGTAGTCGGCCGCGGTCGAGATCTCGCGCACATGGCGGATGCCGGATCGGTCCAGGGCAATGCGCAGGTCAGAGCTCTCCTCCACGGGGGCAAAGTAGCCCAGGAGGTTGCAGGAGCGGGGGTCCTTGCGGGCGGGCTCCAGGAGGGAGTAGAGGGACTGGCGCACGTTGACCATGGGGGGCTTTCGGCCCTCGCGGGTCAGGGCGTACATGTAGCAGGGACGGACGCGGACGCCCGCATAGTCCTCTGCCTTGCGGCAGACCCGCTCCATGTCCGTGCCCAGCAAGGCATCTACACAGGTGATGCAGATCATGACCACCGAGGGAGGCGTGGGCAGGCTGTCCACCACGGCCTTCACGGCCTTTGGGATGCGCTTGAGGTGACGAGCCGTGATCAGATCCGTTTCGCTCATCTGCAGGTAGAAGAAGCGGTTCTCGTAGCCGGGCAGCTCGGCGATGGAGCTGGTGTTGCGTCCGCAGCAGCCCGGGGAGACGATCAACATGACCGAGCCTGGGATGGAGAGGCCCGCGCGCTTCACGCCGAAGCCCTCTGCGCCCGGCGAGTTGAAGGCCAGGGCCGCGGGCGAGCTGTAGATGAGGTGCTTGTTGGAGACGAGCTCGGAGGGGGTGTCTTCGGGACCGCGCTCCCAGAGCTCGGCCACGCTGTAGCCGACGGCAGCGCGGCTGGGGTTCGTCTGGGTCATGGCTATGCCTCCCCGCATCCGCCACAGGGGTCGGTCTGTACAGTAGCCTGTCGAGACATGATGCCACAGACGGGCTCATTGGCGGGCTCGTCCAGAAGGCGCTTGGCCAGGTCCAGGAAGGTTTGCGAGATAGGCAGGCTGGGGTCGCCCTCAATGACCGTCTTTCCCTGGTCCTCAAAGTGGTTAATCTCGTCGGAGCGCGGAATGACACCCACGATCCTCAGGCCCGCCCCATCGGCAAAGTCCTTGACTTTCTGCAGCTCATCGGGGACGTTTCGACGGTTGAGGATGATGCCCTCCACGCGGGCGTAGCCGCGATCCTCGAAGTTCTTGACAGCGGAGTTGATGTTGTTGGCTGCATAGAGTGCCATCTTCTCCCCGCTCGTCACGATGAGGACGCGCTGGGCGTAACCCTCGCGGATGGGTGCGGCAAAGCCGCCGCAGACCACGTCGCCCAGGACGTCGTAGAGGACGACGTCAGGCTGGGTCTGCTCAAAGAGGCGGAGCTCCTCTAGGAGGTTGAAGGTGGCAATGATGCCGCGGCCAGCACAGCCTAGACCAGGGGTGGGACCGCCGGTCTCGATGCAGAGGACGTCGCCGAAGCCGCGGCGCGAGATCTCCTCGATGGACTCGGGGTCCTCGTCCTCCTCGCGCAGGTAATCCATCACGGGACGGAGGGGCTTTCCTCCCAGGAGGTTGATGGTGGAATCGGCCTTGGGGTCGCAGCCGATCTGAATGACCTTCTTGCCCAGGGAGGCAAAGGCTGCCGAAAGATTGCTGGTGATGGTGGACTTGCCGATGCCACCCTTGCCGTAGACCGCGATCTTGAGCATGAGCCTCTCCACTTCCAGGAGAGCTGCGGTCGTCGGAATGCCTGCAAGCTGCCTCAACCAAAGCGGGAGGCAAGGAGCGGGCCCTTCCGGATCGAGCGCACTCTCTCCGTCAGAATCCTTGCAAAAACAAAAGCCTGGAAGTCGGGCCAAGCCCTCCCCCTCGGCTCCATCCATTCTAGCAAACCCCCACAATTGGAAATCGTGCATCCACCCAAAATGCGCGAGGCACGCAGCTAGAGACGACGTGCAATGAGGGGAGTCGTGCTCCCCCAGGTGCAAGCCCCCCGACACCAGAGAGCCCCGCCCCTCTTCCCCAGGCGCAGTTCCGCAGCGCGCTCGTTGCGCGAGGATGTTTGAGCACTGGGAAAGAGGGACGGGGCCCTCGGCTGGCAGCGACTTCCTACTGGTTGTCGACGTTCTCCTCGATAACGGCCCTCAGCGTGCGTGCGGACTCGCGGAGCTTCCCCAGTTCTTCGTCAGAGAGCTCCAGGGGGATGACGCCCTCGGTACCATTGGCTCCCACGATCGTGGGCAGGGACAGGGACACGCCGTCGATCTCCTTGTCAAAGCCACCGTGCTGGACCGTGGAGACGGGTAGGATGGAGCGCTCGTCACGGACGATGGCTTCGCAGATCCTCTTGACCGCCATAGCGACACCGTAATAGGTGGCGTGCTTCTTCTGGATGATCACATAGGCGGCGTTCTTGACCTCGTCCGCCAGGCGCTGCATGGACGCGAGGTGATCGCGATGGCCGCGGTACTCGCAGAAGTCGTTCAGGGGCACACCGGAGACGTTGGTGATAGACCAGGCGGGAATCTCGGAGTCGCCGTGCTCGCCAATGATGGCGGTATGGACGGAACGGGCATCGACGTCCAGGTGCTCACCCAGGACGTACTTGAGGCGGCCGGTGTCCAGAACGGTGCCAGAGCCAAAGACGCGGTTCTCGGGCAGGCCGGTCATCTTTGCGGCTGCGTAGGTGAGGATGTCCACGGGGTTGGCGACGATCAAGAGGATGCCGCCAAAGTCGCGCTTCTTGATCTCGGGCATGATGGAGGAGAAGATGCCCACGTTCTTCTTCACCAGGTCGATGCGGGTCTCGCCAGGCTTCTGGGCGGCGCCTGCGGTGACGACAATCACGGCAGCGTCGGCAGCGTCATCGTAGTCGCCGGCGTAGATGTTCATGGGAGCACCAAAGGGCATGCCATGTGCGATGTCAAGGGCCTCGCCCTCGGCCTTTTCCTGGTTTGCGTCAATGAGCACCATCTCGGAGAAGAGACCACTCTGCATGAGGGCAAACGCCGAGGAAGAGCCGACGAAACCGCAGCCTACGATAGCGACCTTGCGCGAATTGACAGATGCCATGCCAAGCCTCCAATTAGGTCAGGAGACGGGCCCCATGCCCGCCTATGAAACCGAATACATAGTACCCAATCGGCGGCATATATCCCAGTAAAAACTAGGCATTCTTAAAACTAAAACCAAGCCATGCCCCTCCCCCTTTGGGTGCCTACTCGACCGAGCAACGAGAACCCATCGATACGAAGCTCAACCCCGAAAGAAGGACCTCCCGTGTCTTGCCCCAGGCGCAGTTCCGCAGCGCGCTTTTTGCGCGAGGATGTCTGAGCACTGGGGCAAGACACGGGAGGTCCCGTCCTTCAGGTCTGAAGCCTCTACTGAATTTTGGAAAGGTTCTCGTTGATTGCGCCGAGTGCACGGTACATTGATTCTCGGTCATTGGCGGGAACGCCCTTGATGGCCTTCTTCACCACGTCGTCAATCACCTGGTTCACCTCGGTGACCGCCGCCATGCCCTTGTCCGTCAACCGGATGGGTGCGCGATAACCGGTCCCGCTGTCATTGTCCGTTGAAGCAAAGCCACCCTTTTCAAGGCGTGCAATGGTGCGCGAGACTGCCGCACGGTCCACGCCAATGCGCCTTGCCAACTCGGCAGAGGCTATGCCCTCGGGATTCTTTGCCAGGTAGTAGAGGCACATGGAATCCGTTCCCTTGAGACCAAAGTTGCGCATCTCACGCCCCTTGATGCGGTTGATCTCCTTGTACGATTGCGAGATGACGCTCACGAAGTTCTCGAACTGAGTACTCATCCTGACTCCCCTACTTGAAAACCATGGCCTCTAGCTGGTCAATCTTCATACATAGTGTGTACTCAGAATGTTGATGTGTCAACTAATTCTCCATCGAGTAGAAAAAATCGTCACATTTGCCCGTCAGGGGAAGCAAAAACAACCATCCATCCGTATCACAAGAGGCCGTGTGGCTCCCCTTCCCTATAGGTGCCTTTTCAGGATGCACATCTGACCCCAGCTCAATTGGCCTGCGAACACTGGAACAGGGGTATCAAGCCAGGAAAATCCACCAGCTGGGGCCAGATGTGCAACCCAAGAGGCATCCTCCGTCACCCGAAGCGTCCACACAGCAAAAAAAGAGCCGCCAACCGGGGGAAGTTGGCGGCTCAGCCGAGTCGACGCGCATCGACGAAGCCGGGAGAGGAGGGCAGCATCTATCGAAGCGCGTGATTTAGGGTCGGCTTGGGGGCCCGCCCACAGTCAGAGACTTACAGATCCATGGAAAGGTAGCGCTCGCCCGTGTCAGGCAGGACGGCAACGATGGTCTTGCCCTTGAACTCGGGACGCTTTGCCAGCTCGAGCGCAGCTGCGACGGCTGCACCAGAGCTGATGCCCACCAGGAGGCCCAACTCGTCGGAAAGGCGCTTCTTCGTGGCAATGGCGTCGTCGGAGGCAATGGGCAGGACCTCGTCAACAACGGATGCGTCGTAGGTCTTGGGCACGAAACCCGCTCCGATGCCCTGGATGCGGTGGGCTCCTGAGGGCTTGCCCTCCAGGACGGCCGACTCTGCGGGCTCGACGGCGAAGCCCTTTACGCTGGGCTTCTGCTCCTTGAGGAACTTGGAGGTACCAGAGATGGTGCCACCGGTACCCACGCCAGCGACAACGGCGTCGACGGTGCCCTCGGTATCAGCCCAAATCTCGGGACCGGTGGTCTGATAGTGGACACGTGGGTTGGCGGGGTTCACGAACTGACCTGCAACGATTGAGCCAGGAGTCTTCTCCTTGAGCTCGTCAGCGTGCTTGACGGCGCCGGCCATGCCCTCGGAGCCAGGAGTCAGGACGATCTGGGCACCGTAGCTGGCGGCAAGTTTGCGACGCTCTATGGACATGGTCTCGGGCATCACGAGGATCATCTTGTAGCCACGTGCGGCGGCAATCATGGCCAGGCCGACGCCAGTGTTGCCTGAGGTCGGCTCGATGATGGTGCCACCCGGCTTGAGGCTGCCGTCCTTCTCGGCCGCGTCCACCATGGCCTTGGCGACGCGGTCCTTCACCGATCCGCCGGGGTTGGTTGCCTCGTACTTGCCCAGAATCGTCACATCGTTATCGGTCAGGGCGGACAGGTCGATCAGGGGGGTCTTGCCAATTGCGCCTTCGACGTTGCTTGCGTACTTCATGATGTTTCCTCCAAAGGATTAGGACGAACAGGAGCGGTGAATCCATTGAGCTATGACCGAGCCGGGCTGAGCGCAGATGTCGTCATACAAAATGGGGACGCCACCTGCGTCCCGTCCGACCTGTGTCCAAGTAAAGGGCAAATGCCCTGATGAAATGGGGTATCGAGCTAAGCCTCAGATACCCTGGCGACACAGCGGAAGGGACCTCACACAGATACGACACGCACGCCCTACACGAAGCGCTGCAAAAACAGCTTCTGCCATGATTCCCTCCCCTCTGGTTTTGGCGCCCTAGCGCCTTTCCCGTGTGTTGCACTCTACTATAGGGTCGGGAATTTTAATGTCAAGCAAAAAGGTAGGAATTAATTCCACGTCAATTATTGCGCTAGAGACCAATTGGCTATCGAAATAGCAGATAGCTCCATCCGCAAACCCTCACGGAGCTGTCGCAGTCTTTACCAAATTGCTATCGATAAAAGACGCAATAAGGCCAGTTTGCCAGCAGCTTTGTGACACAATGAACAGAGCGGCGAGAGAGAGGACACAGTATGCTCAGAATCGGCCTGCTTACCAGCGGCGGCGACTGCCAGGCACTGAATGCCACCATGCGTGCCATCGTAAAGACCATCATCTATCAGAGCAAGGAGCCCGTGGAGATCTATGGATTCCTCGACGGCTACCAGGGGCTCATCTACGGTCGCTACAAGCAGATGACCTGGGCAGACTTCTCGGGCACCCTTACCCAGGGAGGAACCATCCTGGGCACCAGTCGCACCCCCTTCAAGAGGATTGACATCCCCGAGGAGGACGGCGTGGAGAAGGTCCCCGCCATGAAGCAGACCTACCGCAAGCTGCATCTGGACTGCCTCTTTATGCTGGGCGGCAACGGCTCGACCAAGACCGCTAACCGTCTGCGCGAGGAGGGGCTCAACATCATCGCCCTACCAAAGACCATCGACAACGACACCTGGGGCACCGACATGACCTTCGGCTTCCCCTCTGCCATTGACGTGGCCACCACCTATATCGACGAGATCAAGACCACGGCAAGCTCCCACGGCCGCGTCTTTGTCATCGAGATCATGGGGCACAAGGTCGGTTGGATTCCCCTGTACGCCGGTGTCGCCGGCGGCGCGGACGTTATCCTCCTGCCCGAGATTCCCTATGAGATGGACAATGTGATCGAGGCCATCGAGCGCCGTGATAAGTCTGGCGGACGCTTTGCCATCGTCGCCGTCGCCGAGGGCGCCATCTCCAAGCAGGAGGCCGAACTGCCAAAGAAGGAGTACAAGAAGCTGGTCGCAAAGCGCAAGTACTCAGTGGCCTACGAGATCGCGGACGAGATTGCAAAGCGCACCGGCCGCGAGGTTCGTGTGGGCATCCCCGGTCACACCCAGCGCGGTGGCGCACCCGACGCCCAGGACCGCATCTTTGCAACCCAATGCGGTGTCGAGGCTGCCAAGGCCTGCCTGAACGGCAAGTTCGGTGTCATGGTCGCAAAGGTCCAGGACAAGATGACCCTGGTGCCACTGAAGGACGTCGCCGGCAAGCTCAAGTACGTCGACCCGAAGAGCGACCTGGTCAAAGAGGCTCGCTACTTGGGCATTAGCTTCGGTGACGAATAACGCCTGTCCTCTTGATAGATAGGGGGCCAGGTCCTTTACCCCGTGGTCAGACATTCTCGCGTGATTCGCACGTCGCGAGACTGCACGCGGGACAAAGGACCTGGCCCCTCTTTCATGGGGAGAGATCGCCCAGGGGGCGAGGTTGGCTCACCCCGCCGCCCTATATAGGGCACGCGAAGCGTGCGCCATTCTCCTCTTCCCTTGCAGAACGGGCATCGGCTCGGGCGCCGCGAGGGCGTTCGCGGCAATGAAGGTCTGAGGCTCCTCCCCTTTGTTCAGACGCAGTTTCGCAGCGGCGCGCCTAGCGCGACGCGAGAATGTTTGAGCGCTGAGCAAGGGGGGGAGGCGCCCCCAGTCAGGTCTATTCCGCGATCTCCCTCACGGCTTTCACGGCTGCGTCGACCTCTTCCTTTGTGTTGAAGTAGCCGAAGGAGAAGCGAACCATGCCTTGTTCGACGGTCCCCATGGCTCGGTGCAGGCGCGGTGCGCAGTGGGCCCCCGGCCTGGTGGCTATCCCAAAGCGTTGGCCCAGATCGTCTGCCACGTCAGCCGAACTGTAGTCGCGGATGTTCAGCGAGACGATGGCGCAACGGTCGTCCAGTCCATCGGCAGATCTCGCACCCTCCAGCGAGCCAAAGTCACCGTAGAGCCGGACTCCCTCGACCCCTCGTACGCCCTCATAGAAGCGCCTTGCCAACTCCAGCTCGTGGTCGTGTACATTCTTGAGCCCGACTTCCTCGATAAAGCCAATACCTGCGGAAAGTCCGGCAATGCCATGACTGTTGAGGGTGCCCGCCTCAAGGCGGGTGGGATAGCCGGCAGGCTGCGTCTCACTGAAGGACTGGACGCCCGTGCCGCCCACCTTGAAGGGTCTGACCTCGACCCCGTGGGCAATGCACATGCCGCCCGTGCCCTGGGGACCCATGAGCCCCTTGTGCCCGGTAAAGCAGAGCACATCCGCCCCCAGCTCGGCCATATTCACCCGATGGGCCCCTGCAGTCTGCGAGGCGTCCACCACGACCAGGGCACCATGAGCATGTGCGATGTCTGCCACCCGTCGCACGTCCACCATGTTTCCCGTTACGTTGGAGCCATGGGTCACCGCGACAAGCCTGGTCTGGTCATCCACCAGATCCTCCAGCTCCTCGTAGTCTAGGATCCCATGCTCATCCATGCGGGCAAAGTCCAGGAGGACACCTCGCTCGTCCCTCAGGCGGTAGAGGGGACGCAGGACGGAATTGTGCTCCAGGTCGGTGGAGACCACACGGTCTCCCTCCCCCACCAAACCCATAAGGGCGATGTTGAGCGCCTCGGTGGAGTTGTTGCAGAAGACCACGTGATCCGGCTCAGCGCAGCCAAAGAACTTTGCCAACCGCTCCCTTGCCACGTAGTCAACGCGCGAGGCGGCCAGGGAGGCCTCCGTCGCTCCCCTGGAGGCATTGCCCACGGTATTGAGCGCCCTCACCACGGCATCCACGACGGGCTGCGGCTTGTGCATGGTGGTAGCCGCATTGTCCAGATAGATCATGTCAAACCCCCAGATCAAGACTCGATGTGAACCGCCAAACAGAAAGGGGCCCGGCAACATACGCCGAGCCCCACAAGTAATCTTGTGCAAAGAACTAGCAGGGCTTCACGACCAAGGTTGCCTCGACCTGCCTCTGGCAGATCACGTACATGTTGGTGACCTCGCCCACGGCCAGCTTGTCCTTGATGCCATAGAAGTCCAGGCAGGTGCCGCAGGTCAGGATCTCCACGCCAGCGTCTACCATGAGCTTGAGGTCCTCCAGCGCGGGCGAGCCCTCGATGGTCATCTTTGCACCGCCGTTGTAAAAGAGGATGGTCTGGGGCAGCTGCTCCTGCTGGCTCAGGGCATAGATGAAGCCCTTGAGCAGGTTGCCGCCCAGCTTGTTGTCGCCCTCGCCCATGTGGTCGGCCGAGATGACCACCACGAGGTTCTTCTTTGCGGGCAGGTTGCAGAAGTCGTTTGCGTCAGACTCGTTCACGGCCTCCTCGGTGCCGGCAACGGTCGTGGTGACCTCGAAGTTGCCATCATCGAGCTTCTTGAAGGAGGTGCCGTAGCCCTTGTCGTTGGCAAGCTTGGTCAGGTTCTGGACTGCCGTCTCGTTGTCCACGGAGGTCACGACCGTACCCGCACCCTCCAGGGACTTGATGGCCTTGATGGTCTTGACCACGGGAATGGGGCAAGCGTCGCCCAGGGCGTTGACCTCTACGTTCTTCTCTGCCATTTTTTCCGAACTCCTTTCAAAACTACAATGATGCCACCAAGACTCGAGCCTCACCCACCAGACGGGTAAGACCCATCGCGTCAAAGTGTTCCAGGTATTGCCGGGCAATCCTGCGCGAGACACCCAACCGCGTGCGGTAGTCGGCGAGCGCAAGAGTCTCGGATTGGTCGAACATATCCTTGAGGGTGCCATACGCCTTCTGGTAGGCGGCCCTTCCTACCAATCGGGAGGCAGAGAGCTGGACGAGCTCTCCCTCGCGGACCAGATAGGCCAGCACCTCTTGTGTCATGGTAAGGGATTCTGCAAAATTTGAAAGCACCTCTTCGTTGAGCGGCGGCTCCAGACCTGCCTCCTCGTAGAGGACAAGGAGTCTCGTCCGGACCTGCTCCTGCTCGGATGTCAACCTGGGCGCAAAGCCAGGGGTCCGCACCAGGCTTGCGCTGACCTCGATAACGCCCCTCTCCATCAGGAAGGATACGAGCAGGTCGGCAGCCGAGGAACCTTCCGAAAAAGACCCGTCCTGCCAGGCGCCCGCTCCCCTCCCCTGGCGGGAGGCTGCAAGGAGTCCCTGCCTGAAGGCGTCCAGGTCCATACCAGGCTCCAGCGGATGTTCGCCCTGATGGGCCTCCAGGGCCCGGGTCGCACGCTCGGCCAGACACCGAACCGCACCGACATCGGCATAGCAGCCCCCTCCCAGCGCGACCGCCCCTCCACCCTGGACCATGCCAGGCAAGAGATTCCGAGCCTCCGCAAGCGAGAGGCCTGCGCGCCTTGCCAGCTCCCCCGCAGAGAGAGGTCTGGCCCCTGCGTCCACCAGGACCTGACGGGCACGAGTCCGAGGCTCCCCCGCCAGGGCTTCCAAGCGAGCCAGGACAGTAGAGTCGTTCCTCTTGAGCTTTCGCCTCGTTTCCTCCAGGATGGCGCCTCCGCCCACGGTGATGACCGGCGAGAAGAAGCGGACTACGAAGCGGTCCTGCGGGCGGAAGCAGATCTCACCCTGGAAGGTCAGCTGGGCCATGCAGGACTCCCCCGCATGCAGGACGTCTCGGTCCAGGAGGCGGACTCTGGCAACAAGCTCCTGGGTACCGGCATAGACGTGAAGCTGCGAAGAATTACGCACGTCAAAGGGGGCATCGGCCACAAGCTCCAGCCTGACTGCCACCTGTCGGGCAAGCTGCATGGAGCCAGGGACGGCAAGGGTCGCTCCTCGACCGAGCTCATCCACGCTCACATCCGCGAGGTTGATGGCAACGCGCATTCCCGCGAAGGCCTCGCCCTCACTGCTGCCATGTGTCTGTAGACCACGAACCTTGGAGCGGATGCCCTGTGGCAGAATCTCCACCAGGTCCCCCACAGTCACACGGCCGTCCACCAGGGAGCCCGTAGCCACGGTACCGAATCCCCTGACGCTAAAGGCTCGGTCCACCGGCAGGCGGAAGGGCAGACCCATCCGGCGCAGGGGAAGGTCCTCGAGCATTCGAGCGATCAAGTTCCGCAGCTCGTCCAGTCCCTGGCCGGTGACGGCGGACACGCAGACCAGGGGGGCCTCCTCCAGGAAGGTACCCGCCACGTGCTCCCGCGTGTCCTCCATCACGGCTTGCAGCCACTCCTCGTCCACAAGGTCTACCTTGGTGAGGACGACGACACCCGAACGCACACCCAGGGTCTGGAGAACGTCCAGGTGCTCCTGGGTCTGGGGCATGAAGCCCTCGTCTGCCGCCACGACCAAGAGGACCAGGTCGATGCCAGAGGCACCGCAGATCATGGTCCTCACCAGGTGCTCGTGACCAGGTACATCGATGATGCTTGCAGCCTTTCCATCAGGCAGGGTCAGCGGTGCGAAGCCCAGATCGATGGTCATGCCACGACGCTTCTCTTCCTCCAGACGGTCCGTGTCGACGCCCGTGAGGGCACGGGTGAGCCAGGTCTTTCCGTGGTCCACGTGACCCGCGGTTCCAATGATCGCGTGACGGACTGGATTCAAGTCACTCATTGGACATCCTTGAACAGTTCAGAGACGAGCTGCTCCAGGGCCAGGCAGACCCTCTCCTCGTCACCCTCGCAGAGTGTCCTCACGCTCAGGAGCACGCGCCCCTCTTTGATACGGACAATCACGGGCCAGGAACATCCGCGCATCCGCTCGGCCAACTCGTCCGCCGAGAGTCCCTCCACGGACACGGCAAGGGCCCAACCACTCAGACCGACGTCGGGCAGGGCGCCTCCGCCCACCTCGTCCTCCACGGGGACAAGCTGGCATTCGACCTCGGGGACCATCTCTACCAGAAGTCCCCGCAGCTGTTCCGCCCTGGCACGGCACTCCTCCGCACCCATGGTCAGCATACGGACCACAGGCACCTGCTCGCGTGCCAGCCTGGGACTCCGATAGAGGTCAAGTGTGGCCTCCAGGGCAGCCAGGGAGAGCTTGTCTATGCGGAGCATGCGGGTCAGCTGATTGTGCCTCATGCGATCGATGAGCTCGCGCCTTCCCAACAGGATTCCCGCCTGGGCAGAACCCAGGAGCTTGTCCGCCGAGAAGCAAACCACGTCCGCCCCAGCGTCGAGGACCCTGCGAAGGGTAGGTTCCTCCCCCATGCCTGCCAGATCCAACTGAACCAGGGGCAGGGCGCCGGCATCATAGAGGACCAGAGCATCGGCTGGCCTTGCCAGCTCTGTCAGCTCGTCCACCGAGACCGACTCGGTAAAGCCCCTCATGACGAAGTTCGACCTGTGGACCTTGAGAAGGGCCGAGGCCTCTCCCGTCTCCATGACGCGGGCATAGTCCGACAGATGGGTCTTGTTGGTCGTGCCAACCTCCACCAGGAGGGCACCGCTCTGGGCCATGATGTCCGGGATACGGAATGAGCCGCCGATCTCCACCAGCTCCCCGCGGGAGATCGCCACGCCCCTATCCCGACAAAAGGTGTTGAGCATCAGAAAGACAGCGGCCGCGTTGTTGTTGACCACAAGGGCCGCCTCGACCCCCGTCAGCTGGCACAGAAGGTCCTCCACGTGGGCATAGCGACTGCCGCGGCGGCCCTCGGCAAGGTCGTATTCCAGGTTGGAGTAGCCCTGTGCCACCTCGGCCACATGGGAGGCGACGGCCACCCCCAGGGGAGCTCTTCCCAGGTTCGTATGGAGGACGACTCCCGTGGCGTTGACCACGGGACACAGGCTGTAGGCACCATGCCTGGCGAGGCGCCCCGCGATGTCCCGGGCCAGCTCCTCGGTCGTACCGACCTGCCCCACCTGACCAGACAGGATGCCTTTGCGCAGGTCAGATAGGTAATCTCGCGTAGCTTCCAGAATCTGCTCGCGCGAGAACTCCCCCTCGAGCGCAGTCAGGGACTCCTGCAACAGCAGTAGGTCCACCTTTGGAATCTGTCTTAGAAGGTCCTGGTTCATGGCAGGGCTCCCCACGAAATCAAAAGTCACCGGGTGCCCACGCCAGGTGGCTGGGCCCCACTTAAAAATGAAATGGCGGGAGTAGGTGGGAATCGAACCCACCCGAGCAGCCTCGCTGCTCACGCTGGTTTTGAGGACCAGGAGGCACACCAGTCGCCCCTCTACCCCCATGGGACTTGTACCCGAATAAGTTGCAGACAAGCGCTAGGCCAGGTAGCCCAGGGCCTTCCGCGTCAGGCCAAGCCAGGATACCCTACTGACGTCGCAGGAACGCTCAGGCATCTCCAAGGCCTCAAGCAAGGCCTTGGTCAACCGCCTCTCGAAGTCCGGCAGCTCGGCGGGCTCCGGGATGTCCACTCCCCGCATACGGGGAGGCTTGACCCAGATGATGGGCGGGTCTGGGACGTTGTCCTCTATCCACTGGCGGACGCCCGGCAGGTCCGTGGCAACGAGCTTGCAGCCACAGGCAAGAGCCTCCACCAACACTAGGGGCAGGCCCTCATAGAAGGAGGGCAGGCAGAAGATCTCGGACTGGGAGTAGCGACGGGCAAGGTCCGTCTGGGGAATCTTTCCCAGAAGATGTGCGGGCCAGCGAATATCCCGGGCCAGCCTTGTGATGGCCGCATACTCCAGACCATCATCGCTGCGCCCTCCCGCCAGGTCCAGGGAGAGGTAGGAGGTGTCATCAGGCAGCTGGTCAGGACGGATGTTGTCCACGGCGCGCAGGAGGCTGGGCACGCCCTTTGCCCCCCAGACCTTTCCCGCAAAGCAGATCTTTCCCGCCAGGCGCTCGACTCCCTCTGTCACCCGAGAAGAGAAGACCTTGTCGTTGATGCCTGTGCCGATCACGTGGATGAGCTCGCGCGGGACTCCAAAGGTTGCCACGATCTTCTCGGCCTGGGCCTTGTGGAGGGCCAGAATGGCATCCAACCCACGGATGCCTTTGGTGATGCGCTCCCGCTCCAACCTGTGCTGGGCCATCTGGCGCAGGTCTGTGGAGTGGCAGACCGCAGCCATAGGGATGTCCGGGGCGCACTCGCGGGCGATGGCACAGACCAGGTAGAGGTGGTGACAGATGATCACGTCTGGCTTGAACTGGTCGATGGCTTCCTGGATGCGATGGTGGAAGGCGGACTCGAACTCCTGGAGCATCTGCGGGGTCAGGTCGCAATAGCGAGTCGCGGGATAGGGCATCACATTGGACATGCCGCACACGTGGAAGGGCAGCTCGGACGTGTCGAAGCGTACGTCAAAGAGCTGGGTACCAGCGGACAGGGTGTCTATGGCATCGTCCGCAGCCACGCCACAGATGACTGCCGTCTGGTGTCCCAGTTCGCACTCGCAGCGCACCATCTCGGAGAGGTAGACGCCAGAACCCGTACCGTCGGGCTTCTGGGCCGTGATGTTCAAAATGCGCATAAGCAATCTCCATATACAGGGGACAGGACGTCAACGAACAAACGTCAACGTCCCTCCCCGCTATCCTGCCACATTAGCGTGCGGCTAGACGATCCTCACGAAGCAGTCCTGCTTTTCCTGGAAGACGCCCACCCGAGCAGCGCTGATGTCCAGTGCGCTGAAGGTGTCCAGCATCATCTGCGCCTCGTCGGGAGCCACGGCAAACATGAGGCCTCCAGAGGTCTGCGGGTCAAAGACCAGGTCTGCCGCCTCGGAGGCAACGCCTTCCTCGATTCGCACGCGATCCTCGAAGTAGGTCTTGTTGCGATAGGTGCCTGCAGGGATGATGCCCATGCGAGCGAAGTCATCCGCCTGGTCCATCAGGGGTACCTGGTCGTAGTGGAGCTCGACTGTCAAGCCCGCACCCTCTGCCATCTCACAGAGGTGGCCTGCCAGGCCAAAGCCCGTAATGTCGGTGCAGGCGTGCACGGTGAAGCCATGACCCACCTCAGCCGCGTACTTGTTGAGGGTGCTCATCTCGCGATAGAGGTCGCCCATCTGATCCTGCTCGACCAGGTCGCCCTTGACCGCGGTGTTCAGGATGCCCGAGCCAATCCTCTTCGTGACAATCAGGACATCGCCTACCTGGGCAGCGCTGTTCGCCAGAATCTGGTCGGGTTTGGCAAAGCCCGTGACGCACATGCCGTACTTGGGCTCCTCATCCACGATGGTGTGTCCTCCCGCGATGGTACAGCCAGCCTCCATGGCCTTGTCAGCACCACCACGCAGGACCTCACCCGCCAGCTCGGGACCCAGGCAGTTGGGCCAGCAGAGGAGGTTCATGGCCAGCGTGGGAGTGCCGCCCATGGCATAGACGTCAGAAAGGGCATTTGCCGCCGCGATCTGGCCAAAGAGGTAAGGGTCATCCACCATCGGCGGGAAGAAGTCCACCGTGTTGATGAGGCAGAGATCATCCGACACCTTGTAGACGCAGGCGTCGTCAGAGGTGTCGAAGCCCACAAGCAGGTTCTTATTCGGAGTGTTGGGTAAGTCGCTCAGAACCTGAGCGAGGGCGCCAGGCGCCATCTTGGCCGCTCAACCAGCAGCGGTCGTCATCTGAGTCAGACGAATCTTGTCTGCAGACATGGGCCCCTCCCCTCGCTCGTCCCGCCATCCCATACGGCGGACCTCATTCCATTGTAGACACTGGCTTATACTCTTTCAGTCGACATTCGTATGTCATGGCCACCATGTCCCTTTGTGGTGACACGTCGCCAGCAGCGAGCAGGGAGAGAGAACATGCCCCTCAGGCCAAAGAAGAACACACTCATCGTCGCCTTCGACAAGACCGTCGAGGCAATGGCCATGGAGGAGGCCTGCCAGACGGATGGGGTCCCCGGGCGTCTGATTCCCATGCCACCCCAGATATCCGCAGGCTGTGGCCTTGTCTGGAAGGCTGACCCCAGCGACCGCGAGCAGGTCCTGGTCGAGATGGACAAGATCGGCCTAAAGCCCTCCTCCCTCCACGAGCTCCTCCTCTAGCGAGACAATGGGGACGGAGCTCTTTGTCTCTGAGACAATGGGGACGGAGCTCTTTGTCTCTGAGACAATGGGGACGGAGCTCTTTGTCTCTGAGACAATGGGGATGGAGCTCTTTGCCTCAGGTGAGACAATGGGGACGGAGCCGGCACGTTGGTGAGACAATGGGGACGGAGCCGGCGCGTTGACACCGCCCTGTCCCTTTTGTCTCTGAGACAAAAGGCTCCGTCCCCATTGTCTCATCCACCGATTGGACCTTCCTCATGTGCGAGCTCTTTGCCATCAACGCCGCAGTCCCCGTCTATGTCAATGACTACCTGGACGAGTTCTACAGCCATAGCCACGCACACCCGCACGGCTGGGGACTCACCTACCGTCTGGACGAGGCCAGCCAGCCCGCAACGGCTCCCACCGAGCTCGAGCGGGGAGCCCTAATCCCCGGCTCCCGCGGCGTCGTCCTCTGGCGTGAGCCCAAGCCCGCCTTCGAGTCCCAGCTCCTCCCCACGGTCCTCTCCCAACCCATAGCCGCCACGCACCTCCAGGCCCACATCCGCAAGGCCACCTGTGGCACCCTGCACGAGAGCAACTGCCACCCCTTCCACGAGACTGACGTGATGGGCCGCGACTGGACCCTCATCCACAACGGCATCCTCTTCAACGAGGGCATACTCTGGGGCTACGACGACCGCGAGACAGGAGACACGGACTCCGAGCGAGTCATGCTCTTCCTCATGGACGTCCTGGAGGAGGCCAGCTTGCGCACCGGCGGCAGCCTGAACTTCGAACAGACCTTCCGGGCGCTCACCAGCGCTATCACCCAGCTGGGCAACCTCAACAGGCTCAATCTGATCCTGGACGATGGCACCTACACCTACGTGCACACCAACACCGACAAGGTCACCCTGCACTTCCGCCAGCTGGACGGGCAAAGCATCATCTTTTCCACCGAACCCCTGGGACCGACCGACCAGAGGGAGCTCTGGAAACCCGTACCACAGAACCGCCTGATCGCCTACCGCAACGGCCGCCTGATCAGAGCATCGTCCCCCCACGGCAATGTCTTTTGCGAGGCAATCCTTGAGGCACGCAAGGCCCTGACCGGCAGTCTCTGGGATCCCCAGGCTGACCCCAACACGTGTGTGGCCTAGCGATTGCGGCAGAGCCCTCAGCGAGTCCTGTCGCTAGGACGAACCGTCACATCCCAACAACCGCGATGGGCGTCACTGGGCTACACTAGTGCGCGTTGGAAAATCGTCACGAAAGCAGTCGCATGAACCTTTCCCAGGCAATCGAGCACGCAAACGCCCTCGTCTTTCCCGGCTTCCTGTCGGATGACCAAACGCTCACTGCCGAGCGCGAGAAGAACGAGGAGGCCATGGGCCTGCTTATGGATGCCTGGAAGAGTGCCCCCACGGGTCAGGAGCCCTTCCCCTTCAGTCTGATTCGCAATCTCGCCGACCGCAACCGCACCAGCTGTGACTCCTTTGGCATCGACCGTCTCCGCAACGTCTCCCCCACCATGCTCTCGCGCAAGCTCTCGGACGAGGACCTGGTCCGCGGGGTGGCCGTCCTCCAGCACCGAAGCGAGGAAGAGGTGGCAAGGGTCGCAGGCCCCGGCTGTGCCGACCTGGGCATGGCCTATGTGGAGCAACCCGTCTCTGGCACCATCTGCGGCATCGACATCGAGACCACCGACCGAGACCCATCACGCGGCTACATCGTGAATGTCGGCCTGGAGTTCATGGACATGACCGCAAAGGCAAAGCCTGAGCATCCCTTCAGCTCCTACTGCGGCATTCCCGAGATGTATCGCGAGAAGGGCGTACCCCTGGAGTTCGTGCACCACATTACCTGGGACGACGTGAAGGACAAGAAGCCCCTGCGCTCCAACAAGAAGATGCAGAAGGCCATCCTTGCCGCTCTGGAGTTGTACCCCTACATGGCGCACAACGCCGCCTTCGAGGACTCCTGGTTCATGCTGCACATCGACGGCTACGCCGAGGCCCGCAAGGCCGGTCGCATCATCCCCATCGACACACGTGACATATGCCGACGCATCGACCCGGAGTACAAGTCCCTCCCCCACGACTCAAAGCCCGCTGCCCTGGAGAGCTGGGCTCGCCGCCGTGGCACCCTCAAGGCAAATCAGAAAGAGACCCATCTGGGCCTGGAGGACGTGGACCTGATGTTCAGGACCGTGCAGGCGGAGTTCAAGGAACGCAACATGTTTTAAGAGCGAGGGACCAAACTGCCTGGGATGCCACTGGCCTTTGTCCAGTGCTCAAACAGTGCGCTTCGCGCGAACTGCGCCTGGGCAAAGGCCAGGGGCACCCCCTTCTAGATTTGGCCCCTCGCAGGTCTTATTGCTGGGGTTTGAATTTGTGCGCTTCGCGTTCCGCCCCTAAACTGCGCCTGGACAAAGGCCAGGGGGCGCTCACTCCTGGATTTGGCCCCTCGCAGGTCTTATTGCCGGGGTTTAAATTTGTGCGCTTCGCGCGAACTGCGCCTGGACAAAGGCCTGGTGGCGCTCACTCCTGGATTTTGTGACAGAATCCCCTGAGGATACTGCCACGTTGGCTAAGAAAAAACCGCCGACTGACGTCGACGGCAGGCTTTATCGTACCTATGTGAGTTCCAGAAGCTATTAGGCCTCGAAGTCGGCTGCCTCGGTCTTGGTGAGGGGCTTGAGATCCTGCTCGGGATAGGGAGAATCGGCGCCACCAAGGCCCACGACAAAGAACAGGCCCTGCTTGGTCTTGTAGAGGGTCTCCTCGTAGCCTGCGGGGTCACCGAACTCGCCGAAGGTGCGCTTTGCGACCTCGGTCGACTTCTCGGTGTCATAGGTGCGGCGCTTGCCCTGGAAAGTCTTAACCTTACGCATGTTCAAATCCAATCGTTCTACGTTTGCCATTTGCTCGTACCGTTCACGGCAAATAAACTACCGTTGAAAAAACAATATCCCTAATATTGTTCAATGTTAAGCGTCGAAACGATTTTTTCACATGAATGCCCCATGCTACCTGCGGTTTCTCCATTTACGAGCAAACAGGCAGCCTAGGGGGTTCAAAAAGGGCGCAAATCGGAGCCATTGGTAGCCATTGGTCTAGGAAAGAAAGCCCCGAAGGCCGAGGCCTCCGGGGCAAGCATGCACTGCACGAATTTCTGGACGGACGCCGGTACGGTGCCAGCCAGCGCATCCTACATGAGCTTGGTGACGTTCTGGGCGAACTCCACGGGATCCTCCAGGGGCAGACCCTCGACCAGCAGAGCCTGGTCGTAGAGGACGGAACCCAGGAGCTTCAGGCGGTCCTTGTCACCAGCATCCATTGCGGCAACGAGCTTGCCGAAGACGGGGTGGGCGGCATTCAACTGGAGGACACGCTGGGCCTTGGGTGCCTGATCGGCCTCGGGACCCTGACTGATGACGCGCTCCATCTCCAGGGAGACGGGACCCTCGGCGGCGATGGTCGCAGGTGCATCGCCCAGGCCGGCAACGGCCTTCACGGACGTGACCTTGTCTCCCAGGTCCTCCTTGAGCTCGTCGAAGAGGTCCTGGTGCTCGGCGGTGACCTTCTCGGCCTCCTTCTTCTCGTCCTCGGTGGCGAAGTCCAGGTCGGCGGATGCGACGTTGGTGAGCTCCAGGTCGCGGGCATCGGTGCCCTTGTGTTCGGAGTCGCCGGCAACGGCGTCCTGGTGGTAGTTGCGCATCATCTGGAACATGAACTCGTCCACGTCTTGGGTGCAGAGGAGGACGTCGTAGCCGTGGTCCAGGGCAGAGCGGACGGCAGGGGTCTTCTCCAGGCGCTCGCGGGCATCACCTGCGGCATAGTAGATCTTGTCCTGGTCCTCAGGCATGGCCTGCGCGTACTCCTTGAAGGTGACCAGCTTGCCCTCCTTTGCGGACCAGAAGAGCAGGAGGTCGGCCAGGTCGTCGGCCTTCGCGCCGTAGGAGGAGTAGATGCCGAACTCGATACCACGACCGAAGTTCTCCCAGAACTTCTCGTAGTCCTCGCGCGCGTTGTCACGCATGTCCTCAAGCTCGGAGTGGATCTTCTTCTCCACACGACGGGCGATGGCGCGCAGCTGGGAGTTCTGCTGCAGGGTCTCTCGCGAGATGTTCAGCGAGACGTCGGGGCTGTCCACGACGCCACGGACGAAGTTGTAGTAGTCAGGCAGGAGGTCTGCGCACTTCTCCTGGATGAGGACGTTGGAGGTATAGAGGGCCAGACCCTTCTGATAGTCCTTGCTGTAGAGGTCAAAGGGACGCTGACCGGGGATGAAGAGGAGCGCATCATAGGACAGGGCGCCCTCGGCATGGAAGCTGATGGTGCGCAGGGGCTTCTCCCAGTCATGGAAGGAGGACTTGTAGAACTCGTCATAGTCATCCTGCTCCACCTCGCTCTGGCGCTTCTTCCAGATGGGGGTCATGGAGTTGAGGGTCTCCAGCTCCTGGTAGTCCTCGTACTCGGGCTTGTAGTCGTCACCGGCATCCTCGGGCTTGGGCTTCTGACGGCTCTTTGTCACCATCATCTGGATGGGATGACGGACATAGTTGGAGTAGCGCTTCACCAGGTCCTTGAGGCCCCACTCGGACAGGAACTGATCGGTGTCCTCATCCTCCGTGGAATCGCGCAGGTAGAGAATCACGTCGGTGCCGTGATCATTTGCGTCGGCACGCTCGCCCTCCCCTGCGGGCTCGATGGAGTAGCCCTTGACGCCGTCGGACTCCCAGGCGTAGGCCTGGTCCGCACCCAGGGCGCGAGAGACGACGCGGACCTTCTGGGCCACCATGAAGGATGAATAGAAACCAACGCCGAACTGGCCGATGATGTCGATGTCCTCGCCCTGGTGGTCGGCGTTCTCCTCCTTGAAGGCCTCGGAGCCGGAGTGCGCAATGGTGCCCAGGTCGTTGTCCAGCTCCTCCTGAGTCATGCCGATGCCGTTGTCAGAGACGGTGATGGTGCGGGCGTCCTTGTCAAATGCCAGGGTAATGGCCAGCTTGGACTGGTCGATGCCCAGCTCGGGCTTCTGCACGGCCTCGAAGCTCAGCTTGTCCAGGGCATCGGAGGCATTGGAGATGAGCTCACGAAGGAAAATCTCCTTGTTCGTGTAGATCGAGTTGATCATAAGGTCGAGCAGCTTCTTGCTCTCTGTCTTGAATTGCTTCATGCGACAGGACTCCCTCTTCCAAAATCTAGCGTCATAGGTTCAACATCTACTCTTCTACCCGCCCAAGCCGATATCATACGCGGGAAGAAGAAAACCTCATGCACTGGCGCTTAGATTTTCGTAACGGAGAAGCTTGGAAGGAATGACAAGGGGGCGGGGCTGCGCCGTGAATCTCTGGCGCAAACCCCGCCCCCCTACATCATTCCTTCGTGGGTGCGTTAGCGCACTCCCTCGATGGCAATCCAAGTGGTGCCAGGGTTCAGGTGAACGTCGCAGGCCGAGAAGCCCGCCTGGGCAAAGAGGTTACGGTACTCCTTGGGCGTCAGCACCGTCAGGTCGTGCTCGCGAACGTTCTGCAGGGTCTCCTCGGAAAGCTCGTCCGTGCGATAGATATCGGCAACCAGGAGGAAGTGCCCCCCAGGCTTGACCACGCGGGCAACCTCGCGCAGGTTTGCCGCAGGGTCAGGCCAAAAGTAGAAGCTCTCAACCGTGGTAACGATGTCAAAGGAGCCATCCTCAAACGGCAGGTCCTCCACCGAGGCCTCCACCACGTCCATACGCCCAGCAGCGATGTCCTCGGCATTGAGATTGCTGGACTCGCAGCAGGAAGTGGAAGAGTAGTCGACTCCCGTCACGTGTCCCGGGAACTTGGCCAGGTCCGTAAAGTCCGTGCCGTTGTCCTCTGCCGCCTTGACCATTCGGGCCAGGTGGCGGCGCATCGTGGCACCTCCCCCGCAACCGATGTCAAGAGTATGGAAATGGGGCTCGAAATGGAGCTTGTCCAGGGCCCAATCGGTCACCGCCCCATGGCTGCTGTTCATACGGTGAAGCATCTGGGCGCCAAACTCCCCCGTGGGATTTCCGGGATTGCCCGCTCGCGTGACCTCCCGCTCGCTCAAGGTAGTCGTATAGGGCCCAGGCTGGGGATCGCTCATCTCTGGCATGTAGTCTCCTTACACGTTGTTACTACCCTAGGTCTTTACCCCAGTTTTATGCTTTTGGGCAGAAGAATGTTAAAAAGTCTATCTGAATGTGCATCAATCCACATTCAGTATGCAATCGCTTCTCGCTTAAGGTAGTCTTATGGGGTCGAATAACGAGGTAGGCATACGCAGGACAGGCCTAGTTGTCAGGCTCGGGCTATGGGAGCAAGCTACATGAAACCACTCATCGGCGTCAGTCCACATTACGATGGCTTTGACGGAACAGTCGGAGTTCGACCTAACTACTTCCCAGCCGTTGAGGCTGGCGGTGGCCTACCCATCATGCTCCCCATCACCCAGGACAAGCAGGAGATTCAGCAGCTGATCAACTCAGTCGACGGCATCATGCTCACGGGAGGCGCCGACATCGACCCGAGCCTCTATGGAGAGGACAAGCTCCCCACGGTCTCCTTCTTCTTCAGTGACCTCGACAAGTTCGAGCTTGAGCTGGTCCGCATGTGCATTGAGCAGGACAAGCCCGTCTTTGGCATATGCCGCGGCGTGCAGGTCATCAACGTCGCCCTAGGCGGCAGCCTCTACCAGGACATCCCCACCCAGTACGAAAAGGGTCACCAGCACTTCGTGGACACCTCCGCCCACCCGACCCATACGGTCAACCTCGTCGAGGGCACCCATCTCAAGCGACTCCTGGACTCGGACATCATCTCGGTCAACAGCAGGCACCACCAGGCAATCAAGGCCTTGGCAGCCAGTCTCACCGTATCCGCCGTCTCGGACGACGGTCTGATCGAGGCCGTCGAGATGCCCGACAAGCACTTCATCCGCGGCGTCCAGTGGCACCCCGAGCTCATGTTCCGCACGGACGGAAACCAGCAGGCCCTTATGCAGAGCTTTGTGAATGCTTGTCGCTAACCCGTCGCTCGATGCGTTAGCATGACAGTGTCAGATATTCGAGCAAAAGGAGCAGCCATGTCATCACGTGTCGCACTCATCGCCATCATCGTCGAGAATCCCGAATCCGTAGCGAAGCTCAACGAGCTCCTTCATGAGAACGCCCAGTATCTGATCGGCCGCATGGGCATCCCCTACCACCAGCGCGGCATCAACATCATCAGCATTGCCATCGACGCTCCCGAGGACGTGATCTCCGGACTTGCCGGGGCTATCGGCTCCCTGGATGGCGTCAGCGCAAAGACGGCGTACTCAAACGTGAAAGGTGACTAAGGCCTTCCCTCAAGCGTTGCAGGAGGCAAAAAGATTCCCCCGGACCGAAAAGACACTAATTCGGTCCGGGGGTTATCTTGTAGCTCTGGCTGCGGGACGGCGGCTTAGAGCTCACCGCAACGGGGAGGTGCCTGTCAGGCGATTCGCTCTTTTGGTGTTTCGTCTGCTCAAGGCCGTCTCACATGAGTAAAGCAGAGTAACCCCTCGATTTCCCTTTTACATCTTGCCTTTGAAGGCGGGAATCGTTCGGGCGGCCTCTGTTATGAGCATTGACGCAAAAACTCCCAGGAGAACTATGGCTAGCTGGAGGGCTAGTACTCCCGGAACGCCTGCAGAGATTGCAAGCTGCTGGATCGCTAGGGGGTAGATGAGGAGGTGTCCAAAGAGGGGATGAATCACGTAGATGCCCAGACTGTAGTCGGCCAGGACGGAAATCCAGCGGGCACCTATCTGGCGCTTGTCCAGTAGCTGGCGCGCGGCCACGAAGCAAGCAACCCCATAGGGCAAAATCAGGACCTGCTCAGGCATGGAGAACTGGGTGAGGCCATAGGCAGAAGCCAGCCAAACCATGAGGATCAGGGCTCCAGCGCCCAAGGCATAGAGGACGAGCCGAGCCGAGCGCAAGCCCGTCAGATGTCCATCCTCGTGGTGGAGGACATAGCCTGTCAGGTAGTACGGAAGGGGGAAGGCCCAGCCGCAAGCCGAGTCCAATGCCGCCACACCACCATCGACCCAGCCCAGAATCATGAGGCTCGAGGGCACACAACACAAAAGCCAGGAGACGAGGCAGAGAGCAAGGACCCCAGGCCAGGAGACCTTCCTCACTAGCCAACGCAGGAGGGGCGTGACCAGGTAGAGTCCAATGGTCGCATAGAGGTACCAGAGGTGGTCCCAGGAGTGGCCCGTCAGGAGGTTGACCAAGGCAGTCAGGAGTACCTGACCGTTCAGGGACCGAGCGTCATAGCCAGCCTCGATGATGCAGAAGGCCAGCCCAAAGGTCAGAAGGACAAAGACGATCCTCCATACGTGCCGGACCAGCTTCCTAGCTGGCATGGACCGAGCCGGATCCAGCATCAGGGCGCCGCTCATCATGAAGAAGACGGGTACTGCCCAACGCGTCAGAGGAATAATCGCCAGGGACTCACCGTAGATGAGGGCGGGAGACACTGCCACAAGGGCAGGAGCCAGCTCCACGGCACGTACCGCATGGAGGAGGACAATGGCCACGGCACCCAGTGCGCGCAACCACTGCAGGTACCAAATGGTGGCCCTGGAAGCACCGCCGCCCCTGGGGGCGGCGGCCGTCAAAGTCACTTCGCTTGATATGGTCGTTTCCTTCGGGGACTGCACTGAGGCCTAGTTCCCGTTCTTCTGGAGGAAGTCATTGACATCGGCCCAGCTGGGAATGGACTCCTGGGTGCCCACCTTGGTCAGGGAGAGAGCTGCTGCGGCAGTGGCGAACTTCATGGAGTCCACCAGGGACACGCCGTCGGCAAGCTGGGAGGCCAGGCCACCCACATAGGTATCACCGCCGCAGGATGCGTCCACGACATCCACCTTGTAGCCAGGAACGCGCACGTAGGTGCCGTCCACCATGGTGGCGGAGCCACGGTCCTTGAGCAGGATGATCACGTTCTTGACTCCCCTGTCCAGGAAGAGGTTCAGGGCCATCTCGCAGAGCTCGTCGTTGGCGGGACGGATGCCCGTCAGGCGGGCAGTCTCGGTCCTGTTGACGATCAGGAGATCCAGGTCCTTGTAGGCCTCGTCGGGCAGGTCCTTCAGGCCGGCGTAGCTCAGGATGGTGTAGAGCTTGTTGCGCTTTGCGCAGGCAAGGGCATCCATAGACACGTCAAAGTCGGCGCCAGAGGTCTCCAGGAAGATATTATTGTGCTGACCCAGACCATGGATGGCGGCGCGGACCTCGTCGTAGGACATCTTTGCATTTGCGCCGGGATCCGTGATGGTGAAGTAGCCGCCACCGCAGCGCACTACCATGGCGACACCCGTTGCGGCACGTGCGGTGACGCTGACGTTCATGACCGAGACGCCGTGGCTGGTGAGCTCTGCGGTCAGGCGACGACCATGATGGTCGTTGCCCACCTTGCCCACCATGAAGGTGTCGGCTCCCATGCGGGCTGCTGCAACGGCCTGGTTGCCACCCTTGCCTCCGGAGGTGGACACGAAATCCTTGCCGATGATATAGTCGCCGACGTTGGGAACCCTGTCGCTGTGGATGGATACGTCGAGGTTGAGACCGCCAAAGACGATGATCTTCTTCATGAGACCTCTCTCTTTCCCTATAGGCAAGTCGACGAGCTAGCGCTCGGGGACCTTGCCCGCCATCATCCTGTCGTACATGATCTTGTTCGCAGCAAGCTCTGCCCTGTCGTCCAGGGGCTCGAGCTCACCATTACCATACTTGCGCTCCAGGGCCCGCGACAATAGATAATCGGCGACTCCTGGGTTCTTTGGCAGGAGCGGTCCGTGGACGTAGGTTCCCACCACGTTCTTGTAGAGGCAGCCCTCCTCCCCCGTCGTACCATCGTTGCCATGACCATAGAGAACCTTGCCCATGGGCTCGACGTCGGAGCCCAGATGGGTCCTGCCACCGTGATTCTCGTAGCCCACGATGGGTTGGGGGCTGATGCGGCTCTGCACCGCAACGTTGCCGATAAGGCGTGGCTCGCCTCGGTCGGTGTAGAGGTCAACGAGCGAGAGGCCCTGGACCTTCTCGTCACCTAGGAGGTAGTAGTCACCCAGGAGCTGGTAGCCACCACAGACGGCAGCTAGGACGCCACCGTCCTCCACGAAGGAGTGCAGCTCCTCGCGCTCTGCCAGGAGCTTCTGGCAGACGATCTTTTGCTCGCGGTCAGTGCCGCCTCCGATGAAGACGATGTCCACGTCCGAGAAGCTGGGACGGTCATCGATGCCCACCTCGACGATCTGACATCCCAGGCCACGCCACTCGAGCCTGCTTTTGAGGACCAGCATGTTGCCCGAGTCCCCGTAGAGGTTGAGCAGCTCGGGGTACAGGTGGGCGATGCGAAGGCCTCGACCACCCGCGGCTCCGGAAGATTGCTGGCTCATCGCACCTCACCTATCCTCTCTAGCTCGGCCTTTGCGGGAAAGAGGGCCGAATAGTTGGTCAGCACGTAGAGAGGCAGCTCAACGGGGGCATCCCCCATGCGGCCAAGGACCTCGGAGACGTTGTGGGAAAGACGGGCATGGAGCCCCGCGTACTTGAGGCGCACCTGCACGTCGTTGGCACGGGTGCCACCAGCAAAGAGCCTGAGCCCCTCCTCGTCACAGAGCCGTTCGAAGTCCACATCCCAGATCCAGGAGACGTCCGTGCCGTCGTTGGGGTTGTCGTTGACCACCACGTAGACGGCCTTCTGCCTGTCATCGGCCTCCAGGAGACTGAGGTTCTGGTTGAGGCCGGTGGGGTTCTTTGCAAGATTGAGGATGACCTCGCGACCGCCCACATCGAAGTGCTGGAGACGACCGTTCTGGGGATGGTAGTCCTTGAGGGCGCTGCGGAAGTCACCGATGCTGGCACCCGACAGGAGGGCTCCCACACAGGCGGCCAGGAGGTTGTAGACCATGTAGACGCCACCGAAGTCCGCGTGGATGCCTTGTCGGACACCCGCACGTTTGTCGTCGCGCGTCATGGTAAGGCCAAAGGAGACGCCCCTGCGGTCCACGCGTATACCGCGTGCGGAGTAGGTCAGCTTTGGTCGGGCAAAGTCGCAGTTCGGACACCTGAAGGTGCCCAGCTGGGCGTAGGTGCGATAGTCGTACTGAAGCTCGGCGCCGCACTCTGGACAGAAGCGGGCCTCAGGCACGCGGTCTGCGGGCAGGTGCAGGTCCTCGTCGATGCCAAAGGCAATGACCGATGTGCCCTCGCGCTGCGCGCGCCTGGCTATGGCCACGCAAAGAGGATCGTCACCGTTCACGACGAGGGTGGTCTGGGGAGATGCCAGCAGGGCCTGGCAGATCACGTCCTGGACGCGATCGATCTCGCCTGCACGATCCAGCTGGTCACGAAAGAGGTTCAACAGAATCAGGTAGCGGGGCTTCAGGGCGGGCAGGATGCGAATCGTGGAGAGCTCGTCAGCCTCAATCACGGCAGCATCGGCAGACTTGCCGGGTAGGAGGGCCGAGACGACGCCCGGCTCCATGTTTGCCCCGATCCTGTTGCAGAGGATGGACTTTCCGCTGGCCTCAACGGCATCGGCCAGGATGTTGTTGGTCGTGGTCTTTCCATTGGTGCCGCAGACGACGATGGAGCCCCAGGTCAGCTTTTGGGACAGCTCGCCCAGGAGTTCGTGGTCCAGGGCAAGTGCCACCCTACCGGGGAGCTGCGAGGCATTGCGGTGCAGGACGTGCGTCAGTCCCCAGTGGACGAACCTGCCTGCGCCGATGGCGACCTTAGAGGAGAGACCCATCTACTAGGCCTCCACCTTCGACTCGGCGTCCGCCTGGTCGGCGTCAGCGGGTGCATCCGCCTCGAGGGTCTCCCCCGCCTCGGCCGCCTCCTCCCTTGCAAGCTCGCGCTCGCCCGAGGCGTACTCCTCGGGGGTGAGCACGTCCTCGATGCGGAGGTTCACGCCGGCGATGGAGAGGCCGGTCATGCCCGTGACCTCACGGACGACTGCCTTCTTTACGTCCTCGAAGACCTTTGGCGCATAGGCGCCGTACTTGATGAGGACGCTGATGTTCACGCGCACGGCAGCGTCAGGAGTGACCTCCACGGAAACGCCCTTGCGGGAGTCGGAGGCACCCAGGACGTCCTGGACGCGGTTGAGCCAGGAGCCCTTCATGCCGATGACGTCAGGGACGTCGCGCATGGCGATGGCCACGATCTTTTCGATCACGCCGTTGGAGAAGGTGAGGGAGTCCTCGGAGTCCAGGTCCTCGTCCTCCAGGTCCTCGTCGTCGGCATCCACCTCGTGGGCCTCGGGTACCGTGGTGATGGAGTGGTCCTCGGCGGACTCGGCAGCCGCGGTGCCCTCCTTGTGCTGGTCCGTGATGATGCCGTCAAGCTCCTCGGACGTGGAAGTACTGGTGCTTTTGCTTGCCATGCCGTTCCCCTTTCTGGAAACGCCTGTATTTGCCCTACTCGTGTCTGGAGACTAGCGATTGTCTGAGAACATCTGACGCAGGATCTGGACGATCTTTTGGTTGCCGTCCAAGGCCTGGCCGACGAGGACGCCGATGAGGACGCAGATCAAAATCAGAAGCGTGGGCCAGAAGCCGATGCCCAGGAAGAGCAGGGCGATGATGAAGCCACACACGCCACCGATCCAGGCGTTCTCGTGCCCTCTCATAGTGGCCTTGAGCCAGCGGCTGAGGCTCTCCCAGGCGCCAAGGTCCTCCTTCTGCTCCAGCTCCTCGCTTGCCTCCGGCTCGGCGGGAGCCTGGGTGTCCTCGACGCTCATCTTTGGCTTTGCTGCCATGGCTACTCCTCCCCCAGCTCGCTCGCATCGGCCACCTCATGGCTGGTCGTGCGATGAATGGGTACCGTAATCTCGAAGCTGTCGACGGAGTCGTCCGCCTCATTGGTGGGCTCGTCTGGACTCGGGTCCTCGGCGGGCTCGGACGTAGAGGCAGGCTCCTCGCTTTCGGACGACGAAGCTGCAGGCGCGGTCTCGTCCTCCGCTGCCGTAGTCACCGTGGCCTCCCTGCTCACGGACACCCGAGGCACATAGGCCTCGAAGTCGTCCTCGTCCTCCGCCTGGGTGTACTCTCCCGCATCGGTGAACTCCAATGACACGCGGTCGATGTTGTCTCCACAGACCGTCTTGAGTCCTTGGACGATGCGGTCGTGCAGGGCGGAGCCCTCCTCCACGACGTCCACGGTCTGCTCGGGCTGGACCCTGCAGTAGACGCGTACGTGGCCGTTCTTCTTTGCCTTCACGCGGACGCGACGGGCGCGGAAGGTGCCCTCCGCCTCAATGACGTGACGGGCCTGGCTGGCGATGGCGTCACGCGTGATGGTGATGGCATCGCCATCCGCCTTGGTGACCGTGACAACCTTGCGGTTGCGCACAAAGATGGCACGCAGGAGGTCGATCAGGAGGCCCAGGACGGTAACGCAGACCAGGGCTGCAAGGACATACAGGTATCGATGGTCACCCATGAGGTCGCGGGCATCCTGGGTCCAGGGCCCCACCCAGGGAGTGACCAGGCCAGCCAAGGAAAGCAAGCCAGCCAAGCTGAACAAGAGTAGGCAGATGCGCCTGAAGATTCCCATATGCGTGTCCCCCTCGGTGACGATAGGTCCGACGATTTCAGTTGAACGTCATTAGGATACCCCAGTGCCGCGACACATACCTACTTGCATGGGTTCTTGTGACGGGACTGTCACTCTGACGCTAGCGGACGTTGCCCTGGGCATGTGCGCCAGTCGACCACTGGCCGCAGCGCTTCAGCATTGCCATGCGAGCCGTCACGTATCGTTTCTCGACCTTGTCCGAGATCCAATGGCCCAGGCCCACGGCAAGGCCAGTGCCAAAGAAGCCAATCATGAGGTCCACGGTCACCGCTATGGCCAGGCCCAGAAAGACCAGGTGCTCGGCACCGTCGGGGACGGCCAGCCCGCGACCAAGGAGCCAGACGGCCAGGGGTATCTCCAGCACGCTGTAGACCTGCACGCCAAAGAGGCTGGAGACGTCGGATTGGTAGGAGCCCTTCCTGCGCACCTCAACGTGGACGCGGGTTGCGTTGGAGACGATGCCGTTGACGACCTCGCGAATGGCACCCGAGATATGACCGGTAAAGAGCTCGTAGAGCAGGAAGTAGCTGGGATAGATGACGGCAGCGAGGAAATCAGCCAGACGTCCGGCGTCAAAGTTCCCCGAAAGGTCGATGCGTCCCGCACCAGGCCCCAGAAGGGGGAAGTTGAGCCACCAGACCAGGGCCAGGATTGCCACCAGTACTGCCCTTAGAAAGACGGGCCCCAGAATGAAGCGGCGCATGCCGTGGCCCGGGGCGTCCGCGGCCCTGTTGGCCTCGTTCTCGGCAACGGCACTACGGGGGTTGCCATTCTCGTCCCAAAAGAGGGAGTCATCCACCTGGGTGTCCACAGCCCTTGACCCCGACGGGTCAAAGTGGACACCCACGCCCTTCTTGCCATGCGTACCACCGGCATAGTCACGGTGAAGGGACCCAACCTGTCCCTTGGCAAAGAGGCTGCGCATGTAGCCGTAGGCCTTGTTGACCTCGGTCATCTTCTTTTGGGCAAGCTCGGGCGAGATGCCGTTGCGAGCGGCGTTGTCCGGATGGTACTTCTGTGCCAGCTCCTTGAAGGCGCTGCGGACCTCCGCCATGCCATAGCGCTCGGGAAGGTCCAGGATCTCCTCTGCCTCGAAGCGCGTCATGTCTTCTCTGGAATGGGCCATGCCAGGCTGTCCCCTTTTGTTACCGATTTTCAGAAAACGGCGACCACCACGTGGCCGCCGCTCGTATACGAAAGTACATGTGCGCAGAAGCGACAGGACTGCCGCCACCTGCGACGGGAGGCTACTCCTCCTCGGCCAGCTGCTCGGCGACCTCGTCGGAGACGCTCATGGTGCTGTAGACGCTCTGGACGTCGTCCAGGTCCTCCAGGTGGTCGATCAGGCGCTGGACCTTGCGGGCATCATTGATGTCCAGCTCGGTGGGGGTGGTGGGGATCATGGTGAGCTCGGAGCCCTTGACGATGATGCCCTGGTCCTCCAGTGCCTTCTGGACGTCCTGCATCTTGTCATAGGCGGTGTAGACGATCCACTCGTCGCCTGCGTCCTCGTAGTCCTCGCCCTCAGCCTCGGCGACTGCCATCATGAACTCGTCCTCGTCGACGGCGTTCTCCTTGTCGGGAACCTTCTTCTCGTCGGACTTGATGACCTTATCGACTGCGATAGAGCCCTTGCGCTCGAACTGGAAGGAGACGGAGCCGGAGGTGCCAAGGTTGCCGCCAGCGTGGGTGAAGGCGGAACGGACGTCGGCAGCAGTACGGTTCAGGTTGTCGGTCAGGCACTCGACGTAGAGGGCGATGCCTGCGGGACCGTATCCCTCGTAGGTGACCTCCTTGTAGACGACAGCCTCGGCACCGGTGCCGAAGGCCTTGTCGATGGCGGCCTGGATCTTTGCGTTGGGCATGGAGACCATGCGAGCACGGGCAACGGCTGCGGCCAGGGAGGCGTTGTTGTCCGGGTTGGGGTCGCCACCATTACGAGCGGCAACGGTAATGTTACGCGAGTGCTTTGAGAAGAGCGCAGAACGCTTTGCGTCGATTGCGGCCTTCTTATGCTTGGTGGTAGCCCACTTAGAGTGTCCGGACATGCACATCTCCTTCTGACAATGACAAAACGAAACGATAATACACAAACTCTGGCGATTTGTACACGGGCAGTTCCACATCCACAGAGGGGAAACACGTTAGACGCCACGCAATACGGGGAGCCTCCGCATTGTGCTATTTCCCCGCTGCGGCCTCGGCGACCTTGCGCCCCTCCTCGTCCCATGCCCGCAGGGTGTCGTAGATCTCGCGCGCCACAGACTCGGGCACTCCCTTGACCTGGGCTATGTCCTCCACGCTGGCCATGCGCAGGCGCTTCATGGAGCCGAAGTGGCGCATGATGGCCTTCTTGCGCTTGGGACCGACCCCCTCGATGTCATCCAGGATGGAGACACCCTGGGCCTTGGTCCTGAGCTCGCGGTGGAAGGTGATGGCAAAGCGGTGGGACTCGTCGCGCACCTGCTTGATCAGGTAGAGGGAGGCCGAACCCGAGGGCAGGACCACGGGAGTCTCGTCCCAGGGGACAAAGACCTCCTCGTCTGACTTTGCCAGGCCGCAGACCGGTATGTCCAGTCCAAGGGCATCCAGCTGCTCCATGGCTGCCGTCAGCTGGGGCTTGCCACCGTCGACCACCAGGAGGTCGGGTGGGGCCGCAGCAAAGCGTTCGTCCGCCATGTTCTTTGGGCTGTAGCGACGCCCCAGAACCTCGGACATGGACACGAAGTCGTTGGCCTCGTCCAGTTCAGCCTTGATCTTGAACCTGCGGTACTGACCCTTGTCGGGACGGCCGTTGGTAAAGACCACCATGGAGGCCACGGTAAAGGCGCCATGCAGGGTGGAGATGTCGAAGCACTCGATGCGCAGGGGCGGCCTGTCCAGGGCCAGGGCGCTCTCCAGCTGCAGGAGGGCCTTGTTGGTCCTCTCGTCGGCGTAGCCCGTCCTCACCATGTAGCGGTTGAGGGCGTGGTGGGCGTTCTTTGCCGCCATGTCCAGGAGGTGGGCCTTCTCGCCGCGTTGGGGGCGGTGAATGCGGCAGACGTGGCCCCGCTTCTCGCTAAGCCACTCCCCCAGTACCTCGGCGTCGGGCAAGTCCACGGTCACATCAACCTCGGAGGGAAGGTCGGCAGTCTCGTCGTAGTAGCGCTTGAGGAAGCCCTCCGCGAGCTCCACCTCGTCCACGTCGGCACCCTTGTTGAGGATGAACTCCGAGGAGCGGACCGTACGACCCTCACGCACGACGAAGACGCAGGCGCAGGAGATGGTCTCCTCCCGGTAGAAGCCGATCAGGTCCAGGCTGACCTCAGAGGAGAACATGACCTCCTGACGGTCGTCCAGGCCCTCGATGACCTCCAGGCGGCGCTTGATGCGACCCGCCTTCTCGAACTCCAGGGCCGCTGCGGCATCTCGCATCTGACCCTCGAGCTCCTCCAGGATGGCCTTGCGATTGCCCGCCAGGAACTGCTCCACCTGGCGGACGTTTGCCGCGTAGTCGGTGGGCGTGATGGCGCCACAGCAGGCACCGGGGCCACGACCCACGTGATAGTCGAAGCAGGGACGGCCCCTGTCGGCAAAGACCATGTTTGCCAGCTCGGCGTCGTCGGGGTGACCCTTAAGGTAACGGCGACAGCGCTTCCACTCCGCACAGGTGGCTATGCAGATGGGCACGGCCTTGCGCAGGGTGTCGATGGTCTCGCGAGCGGCCTGCGAGTCCGTGTAGGGGCCAAAGTAGCGGGTGCCCTTCTTGTGCTTCTCGCGGGTGTACTTGATCGCGGGAAAGGCGTCGCTCATGGTGAGGGCTATGTAGGGGTAGGACTTGTCGTCCTTGAAGTCCACGTTGAAGTAGGGGTGGTACTGGGCGATGAGGTTGCGCTCCAGAACCAGGGCCTCGTGCTCCGAGCCCACCACTATGTAGTCGAAGCTCCTCACCACCTGCATCATCAGGGGAATCTTTGCCCGGTCGTCGGTGAGGTTCACGTACTGGAACATGCGGGAGCGAAGGTTCTTTGCCTTGCCCACGTAGATGACGGTGCCGTGGGCGTCCTTCCACAGGTAGCAGCCGGGCTCTGTGGGAACCTTGTCCACCTGCTCCGCAATGGAAGGAAGGCCCTCCGCCTCGGGGCGGGGGGCCATCAGGTCAAAGTCCGGGATGTGCGTGGCGGGATCCTTGATGCTCATGGTTAGCCGCGCTTGAGCGCCTTCCTGGCCGTGACGAGCGCGGAGTAGAAGGTGCCGCGGATGGGCACGTCACGGTCAGGGGCGACGTCGGTGACCTCGTTGGAGAACTTGGTCTTGAAGGTGTTGAGGGTCTTGAGCTTGGGCGAGAAGTCGTTGCCGATGCCCATCATGTCGTAGGTCTCGATGCCCTGCTTGGACAGGGTGCAGGCCTCGAAGTAGATCAGACCGTCGGTCACGAAGTTGCGGTTGGGGACGTCGGAGCGGGAGGCACCGTAGTAGCGGACCGCGTGCTTGCCCGAGATGGTGGCGATGGTCCAGGTGACCACCTTGCCGTCGACCCTTCCGGCAAAGACGCGGCAGTGATCCTTGCCCAGGAGGTGGATCATGTTCTCGTAATCGGACTGGGGAGCGGGGGTGAAGCCGTCACGCTCGGCGGTCTCGATCATCACGTCGTAGTACTCGGCAAAGGACTCGTAGGCCTGCTCGGTCTCGTCGGCATAGCTGGCGGGACTCTCGCGCAGGGCCTTGCGGACGTCGCGGCGGCCGCGCTTCTTGAGCTTGGAGAGAATCTCCTCGTCGTCGCCCGTGGTGTCCATGATGACCGTCTGGTTGTAGGGAATCGTGGACAGGGTGGGTCTGGTGATGTCGAGCTCGGCCTTTACGCACAGGCGCAGGAAGACAACCTTGCGGTCTGCCTTGCGGACGTACTCGACAATGGCCTTGAGTCCCTCCTCCTCCGTCTGGGGATCGGGCTCGCCCACCCACACGGGACCATGCTCGCTGCGCAGGTAGTGATAGCCATGGGTCTCGAAGTCGATGAAGGAGACCAGAGCCAGGGTCTGTCCCCCGTCGTCGGTCAGCTCCACGCAGCCCCAGGGGGTGCGACCATTGATCGTCTCCTGGTAGGAGGCCCATTCGTGAGTCTGCTCGATGGGCAGGTCCATGCCTAGGGTCTGGGCCTTCTCCTCGAGCTGGGTGATGTCAATCTGCCTTGTCTGCACAGCTAAGACCTTCCTCGTTGCCACGACAAAAACGTGTTACATGATATGGACGGCCCTATCCGCACCGCCCCCATGCATGGTGTTTTTACCAAGAAACCACAGTATGGAGCCATTGACGGATACACGCAAACCGAGAAGGTACTATAGTCTCTGGCCAATCTGGCGGAACAGATGCCAACGGGTAGCTCCGTTTGACACCTTACCCCACAGGAGGGATTTAGTCTTCTTATGCGCTCTTTCACATTTGAGTCACTATCACCCCAGGAGTTCGACGACTTCAGCTTCTCTGACCACGAGGGCAACTTCCAGCAGACCTCTGCCATGGCCGAGGTCCGTCGCAAGGACGGTGCCGAGGTCGAGTTCTTTGGCGTGAGGGAGGACGGCAAGCTCGTCGCTGCCACCGCCCTCGAGTATCACCACAATGGCATGTCCCAGTTTGCCCAGGTCCACGACGGCCCCCTCTGCGACTATCATGACACAGAGCTCGTCAGCTTCCTTTTCAAGGAGCTCAAGTCCAAGGCAAAGAAGGCCGGTTGTGCCCAGATGGAGATCACCCCGGAGATCCCCTACCTTGTCCGCGACTCCTTTGGCGAGGAGCTCCCCAAGGGCCCCAACGCGAAATGGCCCCTCGGCACCCCCACCGACGCTCCCGTCGAAGCGGACAGGGAGGCCTTTGACAACATCGTCGCCCAGGGCTTCGAGCACTCTGGCTTCGTACGCGAGTACACGGCCGTCCCCCGCTGGCGCTACCTCAAGGACCTGCGCGACATCAAGGACGAGGCCGCCCTGCTCAAGTCCTACAACAAGAACACCAAGCGCAACGTCCGCATAGCCGACGAGAGCGGCGTCATCGTCCGCAGGGCAAAGCGCGAGGACCTGGCCGAGTTCCACCGCCTCTGCGAACTGAGCGGCGAGAAGCACGGCTTCGAGAACCGCTCCGTGGAGTACTTCGAGCAAATCCTTGACTGCCTGGGCGACAATGCCGAGTACTGCATCGCCTACATCGACACCCGCGCCTACCTGGAATCCTGGCTGGAGAAGCGCGATGGCTTCCAGAAGGAGGTCCAGCGCCTGGAGAAGTCTCTTCCGACGGCCAACAAGCCCGAGCGCGTCGAGCGCCAGCTCAAGGACCAGCGTTCGAAGTACGAGGCGTCCCTGAAGCGTATCGAGCAGGCCCAGAAGCACATCGACGAGGACGGGGAGATGGTCCCCGTCTCGGCCGCACTCTTCATCTGGCACCCCCAGGAGTGCGTCTACCTCTTCTCGGGCGGAGACCAGCGCTACGCGAAGTTCTACGCCGCCACTGCCCTGCAGCATCACGCCATGCTCGAGTGCATAGAGCGCGGCGTCCCCAGCTACAACTTCTATGGCATTGACGGCGTCTTCGACGACCCCAAGGACCCCGGCTACGGTGTCCTGGAGTTCAAGCAGGGCTTCAACGGCTACGTGGAGGAGCTCATGGGTTCCTTCACCCTCCCCGTCAAACCCATGGCCTACGCCGCAAAGAAGCTCGCCCACAAGGTACTGGGCCGCTAGCCTGGACTAGTGCCTCCGACAGCCGCCCGACCGACGACAGACGCCCCGCCACTCAGTCGATAAGTGGCGGGGCGTCTCTTTTCCGGGCTGTTCCTCAAGATTGCTTCGCGGGGTCGGCACCCTCCCCTAAAAGGAGGTGTCCGTGGGGTCAGGATAGAAGGTCTTGAACTTGCGCACGTAGTTCTGCTCCATGAGAAGGCCATACATGCGGGCCTTGAGGCCGTCGTCCTTGCAGCGGCAGGGGTTGACGACCCTCCCCTCGGACACGATCCTGTCAAAGCGGTCGAGGAGCTGGGGATCACGCAGGTAGTGGCGGAGAAGCTTTACGGGAACGCGCGTATAGAGCATCTCGCGCTCGGCCGTCGCGCACTCGCCCTGCACGCCGTCGACGATGTCGCGCACCAGGGTGTACATGGGGTTTGCCCCGCCGGCGCAGGCATAGTAGGAGCTCGCACCCACACGGGGGTTGAAGTCCATGAAGATGACCCTGCCGTCCTTGGGATCGCGCTTGAGGTCGAAGTTCGCAAAACCACGCCAGCCGATCTCCTTGAGCATTACCTCGATCTTCTGCCAGAGCTCGGGCATGGGGTTGACGATCATGGACACGGGATTGCCCAGGAGCGTGGGGGCATGGTCCTCCAGGAGCACGTTCGCAGCAGCGCGAAGGCCCAGCTCACCCCTCGAGTCCACGTACATGGTGATGCAGTCCACCAGGGTGTCATCGCCCTCGATGAGCTCCTGGACCAGGAAGTCACCCTTGTAGCCCACCCCGCGCAGATCGCTCCAGATCTGGTCGAGCTCCGCCTGGTCGTGGACGAAGTAGACCTTCTTGAAGCCCTTGGCGTAGAGGTTGACGTACTCCGTAGACGAGGCGGGCTTTGCCACCACGGGGAAGGGAATCTCCGTGGGAGCAATGGGACCCTCCTGAGCCAGGTGGACGACCTCGGTCCTGGAGGTGTCCAGACCGTACTTCTGGCAGAGCTCCATGAAGTTGACCTTGTCGGACACGTAGCTAGACACCTCGTGAGGGGGAAAGAGGTAGACGACATTGTCAGGAAGGTCCTCGGCTATGCACTCCACCGTCTCCACACGGTCGTCAGAGTTTGCCACGAGGACGACCTTCTTTTGGGGATGGCGGTCGGCAATGGCCTTGATGGCCCGCAGGACCTCCTCGTTGCACATGCTCTCGACGGTCTCCCTGACGATGAAGTTCGAGCTCTCCACCAGGGCGATGCCACTGTTTGCTATGAAATAGGAGTGCACTCCAAAGGCCTCGAGGAACTGACGCGCGAGCGAGTAGGTGGACCAGTCTCCACCGAGGATGACAGGCTGGATGTCATCTCGCTTCATAAGAGGCTTCATGGGATAGGGTCTCCTCCAATCGTAGCCACGCAACTGCGCGGCCGAAGCGTTACAAAAGGACCTGTCTGTCGACTCCTAGCGCGCCGCCTTTGCTCGTCCGGGAAGCAGACGCGCAAAGATGGCATCGAAGAAGGGGGCGTCCGACATGCCGAGGGCCCATGATATACCAAAGGTCACCAGGACGGCTGGGATGCCTCCTGCCATGGCATAGAGGACGCCGCGCACCAGGCCCACGCTGGGGCCAAAGGCTGCGGTGATGGCATACACGATGCCGCCGCCCACCAGGGAGCCCGCGACGCCAAAGGCGATGGCGCGCAGGGAGGCAACGAGGACGGAGCGAACCCCAAAGGCACCAAGCTCCTTTCGGATATGGACGATGACCACGGCATCGATTACCCCATAGAAGAAGACCGAGGAGACTGGCACCACGTAGAGACCCCAGAGCGGGGTAAAGACGATGCAGATGGCGCACTGGATGATGGATGCGATGACCACGGCCGCGGTGAAGAAGTTCATGCGCATCATGGAGGCGCAGACCTTCTGCAGGTAGCTCTGGATTCCATAGAAGGGCAGCGACAGGGCCAAGGCCTGCAAGTAGCCCACCGTCAGCACGGCCGACTCACTCGTGAAGCTACCGGAGGTGAGGACGGCAACGAGACTGGATGCAAAGACGATCAGGAAGAGCGCAAAGGGGATGAGGGTAAAGAGGATCCTCCTCATGCCCGTGATGAAGAACTCCTTGAAGGAGGCTATGTCCTCCTGCATGTAGCTATTGGAGAGCTCGGTAAACATGGTGACCGAGATGGGTATGGCAAAGATCGAGAAGGGCAGGACGTACCAGACACGCGCGTAGTAGGCAATCGAGGCACCGGCAGGCGTCACCTGCAGGGCGCAGCTGGACATGACGGCAGCCGTGGGGGTCGATGCCAGGGTGATGACCAGGGTAGGCAGGCCGATTGTCAGGGTCTTCTTCAGCGCAGGGTCGTGGAAGTTCACCCTCAGGCGCAGGCGCACGCCATGTCTCATCAGGGCGGGAATCTGGATCAAGGCCTGGACGGCTACGCCGAGGGGATTTCCCACCGCCAGGGCGATGGCAGCCTGGCGCCACTCCATGCCGACGCTGTTGACCAGGTAGGCATAGAGGACGAAGGAACCGATGACGATGACGTTGTTGATGATGGGCGCGGCGTTGCTGGCAAAGTAGTCGCGCTCGGCATTGAGGACACCAGAGATGATCGAGGACAGGGCGTAGAGCACGATCTCGCAGGCGAACCAACGGAAGAACCACACGGAAAGGTCGGAATCGAACCCCTCGGTCGCTCCAGCGGACTGCGTCCAGACTATCGGCACGGCAAATATGACGCTGAGCACCGTCAGGATGAGCATGAGCAGAACCACGATGGAAAGGAGGTTCGAGGCATAGGCGCTCGCCCCTTCCCTTCCCGCCTCCTTGCGCACAGATATATATACAGGGAGAAAGGCAGTGATCAGCATTCCGCCGACGACTAGCTCGTAAAGGGTGTTGGGAAGGTTGTTCGCCACCGTATAGGCACTCGCCAGGCCATAGGCTCCCAGGGCCCAAGCCTGGGCGGAAGTGCGGAAGAAGCCCGTAATCCTGCTGACGAGGACCAGGACGGTGACCATGTTGGAGGACCTGACGGCCTTCTCCTCCACAGAGGAATTGCTACTATTACTCACCTTTTCCCTGCCTCCCCCATCTAGCTGGGATTTTCTGGAATGAGTGGGAGTCTGAGTATGACGTTTGGCTGGCATAAACATCCCCTGTCATTGATTCTGCAAATCTTTATGCTATCGTTCGTTCCGCACTTGGACGAGTGATGCGAGTGCCCGCGTAATAATCACACACTCTGGTATTCGTCACCCATTTCCCATTGAGAATTATTCTTGAATGGGTTTGAGAATTTTTTTCTTTTTGGTTGACAAATCTGGGGGGTCTTGCATCACAATGTTCAGTTAACCGTGTAACCCACCGATAGGAGTGATGCATGCGGTTTATGCAAAAGAATTACTTCAGTAGGCGAGCCGTTGCAATTATTTTGTCCGGAGCGCTCGTCGCTACCCCCGTCGTCGCCCCAGTAGCGGCATATGCAGACGACGCGGCTCAGAGCCAGGCTACCGCCTCCTCCGCTGACCTTCAGAAGCAGCTGGACGAGGCCAACGCCCAGCTCGATAGCCTGCAGCAGGTTACCGACCAGGCAGAGGCCGAGCTCGGAAAGACCAACTACGACCTGGACCAGACGAAGAGCCAGATCGCAGACCTCGAGAACCAGATTGCCGAGAACGAGAAGCAGCTGGACGAGGCAAAGCAGCAGCTGACCACCGTCCTCAAGGACTCCTACACCTCTGACGGCAACACCGGCCTGATCAACATGGTCCTCGACTCCAAGAACTTCGAGGACTTTGTCTCCAACGTCTTCTACGCCAACAAGGTCGCGGACAACCGTCAGGATGCCATCCAGAAGGTCAATGAGCTTCAGGCCTCCCTCAAGGAGAAGAAGTCCGCCCTCGAGGAGCAGAAGAAGCAGCAGGAGGAGCTCCTGGCAACCCAGCAGGCTCAGGTTGACGCCGCAAAGCAGGCCGAGAGCCAGCAGCAGTCCTACATCAACCAGCTCTCCGACCAGGTCAAGCAGGCTATCGCCGAGGAGCGTGCACGCGAGGCCGAGGAGTCCAGGAAGGCCGCCGAGGCAGTCCTGGCCCAGCAGCAGGCAGAGGCAGCCGCCAGCAACGGTGGCACCGAGGCCACCACGACCAATGGCGGCACTGCCGAGGGCACCACGACCGAGACTGATACGACCGGGGGCAGCACCGAGGCCACTGGCAATGAGTCCCAGACCACTACCACTACTGACAACTCTGGTAGCCAGCAGCAGAACCAGACGCAGCAGCAGAACCAGTCCCAGCAGCAGAACCAGTCCCAGCAGCAGAACCAGTCCCAGCAGCAGAACCAGACCCAGCAGCAGACCCAGACCCAGACGCAGACCCAGACGCAGCAGCAGACGCAGAAGCAGCAGACGCAGACCACGCAGAAGCAGCAGACCACTCAGACGAAGAGCCAGGCTTCCGGTAATTCTCGTCAGGCTGCCGTCAACGCGGCCCTCGCCCAGGTTGGCAAGGCCTACAGCCACTCCAACAACACCGGCGCAGGCTTCGACTGCAACGGCCTGACCAACTACGCTTGGTCACAGGCTGGCGTCTCCATCCCCGTCCCCTCTGGTCATTACTCCTACGGCCAGTTCCAGTGGCTCAAGAGCTCCGGCAGGTGGGTCTCCAGCGCTTCCGCTCTGAAGCCCGGCGACCTCGTCTTCTACTCCTACGACGGCGGCAGGACCACCTACCACGTTGCCATGTACATCGGTGGCGGCAAGGTCGTCCAGGCTCTGAGCTATCGTCAGGGCATCCAGGTCACCGGAATCAACTTCTGCAAGGGCTTCTGCGGCGGCGGTTCCCCCATCTAGTCTTGCCTGGACCAAAAAAAGCGTTACGATTTGACTGCCCCACATCCTGTGGGGCAGTTTTTATTGGTCGATTTCAAAAGTAGGCTTGCGCTTGTCCGATACCAGCCAAGCCAGCAATGATACGGAGCACTCATGAACAAGCCAATCCTTGGAATCATCGGTGGCGTCGGTCCACTGGCCACGGCGTACTTCATGGAGATCCTCATCAAGAAAACCCCAGCCGTCTGTGACCAGGACAACATGCCCATGATCGTCTTCAACGACCCCCAAATCCCCGACCGCACGGCATACATCCTGGACCACTCCAAGCCCAACCCCCAACCCGAGATGACAAAGGTAGCTCGCTGGCTCCAGGAGGCAGGGGCCGACTACCTGGCCATCGCCTGCAACACGGCCCACTACTTCTACGACGCCATCAAGGACGCTGTCGACATCCCCGTGGTAAACATCATGGAGGAGACGTCACGCCGAATCTCGTCCATTGCGGGCAAGGGTGCAAGGGTCGGCCTCCTTGCCACCGAGGGTACCGTATCGTCCGGAGTCTTTCAGAGTTACTTCGAACAGGAAGGTCTCCAGACGGTCACGCCCGATTCTGATAGGCAGAAGCGCGTCATGAGCCTCATCTACGACGGGGTGAAGGCCAATGCACCATACGACCCAAAGGAACTTCTTTCCCTGGCAGAGGACCTGCATGACCGGGGCTGTGACGTCGTGGTCTGTGGCTGCACGGAACTATCCGTCATCTATCAGGACCTCATGGACGATTCGGGCACCCAAGTCCCCGGCTGGCTCTTTGACTCCCTGGACATTCTGGCTGACCGCTGCGTGGAGCTCTACCAATGGGCACGCAAGACCGGCGGGGACATCCAGATGTAGGTCATCCTTCCAAGAAAAACAGAGCGGCGGCTCCAGGTTCACCCTGGCGCCGCCGCTTTTCGTAAGGAGCCGAATCCTTGGGCTAGCCACCCGTAGCTCGCACGGTCAGTTGAGGCCCCTACTTCATGCGGGCATTGAGCTCACCAGCCAGCTCAGGCAGGCTGATGCCATAGCGCTCGGCCGTAACGAGCAAGTGATAGAGGAGGTCGCCCATCTCGTAGCGAATGTGGTCATGGTCGTCGTCCTTGCAGGCCATAATGATCTCGCTTGCCTCCTCGGCCAGCTTCTTCAGGAGCTCATCCTCCTCCCCCTTGAGGAGCTTGGCCGTATAGGACTCGGAGGGATCGTGCTCCCAGCGACCATGTAGGGTTGCCGCAAGGCTGGTGAGGGTCTCGCCGATATTTCCATCCTGTACGTTTGTGGTGCGTACGCCCATGTGTTTTCTCCTTCTTGAATGTGGGTGTGACCTTTACCCCAGGGGCATTTGTCACGCCCGTATTGATCTACGCAAGCTGACGATAGAAGCAGCTGCGATGGCCCGTGTGGCAGGCAGGACCCGGCGAGTCCACCTCGTAGACGAGGGTGTCGGCGTCACAATCCACCAGAACGCGCCTGACCTGTTGCATGTTTCCGCTGGTAGCTCCCTTGTTCCAGAGCTCCTGGCGCGACCTGCTCCAGAACCAGGAGGTGCCCGTCTTGAAGGTGAGGTCGACGGCTTCCTGATTTGCCCAGGCCACCATGAGGACCTCGCCCGTCCCCTCCTGCTGGACGACCACAGGGATGAGCCCCTTGTCGTCGAACTTTAGGGGCTGGTCGGCAACCGACACGGTGGCAATCCCCTCACCGGCATAGGTATTCGTAGGCTCTTCGGCCATTGTCCGCTCCTTTGATAACTCAGGTGCTGAAAAGTGGACCCCACATTGCTTAATTGGGATCCCTTCCTTGAACAACTAGAAGTCCAGTCGAACGGGAATTCCCTGGGAGGCCATGTACTCCTTGACCTGGCGGATCGAGTAGGTACCAAAGTGGAAGACGCTCGCCGCCAGGACGGCATCCGCCTCGCCGTCGATGATGCCCTCGGCAAAGTGCTCGAGGGTGCCGACGCCACCCGAAGCGATGACGGGGATGGAAACGGCACGGGAAACCGCGCGCGTGAGGGGGATGTCAAATCCCTCCTTGGTTCCATCCCTATCCATGCTGGTCAGGAGGATCTCCCCCGCTCCGCGACGGGCAGCCTCCTCGGCCCATTGGACGGCGTCGATGCCCGTGGGCGTACGGCCGCCAGCGGTATAGACCTCCCACTTGTCGCCAGCACCTTCCACGTGACGGGCGTCGATGGCAACGATGACCGCCTGGCTGCCAAAGGCATCGGCAGCACGTGTTATGAGACTGGGGTCCTTGACCGCGGCGGAGTTGACCGAGACCTTGTCTGCCCCAGCAGCCACCATGGTGGCCATGCCTGTGACGTCACGGAACCCACCGCCCACCGTATAAGGGATGCGGAGCTCCTCGGCGGCTCTCGAGGCAAGCTCGACCGTAGTGGCACGGTCATCCGAGGTGGCGGTGATGTCCAGGAAGACCACCTCGTCGGCGCCCTCCCTGTCGTAGACGCTGGCCAGCTCGACGGGGTCTCCCGCGTCACGTAGGTCCACGAAGTTCACACCCTTGACCACTCGGCCGTCCTTGACGTCCAGGCAGGGAATGACACGCTTGGTAAGCATAGAATCCTCCTCGCTCAACGACCTAGAAGCGACCCTGGCCATGTGCCGTGGCCAAGGCGTCCTCCAGGCTGAAGTTTCCCTCGTAGAGTGCCCTGCCGCAGATGGCCCCCTCGATGACCTCGGGACCCAGGCAATTGAGCTCGTAGATGTCAGTGAGGCTCTTTATGCCGCCCGAGGCAACCACGGGAAAGCCCGCCACGGCAGCGATGTGCTGGTAGCCGGGAGCGTAGATGCCCGTCTGCATGCCATCGCGTGACACGTCGGTAAAGACCAGGTGTCTGAATCCCAGGCGGCTCAGCCTGCCCACCAGGTCGTCGGTCGTGATGCCAGCGCCGTCGCGCCAGCCATTGACCCGAACGATTCCATCCTTGGACGCCACGTCCGCCACCAGGAGGTCACCGTAGGTGCGGGCGGCCTCCTCGGCAAACTCGGGATCGCGTACCAGGGCGGTGCCAACCGAGATTCGCTTTGCGCCGGCATTGGCCAGGCGCTCGATGTCGGCCATGGAGCGGACGCCGCCGCCACAGTCCACGGAGATGCCAGGGACCTTGCAGATGGCAGCAAGGGCCTTGCGGTTCCTTTCCAAGGCATCAGCGTCCTCGCCGAAGGTCGCAGAGAGGTCCACCACGTGAATCCAACGGGCGCCACGCGCCGCAAAGTCCTCGGCCACTGCCACGGGGTCGTCGGAGTAGACGTCCATCTGGGACCGGTCGCCTCGCGCCAGGCGGACGACCTGTCCCGCTATGAGGTCGATGGCGGGAAAGAGAATCATGCTAGCCCCTTACCACGTTGACGAAGTTCTTGAGGATGCGCAGGCCGGTACGAGAGGACTTCTCGGGGTGGAACTGGACGCCGTAGACGTTCCCCCACCAGACGGCGGAGGGGAAGCTGCGCACGTAGTGGGTGGTCGCAGCAACCAGGTCCGGTCGGTCGCACTCCACCGCATAGGAATGCGTGAAGTAGACGTTGGAACCCTCGGCCACGTCCACCAGGAGGGGACACGCGCGACCGTGGTCGGTCAGGTGAATCTGGTCCCATCCCACATGAGGTACCTTAAGCCTGCTGGACTCCAGCAGGGTTGCCTTGCCTGGTATGAGGCCCAGACCAGGTGCCCAGCCATCCTGGGCAATGGAACCCTCCTGGTCGCTTGAGAGCTCGGAGCCCTTCTCGAAGAGGAGCTGCAGTCCCAGGCAGATGCCCAGGAAGGGCGTGCCGCGATGGGCCGAGGAGCGGATGGCATCCGCCTGTCCGGACTCCTGGATGAAGCGCATGGCGTCCTCGAAGGCACCAACGCCGGGCAGGATGATGCCTCCCGCCTCCAGTATGGTCTGCGGGTCGTCCGAGATGGTCACGTCCGCATTGGGCACAGCGGCCACGACGGAACGTGCCACGCTCTGGAGGTTGCCCTTGTGGTAGTCAACGACGACGATTTCATAGGCCATTACAGTACCCCCTTGGTCGAAGGAACGCCCGTGACACGTGGGTCGGGCTCCACTGCCTCCCTGAGGGCGCGTGCACAGGCCTTGAAGGTAGCCTCCAGGATGTGATGGGCGTTCTCGCCCGCCAGCTCGCGCAGGTGGAGGGTCATGCCCGCGTCGCGCGCAAAGCCAGCAAAGAACTCGTGACCGAGCTCGGTGTCAAAGCTGCCGACCGTCTGGGGACCGATGGGAACGTCCCAGAAGAGCTCTCCCCTACCCGAGAAGTCGACGGCAGCCAAGACCAGGGCCTCGTCCAGTGGTACGGCCTTTGAGCCAAAGCGGCGGATGCCCTTCTTGTCGCCCACGGCGTCACGGAAGGCCTGGCCCAGAGCTATGCCCACATCCTCGACCGTGTGATGGTCGTCCACCCAGGTGTCACCCTTGCAGCTGACGTCCATGTCCACCAGGGAGTGGCGCGAGAGGGCCGTGAGCATATGGTCAAAGAAGCCCACGCCCGTGTCTATGTGCGATGTGCCGGTGCCATCGAGGTCGATGCGGATCTGAATGTCCGTCTCGCCTGTCTTTCGGCTGACCTCTGCCGTCCTGCTCATGCCCTGCTCCTCTCCAGAATCTGGGAGACGGCGGCGATGACCGCGTCGTTCTCCTCGGGGGTGCCAACGGTGATGCGCAGGCAGTCCCTGAGGCCGGGTGCCTGCGAGAAGTCACGTACGAGGATGGAGTACTCGTCCCTGAGCGTGCAGCGGACCTGGTGGGCGTCAGGTAGGCGGACCAGGAGGAAGTTGGCCGCGCTGGGCCAGACCGTCACGCCATCCAGGGCTGCAAGGCCGCTGGATAGGCGCTCGCGCTCGCTCCTGATGGTGGCAATGGTCGATGCCAGCGCATCGCGCTCCTGGGCCAGGACCTGAGCCGCCGTCTGGTCCAGGACCGAGACGGAGTAGGGCTGGCGAACCGCGGCCAGGGCGCCGATGACGCCCGGAGACGAGAGGACGTAGCCCACACGGCAGCCAGCCAGGCAGAAGGCCTTCGAGAAGGTATGCAGAACCACCAGGTTGTCGTAGCGAGCCAGAAGCGGCTCGGCGGTATCCTCGGCAGAGGCGAACTCCATGTAGGCCTCGTCCATCAGGACGACGCCCGGACAGGCCTCGCAGAGACGGGCGGCATCCTCGACGGAAAGGAGGTTGCCCGTGGGATTGTTGGGCGAGGTGACCACCACGAGGTTGGCCGTGCGGGCCGCCTCCAGGAGGGCGCCCATGTCCACCTCGAAGGTCTCGGGATCGCGCGGGACGTCCTTGACCTGGGTCTCCACCAACTCGGCATAGAGCCTGTAGACCGAGAAGGTGGGCGGCACGTTAACCATCACATGACCGCTTCCACCAAAGGCCAAAAAGAGGTTGAAGAGAAGCTCGTCGCCGCCGTTGCCCACACAGACCTGCTCGGGCGCCACGCCATGCCAGGCAGCAATGGCCTCGCGGAGCTCACCCGACATGGGGTCGGGATAGCGGTTGGTGGGGACTGAGGCCAGGGCGTCCACCAGCTTGCGATGGACGTCTTTGGGTAGGCCGTAGGTGTTCTCGTTTGCCGAGAGGTTGATGCGGGAAGGCGTGAAGGCTGGGTCGTAGGGCTCCAGGCTTGCCGCCGAGGGACGCAGGAGGGCGCGGACGCTTTCGGGAATCGACTGTGCCATGGCACACCTACCTATCCTGGCCGGAGAGCCTGGGAATGCCCGGCTCATCGAGCTTGCGGGGCCATGCCGTGGACATTGCGTCCTGAACGGCCTCGGTGGGATCGGCAAAGGTGGGCGTGCCCTCAGCCAGGAGCTTCCTGCGCATGCCCACGGACAGGGCATGGGCCCAGAGGCCCTCTGCCTGGGCCATGGCCTGAACGCTGGGACCGTCAGCCAGGAGACCCTCTGGCGAGTAGGCGATGACCGAAGAGCGCTTCACGAAGTCATAGACACCCAAGGGGTTGGAGAAGGCCGCGGTGCCACCTGTGGGCAGGGTGTGGTTGGGACCAGCCACGTAGTCGCCCAGGGGCTCGGAGCTCCAGGGCCCGACGAAGATGGCGCCTGCGTTCTGGATCTTTCCCAGGAGGTCAAAGGCTTCCTCGCAGTGGAGCTCCAGGTGCTCGGGAGCCACAAGGTTCACGGCGTCGATGGCCTGGTCCAGACTGGCGCAGGACACGACCAGACCGTGGTCCAGGGAGGCACGGGTGATCTCCTCGCGCGGAGACTGGGCGCAGAGGGAGTCGATGGCCTGGAGGGTGGGCTCCACGAGCTCGGGGGCGTCAGTGACCAGGTAGCAGGTGGCCATGGGATCGTGTTCGGCCTGGGCCATGAGGTCGGCAGCGACGACCACGGGGTCTGCCGTGGCATCTGCCAGGACGCAGACCTCGGAGGGACCGGCAACCATGTCGATGCCCACGTCACCCGAGACGTAGCGCTTTGCCGCGGCGACGAAGGCGTTGCCGGGGCCGACGATCTTTGAGACCTTGGGGATGGACTCGGTGCCGTAGGCCACGGCTCCGATGGCCTGGGCGCCGCCCACGGCATAGACCTCGTCCACACCCGCGACGGCAGCGGCAGCCAGGGTGTAGGCAGAGAGGCTCCCATCCTTCTGGGGCGGGGTGACCATGATCACACGACCGACGCCCGCGACCTTTGCGGGCACGGTGTCCATGAGGACCGTGGAGGGGTACTGGGCACGACCGCCAGGCACGTAGACGGCCACGGAGGGAACGGGAGTGACCTTCACGCCCAGGACGGTGCCGTCATGCTTGGTGGTAAACCAGGACTGCTCGCGCTCACGCTCGTGGAAGTCGCGAATCTGCTGGTATGCATGCTTCAGGGAAGTCAGGAACTCGGGGTCCACCATGTCCAGGGCGCCCTGGACCACCTCCTTGGGGACCAGGAACTGGTCGGGGCAGGCCCCGTCGAACTTCATGCAGTAGGAGCGGACGGCAGCATCGCCATGGGCACGCACGTCGTCCACAATCGCCTGGGCGCTGTCCATGACCTCGCGGGGCAGGGCACCCGAACGCTGGAGGTCCTCCTGTGCCAGGCCCTGTCCCTCGGCTAGCCTTACCTGTCTCATTACTCGTCCTCCTTCGATGCCGCGGCGTTCTGTGCCAGGCGGCTGGCCAGGCTGCGGATGCGCGCGTCACAGCGGTAGGCCGCCGGGCCGGCAAAGAATCGCGCGGTGCATTCCAAGACGTCGTCCACGATCACCAGGTCGTTCTCCCTCAGGGTCGTGCCCGTGGCCGTGATGTCGACAATGCGGTCAGTCATGCCCACGATGGGGCCAAGCTCGATGTTGCCGTGGAGCTGGACGATGTCCACCTGCTGGCCGATCGAGTCGTAGTAGCGCTGGGTGATACGGGGGTACTTGGTGGCGACGCGCACCGTGCCGCGCCAGCCGTAGGCGCGCTCGGCTGCGCCAGCCTTTGTCCGGGGCTCAGCCACCACGAAGCGACAGGCGCCAAAGCCCAGGTCCACCAGCTGGAGAAGGTCGACGTTGGCCTCGATGATGGAATCGTTGCCGCAGATGCCGCAATCGGCTCCGCCATGGGCGACGAAGATGGGCGCGTCCTGGGCACGAACGATGATGTACTCGTAGTCGCCCTCGCGAATGACCAGCTTGCGGCCGGGATCGCGCAGATCGTCGACGGGCAGGCCTGCCTCCTCCAGTACGCGAATGGCGTCGTCCTTGAGCGAGCCCTTGGGCACGGCGATGCGCAGGGGGCGCTCGGCCAGGCGGACGCCAGGCGTCACGACGCCGGACTCGCCCTCCTCACCCAGAATCTCCTGCAGGCGCTCCAGGGAGCACATGAAGCCGCAGGCAGAGACCCCAGGGCGACCCTGGTTTGCCAGGACCGCATCGTAGCGCCCGCCCGAGGCGATGGAGGCGGCGATGCCCTCCGAGTAGCCCTTGAAGATGATGCCCGTGTAGTAGTCAAAGGAGTTGATGATGGAGAAGTCAAAGGTCAGATGCCCCTGCTCCACCAGGTCGGGGAGCTTGGCCACCAGGGTCCTGAGCTCGGCAGTACCGCGGCCCTTGACGGGAGCGTCTGCCTCGTCCAAAAGCTGGTCGATGGTGTCGATGACCTCGAGACCACCCTCCAGGCGGACCACCTGTCGCAGGGCATCGGCGGCCTGCCGGGAAAGGGTAGGCGTGCGGGCCACGAGCTCGTCCAGACCGACGAGGTCGGACTTGTGAACCAGACCCAGGGCCTCCTCGGTGAAGTCCCTGGAAGGCGAGCAGGCATCCAGCAGGGTGGTCAGAGGTGAGACGGAACCGCAGACGATGCGCCAGTCGGGAACATCGAGCCTATCCAGGACCTCCGCCAGGAGAGAGACCATCTCGACCTCGGGGTCCTCGTCCGTCGTACCGAAGCGCTCGACGCCCAGCTGGGTGAACTGACGGGGCTGACCCTTGAGTGAGGAGGATTCGCGCACCACCGGAGCGCTGTAGCGCAGGCGCAGGGGAAGCTTGTCCGTACCGCAGCGGGTGGCCACCATGCGGGCCACGGGAAGGGTCAGGTCGGGACGCAGGACCAGGAGGCTTCGGTCCGTGTCAAAGAGCTGGAAGGGAGAGTCCTGCAGACGACCGCCGCCCTCCAGGGCACTGCGGTATTCCAGGAGTGGGGTCTCGATGGGCAGATAACCATGCTCCGAGAAGCAGGCCCTCACCGTATCGGTAATGCGCTCACGGGCGAGCGCCTCGGAAGGCAAAATGTCCCTAAAGCCACGCGGAGTACCTGCCAGCACGTCCTGCTCCCTTCGGCTTTCGCCAGAGGCGAAAGATAGATTTTCAGACACTTTAGAAGGGTAAATGCTAACGTCCCCGCAGCTGAAAAGTCTAATGGGATAGAAACATTGAGACCTGACCGGTACAGTTTCTGCAATTTGAACGAGAATGCGGCCACTACCAGGGTAAACGCAGGCAACAAAGAAGGCGGGCGACCCAGGACCGAACCCGGGTCGCCCGTCTCTTCATACCCTCCGTGCAGGAGGCCGCAAGGGTCCCTTAGCCCCTGACGCGCTCCCCCGCCATGCGGTTCCGGTCGCGCTCCAGGATGGGAGCCAGGTACTGGCCCGTGTAGGACTCGGGCACCTGGGCGATCTCCTCGGGGGTGCCGTAGGCGACCACCGTGCCGCCGCCCTCGCCGCCCTCGGGACCCATGTCGATGATGCGGTCAGCCATCTTTATCACGTCCAGGTTGTGCTCGATGACCAGGACGGTGTTGCCAGCGTCGACCAGCTTCTCCAGGACCTCCACCAGCATGCGGACGTCCTCGAAGTGCAGGCCCGTCGTGGGCTCGTCCAGAATGTAGAAGGTCTTTCCCGTCTGCTGACGGTGAAGCTCCTTTGCCAGCTTCACGCGCTGGGCCTCGCCGCCGGACAGGGTGGTGGCGGGCTGTCCCAGGTGGATGTAGCCCAGGCCCACGTCGTAGAGGGTCTGGAGTTTCTTCTTTATCCTGGGGATGTTGCCAAAGAAGGCGAGGGCTTCGGTGACCGTCATATCCAGGACGTCCGAGATGGACTTGCCGTGGTAGGTGACCTCCAGGGTCTCGCGATTGTAACGCTTGCCGTGACAGACCTCGCAGGGCACGTAGATATCCGGCAGGAAGTTCATCTCGATCTTTATCTGGCCGTCGCCCTTGCAGGCCTCGCAGCGGCCGCCTGGGACGTTGAAGGAGAAGCGCCCGGGGCTGTAGCCGCGCGCACGGCTCTCCGGCGTGGAAGCATAGAGGTTGCGCAGGTCGTCCCAAAGGCCGATGTAGGTAGCCGGGTTGGAGCGCGGCGTGCGGCCGATTGGGCTCTGGTCGATGTCGATGACCTTGTCGACGATCTTTCGGCCCTCCCCGTCCACCAGGCCCTCCAGCTTGCGGTAGGGGCCCACCACGCGCTGGGAGTGATGGACGGCGTTGGTGAGGGCAGGGGCCAGAGTATCCGTGACCAGGGAGGACTTGCCCGAGCCAGAGACGCCGGTGACCACCGTGAGGGTGCCCAGCTCGACCTTTATGTTCACGTTCTTGAGGTTGTTGGCGCGGGCCCCCGTGAGCTTGACGGAGCCACGGCGGGGCATGCGCCGCTTCTCGGGAAGCTCGATCAGACGCTTGCCCGTCAGGTAGGAGCCCGTCAGGGACTCGGGGTTGGCCATGATTTCTTCGGGGGTACCGGCGGCAACGACCTTTCCGCCCAGCTCGCCAGCTCCAGGGCCCATGTCGATCACGTAGTCGGCGGCGCGGATGGTGTCCTCGTCGTGCTCCACCACGATGACCGTGTTGCCCTGGTCGCGCAGGCGCTTGAGGGTGGCGATCAGGCGGTCGTTGTCGCGCTGGTGTAGGCCGATAGAGGGCTCGTCCAGGATGTAGAGGACGCCCATGAGACCGGCACCGATCTGAGTGGCCAGGCGGATGCGCTGTGCCTCGCCGCCGGATAGGGTGGTGGCCGAACGGCTGAGCGTCAGGTAGTCCAGGCCCACGTTGACCATGAAGCGCAGGCGGGCAACGATCTCCTTGACGATGGCGGCGCCGATGAGCTGCTGGCGCTCGGTCAGTTCCAGGTGGTCAAAGAAGTCCAGGCTGTCCTTGCAGGACATGTCGCAGACTTCCTGGATGTTCTTGTCCCCCACCGTGACGGCCAGGTACTCGGGCTTCAGGCGGGCACCGTGGCAGGTCGGGCAAGGCACCTCGCGGATGAACTTCTCGTAGTGGGCGCGCATGGTCTCGGAAGTGGTCTCCTGGTACTTCTCAAAGAGGATGGAGCGGACGCCGCTGAACTTGGTGGACCAGGAGGTGTTGCGGCCATCGCGGGTGTGGTAGTTCACCTGGACCTTGGTCTCGCCCAGGCCGTCTAAGAGGGCACGCTGGGTCTTCTTCTTTAGGTCCTGCCAGGGGGTGTTGGGGTCCTCGCCCATGTGGCGGACGACAGCGTCCAGGATCTGGGGATAGTAGTTGGAGTGGCCAAAGATCGAGCCAAAGACCCCGCCGGCGACCGACAGGGAGGGGTCCTCGATCAGGGCCTCGGCGTCCACGATCCTGCGCGTACCGATTCCGTCGCAGTCGGGACAGGCGCCGTAGGGGGCGTTGAAGGAGAAGTCGCGCGGCTGCAGGTCATCGATGGAGTGACCGTGCTCGGGGCAGGCCAGGGCCAGGGAGTACTGGAGGAGCTCGCCCTCGGTGCCCTCGGGGGCATCTCGGTCAGGCAGGAGGTAGAAGCCCACGCGGCCTTCGGCCAGGCGGGTGGCGGTCTCCACTGCCTCGGCTATGCGGCCCAGGCTGTTCTCTCGGATGACCACACGGTCCACGACGACCTCGATGGAGTGCTTGTACTTCTTGTCCAGCTTGATCTGGTCGCCGCCCAGGTCCATGACCTCGCCATCCACGCGGACGCGGCTGAAACCCTCCCGAGACAGGTCCTCGAAGAGTTTTGTGTACTCGCCCTTGCGACCCAGGACCACGGGCGCCAGAACCAGGGCTCGCTTGCCCTGACCCGCCTCCAGGACCTTGTCCGCCACCTGGTCGGTGGTCTGTCGCTCGATCACGCGGCCGCACTCCGGGCAGTGGGGCGTGCCCACACGAGCAAAGAGAAGACGCAGGTAGTCGTAGATCTCCGTGACCGTGCCCACCGTGGAGCGGGGGTTCCTGGAGGTGGTCTTTTGGTCGATGGAGACTGCGGGCGACAGGCCGTCGATGGAGTCCAGGTCAGGCTTGTCCATCTGACCCAGGAACATGCGGGCGTAAGACGAGAGGGACTCCACGTAGCGGCGCTGGCCCTCGGCATAGATGGTGTCAAAGGCCAGGCTGGACTTGCCCGAGCCCGAGAGGCCCGTAATCACGACCAGCTTGTCGCGGGGGATGGTAACGTCGACGTCGCACAGGTTGTGCTCGCGCGCGCCGCGGATGACGATGGATTCTGATGCCATGGGCACCTCATGTATGGACAGGGGGACGAAGCCCCAGGTTTTCTTCCTTCCTAAGTCTAGCCAATTGCCCCGACGGAAAGAATCGCGGGGATGTCGATTCTCGGGCGTCGATTCTCGGGATGTCGATTAAGCTCGAGTTTTGGGCGAAATCCCTGCATTTCGAGGCGAAACTCGAGCTTAATCGACACCATCGCCAGTCTGCCGCTGCCCACTCCCGTCCCTCCGCGATTCCCCACGTTTGGGTAGAATCAACCTGCATGCAAAAAAGCGGGCGTCCGCACCCGGCACCGCCCGCCAGAGAGAGGATTTTTCATGGCAGAGATCTCAGACAAGGACAGGGAGGAGATTCGCCGCGAGTTCGACCAGGCGCGCGGCAAGGGCTCCCAGCAGCAGGAGGGCCCGCAGGTCTTCCAGACCGCGCCCGGCTCTTCCATCAAGCACGTGATCGGCGTCGTCTCCGGAAAGGGTGGCGTGGGCAAGTCCCTGGTCACGGGCGCCCTGGCCGTCGAACTCAAGCGTGCCGGAAAGAAGGTCGCCATCCTGGACGCCGACATCACCGGCCCCTCCATCCCAAAGATGTTCGGCATGTCCGGTGCCCGCGCCACCGCCACTGACGAGCGCCTGAACCCGGTCCTGTCCGTAGGCGGCATCGAGGTCATGAGCATCAACCTGGTGCTGGAGCATGAGACCGACCCCGTCCTCTGGCGTGGCCCCATGCTCATGGGCGTCCTTCGCCAGTTCTTCGAGGAGTGCAACTGGGGCGATATCGACTACCTCCTGGTGGACATGCCTCCCGGAACCGGTGACGTGGCCCTGACCGTCTTCCAGAGCATGCCTCTGGACGGCGTGGTCATCGTCTCCTCCCCCCAGGACCTGGTCCAGATGGTCGTCTCCAAGGCCGTCAACATGGCAGCCATGATGAACGTCCCCGTGGTCGGCCTGGTGGAGAACATGAGCTGGCTCCCCTGCCCCCACTGCGGCGAGCGCGTGGAGCCCTTTGGTCCCAGCCGCCTCAAGGAGACCGCCGACTACTATGGCATCGTTGCCCTGGACCAGCTGCCCATCGACCCCCAGATCGCAAAGTCCTGCGACGAGGGCAACTTCGAGGAGGTCCTGCCCGAGGGCTTCGTGGCCCAGGCCGTCGACCAGATTCTGGCCCACGAGGAGCTTTCGGAGTAGGCATTGGCTAGAAAGACTTCTGGAGGAAAAAAGAAGTTCTCGCGCTCTCAGCGCCGCACGCAGCTGCTCGAAAGGGCAGTTGTCCTGCGTGTGCCCGCAAGGACTGACGTCTGCGTGGTCGGTGGCGGCGCCGCCGGCCTTGTGGCTGCCACCTGTGCGGCGGAGGCTGGCGCCTCTGTAGTCCTGCTGGAGCGGGACCTGGAGTGCGGGCGGACCATCCTGGCCACGGGAAACGGCCGCTGCAACTTCTGCAACGTGGACCTGGACCTCAGGCGCTACCGCCACCCCGACTTCGTGGGGCAGGTCTTTGGCGAAAGGCCCCTGGATGAGGTCCTGACCTTCTGGAGGGACTGTGGCCTGCGCTGGAGCCTGGAGGAAGACCGTCTCTATCCCCTCTCCAGACGAGCCGCCAGCGTGAGAAACGTGCTCCTCGCCCGCGTGCGCCGCTCGGGCGCGATTCTGGCACCTGCCAGGACCGTGGTCTCCTGCAAGAGAGTCACAGACGGCTTTGAGCTGGGATTTTCCCTGGAAGGCAGCGGTGCCGTGCAGACCCTCCGCGCTAGGCGCGTCATCTGGGCCGCAGGTGGTCTGCATGCCACGGTGGAGGCGGACCTGAGCCCGCTGGGCCTGGCCTCCACGCCTGGCAGACCCGTCCTCTGCCCCGTCTCCTGCAAGAGGGACCCCCTCCTGGAGCTCGACGGCAGGCGCTTCCACGGGGCGGTCTCGCTCATCCCCCAGGGCTCGCACTTTCCCTGCTGGCGAGAGCGCGGCGAAGTGATGCTTCGGGACTATGGCCTTTCGGGCATCGTGGTCTTTGACCTCTCGCGCCGCTGCGCACCAGGGGACGCCGTGGAGCTCGACATGGCTCCGAACCTCTCGCGCTCCGAGCTCCAGGCCCTCATGGACGACCGGGGCAAGGGAACCTTCCGTCCCGGCTGCCTGGACGGGGTCCTCGATCCAGACCTGGCCGCCCTCCTGGAAAGGCTGTCCGCAGGCGACCCACAGAGGCTCATCGACCTCGTCAAGGCCTACCGGCTCACGGTCACGGGCACGGTCGACGCGGCCCATGCTCAGGTTATGTCGGGAGGTCTGAGCGTCGGGGGCTTCACTGCCCAGACCCTGGAGGCAAAGTCCCAACCGGGCTTCTTTGCCTGTGGTGAGGCCTTGGACGTGGACGCCGACTGCGGTGGCTTCAACCTGGCCTGGACCTGGAAGAGCGCTATGGTAGCGGGTGGGGCAGCGGCCAGGGATCTGTAGGTCCCCGGCGGGTCCAACGCCCCGACGGGCCCAGTGCCCCGACGTGACGTGCCGCAGGGCCGCAGGGCCATACGCATCAGTGACGAGTCGCTAGCCCCTGCCTGCGCAAGACAAACGAGGAAAGGTCACCCATGCTCGACGTCTCCAACATTCACATTCCCCTGAACAGGCTGGATGGCAGCATCCAGTCCGAGGAGAGGGTCTTGCGCAAGGCCATCCTGCGTAGGCTGCACCTGACACCGGACGACCTGGCCTCCCTTGAGCCGCGCAAGCGCTCCATCGACGCCCGAAAGAAGAGCGACATCCGCTTTACCTACACGGTTCGGGTCCAGCTACGCGGAGGCTCCAACGCCGAGCGGGCCCTGCTTCAGCGCCTGGCAAAGCGCCACGACGACAGGGGCGTTCGCGTTTCTTCCGACAAGCGTTTCGAGCTACCCGCAGAGGTCAAGGGCACGTCTTCGCAGCGACCCATCGTGATCGGCGCAGGCTGCGCGGGCCTCTTCTGCGCCCTGGCCCTGGCCGAGGCGGGCCTGGAGCCCATCCTAGTGGAGCGTGGGCAGGATGCCAGCCGCCGCACGGCCGACATCCAGCGCTTCAATCAGACGGGCCAGCTCGACCCCGAGAGCAACATACAGTTTGGCCTGGGCGGAGCCGGCACCTTCTCTGACGGCAAGCTGGGGACGGGCACAAAGAGCCTGGCCCACCGCTACATTCTGGAGACCTTCGTGGAGGCGGGCGCCCAGAGGGAGATTCTCTGGGACGCAAAGCCCCACGTAGGCAGCGACGTCCTCCCCCAGGTGGTCACCAACATCTGCAAGAGGATCACCGACGCGGGCGGCGAGGTCCGCTTTGGCACCAGACTCTGCGGCATGGGCATCTCGGACGGCCACGTGAGGTCGGTCACCCTGTCGCAGACGGACGACCTGGGCATCAGTCGGGAAGAGACCCTCCCCTGCGACCAGCTGGTACTGGCCTGCGGACACTCAGCCCGCGACGTCTTTGAACTCCTGCGCGACTCGGGCGTGACCCTGGAAAGAAAGACCTTCGCCATGGGTGTCCGCATCGAGCACTTGCAGGCTACCATCGACCGTGCCCAGTACGGACCCGCGGCGGGACACCCCGCCCTGGGGGCATCGCCCTACAAGCTGGTGGCCCACCTGGACAGCGGCCGGACGGCCTACTCCTTCTGCATGTGCCCAGGCGGCTACGTGGTAGCCGCGGCGTCCGAACCGGACGGCGTGGTTACCAACGGCATGAGCCTGTCCGACCGCGCCGGCACTAACGCGAATTCCGGCCTTCTGGCCAATGTCTTTCCCGAGGACTTGCCCGGCGAGGACGTACTCGCTGGCGTTGCGCTCCAACGTTCCTGTGAGCGCAGGGCATTCGAGCTGGGTGGGGGTGGCTACGTGGCACCGGCCCAGCTGGTGGAAGACTTCCTGGAGGGTAGGGCATCGACGGGAGCCGGCCAGGTCCAGCCAACCTATCCGCGTGGCGTGGCCTGGTCCTCTATCGACGAGTGCCTACCCAGCTACATCACGGACACCCTGCGCAGGGCCATTCCCCTCATGGACCGGAAGCTTCACGGCTTCAATACCGCTGACGCCGTGCTGACGGGCGTCGAGACCAGGTCCTCCTCCCCCGTCCGCGTGACGCGCGACGAGGAGACCCTGCAGTCCGTGTCGACAGCGGGTCTCTGGCCCTGCGGCGAGGGCGCGGGCTATGCCGGCGGCATCATGAGCGCTGCCACCGACGGCCTCCGCGTCGCCCTCTCCCTGATGAGTCATTAGGGACGGAGCACTTTGTCTCAGAGTCAATGAGTCATTGGGGACGGAGCACTTTGTCTCAGAGTCATTGGGGACGGAGCACTTTGTCTCAGAGTCATTGGGGACGGAGCACTTTGTCTCAGAGACAGTTTGCTCCGTCCCTACTGTCTCATGCACCTACTGTCTCATGCAAAAACGAAAAGAGGGACGGAGCCCCGTGTCAAATAAGACACTAAGCTCCGTCCCTATTGTCTCTGCGTCCCTATTGTCTCTGCGTCCCTATTGTCTCAGAGACAGTTTGCTCCGTCCCTATTGTCTCAGAGACAGAATGCTCCGTCCCTAATGTCTCACTCCGGGAGGGCCGCGATGAGCTTGTTGAGCTCTTCCTCCTGGCCCATGCCGGTCAGGAAGGCAACGCCGTTAAAGGTGGGGATGTCGTACTCGGCGTCAGTCTTGACGACAGCGACGTAGGCATTCGCGCCCTCAAGAGCACCTGGCAGGCTCTCCGCAGCAACTGCTTCGATCTCTGCCTCGACGCCCCTCGCAGATAGAAGCTTCTTCAGTCGCGAAGCCACGGCATGCGACGTGGCAACTCCCGCTCCACATGCAACGACGATCTTTGCGGCCATAATTCCCCCTGACACCTTCAGCTCGACACCCAAGGCAGCATACCCTCGAGCCGAGCCCATTTCAAATATTCTGTGTTCGAAGTATAGCCAGCTTGGTAAGCATCCCATTAGGTCGTTATAGGCTGTTCACGTTTCCTTCAGCAGTTACCAAGCTCTCGATGTCGCGTTTTTATCAAATATGGTAAAAAATTTACCGATGGGTCTGATGGTTACAAAACTCGTTTTCTGAATCGTTCAATATTGTTCGTTAGCATTTTCGTGGAACTTCTTAAACAAATCTCCGATAGAGTCCTAAGCGGTTTGCCTTTCGTCGAATATCTCCTGCAGAAATGAAACGTACCCGTCAGCCAGGCGAAATAAAAATATGCATACAATATTGATATATTCTCAATATTGTATTAATTTTTGAGTATAATTGCACGTATTAGAATTTTATTAAGCATTATATTCGTTTCATTATTCATTCTATTGGTTGTACTTGATAAATCTGAAACAAATTGAGTACATTTTCGTCCATAATGGGATGAAACGATAATTTCATGCCAATGGAGGGAAGCTTACATGTTCAAGACCGAAAGGCATGACGCGATACTTCGTGAAGTGGCATTGAAGGGGCGCGTCACCACCACTGCACTCGCAGAGCGCTTCGGCGTGAGCGAGGACAGCATCCGCAAGGATCTGCAGCAGCTGGGCGCCGAGGGAAAGCTTCAGCGCGTCTACGGTGGTGCCGTGAGCATCGAGGACGAGCCCCACAATCGCATCGTCATGTCCCGTGTCGACGACTTCAAGGAACAGAAGCTCGAGATCGCAAAGAAGGCGCTGAGCCTCATCGAGGACGGTCAGACGGTCTTTTTGGACATCTCCTCCACCAACATCTACCTGGCCAACCTCCTGGCAACCAGCAACAAGCAGATCATCGTCGTCTCAAACATGCTGGATGCGGTAAAGAAGGTCGCAGCGGGCGGCAACATCGAGGCCCAGTGCCCCGGCGGCAAGGTCAACCTGGAGCTCAACGGCTTCGTGGGGGCCGCCACGGTGCAGGCCCTGAGCAACATGAGCTTTGACCTGGCCTTCCTGGGCACTCTGGAGCTCAACGTGGCCAACAACAGCGTTGCAACCTTTGACCTGGAGGATGGCACCGTCAAGCAGACCGTGTTGAAGAACACCCAGCGCACCTATCTGGTGGCCGACTCTCACAAGTTCCATACCCAGGGCAAGTACCGCTATGCCCGACTGACGGACTTCACCGGCGTCATTACCGACGACGATGATGAGGCAGACAGGAAGGCAATCCGGAAGCTGGGTATTGAGGTCTACTAAACGAGAGCTAGGGCTCCACCAGCTTAGTCTGTAGCCATTAGCCATAGGGGGTACTCCCTTATCCATAAGGGAGTACCCCCTATGGCTAGCCCACGAAGGCCCATGTGAGCCCGCCCGAGTTCATGGCCGTCGTCATGGGCAGAGTCTGCGCATGTCGGGCCGGACGTGATTGGCGTACTGGCGAGTCGGGCCAGGCTGATAGACGAAGAGGCCAAGGACGTGAGGCTGATGGTCTTCTCGAAGTCCGGCTTCACCGACGAATGCGAGGAGGACGCACGCCGTCGGGGCAATGTCCGGCTGGTCGAGGTGAGCGAGATGTTCGGCTAACGCTCGGCTGAGCTTTGCCCAGCGGCCGCGATGGATGGCATACTTATGCCGCAGAACGCAGACGCAGGAAGGATGACCCATGGCCATCGAGATTAGGGATTTCGACCCACGCGACTCGGCGCGCCTTGCCGAGTACTCCATTGCGGGCATGCACTTCGACCAGTACATGAGCAGCCGCCTCGCCCTCTCCCTGTACGGCCGCTTCTTCGTGGCCGGAGAGCTCGTCCACGCCAGCCAGGCAATCGCCGCCTACGAGGATGGCAGTCTGGCGGGCGCCCTCTTCGCCGACATCGCAGGCGAGCCACATCCCTACCGCACCTGGCCGCGTCGCCTTTTCGTGGGCGCCGTGGGACTCGCGGCGCGCCACGCCGAGGCGTCCTACCACGAGGCCTGCCGCGACATGCTCGCCTCCTACACCGCCGGCCGCCGCGTCGACGGCGAGATCTGCCTGCTCGCGGCCGACCCCCGGGCAAAGGGCAAGGGCATCGGCACGCTCCTCCTCGACGAGCTCGTCCGGCGCGAGGCGGGCAGGCACGTCTACCTCTACACCGACTCCAACTGCACCTACCAGTTCTACGAGCACCGCGGCTTCGAGCGGGTCGGCGAGCGCGCCATCGGCGCCGGCGCGGGCGGCAGGGGCATGCCGCTCGACTGCTACCTCTACGCCCGCGATCTCTAGCGATGGCCGTTCCGCTTACCAATCGGACCCATTCGCTATGACACCAACATTCGCGACGCGATCCAAGCAGCCGATGAACTATCAATAACCGGCAATGGTTGTTTTTCTAGCGAGGCGCCCCACCGGCATGTGGCCACAAACAGGCCACATGCCGGTGGGGCGCCTCGCAATACAATGCAGGGCCATTACCAGTCAAAACGACGCTGCGCCAAAACACGGCTCAATCGCTCCAACTCGATGCATAAGTGCCATTACCAGTCAAAACGACGCTGCGCCAAAA